>JBKECQ010000113.1:0-19157 GCA_047974845.1 Aminipila sp. | reverse complement strand
CACATTCAGCACCATTAAGAAGTATATAGTCCGCTTTTGATGCTAGCTTCGCATGGGTTGGGAACCCTGCTCCACCTGCACCAATAATGCCGGCTTCTTTTACCATATCAAGAAGACTCATCCTTATACCTCCCGAAATCATCCAAATTCGCAATCTTCATCAATAATTCCGACAACAACTGCATCTACAGGTATATTGTCATCACCAAGCATTCTTCTTGCAGAAGAACCTTGACAAACAATAACTCTGTCACCTATACCTGCGCTTATAATGTCTACAACTACCATACGTTGGCCATCGCATCCACCACCGATTACTTCCGCAAGCATAAATTTCAATCCGTTTAACGAATCTGCTTTTCTTGTTGCCCATACATTGTCAATCAGTCTTGCTGTTAACATAAATCTTTCCCTTCTTCCAACTTGCGTTTAATTTCATGGATTGCATCTTCAACAGATGCTGTATCACCAAAAATCGCAATCAAAATCATGTTCTGTGGGCAGCTGCCTCTGATATCTTCAACAGTAACTCCGACTGCTTTTTCAGCAACATCTGCTGCACAAATCATTTCAATCATTTTCCCCTGAACCAGTCCAACTGCATCTGCACTCTCAATATCAGAGTTGCTACTTGGCGCCATACGGCGTTTAAGAATATCCAAGGTTCCTTTTGTAGGGGATTTAATAATTCGAAATTCCATATATAAACACCCTTTCTAATCTATGCTCTCCTGTGTGCAGCTTAACGCAATGCCCAAAGGAGTTACAAACATCGGATTCTTTGGCTTATGGGTAAAGATACCTGTTTGTTTTTCTATAATTTCTTCAATTCCAGTAAACAAGCATGTACCGCCTACTAATGCAATTTCGTCTACATTGTAGCCCTTTACATGTTGCGTAATAATTGAAGATACTTTTTCAATTACCGGTTTTAATACTGGTTTTAGTTCTCTATGATTCTTTTCATCACGCTTGTATAAGTCTGCATTCGCAAAATCCATTTTATACGCACCTGAAATAACCAAGGAAAAGTGAGTTCCTCCAGTGGCTTCATCTACTACATTGATAACTTTTCCATCTTTTAAAATAGAAATACCTGTAGTTCCTCCGCCGATGTCCACAACTGCACCATTCTGCATCTTGAGAACTGCGTTTGCTGCTGTAGGTTCGTCAAGTAAGTTTGTTAGTTCAAAGCCTGCTGCTTGAACTACATTTTTAATTGCTCCTGAATCAAGACCATCAGTTCCCGGAGGTATAGCCGCAGCTGCGTATATTAATTCCGCACCTAGCTTTTCCTCCAAGTCCTGTTTCATCTGCCTAACAATATTTATTGCTCCGATATAATCCACAACCATACCGTCACGAACTACATCTGCATATTTGTAAGCACCAGCCACAGGTTTGTAATTTTCATCTAAAACCGCAACAACAACACAAGCTGTACCTAAGTCAACACCTGTATAATATACAGAAGATTTACTTCTTATGGGTTTTTCTATGACATTTTCAAATTCCTGAACTAACTGATCACAGTATTCAAAAGTCAAATTTTTCTCTGACATTCTTTTCCTCCAACAGCTGCACAAATCATTTGTGATAACGCATTAACAATCCTGTTAACCTTACCAATAATTTCTTCGCACAACTTACTCTCATTCTCATTACCTTCGTATACTTCCATAACTACAGGTTCCACTTCTCGAAGTGCACAACGTAGTTTATGTAAGTTCAAAATTTCTTTTCCCTTTTCAAGCTGCATATGAAATTCTGTAATCTCAAAACAATCGTCTATATCCTTACAGAAATTTTCTCCATTCATTCCACTGCACTCTTGACAGCATACGAGTTCTCCTAGGCCTTTACCTTCTGCAAAAGCTCTCACATTGGCGAACTGTTTTCCTAAATCAATAACATTTTGAGCTAGAAATACATCTCTACTTAATAGCTCTTGGCCGGTTGAAAGAAATAGTGCTTCCATTGACTTCATTTTACAATGAAGTTTCTTCTGTCTCCAATCCATTTGTTTTGGCTTAGCCGACTCATTTTTCTGCTGAGTAGGTTTAGCTTTAACAGAATCTTCGCTAGTTGTAACAACATATTTCTTTACAAAGGGCTCATCATCAAACATATTGATTCCCCTGTCCGCTAAAAATTGACGAGCTCCAGGTGTTAGCCTGGTCCCTGGTTCCATTTCATAAGTGGTAAAAGGTTCTCTTTTATACAAATCCCGCAGATCTTCTTCGGTTATAAATTTCATAATTGTCCCCCTTTACTTCTATTTTTATCGAATATATATGCTTTTAAAGCGGCGACTCCAATGTCCTCGGGAACACTTATTTCAAAATAAGGTTCGGAGACGCCTATTTGCTTTAATTGCTTAAAACACAATTCCTTATTCTCTGGTTTTAATTCACATTTAGTAATTACACCTATCACAGGGCATTTAAACACTTTTGCGAATCCCGGAGAATAAACTTCAACGGGCTTAGACTGATCCACCATTAGTAATATCTCTGAAGCATCCTGTGAGAGAGCTATCAAGTGTTTATACATCCACGGGATAGCTACAAAGGAACTTGGTACATCTATAGTCTTTTCTCCATAAATAGTATCTTGTGTTTTTCTTAATGGACCATCATAACCATTTAGCTCATTTACCAGTGTTGTCTTTCCGCAATGCGTAGGACCTATCACCATAACACGTTTCTTCTTCATGTCTTTGTAATAGGAACTGTTGTAAAGCCAAGCAAGTTACACAAGGTTTCAGTTACAGCCTCCAGTGCTGTGGTAACACTTTGCACGTCGCCGCTGATAACAACTGAGCCAGTGAAACGGTCTAAAAAACCGATTTCAACATCTGCCGTCTTTGTAGCAATATCTGCTGCAATTATTGCTGTTTCATAAGGAGATAATGTAAGGATACCAATAGCACCTCGATCATCTATCCCTAAACGCTCATATATATCAGGCATGGGCGAAGCAATCACATGAGCAATTGTGACCTGTTTTCCGGGCACCGACTCTTGTATGATACGCTCTGTAGCTTTTTCAATAGCTGTTCCCATAAATTCTACCTTTCAAACTTTTTTCGAATAATCCTTCATCATTAGTGACGAATAACTGTAACAGGAAAATCGTATTTTTTAATCCAACCTTCTATTCTATTCAAGTCATCTTCACTTAAACTTGGGTCTCCTTCTATAGGATACTCTTTACCAAGTTGATTATACTTGTTAACACCTAATTTATGATAAGGAAGTAAATCAATACCCTTGAAGTTTTTGTAATCTCGGTAAGGCATCAAGAACTTGATAACTTGTTCGATTTCTTCTTCACTGTCATTTATTCCCTTCAGCATTGGCATTCTAACTTTTACATTATATCTTCTATGAAGAAGTTCTGAAATATTTGTCAGAATCTGCTCATTTCTTACTCCTGTAAGTTCGAAATGCCTATCTGAATTCATATGTTTAATATCAAATAGGAATAAATCTGTGAACTCTGCAACCTTTAGAACGTTTTCTAATTTTGCATAACCGCAAGTTTCAATAGCCGTATTAATACCCTCTTGCTTGCAAGCCTGCAATAAGCTGGCCGCAGCTTCCGGCTGCATTAATACTTCTCCTCCGCCTAGGGTCACCCCTCCGCCTGAAACTTCATAAAAAGGTTTGTCCTCTTCGACAATGCTCAGTAATTCTGAGATTGTCTTTACTTCACCTACTATAGTAAGTGCTCTAGCATTACAAACTTCTACACATTTTTGGCATCCAAGACAATCAATGTTGCGAAGAACCTCATGTTTTTGATTATCCTTCGAAATAGTATGGATTCCAACGGGACAAACAGAAACGCAGGCTCCACAATTTACACAGGCATTGGTTTTGAACATCACTTGAAACTTCTTTTCCAATCCTTCAGGATTTGCGCACCATTTACAGCGAAGCGGACAGCCTTTGAAGAACACTAGAGTTCTTACGCCAGGACCATCATACATATTGTACTTCTGCACATTAAAGATGGTGGCCTTTCTTTCAATTATACCTACATTTGTATTGCTCATACTATTCAGTCTCCAATTTGATTCATCTTGGCAGGTCAGAGGATTTTGTCAACCCTCGACCCTACTTATTATTAGAAGTGAGTTAACATAGTTCTGCTGATGATTTCATCTTGAACATCCTTACATAATTCTACGAAGAATGCACTGTAACCAGCTACACGAACTACTAAGTCACGATATTTTTCTGGATGTTTCTGAGCTTCAATTAATGTCTTGTTATCAAGATAGTTGAACTGCATTTCTCCATTACCCAACGCACACGCTGCACGAAGTAATGCAATAATACCAGCTTCACCTTCCGGAGTATCAAGAAGTCCAGACATAAGCTTAAAGTTATGAACCATACCAATATTCATGTTATCACAAGCAAGCTTTGATACAGACTTAACGATAGCTGTAGGACCCTTAAAGTCAGCGCCTTGAGTAGGGCTGATACCATCTGATAATGGTGACCATGCTTCACGACCATTTGCAGATGCTCCTAATAATTGTCCAAATGGAGTATTATTGGAGATTGAAAGAGTACCGTGGCTAAGTACTGAATATAAAGTCTTGTACTTTCTGTGATCCATTTCAGTAAAGTTGATTAAGTCAGCAGCAATTAAATCTGCATAGTCATCGTCATTACCATACTTAGGAGCAGCAAGACAATCAGCTTTAACCTGTTCATATCCAACAAATTCAGCCTTTAAAGCTTCATTTAACTGAGCTAGAGTATACTTTTTATCATCAAATACTAGCTTCTTAATAGCTGCCATTGAGTCAGCATAAGTTGCAAGACCAGACCAAATAACTCCAGGTCCAAAGTTGTACATTGCTCCACCGGCAGATACATCCTTACCCTTTTCCATACAACCTTCATACATGATTGACATTAGTGGTTTTGGTGCAAGATCTTTGTGTATACGCTGAGAAATAACTGTAGCAACACTAGTCCACTTAGTTACATATTGAATCATTTTCTTTACAGCAGCATCAAATTCTTCATAAGTTTTGTACTGACTTACATCACCAAAGTCAGGGCAAACCTGTTTTCCATACCATAGCGGTACACCGTGGTTAAGAACTAGTTCAATACAAATTGGCCACTGTGTATACGCTGTTGAAGTCCACTGATATAAACGTCCTGATTTTTGAGGTTCTACGCAACCCATTAAGCAGTAGTCTCTTGCGTCTTCAATAGATACACCCTTAGCAAGCATCATCTTGATGTGTGTGTCGTCAAAGTGACAAGCCGGGAAGCCCATACCTGAACGTACTACATCAACAATCTTCTTCATGTATTTCTGTGGAGAAGATTTATGAATACGACAAGCAAGTGATGGCTGATAAATTCTTACGTGTCTAACAGCATCCATTAATAGGTAAGTTAAATCGTTTGTAGCATCTTGTCCGTCTCTTGTTACACCACCAACGCACATATTTACGAATGGCTGGTATCCTGCGAAGAACTTAGATGCACCCTCACTTGTAACCCACATCATTTCAGAAAGTTTGATTAGCATACAACCTGCAAGGTCAAATGCTTCATAATCATTAATTCTTCCTGCTTCAATGTCTGCCTTATAGAACGGATACATATATTGGTCAGCACGTCCAATTGACATACCTGTCTGGTTTTCTTCTACTACAAGCAATGATTCAATTGTGAACATTGATTGAATAGCTTCCCAGAAAGTTTCAGGCTTGTACTTAGGTACTCTTGCGTTTATTTCTGAAATTTTCTGAAGTTCTGCCTTTCTTACCGGGTTAGTTTCCTTAGCAGCAAGTTCTGCAGCATATTCTGACATACGCTTAGCGTAAATCATAACACCTTCTGTAGTATCAACAATTGATTTATAGAAATAAATCTTTTCAATATCTTCAGGATTTTCATAATCTAAATTAGCTAGCTTTTCTTTTGCTTCGTTCTGAATATCAAGCATACCCTTTTTCATAAGTATTACGTCATATCCAGGGTTTGAGTCTCCACCACCATTTGTAGCGTGGTATGAACAGTCTGAAACATAAGATTCACCAGATAGTTCCCAAACTCCAGCTTCTCTGTACTGGTCTTCACAGTATTCATCAACTGATTTTCCAGCCCAGAATGGGAATAATTCTTCTCTTAAATATTTCTTATCTTCATCTGAAACATAGAATGGATCCTGAGGACGAGTACCAATAGTATCTAATTCGTCCTGTAACCATCTCCATGCAATATCAGGAGAGAAAGCACCTGCACGCGGTGCTCCACAAGGTGCACCAACGATTAATTCGTTATCTTGAATTACTAACGGTGCTGTTTCGCAGCAATATTTAAAGCATTTAGCACGAAGTACAATCTTCGGCATACCAGGGTTTTCCTTTGTAATCTTTGTTACAGCTCTTGCACGATGAGTTGTAATCGAAGGAACCTGCTTTAAATAGTTTTCCTTAAGCAATCTATGTCTTTCAGTCATTCCATCCGGAATACCTGTTCCAACTTCTGAGGCAACTTTGCCAGAGCTGATTGTAACAGGGCCTTCTTTTGTAATTTCTTGGGAAACGCCTGCAAACATTTTCATGATTGCTGAACGCTCTTCTGCAGACATGCTCTTGGTTGCCTCTGCAAATTTCTCTGAAAATTCACGAATATCCAAAATTCCTACCTCTCATTCTTCTTTATTTTGTCAAACTTTTAATGTCTGATTTTATCTTCTATAGCTACTGAATTGCTTCTATAGCTTTTTTCAAAATGCTATGAAGCATTTGTATATTCTCAGAATCGTCAACTTCTTTTAATGATTTTTCATTTAATAAGTTGTTATCTTCTGCTAACACACTTTTGACAATTTCATCTGTCTTGCGTACTCCATATCCAACTTTGCGGACATATATAAGATTCATAGGCGAAACATTATCAGAGGTCATACCCTCTCCCGCTGATCCGCTTCCCAAAGTCATAGCAGGGAATAAATTAGTTGTAGCACCCATACTGCCGAAAACAGCAGGTGTGTTAACAAGTACTCTGCCTACAGGCTTTTTTAAAGCAAATTGCTTTATAACATCTTCGTCATTTGAATGAATAACTAGAGTATGTCCGTGTCTTTCGCTAAGCAGTAGTTCAATACACTTTTCACAAGCGTGCATCCAGTCATCTTCAATGTAATAAGCAAGTACCGGACATAATTTTTCCTTAGAGTAAGGATTGTCATCTGAGACAAACTTTTGCTCAGAAATCAATACTTTTACTGTTTCCGGTACCCAGAACCCAGCTTTTTTTGCTAAGTGCTGTGCTGACTTGCCAAACATTTCCGAATCGGCACTTCCATCAAATCTGAAGAATAAAGAACCTAATTTCTTAGCCTCTTCATCAGACATGAAATAAGCACCATTATTTTGAAGTTCCGCTTTAACCTCTGCCGCAATGCAACTATCAACTACAATTGATTGTTCTGCTGCTGATACTATACCATTATCAAAAGTCTTACTTTCAATAATATCGCATACCGCCTGTTTAATATCTGCAGTACGTTCAATAAAGGCTGGTCCATTACCATTTCCTCCATATATAACCGGTTTACCTGAGTTGTATGCTTCTTTAAGCATTCCCGGTACACCTGTATTCATAATCAAGGAAGTAGCTTTATGGTTCATAAGTTCAATAGTGCCACTTGGCGTTACCGTATGCAAATAAGATAACGCTCCTTCCGGAAGGCCATATCCTTCAGCCGCTCGAATCATTATATCAAGTGCTTTAGCGATAGTGTTCTTTGCTCTGGGATGAGGTGAAAATATAACTGCATTGCCTGATTTTATAGCGATTAAGGCTTTATATATAGTAGTAGATACGGGACTTGTTGCCGGACAAAGTGCAACTATAACTCCCAAAGGTACTCCTACATCCATAGTCTTTTTCTGCTTATCTTCGTTGATAATACCAACACAACGTATTCCCTTTAGCTTTTCTCTTAGGTACTCACAAGTAAATCTGTTTTTGATTACCTTATCTTCCCATTTGCCATAATCGGTTTCTTCATATGACATCATTGCAAGTTCAGTTGTATGTTTATCAATTTCTTCCGCCATGCGCTCAACAATCTCGTCCAACTTTTCCTGAGGGAATGTCGCTAAAGCTTTTTGAGCCTCACGTGCGTTCTCCGCAAGAATACGAGATTCTTGGATGGAGAGTAAATCATTATCAATTATATTCATTTGTAACTCTCCCTTTCAATTCATTATCATTAATACTCGACAATTACCTTTAACTATCCAAGTATTTTATCAAGTGAATAACGTGAAATAATTTTTTCAAGATCTTGGTGAGGTCTTGCGATTACAACGTGGCTGTATAAGTTTCCATCTTCCATTTCAGTAACAGCTTTTACTCCCGCTTCAACAGCAGTCTTACAAGCACCAACATCGCCTCTTACTAGAATTGAAATGTATCCAGATGCTGTATTTTCATAACCTACCAAATCAACGTCCGCCGCCTTGCACATCGCATCAGCTGCTTCTAAAGCAAATACTAAACCAAATGTTTCAACTAAGCCTATAGCTTCAAAATTTGCCATCTGTGTAGTTCCTTTCATAAATTTCTAAATTAACATTAAACTTATTTAAGCATCGATATCGTGTACAGTTACGATATCACCTACTGCTGGAATTGGACGCGGCATAACATTTTTCGCAGTTAGCTTTCCAATTGCTGAAGCTGCTTCTGCTCCTGCCTCAACGGCTGCCTTAACTGCAGCAACGTCGCCCTTAACTAAAATTGTAACAAGTGTAGAACCGATATTTTCATAAGCTACAAGTTCAACATCTGCCGCTTTTAACATCTTATCCGCACCTTCAAGAGCAGGAACCATTCCTACTGTTTCAATCAAGCCTAGAGCTTGCTCTCCGTAATACCTCACGAATAATCCTCCTTTCAAATTGCCCTATAGGGTCAGCCTCATACCAACTGACCCTATAGGTATTCTTTGCAATTATTATATTACTATTTAATATAAGTATTTATAGTATCTGCACCTTCTTTATGTGCATGATAGTAAACTCTTAATTCGCCCTTAGAGTCTAGTTCATATCTTGTCTCTTCAAGAAGTCCATTGGCTTCACCAGTCATAATTGCTTCGATTACAGCTGGCTTTCTTAAAGCCTTGAAGTTGCCATATTGGCCTTTTAAAGCTTCAATTACATCGTCTGCACAAGCTTCTTTTACTGTTGTAAAATACTTTAAGATTGCATAGTTTAGTGGTCTCATGTATTTACGCCTCCTTCTTTTTGAATAAATCCATTGGGTTCATAGCGATTAATAGGATACCGATAATCATAACGATAGCAGCAGCCCATGCGATTGGAGGAAGAGCCCAGCCTTCCTGACCGTCCCAAATACCAATAACAATCCAACAGAAGAATGGTCCCCAGAATGAGTAAGCACCATTACAAGCCATACCTAAAGCGGCACCACACATACTGTTACCTTTGTACCAAAGGCTATATGCATATACTGAGAAGAAACCGCTGGCAATGAAGAATAAAAGTGAAGGAATATCAGTTAATACATCACCAATAAGTTCTCCAGCAAGACCGATTCCGCCACCTGAAAGAATACCCCATAGTGGAACTAAAATTATTAGGTTAGTTAAACCTGATGTACACTGTCTAATAGTAATTCCGATTTCTGAGTCAATCATTGAAGTACCATATCCAGCAACGCATCCTTCAATACCCCAGCCTAAAGCTGCGATAAATGCGATACAAATTCCAAGCATTAAACCTTCTGGAGCATCTGCACTCATACCTGTGCTACCAATCATGATACTTGCTATTACACAAACAGCAACACCGCACATCATACGTACATTTAGTTCCTGCTTAAATAATACTCTTCCTAGAATAGCACCAATTGCAGGGCAAAGAGCTGTAATAGGAATAATGATTGATCCTGCCATCTGAAGAGATACAACATAAGCTGTACTTGCAATAGGTCCACCGATAAGTGCAGCTACAATCATAACTACTCCCGGCTTTGTCTTTATTGTTCTAAAGAAGTCGCCTAACTTACCTTTTGCTGCTGCAATAAGAATACACCAAACACCACTGATAGTATCGTTAAGTGCACTACCTAGTGCTCCAAGCATATAAATCATTACAAATGCTGAAAGCACAGTTCCTCCAACTGTAACACCAGCATATAGGTTATTGGCCCAAACACCCTTTGCCATACCTAATGTCATGAATGCTGAATAAAGTCCGTAGCACATACCTGATAAGATTGCTACTGTAATACCTTTTTTAAAAAAACTAGATGATAACTTTTTTTTCGCAGCTACTGCATTTGCATTAGCCGCACCTGAAACTTCGTTCATAAAAATAAAACTCCTTTCACTCTAACGTATAGGCTACGTTTTAATGTATATCATTATTAAATAAAATATAATGACCTGTTCTTAACACCAATCCATTTTATTGCACTCATTCATTTCATTTACATTTCTTGTAATATTTCTATAGCTTTGCTAAATCAGAGTTATAGTTTTCTTTTATACCAGTATTTATGACTTCTATAGTTTACTGAAATTATACCCCTTGCCCTATGGGGGAATGTCAATAGATATTTTATAGGTATTTTTTTGTGGTCAAACCCATGTATAATCGTATAAATCCAATATACTTTTGTGGTTATGTTGGATTTCATTTATATTTTTTTATAAAAATAAGCGCAAACCTTCCCCTTAGGGTAATGGTTGCGCTTATATCTACTTTTGCTATTTTATAGTTATACTAAAATTTATTATTCTACTTAAGCAAATTAGTTACTCTTTCAATAATAATGGAAGCTTGGGCTCTTGTTGCTGTATCTTTTGGTCCTAAAACCTGTTGAGACTTTCCGACAATAATATTTTGGTTAAACGCCCATCTCATTGGATTCTTAGCATATGCAGAAGTTTTACCCCAATCGTCAAAGTTCTGTATTGCCATTCCTTCTATATTAGAAACATCCTTGCCCATAATCTTAGCATAGTTATATAAAATTGTTACCATTTGTTCCCTTGTAATAGATTCATTTGGTTTAAACTTCGTCTCTGTTACTCCATTTACTATTCCATTCTTCTTTGCCCATGCAATAGCATTTGCATATGAGGTGTCTAGTGCTACATCATTAAATGTTGATACTTTCTCAGCCTCTTTTTGTTCGGTTAGATTGTAAAGCATTTCTACAAATTGAGCTCTGGATACTGAAACATTTGAAGTATTATACTCATCAACCCAAATAGGATTTGTTACTGCATAACGGCCCTTACCATCCACTGCAACAAAACTATACCAAAGGTTCTTAGTTCCATTGTTTTTCATTTCAAATGAAAAATCAACAGCCTCTTGTGTATCATATTCATATGAAGCTATAACCTTACCCATGCTGTATACATCTATTCTCTTCAATCCATTTACAGCCTGAATCTTAGAATTAAAGACTTTAGCTTCGCCTTTCTTTACATTATATGTTTCTCCAAACATAGACTCATTGGCAGAAGTAAATAGAGGTCCCATTGTTGCATATGCATGGCCGGATGTTAATGCTGCAAGATACTTTTCTGAAGTTACATCACCTTCAATATGAGTATACATTCTTATAATGCCCGGATATAATCCTGATTTAACATCATGCTGGTCTGAACCCGCACTTAAAAACTTCTTTTGACCTTTATTCCAGTAAACATTCATTGCATCTGCCAATGCTCTAGCATCCATGTTCTTTGCGTCAGAAAGGTCTATAGTTGACTGTAGTTCAATAAGGTCAAATTCGTCTGCCGCCTTTTCTTTGCCACCTAAAACGCCTTCTCTATTTAAGAAAAAGCCATAATCAGTATAAGGATGATTTACAACTACTACCGCATCCATTTGATGTCCCTTGGAAATAATTTCTCCAGGCTTCAATGATGCACTTATAGGAGTTGCCTGTTTATCTGCCTGCGAATAATCAACATTAAGAATTCCCCAATGCCCCCATCCCGGTGAAACTTCAAGACTAGGAATAACCGGTCTTCCTACTGAAGTTGCTAATTTCACCATCTCAGCGTCATTTTGAACTGAATCATGGTCAGAAACTAAGTTAAAGTCAAGCTTAGCACAAATTTGTGCTATAAATAGCTGATCAATGGGAGTTGCACCATCTCCCAAACTTGAGTGTTGGTGATTATCCATGTTGTACCAGTTATCTTTTCTAGGATTAATAACTTCTTTAATCACTAGGTCATTTGTACTGACAAATGCATTTCCAGATTCAATTTTAACATCCTCAATAGTTGCAGATTTAGATTCATAGTCTGCTCCATATGATGCTGTAAATGAAAATGTTCCTGCCGGTACATCGAAGTCTGCTACGTATTCACCATTTACCAACTTTGTAAAGTAAACAGAACTTCCCAGCATTTTTATATCAGTAGGTGAACTTGATTTAACATCAATTCTTGCAGGAATATTCTTACCACTTTGATCTTTTACTTTAATTGTAGCATGAGCTCCAGCCTGTAATGAAAATTCTAAGTTCTTATGATCTGCAGTTCCATCCTTTATTACTACTGCTTGTGAATTAGACGGAGTGCATCCCAATGCTTCAGCATGAACTTTATACGTTCCATCAGGTAACTTAAAACTATATTCTCCCTTTGAATCTGTCATAACCCAAGCAAGTGGTGCAGATTCAACCTTTACGACAGTCTTATCATCATTAGCGACATAAGATCCATCCTTATATATAATTACAAAGGCATTTGAAACAGGCTTTCCGGCATTATCAATAACCTTGCCTGTTATTGTATCACTTTTCATTTTAGCCTTTTCAATATCTCTTTCAACGATAGGAGTTGTTGAAGCTGTATCAGAAACAAGCATTTCGCCCTTAAAAGTTATGGTTTCCCCTCCGGGAACGGTTACTCTTTTATAGATGTCTTTATATCCGGACGATCCTTTATATGTATCGGCTCCATCTAATGCAACCGAAACACAATATGTTGAGCTATAGGATTCCTGACCATAAGTAGCCACAAAATTTGCTAACGGTTCATTCACTCTAGGGTCATTACCAATACGTATGCCAGTTACCTTTGTATCCGGGTACCATCCGAAAGGACCGAAAGTATTAGCGGCCAATGTTGAAATTGAGTATCCTGCATTCATGCTCTCATAGGGTTGATTACCAGCAGGATTTTTCATTGTAGTAGTCATAGTAATATAATTTTTACCATCTTCCAGTACATATTTTATAGTTACTTCTAACGGTTTATCATGACCTTCTTTGTAATATCTAGTCTTTGCAACAACCTCGATATTTGTAGGGTTTTCCTTATATGTAACATCTACATTTTCCAGTAAATCCTCTCCCTTGTATGAGTCCGTTGCAGTCCAATAGTTATTTAAAAATTCAACGTCATTTACTAAATCTACACCAAAAATAGGTTTCCCATCTTTAGTTTCACCTTTCATCATGGCAACATCCAGAATACTTCCTTTTGTCATGTTCCAATAGTTTGGAGTTCCAACAGCAAATGACGCTGCTATTTTGCTGTTATAAATTGTAATATCCTTTGCATTGTTTGCCATTCCTTGGTCAATTGGAGTTGTACCTTTTATTACTCCTCCTTCAGCTGCAAAAACAGGAACTGCACATAGTAACAAGGCTACTATTACACCTACTGCTAGCACTAAACCCACTCTAAATTTCATCATCTTCCTCCTCATTTTAAAATAATTACACTTCAACACCTCAATTATAATCCTTACCCTTAGGGGGAAGGTCAATAATTCAACAAGCACCTTTTGTGTAAATACCAAAAATACTATGAGTATTACTATATACAAAACCACATTTTATGGTAAAACTCAAATTTCCCTTAGAAATTCTATATTTCCAAACAATATATAAATTAAAAAATCTAGCACATATTTCTTATATTTCCAAGAACTTCTTTGCTATAATTTTTAATAATGCAGTTTTATTTTGTTTAAAAAAAAATAAAACATTCCACTATAGGGAATGCTTTATTTGAATAAAATTTGTATATTATGCTCTTGTTATTCCTATCATTATCTCTGTTACAAATTGGTCTTCATTTCTTGTAGTCCAATAATCCGTAACATACCTTTCAAAACACTCATCATGGCATACATATCCATGCTCATCTGCCCAGTCACATATTTTTTGATATGATTTAGATATAGTCTGTGGTGAACCTATATGATAACACGATGCTACCATATCACCTCCGACTTTTGTAACTTGATCCTCTAAGTATTCAAGTATAGGCTTTTGCATTATCTTTACTCTCTTTGATTTACCGCTCATCTTTTCTCTAAAAGATGAAAAATTTAATATTACGGGCCCTGTTATCTCATTGTGAATGCTATCCAGATAGTTAGTCCAGTCAATATTTATTATTGCTTCTCTATAATTATAATCAAAGTCTTGCTCCATATAACAATAAATAGTGCTATCCACATATTTAACTGCTACTTCATGAACATCATTTTTTATTACTAATTCAGCTTCAAGCACTAAGTCGTACCAGTCTTTTACTGATGTATAGCTGTTATGAATGTTTCTTTCCAGCTCTTTTAACTCATCTATCTTTTTTCTGAAATGTCGCTCTATAACTTCATAGTTATTACATTCAAATAACTCTCTCATTTCTTCTAATTTAAAACCCATTTGCTTATAGTATTTAATAACCGGCAATGATAATAGGGTTACACGGTTATAAAATCTGTAATTATTTTCATCACATACTTTATCAGGGGAAATAATTCCTATCTTGTCATAAAATCTCAAAGCCTTTTTGGAGATATTACAAATTTTGCTAACTTCGCCTATTGAGTAAAATTCCTTTTCATCCATTATACTTAGTTCCTCCTACATTTTTTCTTCAATCTTCTAAGAAATCTAAGAAGTTTGTACACGCTACTATTTCTATTTCTAAATAAAAAGCTATATTAATAGAATTATCTCAAAATAGGATATTTCTCATTTACAGTATACGTTAATATTAGAATTAGAACTACAGACCTAACATAGTATAAATAATATTTTTATTATTTGTCCAGTGTATTACATTATTTGTAATCTATTTTATCATTTTACATATTGGTTTTCAATATAGACATATATAACTTACTGGTCTATTGAATTTACAAGTGACATAAACTTAATTCTCGACATACACTTCATATAATTTTCAAGTGCATTTTCCCAATTCAAAACATTATACCAGTCGTCTATGTAAGCACTTCTTTGATTATAATGTTTTAAATAATAGGCGTGTTCCCAAACATCAATATTAATAATAGCACAATACCCTTCAGGTAAAGGAGTATCCTGATTAGCTGTAGTAATAATATTTAAATCTCCATCCCTATCTGCAACAAGCCAGGCATATCCCGAACCAAAAACGCTTAAGGCTGCGGCTTTAAATTCCTCTTTAAAGTTATCATAATCACCATAAGTCTCATTTATATCTTCAAGTAACTGTCCCATTGGCTTTTTTTCCATAGACGGTTCTATAATATTAAAATAAAACTCATGATTATATACTCCACCTGCATTGTTCTTTATTGGTAACTGAATGTTCTTAGGAAACATTTGTACATTATATATTAGTTGTTCTAAAGTAAGTTTCTGTAACTCTGGATAATCTTTTAGCACAGCATTTAAGTTATTTACATAGGTTTGTAAATGTCTGTCATGATGTATTTCCATTGTCTTAGAATCTATAAATGGTTCCAAAGCTTCATATGGATAAGGTAGCGGTTGATTTACAAAAGGATAATGTTCATACATAATAAAATTCCTTCCTTTATTATTATATTTATATCTAATATAGTAACTTATGTATTTAATAATAAATTTGTTATTATTTAATACATTAAAAAAAAAGAAATACAATAACTATATATTTCTTTTTTATAGCTTTGATATTATTAGTCATAAAAGGTCATATTTATAACATAATTTTTTTACTTCTAAACGCACACAATAAAATATATCTGTTTTCAGGTATTCAATTAGTAGTTAGTATTTAATAATAAAATAGATAACATATATCCAACCTAAAAGACCATGGATTATTGCCCATCCAATTGACTTCCATGTTGTATAGCTAATAACCATAGCTAATGCTGAGCCAAAAGAAATCCCACTTTTAACGGTTTTACTAACTATTTTATAATCATTATTGTTATCCATACGTATCTTTTCTCCCATTAATATATCACCTAATATCAGTATCTTGTCAAGTATTAGTATTTTAAAATTTCTTTAATTCTATTACTCTTCTTCTTTGTTATTATTTGCTATTGTGAACAGGTAATACACTTCTCCCTTGTAATCTGTCTCATTCCACTTAGCATAAACAGCATATACCACATCCTCATGAAGTGGTTTGAATGTATTTGATTCAAGCACAATTTCTTGATAGCTGTCATCATAAGATTTTATTTTTGTAAATTCATCCTTGCTCCAGTATCTTGCCTCAAGTATCTCCGGCTTTTCTATTTCATCTACACTGGGAAAAGAAAGTTGAACTAACTCATTTTCTCCTATATCAATACTTTTGATTTCATTTAGTTCCGCCCGTCTAAATTCATATTCATGCCCAGAAGAACCATAGCTGGTAGAATATTCCCACGATCCGTAATCATAATATAAGTATTTTGTACTGTCTTTATAGTTTAACGCTAAATTAGGAGCATCCTTAGGAACATATGGTATCTGACTATCAATAGCTGCAAATAATAAAGTTACACCTATTATAATTATCATACCTATTGTAATTATAATAAATCTACCCAAATTTCTTTCCCAACGCAAGCTGTTTTTTACTTTATGACGCTTTTTAACAATGTTGTTGACTATGTAGCAAAGGAACACTATAAGGAATAACAATATTATCTTTGTTAGAAAATAATATCTACAGTAAAACATAGTAATAATTGGTAAATATATAAAAAACATAGCTTTGATGCTCAATTTAATAATACTTATGTAATTAAGCCTCTTCACTTTTATAGCTATTTGTTCTGAATTTGTACAATCCCTAAACCTGTATATATTTTTATTAAAAAATTTATAATTAAATAATGTACCCATATCTAATAACTGAATAATCATTATATACGCCCAAATATACTTAGCGCTACTATCCGTAAGAAAATTTGTTAACGTAACAAATGAAAATAATACAAAGTTTATAGCTTGTGACTTTGCTAATGCTTTAATTTTTGTATATCTATATTCATCTATTTTGTTTGCATCTACATAAGGCTTGCTACATCCATCTTTCCTTAAGCTTTTAAAAATCATGATGTCATTGCATTTATCTATATATTCCCATCCTTGCTGAATCCACTTTGTTTTAATTATCTCTTCCGCATCTTTTTGCCCGTCCATATTATAGTCGATACCATAAACATATTCTTTTACATTAGTTCTTTTATATGTAGCAAAAAATGTCTCAATATACTCAAGTGCATATCCCTTAGCAGACATATCGTTTAAATATGACTCTATTAGATAGATGTCTTTATCCTCAAATCTCCAAAGCCTTTTTATTATTTGTTTATTCATTTTCCCCTGCCCTTAAGTTACACTCTAAGACTCAAGATATATCCTTTTGTGATTTATCTCGATCCTTTCACATTTTTAGCTATCATATCTTTTATCACTAGGATATGATGTTATCCCTAACCCCATAGTTTACACACATTTCTTTACTATGATATATATGATAAGACTTTATCTTATACAAGAATTCACAAATTTTATTGGTACGTCCATGCGCATAGCAACCTGTTCAGGTGTCATTCCACCCTCTAAGAAACGCTTGCAGACCACTTTCATATTTTCTCCAATTTCAATAATATGCTTGTCAGGGTCATAGAACCGAACAACTCTCTGCCCCCATGAATGCTCTTTAATAGTGTGAACATATTCAACATCGCATTCTTTGAGCCTTACTGCAAACTTGTCAAAATCATCTTCCTCAAAATAAACTTCAAAATTATTATTACCAAATGAAATATCATCTGTACCAATAAACTCTTTGTATGTTTCAATTGTCTGCAAGGCTAAACCACCGGTTAAAGTTTTGTTTGCCCCAAAGTCCATAATTACATGAAGTCCAAGTACTTTTTTATAAAACTCAACTGATTTATCAATATCGGTAACAACCAACATAGGGTTTTTTAATTTCATTTTCAAATTCTCCTTTAAGCAATACTGCCATTATTGATTTTGGTACTAAACATATACTAATACTAAAATCTGAAACATCACCACTCTAAATAACTTATTATAAGGTTCTTATTTAGTTCGTTTTTTCCTTGGTTTCGGCAAGGGAGTAACACCCTCCAATATTTTAACCACAGATTCTACTAATTCTATATCCTCAATATCCAGAATATAATGCTCTTTAGCTCCATTGTAAGGATTGCCCGTTTCTGAATTTACCATCAAATCCTCAAGCTCCGAAATCTTTTTTATATATACAGTATTATCACATACCAGTAAAATAGGTTTATCGTTAACATAAACCATATATTCCCCAAACATTTTTTTGTGGCGTACGTTTTCCAAGCCTCTAATTTGGTCACATACAAATTCTATATAATCAACTGTTGTCGCCATTATAAACCCCCACTCCCCTTTAATAAATCTTTTCATTAATTTTATATAAATTATTTCATTGATATTCTCATTAATATTTCCATTGATATACTCATTAATATTTTTATTAATATTTTAATTGATATTTTCATTGATATTCTCATTGATATTCTCATTAATATTTTTATTAATCTTTTTATTAATCTTTTTATAAGTAATTTCTTGTAATTATATCACAATTTTTAGCATATAAAAACGAATCTATAGTAAATGTACATATATTCAGCTATAAAAAACAAAAGGAAGTAGCTTAATAGCTACTTCCTTCAGACTGTAGACAAAATACCTTGCAAGATTGCATTTTCTATGCTTTCTGCAAGGTATTTTCTATTTTTTTCGTTTAACTGTTAAAATATAAAAAAATAGAAGGATATCCTTATGCTATTAGGTACCTTCTTCCTAATTTATCAATCCAAG
>JBKECQ010000112.1:0-17776 GCA_047974845.1 Aminipila sp. | reverse complement strand
CGCCATTAAGATAAGCTAAAACTACTTCTTTCTTAAATTCATAGCTATATTTAGTCATAAAAATACCGACCTCCAATCGTTAGATTTTTAGGTCTAACTTTTTGGGGTCGGTACAATACGGTAGCTCTTTTTTATCAATTTGTCCTCTAAAGAAGATTAATTAGGTTGTTCTCTATATTCTTTTTCCTGTAGCTCAATATTCTTTGTGTGCAAGCCTGAACGACTATCATGTTTTAGCCATTTCAGCAATCCTATTTCAATGCCTATGACAATTATAACAAATGGAACAGATATTATTATGGCCAATTGCTTGATAGGATCGAATCCCGAACCTGATAGGATTATACACATTGGTATAACCGCAAGAAGTACACACCAAAATATTCTAAGTTGCATCTTTGGAGTTCCCTTCTTAGTAACAGTTTCTGCCAGCGCAAGTGATGCCGAATCCATAGAAGGTGCTACAAAGCCAACAATCAGAAGTAAAACAATAACAGGCAGTAAAGTTGCACCTAGTGGAAGTACCTTTAAAATGCTGTAAATTGCAGCATCTCCTACTCCACTATTTACCAGTCCCACTACATCAGCTTTACCATCCAAGAATGTTTTAATTGCAAAGCTTCCATTTACCCCAAATAAGAACCATCCTCCGGCTGAAATCCCTAAAATTGTTGCAATGGCAACCTGTCTAATAGTCCTACCCTTGGATATTTTTGCAACAAAAATACCCATCATAGCCACATAGTTTAGGTAAAAAGCCTGAAAGTAAATAGTCCAATTTTCTGGGAATCCAGTGTTTTGGATTGGGTCAGTGAATAAGCTCATTCTTGGCAAGTCCTGAATCATATATCCAAAAGAATTAACGATATTCTTTAAAATAAATGTAGTAGGTCCTGCAAAAAGAACGTACAACAGGAATATTATGCATAAAATTGCTGCCCCATTACTTATTACTTTCATTCCTTTGTTTGTTCCAAGATAAGAAGTAAATGTATAAACAAGAGCAATAACAACTATGATACCTATTTGTATAGCCGGTGTCGCTTCTATTCCGAATAGCTGCTTTATGCCACCTGATGCCAACGGAACAGCAAGCCCTAAAGATGAGCTAAGCGCACCTAAAATACCAAATATTACACAGAAATCAATAACCTTGCCTATTGCAGACTTCCCTTTAAATTCTCCTCCCATCATAGCGCTGCATATGGCGCTGGTCTGAAATGATGGTACTTTTCTAATGTATACACCATAGGCAATTGCCACACCCATAACTGTATACATGGCCTGATTTGTCATGCCCCAATGAAAAAACTGATAACCGAGAGAAGATTCCAGTGCTCTAATGCTCTGGGGCTCCATTCCCAATCCCGGTGCCTCAAAATAAAAGGCCCACTCTGTAAATGACCAATATAAAGCTGCTGATGCAAGTGATGCCAATGTCATCATTGTTATGTAGCTAGCCGTCGAATACTCGGGCTTGCAATCACCAAGCCTTACCCTTCCATACTTACCAACACCAAGGTAGATAGCGATTATAAATGTTACAAATGTAAATACTTCAAAAAAAGGTCCAAATACCGAAATCATCTTCCAGAAAAAACTACTGATTCCATTCACCGTTGTTTCTGGATTTAAAACCATAAAAATGATAAAGGCAACAAGTAAAAGTACACTGATAACTATTAGTCCAATTTCTATATTGCCACTGTCTTTCTTATTTGGATTGTTTTCCATATTACCTCCTTGTGTTAAACCAAAGAGTCTTATTTAAATAATTGCGTTAATGTCCACAGCCTACCTCCGCATACTACTTTATTTATTTGCCAGATAGTGTCCATATATAGAAACCACTCTTTTTTTGGTATTCATGTAGTTCATAAAACGCTTAACATTATAGTATCATTATAAGAAGAGGTCGACTCTTTTTTCAATTTTGCATTAACCCTTTTTATCTCCTAAAATATTGCGCATGAGACTTGTTATTTTCTTACTCTGTCTTTGCTTTGTATCATAGCCTACATAAATAATCTCTGAGATAACAAGTGGATTTTCTTCACCTTGGCGGTATACTTCAAAACCTAAAGTAAAACTCTTATTCCCAATATTAACAACACGAACTCCAATTTCCAGCATATCGCTCTCAAAAGCACTGGAAATATACTCAAAGGTTGATTTTTTATGGCAAACTTCAGAGTCGTATTTACTTACAAGATCTTTATATGAATATCCTTTAGAACGCAGAAATTCTTCAAATGCAACATCAGTGTATATTACATAATTTCCATTATAAACAACTCCCTGTTGATCTACCTCTCCATAGCGTACCCTAATAGAACAAAAGAAAATACAATCACTTCTCATTTATCTCACCTTTTTTATTTTTTTGTAATACCTCATATCTTTTAATTGCCGCCTCTGAATTTGATGAACGTTTTCTGACTCTGTGGTTTAGAGCCCCTAAAACACATACATCCACACAGTAGCCGCAATTAATGCAAAGCCGGTATGCACAACTCTTAGGTTCTGGAAATCCATTAGTAGAAACTCCAATAACACCCATGGGGCATACTTCCACACATACATGACATTTCACACATTTTGTCACATCTGGAGAAATCAGTTTCACAATTAATTCCTTTCTCTGAATCTGTCCTGTTTATTAGCTTACTAAATGAATAATAATCTCAAACATTAGGCAGACTGGTGAACGGCACCACTTTCAATTAGTTCATTAATTTTTTCCAAGCTATATCCTAAATCCGTCAAAATCTCTTTAGTATGCGCACCGGGGAAGCTTGCCGCTTCAGCATTAGAATCAACAGGCGTTTTGCTGAATCGTATTGGTGTTGTTACCGCAATATACTCACCAACTCCGGGTTGATTTATTTTGTTTATTACACCCAGTTCTTTTGTTTGTGGGTTATTTACAAATTCAGCCAGTGTTTGAACTGCAGATGCCGGAACGCCGCACTTATTCAAAGTTTCTTCAATTTCATATCTGCCCATCAAAGAAGTTACTTTCTCCAATTCTTCTATGAGTAACTGTCTATTTTCAACTCGAGAATCATTGTTATTAAATCTCGAATCTTCCATCAAAGAAGATAATTCCAATTCTTTGCAAAGAGCAATCCATTGTTCCTCTTTAGAAACAGCAATAACCACGTTTCCATCCATAGCTACAAACTCTCCATATGGAGAAAATATAGGGTCATGATTCCCTGTTCTTTTTGTAAATTCTCCTGATAAGGAATGTTGTAAAACCGGTGCTTCACACATATAGAAAGCACAATCTAACATAGCTATATCTACACGAACACCTTTATTTTTACTTTGTTTATGCAGTAATGCCATTGATAAACCACGCAATAAATGAAGCCCTGCCCACGTATCGCATAAAGAAAATCCAGGTTTAATAGGCGCCTGCCCATCTATGCCTGATTGACTAACTAAACCACTTCTTGCAGCTGCAATGATGTCCATACATGGAAGATGAGATAATGGACCATGTGTCCCGAAACCTGCAATAGATCCATATATTAGTTGAGGGTTTACCTTTAGCATTTCATCATACCCTATCCCAAGCTTTTCCAAAGTTCCAGCCTTAAAATTTTCTATAACAATATCAACTTGTGCAACGAGATCCATAACCACTTGTTTTCCTTCATCTGTGCGTAAATCAATAGCTAATCCTCTCTTGCCTCTGTTATATTGACAAAAATAGAGACTTATATCGTTAATGTATGGTCCATACTCACGAGAAATATCTCCGCCTCCAGGTCGTTCTATTTTTATTACTTGTGCTCCCATATCTGCCAGCATCATTCCACAAAATGGTGCTGATAAAACTTGGGAAAAATCAAGGATTTTAACTCCTTCAAGAGGTCTTTTACTCATACCTTACACTCCCAACTATATTATTACTTAGATTATCTGTTTATTAGATAACCTCTTCTCCTTGTAGGTACTCCATTAATTTAGAATCAATATCTAAGGTGCTATAAATTTCGGTGTTATGTTGACCCAGCTCCGGTGCATTTTGTATATCCGACTCCGTTTCTCCCACAAATTTTATAGGTTTTCCGGGCATCTCTATTTCACCAAGGATAGCATCTTGCACTTTCACTATCATGTTTCTTTCGTGTAGCTGTGGTTCCATTAGTGCCTCCTGCGTTGTACTGCACATTGTCCCCGGAATAAGAGCATTATCACATATGTTTGCAATTTCTTGCATAGTATACATTGAAAAAAGCTCTTCTATCTTGTTTCTAAGGTCGCCGAAATAATGTAGTCCTCTTACCATGTTTGAACAATATTTTTCTGATACTTTCCAATCCTTGCAATCAAAAGCATCACAAAACTTTGCCCACTGGTCATCTGACGATATTCCCATAGCCACATATCCATTTTTACATTTAAGTATGTCATAAGGATTTATTAAAGGATGTGCATTTCCTGTTCTCATAGGGTCCTCTTGACTTGCACCGTATGTAATAACCTTATCCTCGGAAATGGCAACCGCCGAACCACAAAGAGTCGTTTCAACCAATTGTCCTTCTCCTGTATTTCTAGCATGATAAATCGCCACGCATACAGCCGTAGACAAAAAGCTGGCTGAATAGCGTTCCGATATTGAAAATCCAATTCGAGTAGGTGGATTTTCGGGAAAGCCTGTAACGTGCATATTTCCACTTTTTGCTTGAGCTATCAAATCACATTGGGGAACATTATTTTTTTCTCCTGTAGACCCATATGCCGAAACACGTCCGTAAACAATGGATGGTTTTAATTCCGCAATATCATCATAACCCAAACCAAGCTCCTCCAAAGTCCCCGGAGGATAGTTCTCCAAAATAGCATCAGCTGTAAGAGCAAGCTTTTTAAAGAGTTCCTTCCCTTCTGGATGCCACAAATTCAAAGTCACGCTTTTTTTCCCTCTATTCCGAAAGGCATGGTGGGGACTGGCACCATTTTTCAATGGTGCCAGTTCACGAAGAGGATCCCCGCCACATGGTGTTTCAACTTTAATAACCTCTGCTCCATAATCAGCCAGTTCCATCCCGCAGTAACCGGAAAGTGTTGTTAAATCAAGAACTCTTATTCCTTTTAAAGGTAACATAAAAACCTCCTTTTACTGTGAGAACGTAAGCCTCACGGTTATTACTTTTCGTAATCCCAACCTGTATATATCTCCACACCGCGCTTTTTAATCTGTCCGCCTATTACGTTACGCTGTATTTCTGAAGTTCCTTCCCAGATACGGTCTACTCTTGTATCACGCCACAAACGTTCTACAGGATTTTCTCTCATATATCCACGTCCTCCAAGAATTTGAACGCCCTTATCGCATACACGACCAACCATTTCTGAGCAGTACAATTTTATAGCAGATGCACGTGCGTGCTTTAATTTACGATCTGACATATTTCCTGAGATTTCCCAGCATACACGGTATAGCAAGCTCTTAGCCGCCATAATATCCATAGTCATATCTACAAGCATATGTTCAATTGCCTGATACTCTCTAATAGGTCTTCCACCCATAATACGTCCTGCCGCAAATTCGTTTGCAACGTTTAATACACGCTGGGCTCCTCCTACACAACGAGCAGCAATTCCTAATCTGGCTTCAACAAACCAGTCCTTTGTCAAATCAAATCCGTCACCAACTTTTCCTAATATCTTTGTTTCATCAACAACAACATCAGTAAAGGTAAATTCAGGATGTTTAAATGCAAAGTTATGTGTAAATTCCGGTGTTCTTTTAATACTTACGCCAGGAGCATCTTTCTCAACAAAGAAAACCGTAGCTTTATTTGGATCTCCATCAACGTGTGCATGAACAAGCAGGAAGTCTGCTACGTTACCAACAGTAACATACCATTTTTCACCGTTTATTCTATATCCGCCATCACATTTATCCGCTCTGGTTAAACACTGAGTCGGGTCAGACCCTGCATCAGCCTCTGTTATGGCATATGCATCTCTACGTTTGTTTTGGCAAGAAGGAATTAGATATTCTTCAATCTGCTCCTGCGTACCAAATTTCATAGGATATGATGGCTGAGGAACAGCATCCCAAATAGCTCCGGTTGCCATTCCAAGTTGTTCACTAACTAACATTTGTTCAAATAAAGTCATCCCCTGTCCACCATGCTCCTTAGAGTGGTTCGTAGCGTTAAAGCCCCAATCTAAAACCTTTTGGTTTATAATTGCATGGGTTTCAGGTGAAATACCATTTCTCTCTTCGCACTCCATTTCGTACGGAAAAAGAACCTCCTCTGTGAATGCTTTTGCCTTTTCCTGTAGCTCACGATGTGCTTTACTTAAGGTGAAGTCCATAATATACTCCTTTCTCTAATCAATAGCGATTACGTACCACTTCAAATTTCAACAAAGCCGTTTTCTTGAAATTTGAAGCAGTAAATGTCTTAAAATAAACAGTTTTTTAAGACATTAGCGTAGTTATTCTTAACACCTTGGATTATAATTGTAACCTTAAAAAGTAACAAACTGTTTTGACAGATTTTTCTGTCAACTCTTTCGGGCAAAAGTCTAATATTTGTTGCAATTCAACGTTTACATTGATTTTAATCATATTTTTTTCATGAATATTTTTGTAGTTTTTTATAGTGTTTTATAGCTTCTTATACTGATTTAAAGGAGTAAAGTGTTTAGATGCAAATCTTACGAATACACACATCATTTGTGAACATCCATTTTACCATAAGCATTTATTTTTAATTTTGATAGGCAATTAATTAAATATAATAGTCATAAATATTTACGAGATAAATTCTAAAAAACTGCCATTGATTTTAAAGTCATACTAATTTAGAATAAAACTCATAACAATATTTTTTATCCAAACCATATTCAATGGACTCTCTAGTATAGTGACAGTTATAACAACATCAAAATTTCACTAGAATTTATATTATAACACACCTATTCACCTTTTTATGTGTGATTGCAACTTCACAGCTCTATGTTATGTAGCTCAATTTTGAGTTATAGGTAATTTGAGGATATACAAAATAAACCGAAGTAATTTAAGTGCTATAGAAAGGAGTATTTCATGTTTTTAATTAAGGAAAAGAGAAAGAACGGGACAAATCTTTGCATTGTACAATCATATAGAGACCCTGTTACAAAAGTGTCTAAGACAAAACGCATTATGAATTTAGGGTATTTAGAAGATCTTCAAAAACAGTATGATGACCCCATCACCCATTTCAAAAATTTAGCAAAGGAAATGAGCGAGGAATACAATTCAAATTCAGCACCTATTCAAATTGAACTTGATCCTGCTAAAGCATTGGAATCCGGAGTTGATCTTATAAAAAACTTTGGTTATACTGCGTTGTCATCAATCTACCATGAGTTAAAAATAGACACATTTTTTAGAAGCCAGCAAAGGTCCTTAGATATTGATTATAGCCTTAATAGTGTAATGAAGTTGCTGGTTTATGGCGGCATACTTTTTCCCGGCTCCATAAAAGAAATCTACAGTAATAAAAATCAATTCTTTGACAAAATGGATTTTACCCTAACCGATATATATCGCTCTTTTACATATTTTCATAGGTATAAAACACAGCTTCAATCATGGTTGCACGAACGAATTTGTGAAAATTATGGTCGTAATAAAAGCCAAATGTATTACTATGTAACCAAACATTATTTTGAAACCAATGAGCATGATGAAGCCTATAAAAAAAGTGTTTCTAAAACTCAGCGAACCGATCCTATTGTACAAATGGGTCTGTTCATAGACAAAGATGGTTTACCTGTGTCCTATGAACTGTTTCCTCGCAACCCTGTAGATGCTCTTATTTTAAGCCCGGAAATAAAAAAACGTGCTCAAGATTTTGGGGTTGGGAAGGTTATACTTGTGGGAGATAACGGCATAAACAGTACGGACAATCTCTACTACGCCCTTTCAAGCGGTAGTGGTTATATTGTAGCTCAAAGTATACGTGGAGCTGAAAAGGAAATGAAAGATTACGTACTAAACCAAGAAGGATATAGACCATTTGGTGATGAATGCAAAATAAAATCAAGAATATACACCAGAAAAGTTAGAATTACCACGGCAAACGGAACTAAGAAAACTGTTACCTATGATGAAAAACAAATTATTTTTTACAACAAGAAATATGCAAGATGTACCATGGCAGAAAGGGAGGATGTTTTATTAAAGGCAAAGGACCTTATTGCTTCTCCCGGTAAATATAATAAAACAACAGCATATGGTGCCGCAAAATATGTACA
This sequence comes from Aminipila sp., assembly GCA_047974845.1. Classification (GTDB taxonomy): domain Bacteria; phylum Bacillota; class Clostridia; order Peptostreptococcales; family Anaerovoracaceae; genus Aminipila. Next base: position 9,505 of record JBKECQ010000112.1, on the reverse strand, counting down.
AAACATAGAATATGATAAAAGCACCGGCGAAATTGTTCAGGGAAAACAGCCACTTAACTTAGATCAAGAAAGATTAAAAGAAGAGGAAAAGTATGACGGGTATTATTTATTTCTCACCAGTGAGTTGGATGAAAAAATTGAAGATTTGGTCAACGCATATCGTGGTCTTTGGGAGATTGAAGAATCCTTTAAATATATAAACAGCACTTACCGTGCCAGACCGGTATTTGTCTCACGCGTAGAACATATGCACGCTCATTTTTTGACTTGTTTTCTTTCACTTGTTCTAACTAGAGTACTTGAAATGAAAACTAAAAATAAATACCCATTAAATCAAGTGCTGAATAGTTTACGAAAATGCAACTATGTCCATATTGAAGGTAATTACTACATACAAAGCTATTATGATTCCGTTTTAGACTATATTGGTAATAGCATAGGTATTGACTTTTCAAAAAAATATGGAACAGCCTATAAAATAAGAGAAAATATCGGTTCTACAAAAAAGGGCAAATAATAATGTGACCCCCATAAATTAGATTTTTTAAGTCTAACTTATGAGGGTCAGTTCACATCTTGGTTACCTTTTTTATTCAGAAGTTTAATAAACTTTTCATATTTATGATTTATTAACCATAGTTTTCTTACTTTTATTCAGCTAGCTTAAATCTTGAAATTAATTCCTTTAACATATCTGCCTGAGCTGACATTTCTTCACTGGCTGCCGCACTTTCTTCAGCTGTAGCTGAGTTGCTTTGAACAACACCGGAAATCTGTTCTATTCCTATAGTTATTTGCTCAATTGACTCTGACTGCTCCTGAGATGCATTCGCAATCTGTTCAAGTAAATCCTTAGAGCTTTTTGCCCCTTCCTTTGCAGAAGAAAGAAATTCTGCTGTTTCATTAACGACTACCACACCATTTTTTATCGCTTCAACGGTTTCATGTATAAGTGATTCAGTCATTTCTACAGCCTCCGCAGACTTTCCTGCTAAGGTTCTTACTTCATCTGCAACAACAGCGAAACCTTTGCCTGCATCCCCTGCTCTTGCCGCTTCAACTGCCGCATTTAATGCTAAAATATTTGTTTGGAATGCAATATCTTCAATAGTTTTTATTATGTCTGCAATTTGATCAGATTTTTTACTGATTTCATTCATAGCAAAAATGGTGTCTTCCATTTTACTGTTTGTCTTTTCTATCTCAGTACTTACTTCCCCTGTCAATCCACTGGCTTTTAATGCATAATTAACATTATCGCTTATTTGCTTGGATATTTCCATCATTGTTGCCGAAAGCTCCTCAACACTGCTTGCCTGAACAGTAGCCCCTTGTGATAATGCTTGCGCTCCTTGGGAAACTTGTTCCGCTCCAAGAGAAACTTGTTCTGTTGCCACTCTGATTTCCGACATAATTCCGTTAAGTCTATGGTTTATATTTATAAGTGAAGCAAGTAAAGGATTAAAATCATTTACAAATAACTGTTGAAGTTCGATGTTATTTAGGTTGTTGGAAAGATTCCCTTCTGCAATTTCAGATAGCCCCTCTATAAGTGTTTGTATCATCATTTTCATTGCAGTGATTAGTTTGCTTGTGGACTGAGACATAACACCTATTTCATCATTATTATAAAAAACTTGTATGTCCGAATTAATATCACCCTCAGAAAAAGCAAGGATTCTTTCACTACATACCTGTACCGGAGTTGCAATTCTATTTGCAAACTTATAAGCAATTAAGAACCCAAGTAAAACAAATATTACTATAATACCGATAGTAAAAGCAATGGATAGGTAAAACTCTGTCATTACATCATTAAATGGCGTCAATATCCCAAGACCCCATCCATCTGTATTTTTTACTGTAGCATAAGCCATTATGTATTTTTCATTATTCTTCTTAAGTTCAACACTTCCTGATTCACCTGAAATCAACAGTTTTTCAGCTTCAGCCTCAGCTTCCAGTGTCCTATCACTTTTTGACTCCTCTATTATATTTTTTACACCAACCAGTTCGTGTTGTTTATGTGCAACCATAGTTCCAACATTATTAATTAAATATGCGTAACTATTTTTTGTAACATAAATATCTTCCACAATGTTATTTAAAAAGTTTTCATCAGGAACAAAGTATACAATACCTATTATTTCACTATCCGGTACTCCATCTTTCCATATTGGAGCAGAAACCAGAAAAGTTGTTTTTCCTGTTACTTTACTCATTGTAGGGTCACTAATATAGGCTTCACCTTTTATTGACCTTTGAAAATACTCTCTATTGCTATAATTATTTCCATCGAATATGCTAACACCTGTTTTGTCTAAAATGTTACCTCTCGTACAGTTATATAGTTTGGCTTGATTATTTATAATTTCAAGCTTCTCATTTTTATCAACATTTGGGTCTGCTATTTGTTGCATTGCACCGGTTTGTACAGCTGCCATCTGAATATTTTGTATAACAGAAGCAACATATTTTGCAGATTGCTGAGCCAATCCGGCACTTGAACTTTCAGCTAAATCAGCGTTTGATTTATAGTTGAAATAACAAGTTATTAAACCTAAAAACAAACTGCAACAAATGACTATTAATATTAATAGTCCTGAAATCTTTTTCTTTATACTTTTTTGTTTCATATCATTATCTCCTACTGCAATTCGCCGCATTTCATCATAAATACCTTTTTTAAAGGTTAAAGTCAGATAAATGAATCATCTATCTGACTTTAAGCCTTATAAACTTCATATTTATGAAGATTAACGACATATTCTATTTATATTTTTTTAATACTCCATTTAATTCAAAAAATACAATTAGTCCAATTCCATTCAAAGTAAAGTTCATATGGTATATTGGATGCATTATGAGATTTCTATATCCATTCAATATAACTAAATTAATTTCCTATATTTCCTAATAAATTATTATCAACATAAACTAATTTTGTGTTATTGATATTATAAAACCTTGTTTTATAATAAGTTTTATGCAAAAAACTGATACAATGCGGAAATACCCCTAATATATTGTATCAAAAGTTTTATCTTTCAAATTTTATTGATTGTCTCCAATTTATATTCTATTTTTGTATAAGTGTAATTATTGTTAGATAGAACAACTATCTAAGTTGAACATTATAGTACTTTCTACTTTTCCATTTATCCAATTATTTTTTTCAATGTCAGATAGAATGCTTTTAATTAAATTAATTAATCTCTATTATAAAGAAACTTAATTTATTACATTGAGCGTAAAATGTTTACAATTATAGAAAAATTTATAATTTTCAACTGTATTTTCATATTAAATTTTATATTTTTTTGATTATAGCACACATTTTTAGAATAATAAAGTTTAATATTTTATTGAACGCACAAATTTATTCCTATAATAGGGTTTTTTGATAATCTTTTAAAGAATTCTTCGTTTTTTCAGGATATAATTCATATATTCTCAATAGCAAGGCATTGCAATATGCCATTTGAAGCACGTATGAATTAAAAAAATTATCGGCAGTTTCATTAAATGCAACAAAAGTTTCAATGCCTAGATTTTTTGCAGTTATCTCAGAGTCTGTTATTAGCAACAGTTGTGCATTTTTTCTCCTTGCATATTCTGCCACCCATTTCTCACTTTCTGTTAAGGTGGGATAAGCTGACATAAATACTACATCGTTTGATTCCAACAAGAACATATTTTCTTTTAATGCCAATCCCTCTTCCCTGATTTCAACGCATTTTTTACCCATTATATTTAAATAGTTTTTAAGGAAGCAGACTATTACCTCGTCAGAGCCAAACCCCACAAGGTATAAAACATTGGAATTCACAATCGCTTTTGACATATCTGATAAGATGTCAGAATCCAATCCGCTACAAAACTCCGACATATCTGAAAGCAGTGTGTTTAAATATATATCTAATACTCTCCCTTTGCTATCTCGTTCCATAAGAGCCAGTGACGAATAAACCTTTTGAGTTGGAACATATTCTTTTTTTAAAGTTTTCTTATATTCCAGAAAACCCGTAAATCCTAAGGATTTCGCAAATCTTATAACCGCCGTATTGCTTACCCCTGCCACTACTGCTAATTCCGTAGAAGATAAAAGCATTGATTGCTGATAATTATCAATAATATATTTTGCTACCTTTTTTTCTTTTATTGATAAAGACTCATACTTATCCTTTATTAGTTGCTTTATTATCATTTCACTCATTTTGTTTCATCCTATGGATAATCTAATCCACTAACTCCTTTCCCATATATTTATAACGTATACAGTTTTATATTATCAATTTTAATATAAAAATTCAAACTACTTCTGATATTTATAAAAAATTTTTCAAACTTTTCTGTAATGTGTGTATATTCATCATCAATATACAAATAAGGTATAAGCCACCATTTGGCCTATACCTTATCTTTTAGATTTATAAATTCATAGATTTATAAATTTATATTTTAATATATTAAAGTATCTTAGCTAAATCTTCCTCCGGCGTGCTAATAGGTGTAATACTATAATTTTCAACCAAAATATTTAATACATTTGGGGAGATAAACGCCGGTATTGTTGGTCCAAGATATATATTTTTAATTCCAAGGTATAGCAGTGATAGCAGTATTGCCACCGCTTTTTGCTCATACCAAGATAATATAAGTGTTAGAGGTAAATCATTTACTTGGCATTCAAAGGCTTCAGAAAGAGCAAGGGCAACTTTGATTGCACTATATGCATCATTACATTGTCCCATATCCATTATCCTTGGCAATCCCTCAATTTCTCCAAGTTTTAAATCATTTAATCTATATTTTCCGCAAGCAAGAGTAAGAATAATTGTGTCCATGGGAGTCTGTTTTGCAAATTCAGTGTAATAGCTTCTTCCCGGAGCAGCACCGTCACATCCCCCTATTAAGAAGAAATGTTTAATTTTGCCCTTTTTAACAAGATCAATTACCTTTCCTGCCACAGATAATACCGTTCCGTGGGCAAAGCCTGTGGTTACTGTTGTACCACCATTTATACCGGTCAATTCATGGTCTTCCTCATATCCGCCACATTCTAAAGCCTTGTTTATTACAGGAGTAAAGTCTTTATCGTCCCCTATATGAACAAGTTCCGGATACGATACTACCGAGGTAGTGAATACCCTATCCGAATAACTCTGACGAGTGGGCATTAAGCAGTTTGTTGTAAATAAAATAGGTGCCGGAATGTTATGAAATTCTGATTGCTGACTTTGCCAAGCAGTTCCGAAATTCCCCTTAAGATGAGGGTATTGTTTTAACTTTGGATATCCATGAGCCGGCAACATTTCACTATGTGTATAAATGTTAATTCCTTTATCCTTAGTTTGTTCAAGCAATAGCTTTAAATCATGCAAGTCATGCCCGCTTACAACAATAAAAGGCCCCTTTTCGATGGTAAGCGGAACCTCTGTAGGTACAGGCGTTCCATAGCTTTCAGTGTTGGCTTTATCTAAAAGTTCCATACACTTGAAGTTTATCTCTCCTGTTTTCAATACCATTTGGAGCAATTTATCCATAGGTAACTGCTCCCCTAATGTATACATACCTTCATAGAAGAAGTCCATCACTTCATCATCAGTAAATCCCAGTACAAAGGCATGATAAGCATATGCCGCCATTCCTCTTAAGCCAAATAAAATTAAAGATTTTAATGACCGAATGTCCTCATTATCTTCCCATATTTTATTAACATCATAATCTTCTATGCCTTTAGAGATATTTTCTTTTTCCTTGTTTATCTCCTCAGTAAGATTTCTTACAGTATCATTATAAAAATTTACATTTGTTATTGTTGTAAACAGCCCTTTCATCATTAGCTCATCAGAATGTTTTGTAGATTTTGATGCCTTTACAGCTCTTGCTAACCCAATAAGTGCTCCTGTTAAATCATCTTGAAAGTTTGCCGTATCCGATTTTTTACCACATACACCGGCCTTTCCTTCGCATCCTGTATTATGTGCAGTCTGTTGACACTGAAAGCAGAACATCTCTCCCATTTCATTTCCTCCCTAATTAATTAATCTTCATTGTGCCACGGTGAATTATTATTCTCCTTTATATTAAGCTTGTTTTATGTAAAAAGGAAACTAAAGGGCGATTATTTACTAAAGAATTTCCTATTAGTATTGTCTCTATTTCTTTTAACTTTTATACAGAAGTATTTTAATTATAATTTATACCTTTATCAATTAATCTGCCACTGCACTTGCTGCCGCTGCACTAGATGCTGCTATAACCGCTACAGTTGCTGCCTGCTGTGCCGCTACCAGCGACATTGCAGCATTTATTGCTGAAGAGCTCATTGCTAAGTTATTACTGTTCCCAATATAATCACTTGCAACTAACATACCCGCGTGCATTAGTCGCTGTTTTTTATCAATACCAAACATTCCATATCCTTTTTGGTTTGATAGAAAACCATCCACATCTATTAAGTCCATAATGATATCATCACTTTCTTCAGGTAGCATTGCTAAAACCCCTAATGTAGAAAGTTCATAATTTGTCCCATATTTATAACCCCTCTCCCTTAACTTATTAAATATAAGTATGGTTTTTTCGCACTTTTCTTCTGCGGATTCTGTACTAAGAGCTAATACATGACTTAATGCTTGTACTGCATTACTAGAAAAAAATTCAGGTTTGAGGATACTATAACATTTTTCAGTTTTCTCTGTTATATGCTCATCTGACAAATCTGATATGGCAAGTAATGTGGCAAATACACTATCTTCACTTGATGTTAAGAAAGGGTGATTCTTTTTCATAATGTCATATATCTTTCTCGTACGTTCTGCAATACTAATATAATCTTGCGGTTTTACCATGTTTGTAATAATCATGGAAACTAACGGTAAATATTGTGATTGATAAAAATATTTGTTTAATAAAGAATATACTTCCAGTGAATTTTTTAATTTCTGTTGGGGATCTTCCTCTATGGCCATCATAGAAATCATAACCAATTTACTATTTCCCCTAAAATTTGAAAAAAGACCCACTTGCTTTTTCAAAATATCTTCACACCATCTCATCTTATTTACATCTACCTGCTGGCCCTTGTCAGTAAAGAGCGCCGCACAAACAGGATAAAGATATGTACTTTCCCAACCAAATGCATTTTTAATAGCATCTCTATTATTAATGAAGCTTTCACATAATTGCTTTAAAGTATCCCTCATTTTCGTACTCCTTTCAAAACTCTGATATTAAAACGATTTAATGTATTTATATTTTTAGATATTATCTACATCCTTTTTCTATAAAATATTGATAATATTTCTAACAACTAAAATTGAAATTATTACAAAAATATTTAGCAGTAAAATATAAAATAGATTTTATATTAGTATATAATATTCTTTATTATCTATCAATATTGGCTTTTTTTCCTTAATTGTTTAATGAGTTTTTTGATAAATAAAAGCTACTAACAGCGTCATCCTGTTAGTAGCAAAATAAGTAAATCATTAACTATCTAATATTAATACATTATATGTCAAATATTTTTTTGCGCCTTGTGCAAAAAAGTCGCCAAGAGTAAAAGAATAATTTAAAATACGGTCGAAAATCTCTATACTATTTTTATAGTCACCTGACATAAATGTGTTTATCTCTTGAATTGTCATACTTGTAAAGGTATATAAATATTTCTCTAAAGTCACTTTATCCCAAAATGGATTTATTGAAAAAAGATATTCCGATATTATTCCTATGTTTTTATATATTTGTTCTACAGCCTCATTTGCTTTACTGATATTTTCTTCCGCCAGAGCATCAATTAAATTGATAAATGACATTATGTAATCTGTAAATATTTTAATAAATTTATCGGCAGCTTCATCTCCGAAAAAAATTCTCATTATAGATCCAAATTCATTTATGATACTTAATATTTTATAATTAACCTGACTTAAATACTCAGTATTTCCCTTTAATTTTCTTACAACCATATATTCACGGAGCCAAGCACTTATCTGTTGCCATAAAAATCTCCACCTAAATGTTATATTATCTATCTCTTGTTGATGTATCTTTATATCCCCACATTCAATCATGTGATGCACCTCCTATGATTTATTGTATTCAAGTCATATTAAAGTGTTATATATAATAAATTACACTTTTTTCAAATACAATATACATTTATATTTCTATGCATAACATACATAAGTATTTCATTAAAATTTATAATAATTTTAATGAGTTCTTAGATATTTCCAGATATGTGTTTTGCATTGCCTCAAACAGATAATTCATGCTTATTTTATTTCCTTCATAGCCTTCTTCAATTGTTTTAAAATACTCTATATCCGGAATGGCAACAAAGCTTTCATATCCTGAACCCAAAACATAAAGCATTGCCTTCTTATATTCCCCGTCTATTAGCACATCAACAATCTTTTTTACATAAAAATCAGGATATTTAACTGACAAATCCAGCTTTTTCTCACAGTCTTTTGTAATATCCCATATAACTAACGGTACCTGCCCCTCCTTACATTTTTCTATATTTGCAAAACCAATCCTATTTCCTCTGAAGGTTAATTTATACCCTTCTAATATTCCCAGCCCAGACGGTTTGGCCTTGGGGCAACATTTATTCATCTGTAGTATATTGGTATTAATTCCATAGGCAGCATATATTTTTTTAGTCATTTCTTTTATCCTTTTCTAACATACAAAATGTATATGTAAATCAAACTTCCTTTGGTTTTGCCACTTGACACAATCAAGCTATTTAAATGCAATATACTAAAGTAATTTCCCCATAAACCCAGTCCAATATCCCTTATATTTTTAAATCCCCATAATAATTTATTTTTTTATCAAAATACTTGCTTCTTTAATTTGAAACTACATGGTTTTCTATTTTATTTATCCTTATTTATTCATTCTTAAAATAAATGTCTTCACTTGTGAAAAGAAAATAGTTGTTCCAGTACAATTATGTGTACTTTCAACTGGTTTTGCACAGATTAGCCCTCAGGTTAATGCAGTTTGCAGCAGCTTCCCATCATTGTTCCCAAATCAGATCAAAGAAAGTGATACACTTGAAAATTGTGGAGCAATCAGCGATGATGACGATTGTGATGACGATTGCGGTTGTGAGTGTCACTGTGAATGCACTTGTGAACCACGTGGAAGCCACCATCACCATAACAATGGATGCAATGATAATTGCTGTGATGATGATTATGATGACTGCGGATGTAATGACTACAATTCATGCAGACCACACAGACCTAATCGCCCACAGCCAAGAAGATAAAAGTAATATAAACCTTATACTTAGTGCAAATTTAAGCACAAAAGCAAGAAGCCAGCTAAAAAAGATGCCTCAAATGAGGCATCTCAGACTGTAGACAAAATACCTTGCAAGATTGCATTTTCTATGCTTTCTGCAAGGTATTTTCTATTTTTTTCGTTTAACTTTTAAAATATAAAAAAATAGAAGGATATCCTTATGCTATTA
>JBKECQ010000101.1:0-2177 GCA_047974845.1 Aminipila sp. | reverse complement strand
GTTATGATTCCCTTTGCATAAACCTTTATGATGTCATAATCGTTTTTTACTGTGCTGTTTATATCTTTTAAGCTATTTTCAAGCTTTGAGTAATTTTCTATTTTTATTTCACCTAAGATGTTAGAGATTATAAGTGCCATATCAGTTCTTGTAATTGCCTTATTTAATTGGTTAGCCTTTATATCATTATGGCTAAAATATCCCAGTTCTGAGGCTTTATTATAATAATTTAATGCCCAATTCCCTGTCTTAGAATTGCCAACATCCTCTCCGGTTTCTGCTATTAAAACCATCTTAATAAACTCACCATAAGTTAATGTTGCCTGTGGCTTAAAACTACCATCAGGATAACCCTTTACTATTCCTTTTTGGCTCATGGCATTTACTGATTCATATGCCCAACTTGTATCGGTTATATCCAAATAGCCGCTTTTGTTTACCATTTGTTTTATATAATCAGAGCTCCAACCGTAACAATTTCCTATATTCAAGCACATCAACATAATTAATACACATACACTTAATATTCTCCTCATTTAAATTCCTCCACAATAATGTGCCTCTTAAACATTAAACTTATCTCGTTCTTTTACTGGCGCTATAAATATACGACATTCTTCCAAAGTAAAATCTAATTCAACAGTATAGTTAGGCTTGTTAATATCTTTTCTCATAAAATTCCCTCTTCTTAACTTTCTAAATGATACTAAATAAATTTACTTATCTCACAATTAACTTATCATTATCTGCTAATATTAGCAACTTTTCTTTTTTCCACTAAACTCCAGTATTTTAAGTGAGGTATTAAATTTTCAAAGTACTTTGTGCAAATTACTTTATTCCTTTTTTTACCATTATATATAATTTTATATTTTTGTCAATATATTACATTAAATTAGTTGTAATGTTTTTCTTTATTTTGTCTTTTTTTGAATTTTTTTAACATAATTTGTAGCACTTTTTAATTTTTAGCATCTTATAAGTGAAAAAATAAATTGAGTTCTAAAATTTTATGAACTCTTGCACATTTAAGGGAGGATTTAAAAATGAAAAAACAAACACTTAAGACATTATTCGCTGTAGTACTTGCATTAGCATTGACATTTTCTATGAGCATATCATCCTTTGCAAATACTTATTCTTCTGACAGAATCACAACAAGGACAGTAAATGGAATATCCAAATCGTTTATAGCTAGTTCCTCAACAAAGGCTACTGCAACAGTTCAGGCTTCCAGTTCTGGCATTACACCTTTTATGACCTCTAAAATAACATTGCAATCTGCTTCTCTTGGTTCAAGCAGTTATTCAAATGTATCTGGTGTTTCACCTGAAAGCAGAACAGTGTATGATCGATCATCAATTTCTCACGTTGTATCTTTTCCTATCTCTTCAAGTAAAGATTATAGAGTAAAAATTGAGCTTACAGATAAAGTAAATGGGATAGAGTCAACTACTACAACATTTTGCTATTTAACACGCTAATAAAAAGAGGATAAGCAAAGTCTTATCCTCTTTTATTATAAAGTATAATTTAATTATTCTTGTTCCCTTTCCTTTATTAACGATTAAATTAATAAATTACTATTAAATAGTTTTTGTCTCCTAACTCTAAATTTCTTGGTTTTTCACCTATTTTATTACTTAGATAAGTTTGCAGCAATTTTTATTATTTCGTCCCTTGAAATATCACCTAATACATATATTATCATGTTATCTATAATTACACTTCCACCAAAAGAGTCTGTTGCCACATCTTCCCACACAAAAATTTCTTTGTCATTCTCAATAACAATTTCACCTATACTATTATTTTGGCTCTGGGTATCATTTATTATATCAAAAACATTGATATGGATTTGTTTATCCTTATAATTATATATATATTCTACTGTATATCCTCCACTACTTAGCTTTTCAATATATAATTCGTTCAATTTATATGTTTCTGGTATATATCCTGGCACCGGTAACTCTGGCATAAATTTTTTAGCCTTGTCAATGTCATCCATACTAGTATATTTCCTAGTTATCCAACCTTCATCTTCCTGTCCGTCATTATTTTGCTCTGTACTAAATCCTCCGTTTTTCAATTCAAAAAACTTTTTCTCTATATGAAATTTAAGTGCATTTGCTGGTTCTGAGTTAATCCATATTGCGATACCACTTCCCGTCAGT
>JBKECQ010000092.1:0-4152 GCA_047974845.1 Aminipila sp. | reverse complement strand
TTCTGTATTAGTATTTCTCGCCGTTTCTGATTTTCTTGCATTCTTACACTTCGGTTCTGGATTTTACTGAAAAATTCCTCTCCAGCTGAAGCTGGGGAATTTCTGTATAAGCCTTGCGCGCCGTATCATAGATACGGGCATTCTTACACTTCGGGTCTGGCTTTAACTGAAAAATTCCTCTCCAGCTAAAGCTGGGGAATTTCTGTATAAGCCTTGCGCGCCGTATCTGAGATACGGGCTTTCTTTCACTTCGTGCTTGGCATTAACTGAAAAATTCCTTTCCAGCTAAAGCTGGGGAATTTCTGTATAAGCCTTGCGCGCCGTATCGCAGATACGGGCAAGGCATTAAAAAAACCGCCCTTCGGGCAATTACTGCCAAAGGACGGATAAATTCTTTTCCGCGGTACCACCTTTGTTCCGCATTTAAAACAGGTCTATTTCAACATATACCAATATTAATACGGCTCTCATTTGTACGCTTGTTTCTTATACACATAGCAACCTTCAAAATACGCTTTATTAGAAATCTCACAGCCTTGGATTTCATTCTCTGCAAATTGCGAACCTTTTTTACTCCTCTATGCAAAACAAATTTTATATTAAATTTAATAACATAAGTTCAATTTAATTGTTATCATAAACAATACAAAAAATACACTTATATCTTTTAATTCTATATTATTTATAGAAAAAGTCAAGTAAAAATTCTATTCTATGTAAGTTAGATTGCTTGAATTAATTGTGGCAGATTCCTCGCAGAGTTCATTCCACAATGCCCTCTTACTTTCATCATTTAGCGTCCCACAGGTGGGTTTTTGAATATATGTGGTAAACCCATTCTTTGAGTTTAGTAAAGTTGTCCCGAATGTATCATCGTATAAAGAATCTTTTATAGTCATTACAGCCATTACCATATCTCCGCTATCTTTCAACTGAAAAATAGTTTCTGCTCCATTATTTAATTCTTTAATGTCACACTGAATATATATATCTTCAGGTATCCTTAAAGAGTACTTAAAATCAGGATTTATATATATCATTTCTTTGCTATATATAAACCCGGTATCCAGCTTATAATTGCATTCATCTAATTGTTCTTGATTCTCACTTTTATCGTGCTTTATCTCACTCTTAACAGCGCCTACCCCTAAGTCCTGTCCTTGTAATGCTCCACAAGCAACTAAGCTATTACTTATTATAAACACTATAGCTATAAAAAGAATTTTTTTCATTTAGTTTTCCTTCCCCATCTTTATATTATTACTGCACATAAATAAGACGAAGTAAATTACCTAAAAGTTCCATTATTCTTTATTTATTTTTGCCGCCAAATATGCCGCACCAAAACCATTGTCTATATTTACAATACCTACGCCGTTTGCACAACTATTTAGCATTGAAAGCAGTGCTGATAACCCACCAAAATTTGCCCCATATCCAATACTTGTTGGAACCGCTATAACAGGCTTATCCACTAAACCTCCTACTACACTTGCTAATGCACCTTCCATTCCTGCTACAACGATTACCACGTTTGAATTTTGAATTGTATCCAGCTTTGAAAATAGCCTATGAATGCCTGCCACACCTACATCATAAACTCTATTAACTTCATTTCCCAAAATTTCTGCTGTGACAGCGGCTTCTTCGGCCACCGGGATATCTGCAGTTCCCGCTGTGACAACTGCAATTGTCTTACCGGAAGAGGAAATTTTTCTCCTTTTTATTATAATGGTTCTTGCCTCTTCGTGAAATATAGCATCGGGAACAAGTTCTTTTACCGCTTCATATTGATCTTTTGTTGCCCTTGATCCAATAATATTTTTATCGCTTTTTGACAGCTTTTCCATTATTTCAGCAACTTGTTTTTCCGTCTTACCCTGACAAAAAACAGCCTCGGGATAGCCTGTTCTAATCTCTCTATGATGATCCAGCTTCGCAAAGCCTAGGTCTTCATATGGCAATTTTTTAATAATCTGCACTGCTTCATCCGGGGGTGTTTCCCCCTTTGCTACACGATTTAACAATATTTCTAAATCTTCATTGTTCATTTATATCCACCTTATATCTTGCCTAATTACTCTTTCAGGTATCTTTGAATAGTCTTCATTCTCAGGGTAGCCCATCATAAGTGCACCATAGAAGCTATTATTCTCAGGTAACATAAATAGTTCCTTTAAAGCAGGCACACCATTAGCCAATCTCATTAAGTACCCTGCAAAGCAGGTTCCAATCCCCTGTGATTGCAACATTAGTTCAATTGTTGTCAACTTAATGAAGGTATCCCCTAAAGGATTTATATTTGTATTTGGAGCATAAGCCAAAAGTAGAGTAGGTGCTGTTCCCATAACAGGGTTATTGCCTCTTGCATACTCTGATACAATCTCCGGTATTGCTCCTGTCTCTTTTGCAAATTTTATGATTTCATCCATAATATATTTTATAGTTTCCTTTTTATCTACAACAATATACTTTGTTCCCTGCTCATTCTTGGCACTGGGAGCCCAACAAGCTAATTCTATAGCGTGTTCAAGTATCTCTCTATTTACCGGTTCTTCTTTAAAATGTCTAAATGATCTTCTGGCCAAGATATGCTCTTCTAAAAGCTGTGGGAAGTCTTCCGGTAATTCCTTCTTTTCCCTATCCAATACTGCTTTTTTCCCATCTGAAGTTATAGCATCCATATGGCAGGTTGCCGCGCAGTGCATACATTTTAGACAGCTTTTATTGTCCTTTACTTTAGGTTTGTCCATCTCAACATCAATTACAGTAAAAGGACAGACTTTTACGCATTCCAAACAACCTGAACACTTATCATAATTTATTTTTATCATCATTTTCCCCCATCATATTTTTATAAATTTAACTTATATTTTCTTTAAAACATCACTTTTTTAATATACAAATATTTTAGCATAAGGCTTTTATTTTTGCTATTCTTTGATGAGATGTAACAATAAATATTTTTAATGCAATAACCTGCCACACGTGGTTTTCTGTATGCAAAAAAGAGTAGCCTGTGTGCCGATTCCCAAATTGTTAGAATTTTGTTCTAACTTTTGTAAGTCGATACACTAGCTGCTCTTAATACATCTTTCGTAATGGAAATTCATTTATTGCTCTCAATTTGTAACGTAAATTGTAATGCAAATTATTCTATTTATTGCTGTCGCTTTGTAATTTAAATTAATCTATTGTCCCAAAATATATATGGCGAATTCACCTATTCCCCACGATTTTTAATGAATATTTTACTATTACCAACTTAAGATTTTAATTGATAATTATTTTTGCATATACCGCTTCTCTATGTATTTAATTAGAATAAGTCCTTAATTGCAAATTCTCTACGGGTCGTTCATGCCTTTTCTACAGATGGAAATGCAAACTTTGTAATATGGTCAAAACAGTTATTTTCCACATAATATACCGCCTGTTCTTTTGCTGAATATGCAAATGAAACTCTTGTAGCCCATGCCCCCTCTTGCTTTACGGCATAAAGCAAGGCATACGCGTCGGTAATTGAAAAGTTATTGTTGTAGCTTTCTAACATTTGCGTAGCTCTTTCGTATCGGTCATCATCAACAACAATATAGTTTTTCGTACTTTCCGGCTTAATCAAAGAATAATTGGTTATTAAGGAATATTTCTTATGTTCTTCCCGATAACCTATACCGGGTTCTATTATCAATACTCGCCCATTCACATCTGATAACATCGCCTGCATTGTTGAATCCGTCGCATATATAATATCCTTGAATTTCACAATCTGAAGCACATCATCAAAGGAAATCTTAGCCTTAATAAACTGCTCCACCAAATCCGCAATCGTCATACAGTTTGGATTGTCTTGATATGCCCCATCAGAATTCCCATGTACATATAAAAGTGTTCCGACATTCCCATTCTTATTAACCCCATGATAGGAATGATATGCTCCATCCGGTCGTAAAATCCCAATATAGAAGCGATCTTTTTCTTGTATAACTTTATGTTTCCAAACAGACAGATCAATATCAAAGTTAAAACCTGTAATCATATCATCTCCATTATAAACAAATCTGGTACACATTATAGCCACCTTTCATAACATCTTTAGTCTTTTTCTAATCTATTATAAATAGTTTATAACGGTTTTGTTAGATATTCTAT
>JBKECQ010000079.1:0-23797 GCA_047974845.1 Aminipila sp. | reverse complement strand
TTACTCCTTCTTGAATTCTTGCTCCACCCGAATCGTTTAATCCTACAATCGGCGCTCCCATTTTAAGAGCCATGTTTTGTACTTTTACTATTTTTTCTGCATGATATTCACCAAGAGATCCCCCTAGTACTGTGAAGTCTTGGGAATATGCAAACACCAATCTTCCGTCTACTGTGCCGTATCCTGTAACTACTCCGTCACCCGGTGCTTTCTTTCCTTCCATGTCAAAGTTATGACATCTATGGGATACAAATACGTCGACTTCAACAAAACTATTGTCATCGAATAAAATATTAAGTCTTTCTCTTGCCGTAAGTTTACCACTTGCGTGCTGAGCCTCTATTCTTTTTTGACCTCCGCCCAGTGAGATTTCCGCTTTGAACTTTAGCAGTTCATCAAGCTTATTCATTTGTCTTCCTCCTTAAGAAATAACAGTCGGCTTTCGTCAATCAAGTTTGTGTTCGGTATACACAGCAATAATATATCTCATTTCCTTCCATTTTGCAACAAGATTTGTGAGTAATTATCTATTTTTTTTATAATTGCATAGTTTTTGCCTATACAGTTTGTTTAATATTTAGTATATGCTGTCATGAGAATATGGAAAAAGCCTTAGGCAAAATTGCCTAAGGCTCATAAAATTTATTTGCAATTAAATTTTTAATATAGTTTTAGTCTAAAAGCCGCCAAACATTGACAACATAACAGAAGCCGCAACCGCTGATCCAATTACACCTGCCACATTTGGTCCCATTGCGTGCATTAACAAGAAGTTTGAAGGGTTCTCTGCCTGACCAACCTTCTGTGATACACGGGCTGCCATAGGAACCGCCGAAACACCGGCAGAACCGATTAGTGGATTAATTTTACCACCGGTAACAACATTCATCACTTTCGCCAATAAAACACCAGCAGCAGTACCTACCGCAAATGCACAAACTCCAAGTATAATAATCAACACCGTTTCTTTAACTAGGAAGGTAGGTCCCTGAGCGGACGCCCCTACCGCTAACCCTAGAATAATTGTAACAATATTAATCATAGTATTAGATGCAGTATCTGAAAGTCTTAGAGTTCTTCCACATTCTTTAAATAGGTTTCCCAGCATCAACATTCCCACAAGAGGTGCCGCATCAGGAAGTAAAAGAACAACAATTACAGTTACTGCAATTGGAAATAGTATTTTTTCCTTTTGGGAAACAGGTCTAAGCTGTTCCATTTTAATCATTCGTTCTTTCTTTGAAGTAAGAAGCTTCATAATAGGTGGTTGAATAACCGGAACTAAAGCCATGTAAGAATATGCTGCGACTGCAACTGCTCCTAATAAAGCCGGCGCTAATTTCTGAGTTAAATATATTGCCGTAGGTCCATCTGCACCACCAATAATACCGATGGAAGCAGCCTCTTGTGCATTGAATCCCATAAATATTGCTGCAAAAAAGGCAAAGAATATACCAAATTGCGCAGCAGCGCCCAAAAGAAGTGACTTAGGATTTGCAATCAATGGTCCAAAGTCCGTCATAGCTCCTACTCCTAAAAATATTAATGATGGGAGTATTGGCTTTAATATATAGAATATAGTTAATAATCCTGCATCCGCTAAATCAGCTGACGAATTAATAACTAAGTCATGCAAAAAAATACCTGAATCAGGTAAGTTTGATAATAACATACCAAAAGCTATTGGTACTAGCAGTAACGGTTCAAATCCTTTTTTTATCGCTAAGTATAATAAAAATAGAGCTACAATTATCATAATTCCGCTTTTGTAGTCTAGGTTTACTATACCCGTTTCACTAATAAATTTAGTGACTGTTTCCATTAACATGTCGGTCTCTATCTCCTTTTATACAACGGACATGAAGGTGCTACCCGGATAAATACTATCACAGTTAAATTTTTATTACAAGGAAAATCCCAATAATTCTCACATACAACATTTAAATAGCCGTTATAGTTTTTTTCTATCGAACTATCATCTTCACCTATTGTTTTTTTATATTTAATATAATATTTCTTTAAGTCTTTCGGTTATTTTGCCATACTGAAGTCTTCAATATTCATGTCATTAAAAAAACTGCCCAAATATAGAATCATATACTTGGGCAGCTATATACCATTTGTTTTTATTAATTATATCTTCATTGTTAACGCAATTTTTTGTCTTTCGTAGTCAATGCTTAAAATTTTAACTTTTACTGTATCTCCTACTGAAACTACGTCCATTGGGTGCTTGATATATTTATTACTTATTTCAGAAATATGAACTAATCCATCGTTCTTCACACCAATGTCAACGAATGCACCAAAGTCTACTACGTTTCTTACTGTGCCCATCATTTCCATGTCAACTTTTAAGTCTTCAAAGCTTCTTACATCATTTCTAAAGACAACTGCCGGCGCGTCCTCTCTAGGGTCTCTGGCCGGTTTTTTTATTTCTTCTATAATGTCTTTTAATGTAATAACACCTACTCCAACTTCTTCTGCAAGTTTTTCTATACTTTTACCTAAATTCTTTTTAGGGTCTTCTTTTTTCGTTTCTTTTAGAACAGCCAATGCCGCTAAGCCCTTATTTCCAGATTCCATCTTAACAGGTTTCTTTTCCATAGGATAAATCTTACAAATTCGCTCCTCTATGTCATTGGCTCCACCTTGGGAAATCTGTTCTTTTTCTATTCCCAATTTTTGCAACACAACCTCAGTAACTTCATAGGATTCCGGGTGGACAGAAGTTGAGTCTAAAGGGTTAGCCCCATCAGAAATCCTCATAAATCCGGCACACTGTTTAAATGTTTTTTCACCTAATTTTGAGACCTTTAGAAGTTGCTTTCTATTTGTAAATTTGCCAATTTCTTCTCTATAAAGAACAATATTTTTTGCTATACCCATGTTGATTCCGGCGATGTAAGAAAGCAGAGACGGAGATGCAGTATTAATATCTACACCTACTCTGTTTACACAATCTTCAACAACATTTGTCAATGCTCCGTTCAAAAGGTTTTGGTCAATATCATGTTGGTATTGTCCAACACCAATACTCTTAGGAGAAATTTTTACAAGTTCTGCCAGTGGGTCTTGCAGTCTTCTTCCCAAAGACATGGCTCCTCTAGTAGTAACATCAAGATCCGGATATTCTTCTGTGGCAAGCTTTGATGCAGAATAAACCGATGCTCCTGCCTCGTTTACAATAGTGTAATTAATATCGTATTCATTTTTCTTTAGGAAATTAGCCACCACTTCTTCTGTTTCTCTTGATGCCGTTCCATTACCTATTACTATTGTATTGATTTTAAACTTTTCTATAAGTTTTTTTAGTGCCGCTTCCGTTCCAACTATGTCTTTTTTAGGCTCAGTTGGGTAAACAGTTGTATAGGCTAGTAATTTTCCGGTTTCATTTAAGACAGCTACCTTACATCCCGTTCTATAGCCCGGGTCGATACTTATAATTCTTGCTCCGTTAACCGGCGGAACCATCAAAAGTTTTTCTGTATTTTTTGCAAAAACCTTTACTGCATCAAGTTCTGCTCTTTCAGTCAGTAAATTTCTCATTTCACGTTCAATTGAAGGTGCCATAAGTCGCTTATATGCATCTGCAATGGTATCTGTTAATAACTGAACAAATATTGATTTTTCGTTAATAATTACCGCATTATTTAACTTTGATAAAATATCCTCAACCGGAGCTTCTACCTTAACCTTTAACTTCTTCTCTTTCTCTCCCCTGTTTATGGCAAGGACTCTATGGTTAGGTATTTTTTCAATGCTTTCTGTATGACCATAATACATCTCATATACAGTCTTTTCCTCCGGGTCTGTTGCCTCAGAAGAAATCAAACCTGAACGCTTAGTTTTTTCTCTTACCAAAGCTGTCAGTTCAGGATGATCTGCAACCATTTCTGCAATAATATCCATAGCGCCTTGAATGGCTTGTTCTACTGTTTCTACGCCCTTTTCCTCATTTATGTAGGGTTCTGCAAGCGTTGAAATCTCACCCTGTTCTATTTCTTGTGAGTAAAAAATCAGTGCAAGAGGTTCTAACCCCTTTTCCTTTGCCTTAGATGCCCTTGTAGACTTCTTTTGCTTATAAGGTTTATATAAATCCTCTACTCTTTGTAATACCTCAGCCTTTTCGATTTCCGTTCTAAGTTCTTCCGTCAATTTACCCTGTTCATCAATAAGTCTAAGAACTTCTTCTTTCCTGTTTTCAAGGTTTCTAAGATAAACTAGTCTTTCTTCCATATCTCTTAGTGTTACATCGGAAAGACCTCCTGTAACTTCTTTTCTATAACGAGCAATAAATGGAATAGTATTCCCCTCATCTATAAGCTGAACCGTATTTTCAACTTGTGATATTTTTACAGAAAATTCCTGCGCTAATTTTTCGATAATGTTCATATTAAATTTCCTTTTCTTTAAATTTCAACTTCTCATTAATAAAGTAGTCAATGTCTCCGTCCATAACCCCTTGTACATTCCCTACTTCTGCATTTGTTCTATGGTCTTTTACCATTGTATAAGGTTGAAAAACATAAGAACGAATTTGGCTTCCCCATGTGTTTTGTGAAAAGTCTCCTTTAAGTTCTTTAAGATTCTCTTTGTGCTCTTGCTCTGCAAGCTCAGTTAGCTTAGCCTTTAAAATCTTCATTGCCATATCTTTATTTTGATGCTGGCTTCTTTCATTTTGGCAAGTAACGACTATATTTGTAGGTAAATGGGTTATCCTTATTGCGGAATCAGTCTTATTAACGTGCTGTCCACCTGCTCCGCTGGAACGGTATGTGTCAATCCTTAAGTCCTCACTATCTATTTCAATACTTATATCGTCGTCAAGTTCCGGCATAACCTCCAATGAAGCAAAAGAAGTTTGCCTTTTGCCCTGTGCATTAAAGGGAGATATTCTGACCAAACGGTGAACACCTCTTTCATTCCTAAGGTATCCGTAAGCATTTTCCCCCTCAACAATAACTGTTGCACTTTTAATTCCAGCCTCAGTATCGTCCTGAAGGTCAATTATCTTTGTTTTATATCCCTTTTTTTCTGCCCATCTGGTATACATTCTCAGTAGCATCTCCGCCCAGTCCATAGCATCTACACCACCGGTGCCTGCATGAACTGTAAAAATAGCATTATTTGAGTCATACTGCCCTACCAAAAGTGTTTTTAAACGAACACTTTCAAGGTTTTCCTTGAATTCATCATATGCAGATTTTATCTCTGATACCAGCTCCTCATTGTCCTGTGCCGAAGAAGTTTCTTCCCCTTCTTCTGCCATTTCAATTAGAATCTCAATATCCTCTAATGCCTGCTCCAAATTATTGTAGCTTTCAATTTTGTTCTCATATACCTTTTTTTCTTTTAATACTTTTTGTGCTGTTTCGTGATTATCCCAAAATCCATCAATTTGGGTTTCCACTTCCAATTCTTCTAAACGCTCTTTTAACCCTGCAAGGTCAAAGAGACTCACCTACCTCTATCAAATTTGTTTTTGCTGTGGGTAGTTCATACTTTATCTGATCTAATTCAACCATAGCTTACCTTCCTTTAATTTAAAATTCTTATATTTATAACTCTAGTTATATAATATGACAAGGATTGTGAGTTAAAACAGTTAGCAACAACTTCTTAAAGCCTGATAAAATCATTATGCTATCACCGATAATTCACAATCCTAAGTTTTACAATTAAATTGTTTTATTTAATTAGCTATTTATTCATACAGCAACTTTTATATTTTTTTCCGCTTCCGCAAGGGCAAGGGTCATTTCTTCCAACCTTTTCTTCAGTTCTTCTGAAAGTTTCAGGTTTTTGTTCCCTTGGTGGAATCTGAGTTTGACCCGGAACATTGCCGGCATCACCGGTGTTATTTCCATCATCATGGAATTCATCTTTTCTAGTCTCCCCTGCTTCCATAACCTGTTTTCTTTCTGCATTTGTCTGAACAGTAACATTGTAACAGAATTTAACAGTATCTTCTTTTATAGCTTGAATCATCAATTCAAACATATCAAAGCCTTCACTTGCATAAGCCGCTGCCGGATCCTGTTGACCTAGAGCTCGTAGGTTTATACCGCTTCTAAGCTGGTCCATATCATCTATATGATCCATCCACTTATTATCTACTACTCTAATAAGAATCATTCTTTCAAGCTCACGCATTCTTTCAGCGCCAATTTCCGCTTCTTTTTCTTCATATAATTTTTCAAAATCATTATATATACGTTCTTTTAGTTCTGCCGCAGTTAATGACTGAATTTCTTCTTGTGTATAGTTAAAGTTTTCATCAAATCTTCCACACAATTTCTTTAAGTTCTTTCCAAGTGTTTCTAAATCCCACTCTTCAGCAAACCTTGAAGCTACAGTAATAGGATCTACTGTTTCATCAATTAATTCTTGTGTCATATTTCTTATATGGTCGCGCAAATCTTCACCGAATAAAACCTTACGTCTTTCATCATATATAATCTGACGTTGCTTATTCATAACGTTATCATATTGAAGAACATATTTTCTAATGTGGAAGTTTTTGCCTTCAACTCTTTTTTGTGCAGCTTCAATACGTTTTGTAAGCATTCCCGCTTCTATAGCTTCATCTTCTTCAACCCCAAGCTTTTCAACAAGAGTTTGCATTTTTTCTCCGCCAAACAGACGCATTAGTTCATCTTCTAATGACAAGAAGAATTGTGTACAACCCGGATCTCCCTGACGTCCTGCACGACCTCTAAGCTGATTATCTATTCTTCTTGATTCATGTCGTTCTGTACCAATGATACAAAGCCCACCTAAATCTCTTACCGTTTTCTGTTCGTCAGCTCTCTCCTGCTTAAATTTGCTGTTCAAGTCATTGAAAATGCTTCTTGCATTTAATAGTTCCTCATCATTTGTAGAAACAAAGGATGTTGAGAAAGAAATTGCTTCATCACTAAAGCCCTGTTTCTTCATTTCACGTTTAGCTTCAAATTCAGGGTTACCGCCTAATAGAATATCCGTACCTCTACCAGCCATATTAGTTGCAATGGTTACTGCACCAAAACGACCTGCTTCAGCAACGATTTCCGCTTCTTTTTCGTGTTGCTTAGCATTTAATACGTTATGCTTTATTCCTCTTTTTCTAAGCATATCACTTATTAATTCTGAACGCTCAATAGAAATTGTACCCACCAAAATTGGTTGTCCTGTCTCATGAACTTCTGCAATTCTTTCTGCAATAGCTTTAAATTTTCCTTTTTCTGTTGCATAAATAGAGTCTTGTAAATCCTGTCTGGCAATTTCTCTATTTGTAGGGATAACTACAACGTCCATGTTGTAGATTTCTCTAAATTCATCTTCTTCTGTTTTTGCAGTACCTGTCATACCTGCCAATTTTTTATACATTCTAAAGTAGTTTTGTAGAGTAACCGTTGCTAGGGTTTTAGATTCAGAACGTACTAACAAACCTTCCTTAGCTTCAATAGCTTGATGAAGACCGTTGCTATATCTTCTACCGAACATCAAACGACCTGTAAATTCATCAACTATAACGATTTCTCCGTCTTTTACTATATAGTCCACATCAAGTCTCATCAGGTTTCTCGCTTTAAGAGCCTGTAAAACGTGATGGTTTATTTCCATGTTTTCAGGGTCTGAGAAGTTATCAATGCCAAATTCACGTTCACATTTAGATACCCCTTCTTCTGTTAACGCTACAGTCTTGTCTTTCTCATCAATAGTAAAATCTTCTTCTTTTCTTAACTTTATAACGAATTTATCCGCTACTCCATAAAGGTCTGTAGATTTTGCCCCCTGCCCTGATATAATAAGCGGAGTTCTTGCTTCATCTATTAAAATAGAGTCAACTTCGTCCACTATAGCAAAGTTCAATTCTTCTCTTTGAGACATTTCTTCACGGTATGTAACCATGTTATCTCTTAAATAGTCAAATCCAAATTCATTGTTTGTTCCATATGTGATATCAGCTTCATAAGCCGCTTTTCTATCCTGTCCAACTACCCCATGTATAACGCAACCAACTGTAAGGCCTAAGAAAGTGTATAGTTTTCCCATCCATTCCATATCACGCTTTGCCAAGTAATCATTTACAGTTACAACATGAACGCCTTCACCGCTTAAAGCATTTAAATAAGCTGCTAAGGTAGCAACTAGTGTCTTACCTTCACCGGTTTTCATTTCAGCAATTCTTCCCTGATGTAATGCCACACCACCGATTAACTGCACTCTAAAGTGTTTCATGCCTAAGCTTCTTACTGCGCCTTCTCTACATACAGCAAAAGCCTCCGGTAATATTTCATCCAGTGTTTCACCATTGCTGACTCTATCTTTAAATTCAAAGGTTTTAGCCTTTAATTGTTCATCTGTCAGAGCTTGCATCTGCGAATCTAAAGCCTCTACTTTATCTACTATCTTTTCAATTTTCTTAACTTCTTTGGCATTTAAATCTCCAAAGATTTTTTCCATAAATCCCATTACTTTACCCCTTCTTCCTCATTATTTCCTTGTGGAACAACAATAATACTTATTTCCAAAGCTCTCTTTCCGTCAGCTTTTGTTACTTTCACCTTAAGGTTTTCATATTCAAAGAAATCTCCGACTTCCGGCAGTTTATCCAGTTTAACAACAACCCATCCATTTACAGTTGTTACATCCATTTCTTCATATTCAAGTCCGAAATAGTCAAACATCTTTTCCACTGATATTCCGCCGAGAACTCTAAAGCTACCATCATAAATCGGAAGAATTTCTTGTGACCTAGTTGCATCGTGTTCATCAAAGATTTCCCCAACAAGCTCTTCTATAATATCTTCCATGGTAACAATTCCCTCAGTACCGCCATATTCATCTACAACAACGGCAATATGAGTTTTTGCATTTTGCATCCTTTTAAGTAAGGTTGCTATTTTAACAGATCCAGGAGTAAATACAACCGGTGTAACATAGTCAGCAATTTCTTTATTCTGACCAATTACAAAGTTGTGGAAGTCCTTTTGATTTAGCACTCCTAAAATCTTGTCCATATTTTCTTCATAAACCGGTAGCCTTGAAAAACCCGTATCTAAAAATAGCTTTCCTACCTCGTCTTTTTCTTCATCTATCTCTATAGCTTCAACGTCCACCCTTGGAGTTAATACATCGTAAGCTTCCAGTTCATTAAACTCTATGGCATTTTGAATTAGTTCACTTCTCTCTACGTCCAAACTACCCTCTGTTTCAGCTTCTTCAACTATTGTTATCAATTCATCGTCTGTAATACTTCTATCATCAGTAAGTTTAAAAACTCTAGTCATAATTTTTTTCCATTGTATAAACAGAAAATTTACCGGTTTTAGAATTATTACAAGAATCCTTAAGAATCTTGCTGAAAACATACATAGAGTTTCTGCCTTTTGTTTGGCAATACTTTTTGGAGTTACTTCCCCAAATACAAGTACCACAACAGTAATCATGACCGTTGCTATTGACGCCCCATAATTTCCATATAAGTCAACGAACAAAACTGTTGCTATTGATGTCATTGCAATATTTACAATATTATTACCAATTAATATTGTAGTCAATAGAATATCATAATTTTCAGCCATATGAAGAACCAGCTTAGCCCTCTTATTCCCACTGTTTGCTAAATTTTTTACCCTAATTCTATTCATGGATGTAAATGCTGTTTCTGTTGCTGAAAAATATGCCGACAATATTACTAATATAACTATTGCTATTACCGAAGTAATCATACTCCCTCCCGTGTGTAACCTTAAATATAGATTGGTAGTTAAGTGCTTTACCAAACTTTACATATTGTTTATGTGCACTGTAACACAATATTATACCTTATTTACTTAAAAATGAAAAGAGTTCTTCCCCAAAGACTCACCGTTTTCACATAAACTACACATAAGAGCTTTATAGCTGTGATAGGTCATATGGTGTCTCCTGATATACATAGTAGTTAAGCCAGTTTGCAAATAACATACTGGCATGGCCCCTCCATCTTACTATCACTTCTTTTCCCGGAGTATTATCCTTAAAATAGTTTTCCGGAATGTTGACGGGTACGCCATTTCTTACATCTCTATAATATTCAAGGCCTAAAGTCTCCCTGTCATACTCCTGATGCCCTATAACAAATATATGTCTGCCATTATCTGTGGATAAGATATGCGGTCCTGCTTTTTCTGATTCAGCCAGTATTCGGATTTCCTTTGTTTTCTCAATATCTTCTTTCCTAATATAGGTATATCTTGAATGCGGTGCCCAAAACATATCATCAAAGCCCCTCATCAAAGGGTTCTTTTTCCTCTTAACCCTATGTTCAAATACTCCAAACATTTTTTTGTTCAATGGATATTTATCTATTCCAAAATGATAATACAGACCCGCTTGAGCCCCCCAACAAATATACATACTACTATATACATTAGTTTTGGCATATTCCAATATTTCGCAAAGCTCTTCCCAATAGTCAACCTCTTCAAATTTTAAAGTTTCTACAGGCGCACCTGTAAGTATCATCCCATCAAATCTTTCGTGTTTAACTTCATCAAAAGTCTTATAAAATGTTTCCAAATACTTTTCCTGAACATTCTTAGCCTCGTGGCTTTCCATTCTTACTAGGGTTAGTTCCACTTGTAAGGGCGAATTTGCCAGTACTCTTGCAATTTGTGTTTCTGTAGTTGCCTTGTCCGGCATCAAGTTTATCATCAAGATTTTAAGCGGTCTAATGTCTTGCTTAACAGCAACCACATCGTGCATAATAAAAATATTTTCTTTATTTAGCAAATCCGCAGCCGGTAGTTTATCTGGTATTATAAGCGGCATACATTACCTCCTGTATTCTCACATTTCCAGCTAAAGCTGGGGAATTTCTGCTTCTCACCCTCCCAGCTGAAGCTGGGGAATTTCTGTATAAGCCTTGCGCGCCGTATCATAGATACGGGCAAGGCATTAAAAAAATTAGCGAACTTTTAGCCCGCTAATTCAAATTTTGCATTATGATAGTTTAATGTCTATTGTACAAAAGCATCATAGATAGTTTGTATAGCGGTATTAAA
The DNA here is from genome assembly GCA_047974845.1 of Aminipila sp. Lineage (GTDB taxonomy): Bacteria > Bacillota > Clostridia > Peptostreptococcales > Anaerovoracaceae > Aminipila. Next base: position 12,761 of record JBKECQ010000079.1, on the reverse strand, counting down.
GTCCTTAGTTTCAACGCCAACTATAATGTTCATCTCACTAGAACCTTGGTCTATCATTCTCACATTTACTCCTGATTTTGCAAGTGCCGTAAACAAGGTAGCTGATACTCCAAGCCTTTTTGACATCCCTGCACCAACAGTGGCAATTAATGACATATCATCAAATAAATCTATGCTACTAGGGTCAAGTTTTCGCTTAATCTCATCTACAATATCTTCAATTTTTCCCTCTATACTTTTGTCAGTGACGACTACAGATACTGTATCTATCCCACTTGGCATATGTTCAATGGCCACATCATAATCTTCTAAGATACTACTTAGCCTTCGGATAAATCCTCTTTCTTGACTCATGCCGTTTTTATAAATAGCCAGAACAGAAAAGTCCTTACTTCCTGCAATGCCCGTTATGATTCTATCGTGTGATGTATCAGGCTCAGAATCAATTAGAGTTCCCAAGTCAGAAGGAATATTTGTGTTTCTTATATTTATAGGAATCCCTGCAATTCTGGCAGGGTATATTGCGTCTTCATGAAGAACAGAAGCACCCATGTAGGAAAGCTCTCTTAGTTCTTTATAAGAAATTTTGCTTATAGGTTTTGGGTTCTTCACTATCCTAGGATCGGCCATAAGGAATCCTGAGACATCTGTCCAGTTCTCATAAACGTCAGCACCTACTGCTCTTGCAACTATAGCACCGGTAATGTCAGATCCACCACGTGAAAATGTTTTTATTTTGCCATTTGGGTATGTTCCATAAAATCCCGGAATCACCGCTTTATCATGTTTTTTAAGTTTTTCTCCCAAAAGTGTATTTGTTTCTTCTTCTAGGAATCTTCCTTTTTCATCAAATAAAATAAGTCCAGCTGAATCAATAAAATCATAACCAAGCATAGCCGCTGTTATGATTGCATTTAAATATTCACCTCTGCTTGCGATATAGTCGGATGATGCCCCTTCTTGTAAATTCTTTTTAATTTCATCAAATTCCTTTAACAAATCAACATCTATTCCCAAATTTATTTCCATCGCCATATATCTATCACAAATAACCTGAAATACTTGCTCATACGGCAAGTTATGATCAATATGGGTTTTGCATAAATACAGTAAGTCTGTAATCTTGTTATCCTGATCATATCTCTTCCCCGGAGCAGACACAACTATATATCTCCTGTCCTTATCTGCTTCAATTATTTCTTTTGTTTTTGTTAGCTGTATAGCATCGGCTACAGATGAGCCACCAAACTTTGCAACTTTAACTCCCAACGGAAAGACCTCCTTTTTTGCAGCCACATTTACTGTTTACATTACTGCAATATTATATTATTCATTTTATTGTTATCTTGTTTATTATCTTAACTTGTATAAATAATTTCTTAGTATTTTAAAACAATATGATTACTCATTATACACATTTTTTTGGTGGAATTCAACAAAAAAACTGGTTTTTTTGTGTATTTAACATATATAATTTAATGGTGCAAAACATATATGGTGTTGCATTGTTTATAACTACAAATACAGCTAATGATTATACAAAAAACCTTGTATAGCAGTCTGTACCATTGGTACAAAGAGCTATTACAAGGTTCTTTTAAGAATACAACCGGATTCCATACGTTATTCATACGTCATTCATACGTTATCCATACGTTTTCCATATGTTATCCAGACTTAATTCATGTTGTCTATTCTATATGCGCTTATAGACCTGCATCCTTTTTTAGAATTTCAGCTTTATCAGTCTTTTCCCAAGGAACATCAATATCTGTTCTTCCAAAATGTCCATAAGCAGCAACCTGTCTATAGATAGGTCTTCTCAATTCCAAATCTCTAATAATAGCAGCCGGTCTTAAGTCAAAGTGCTTATCAACAAGTTCAGAAATGCTTTCATCTGAAATTTTTCCGGTACCAAAAGTATCAACAAGTACTGATACAGGTTTTGCTACACCAATTGCATAAGCAAGCTCTATTTCACACTTATCTGCAAGGCCTGCAGCAACAATATTCTTAGCAACATATCTTGCTGCATAAGTAGCTGAACGGTCTACCTTTGTAGGGTCTTTACCGCTGAATGCTCCACCGCCATGTCTTGCGTAACCACCATATGTGTCTACAATAATCTTTCTTCCTGTCAAACCGGAGTCGCCATGAGGACCACCGATAACGAATCTTCCTGTAGGATTTACATAATACTTTGTTTCGTCATCAAGTAATTCTGCGGGTATAATTGGTTTAATTACTTTCTCAATAAGGTCTTTTCTAATCTGTTCCTGAGTTGCCTCCGGGTCATGCTGAGTTGAAATTAGTACTGTGTCAACTCTCTTTACCTTATCGCCATCATACTCAACTGTTACCTGAGTTTTTCCATCAGGTCTTAAGTATCCGATAGTACCATCTTTTCTTACCTTTGTTAATTGAAGAGCCAATTTATGGGCAAGAGAAATAGGCATTGGCATAAGCTCAGGTGTTTCGTTACAAGCATATCCAAACATAATACCTTGGTCTCCGGCACCTGTTTCTTCAATTTCATCTCTTAAAGAGCCATCCTTATATTCAAGAGCCTTATCAACTCCCATTGCAATATCACTTGACTGTTCATCAATGGCAGTAAGAACCGCACAGGTATTTCCGTCAAAACCATATTCACTCTTATTATAGCCTATATCACAGATTACTCCTCTTACAATTTTAGGAATGTCAATATAGCAATTGGTTGTTATTTCTCCCATTACCATTGCATATCCAGTTGTTGTAGTTGTTTCTGCCGCAACTCTTCCATATGGATCTTGAGCATAAATAGCGTCTAAAATAGCATCTGAAATCTGGTCACAGATTTTATCAGGATGTCCTTCTGTTACTGATTCTGATGTAAATAATCTTCTCATTTTATCTCTTCCTTTCTAATATTTATAATATATTTAACCAAAAAACAAAAATAACCTCTTTCTGAAAGAGGTTAGATTGCATATATTTCGATCTTTCCTCATCTTTCAGAATACCACTTCTGTAGGATTTAGCACCTTTTATATCTATAAAATAGATACACAGGTTGCTGGGCATCGTTGGGCCTATTCCCTCCGCCACTCTTGATAAGGGGTTATTTAAGAAAACTAAAAGTAATTGTACTTTTAATTTGCTATTGTCTTTTTCTTATTATATTATACAACTAAATAGCATATTGTCAATATATAACCTTTTGGGGTATACTAGAAATGCTATAAGCGATATTTTCTAATAAATAAAAAGAAAAGGGCTGGGTAATCTTGGAGAGAAAATTTAAAGTTATAAAAGGCGGACTGGATTCGCCACTTGATAGTAACAAACAATTTATTAATGCTTATATTACTGATACTAGACTTATGGGTGTTACAGGTTTATATATACATTGGGGAATGGAAGCAGAAGAATTTAGTAATGATTTCCATCAATTTTTTTATTTTGATGCAGAAGAATATGGGTTTGAAACATATAAAAGCATTATAGGAAATGACATTGAAGAAATATCCGTAATCGAAAGTGCTTTACTTGGGGGGCTAGGCGGCAATAAGGTCAAGCTAAATGAACAAGAAGCTTGCTTCCTTGTTCAAGACTATGCACTGTCCAATGATAAATTGTCTTTACCTTTACCAAAGGGTGTAGAAGAGTATCAATTTATATTAGATAAAGAAGTCAACCTGAGTATTAAAGAAAAGCGTGATTTGATGCGTAAGATGTGTGATCCCATACATTCTGATTATCAATTAATAAACTATTTTCTAATGAGATGCTTTGGAAGGGACTTTTATGCTGCAAAATTCTTGACTAATGGGCGTACCCCTACTGAAATATATCCTGATTTTCCTATTTCTACATTATGTAAAAATACTATTGATATATGTGATTTAGACAGCAATTCATACCTATGTGAATCACTTATTGAAAGTAATGGAAAATACCAAATAGTCATTTCAGAAGTTTCCGTTGATTCTTTACTAATTACAAGTTTCAAAAGACGGTCTGATTTCAAGGTCAGTTCCGCTGAAGCAGCAATGATGCTATCCCGACCGGAGTTTGTAACCCTATATGAACTTTCTACCGAAAATGATGAATTTATAGATAACTGTTTAGCTGAAATTACAACAAATGCAATGATGACAGTTCATGAAAATGGTAGATTATTTTTAGCTTTTAATAAAAATAATGCCCATGTAGATAAGCAAATCTTTAGGCTTAACGAAGATGTCTACGGAATGTTCTATATTACGGATTACGGACAAATGGTTATTGCCAGTTATAATATTCGTGGCATTTTGGCACTTGAGATGGATCTTAGAAAAAGTTCTTTAAAGGAATATCTTGATATGACAGCTAAATATGAATTTAAAGAGCCAATTCTCTATGAGTTTATACAAAGTGACTTTGATGATTTTGAAGAATTCATAGATTTTATAAGAGAATAGACATTTATCAATTTAAAATGTGGACTTTTAAAATACTGTTAATATACTTTTAAAATAATATTAATATACTTTTAAAATACTGTTTTAAAAACTTGCAGTAATGAATAAAGCCCTATAAATCTAAATTAGTTTTATTAGGGCTTTCAATATTTTTTATTTTACTACATATTTAATACTACTTTAATATTACTTTAATACTACTCTTCACAAGTAATCATATCAAAGATCCTTTTACTTATCTTCTTTACCGGAGCTTTACTAATGTTTGCAGTAACGGCAATGTGCATATCTAATTCAGGACAAATCCAAAAACTTGCTCTAAAACCATCATCATTTCCCTCATGTCCATATAATGTATATCCATTTTGTTCTCTAATAAACCAACTTAAGCCTATACGTTCTCCATTATTTGGTACTACCGACTGTGGCAACCATACTTCATGGTAGGAACTATCCTTTAATAGGCTCTTATTTAGGTGGGCCTTTGCCCATTTTGTTAAATCAGATAAATTTGTTGTTAGAGTGGAGCTTGGTCCGTGAGCTCTGTTATACGGGTACTGATTTTCCAGCACAATATGATTTTCCGTGTCCTTTTTATGCGGCATGGCTAATCCTACAGCATCTAAATCTTGTAAGTCCAAACTACCTTCTGCCCTTTTGAATGTCAAAAGCGTGGAATCATTCATACCAACAATATTAAGTATATTTTCTGTAACAAACTCTTCAAAACTCACTCCTGAAACTTCTGCAATTATAGTGCCTAATATCTCATACCCCATATTGCTATAGCTAAATTTATTTTCGCTGGGATGCCATAACAATCCTGACGACTTAACTTCCTCACTGCACACATATCTCTTTAAAGCTTCTACATCTAATTCCGGCCTATCCCATCCATAATCAGTAACATCACCTAGACCTGCTGTGTGTGCCAATAAATGGCGAACAGTTATAGCCTTATACCTTGTGTCATGCATTTCAAACCAAGGTAAAACTTCATTGATAGTACTATCCAAATTTATTAGACCTTTCTCAGCTAACAGCATAATCGATGTGCCTACAAAAAGTTTTGTAACAGAAGCCACGTGAAATATAGTATTATTTTCGAGTTTTTCTCCAGAAACATAGTTTTTATATCCCGTTGCAAATTCGTATTCCAACCCGTTATGTTTTAGCGGGCTATTTGATCCAATAGATACTCCTATGGCTATTCCCGCTAAATCATGATAAAAGCACGCTTCTTCTGCATATTTATTCATCTTATTAATTATCATTATCTTTCTCCTCTAACAGTCTTAGTACATACTATTTTCATCAAAATCTGCATATTTTTTGTCAAACAAATCCATTATACATTAAGTTACATTATTTATATATAAATATTAGAGTTTTGGTTGCCCTGTTTTTATTTGTGTGCATTTTAACATTTATTAGAACAATTCTATATTTAACGAATTTGCCAATATTTATATTTTTTTCACACTTACGCTTTTTTGTTAGTTATTATTTTCACTAACTTTTTTTACTATTTTTTTCTATTTTTTTATATTTTTGCGTATTTTTTAATTTGTATTCATTAATAATACATTGTGACATCACATTTTTCAAACAATTTCAAGTTTTCAGCCAATTGTGTAATAAGACCATCAATTTATATGTTTTTGTTACTTATAACAATTTTGGTCGAGTTGTCTGTAAATACTGATATTTTTGTGTCAAAATATGTTGACATCTACATTTATAGTGAATAAAATTAAGGCAATGCGATTTTTTTATTTTTTTAGGAGGAGTTATTATGAAAAACTTAAAGGCGGCTTTTAAGTTCGTCCCAGTAATCGTAATGGCAATTTTGATGATCAGTGGTGTAGATGCTCTTACTGCTGCTCCGGTTGCTGCATTCACTGCAATTATAGTTGCAATGATAACAGAGAAGTTAAAGTTTAATGAATGCCTAGATGCTGCTATGGCAAGTGTAAGCAAAATCCTTATCGCACTTTTTATTCTTATGTTCGCTTACGCTATGGCAAGTGCATTTATGTCAACAGGTGTTGGTGCTGCTATCGTAAACATGGCTCTTAGCCTTGGTATAACAGCAAAGACTGTTGCCGTTGTCGGCCTTATGGTTACAGCTGTACTTTCAGTTGCAACAGGAACTTCATGGGGAACATTCGCTGCTTGTGCACCAATTTTCTTATGGTTAAATCACCTAGTAGATGGTAACTTATTACTAACTACTGCTGCTATTGCAGGTGGTGCTTGCTTTGGTGATAACATTGGTCTTATTTCAGATACTACTGTAGTAAGTTCTGGTATCCAGGGTGTTGAAGTTATTCACAGAATCAGACATCAGGGTGTTTGGTCAATCCTTTGCCTTGCTGCTTCAGCTGTAGTATTCTTCTGCGCAGGCCTAGGACTTCCTGGTCAAACTACAAATGGAGCAGAAGCAATCGCTGCTATTCCACCTGAAGTATTTGATTTCCTTTCAGTTGAAAGACCTGCTGCTGTTGATTTATTAAATCAGATTCAGGCAGGCGTTCCATATTACATGATTGTACCTCTAATTCTAGTAATTGTTCTTGCTATTATGGGTATGTCAACATTTATCTGTTTAGGCGCTGGTATTGTTTCAGCTTACATCTTCGGTGTAATGGCTGGTACAGTTCCTTCATTTGCTGAATATGTTCAGTTAATGCAAGATGGATTTGCTGATGCAGGTAAATGGGTTATCGTTATGATGATGTGGGTTGCTGCATTTGGTGGTATCATGGGAAGAATTGATGCCTTTGCACCTCTATCAACTTTAGTTCTAATGGTTTCAAGAAAAGTAAGACACTTAATGACTTGCAATGCTATTCTTTCATTGTTCGGAAATGCTTGTCTTGCTGATGAAATGGCTCAAATCGTAACTGTTGGACCAATCATCAAAGATTTAGTTGAAAAGAACGTTGAAGGTGACGAAGAAGCTATTTACAAGCTTAAGTTAAGAAATGCTACATTTGGAGATGCTCTTGGTGTATTTGGTTCTCAGCTTATTCCTTGGCACGTATACATTGCGTTCTACATTGGTATCGCAGCTAACGTATATCCGCTTCACGTGTTCAATCCAATAGATATTATAAAATACAATTTCACAGCTATGATTGCTGTTGCATCAATTATTATTCTTACATTTACAGGGCTAGATAGATTTATACCTTTATTTAAGCTTCCAGCTGAACCAGAGGTTAAACTTAAGAAATAAAAACAAAATTATAATTTTATAATTTACCATATAAATTTATAATTAATAATATAAACTTATATTTTACCATTTAGGTTTATACTTTACCAAAATTAAAAATTTTACAATTACAATCGCATAAATCGAAAGCGACCTAAAATTAGGTCGCTTTTTTATTTTATTGTTTTATTTAATTTCCCACTACTTCATTTTTCATTTTAGTTCAGTACCTTTGTGTTCATCCAATGCAATATTTCTTCGTACACCATTTCCTTATTTACTTCATTTAAAAGCTCATGCCTTGCATTAGAGTATAGTTTTAATTTAACATTTTTATCAGCTTTAACAAGCTGATTATGAACCCATTTTACCCCTTCTCCGTAGTCTCCCACCGGATCCATATCACCGGATATCATGAAAATTGGAATTTGTGCTTTAATTGAACTTGCCCATTTTTTAGAATTTACAAATCTATTTACACAAAATAAATCATAAAATGCAGATGCCGTAAAAATGAAATGGCAATATGAATTACTGACGTATTCATCTACTGTTTCTTTATCCCTAGACAGCCATTCTTTCTTACTTATGGCACATTTAAGTTTATTGCAATATCTCCCAAATGTTAAATTATCTATTAATTTAGAGCGATATTTTTGTCCACATATTTTAGTTATTATCCAAGAAAGTATTATCCCTATTCCTAATAAGTTATTCTTTCCCCCTGTTCCGCAGATTATGGCACCATTTACTTTTTCACTATAATCGCTCAAATAGGCTCTGGTCATAAAAGACCCCATGCTGTGTCCAAAAATAACGTATGGTTTATGTGGAAACTCTTTTTTTGCTATGCACGTCATAGTGTAAAGATCCTTTACCGCAAACTTCCACCCATCTTTTTCCGCCATCCAACCCAAATCCTCTTTGGATTTTACTGAACCTCCATGTCCCAGATGATCGTTCCCCACCACTGCTATTCCATTTCTATTCATAAACCCGCTAAATTCATCATATCGCCTAAAGTATTCACACATACCATGGGATAATTGGATAACGCCCTTAACTTCACCCTTAGGTCTTAAAATATAGTAAGCTATATCACTAATTCCGTCAGCACTCTTAAATTTTCCTGTAATTTGAAAATCCATTGTACTCCCCTCTTTTTACTTTCAAATATAAGTTTAATACCACTATAACTATTATACCGTAAAGCCTTAAACATATAAAAAATGCCGGGATTATAACTTGGTCTTAGCCTTCCCCAGCATTTTTCTTAATACATATACTTGTTGTTATTGTCTATCAATTAAAATAATTTCCGCACTTATACCCCTCATAGTTGAACGTACATTTAAGGCCTCTGATGTCGTTATAGAGCTAAAATCTATATCAGGTAGTGTAGACCAGCTATTTATAACAGTTTCTCTTTTACTGGCAACTCCAGGGGCTCTCAAACCCTCTTGATATGCTGTAACGATATTTTTCTGAGAAAGTTTATATCTACTTACATTAAATTCACCGGATAGACCTTGGCACTTAATTAAAAATTCCCCTTCTTCATCATACTGAGATGATATTTCAAATATCTTTTCTCTGCTCTCAGCATTATCTAAGTCTTTTCTAATAAAGTCATTAATATTGTAAACCAAGATGCTTAGGCTGTTTATATCGTTGGGATTAGTACTGCTAGTGGTAATCAAATAATTCTTACCCGATGCAATAACCCTTTCCTTTAGACTCTTCATTAAATTAAAAGGTCTTGCTATAGGCTTTAAATCTTCCCTTTCCAGCAATTCGCACATAAAGGTCTTAACAACCTGTTGTTCGGTCAACGCCGCTTGCAAGTCAAGCTCCACAATTACAGGATCCGGTTTCTTTCCCTTTATGTACTCACTGTATACGCCCTTAACCTGCTTTCTAATTGCTTCTTCAATTTCCTGAGGGGAGCATCTTACATAGTTGGCATTGCTTTCCCTAGTGCTTCCCTTATCTGCATATTTCTTTCTATATTCTTGAGGATGTATACCAAACCATACTTTGAAATGCTTTATGTAATATCTTACAGCGGAGAATCCCATTTCCTCAGATATAGCACCAATCTTCTTATTGGTAGTCATTAATAATTTCTCGGATTCGTCAACACGAATAAAGCTCAGTAAATCCTGAAAGCTTAAACCGGTAGCCTCCTTTATTACATGAGATAAATAATATATACTTAAATGTTCTCTATCCGCTATCTCATTTAAAGTCAGCTTCCTAGTATAGTTGTCATACATATAATCTGTGATTCTACGAAGACGACCGGCTAGGACTTTATTTGTTTTACTCTTAGATTCGTTTACAACTTTTCCATCTTCGCTTGCAAAATACTGAAAATCTGACAATAGACAAGCCAATAAGTTATGTGTACTTTCAATAACCTTATGTTCGTACCCATAACCCTTTTCTAAGACTTCCATCATGATTCTTCCCAGAATATTTCTAAGCACTTCAACGCTTTCGCTACTGTCGTGAACATCTGTAATAAAGAAATTATTTTTCAAATCCCCATAGTAATTAGAAAAGTAAGATAAGTTGATTTGGAGCATCATGACCATGTTATCTTCATCAGTTCTAGTAAAGCTATGTATTTCTCTATCATTTAGTATAAAGATATCCCCTTGCTTTAATAAGTAGCTGTAATATCCGTTTTTTAAGTTAACCGACCCTTCTAATACATACACTATTTCCAAATCATCATGGAAATGTGCTGGGTATTCCTCGATATGTGCTGTTGTAACATTTATCGGCAATTCCTCTCTAAAATAGCTTTTCTCCTTTAACATGTGTACCTCCAAAATTTATCTTCCTTGTTTTAAGCCTACTATATTAATTTCGATTTTATAAGCTGTCAATAACGTTCATTTCTTTTTTTGGTTCTTTATTGGTAAAGGTTAAAATTCCCTTATATATACATTCTGCTAGCTTTTTCTGATACTCACTTGTTTCCAATAAATCAGCTTCTTGATTGTTTGATAGGAAACCACATTCAACAATAATAATTGGCACTGACGGGTTCTTTAGAATAAGCACACCTGACTTGCTTAGAGCTGTACGCTCTTTTCCGTCTTGAATACCTGTTTCTAACGACTCCTGTACAATCTCCGCCAATCTCTTACTATCGGCAATGACTGCTTTATCTTCTGACCCTGACGGATAGAAAACTTGAGCTCCGTGTACACTCCTATCTTCCTTAAAGCTGTTTAGGTGAATACTAACAGCCAGCATAGGCTTTATCTCCGAAATAATTCTTTTGCGTTCTAATAAATCTTTTGTCTTCTTGCTTCTGATTGCTCCGTTAACATCTTCCCCTAAGCTTAAATCCTCACTTCTTGTCATGATAATATTCCAGCCGTCTTTTTTAGCCAAAGCTTCAAGTTCTTTAGCAATAGCTAAGTTAATGTTTTTTTCCGAAGTCCCTTTGATGCTTTCTGCTCCACCATCAAAGCCACCATGTCCCGCATCAATAACAATTACATCTGCCGAGGTTATTTTTTCAACGCTCTTAAGCACCTCTTGATATGTTGGCACAGCAGCAGTAATTAAGCAAATGATTATTAAACAAAACAAAACCTTAATCTTTTTCAGTTTATTATTTACTCTCATGTCCTCAGCCTCCCTGCATATATATATGCAGCGAAGCATTTGTCCTATTCCCATTCTGTCATAAGAGCAAACTAGTACATCTTTAAATTTATTATATACCATATTCACTAATTTGTGCTATAATTATTTTATCATTATAAGGAGAAATTTCATGAGCACAATTAAACTATATCAAAAGGATCCCTATCTAAGGGTTAATACGGCAAAGATAGTTGACATAATTTCATCCCAAGACGATTTTATTTTAGTTTTGGATAAGACCATTTTCTTCCCAACAGGTGGTGGCCAAAGTTGTGACAAGGGAAAAATTAACAATTTTGAGGTAATCTCTGTTTATGAAGAAAATAATATCGTGTATCACAATGTGCAATGTAATAACAGCAATATTGTGTTGAAAATTGGGGATACTGTTGAATGTACAATAGATTGGAATCATAGATTTTTAAATATGCAAAGGCATTGCGGAGAGCATATCCTATCGGGAATTTTCTACGGAGAATACGGCGGAGTAAACCGTGGTTTTCATATGGGTGACGAGTATATGACCATTGATATAAATTTGGAAGAAAATCCGGATTTTCAAACGCTCACTTGGGAAATGGCTATAAGAGCAGAGAGACTTGCCAATGAGGTTATTTGGTCTAATGCCCCCGTTGTTATAAGGCACTTTGATTCCTTTGAGGAAGCTTCAAAACTTCCTCTTAGAAAGGCACTGAGCATTGACCATGATATATCTATAGTCTGCGTAGGCGATATTACTAAGCCTTCTGATTGCGTAGCTTGTTGTGGCACTCATCCTTCAACTGCCGGACAAGTTGGTCTAATTAAAATTCTGAAAGTGGAAAATTATAAAGGAATGTTTAGAGTATATTGCGAGGCTGGGAAAAAAGCCATGGAACTTTTTGACGACTACCATGAGCTATTGCTTAAACTAAATAAGAAATATTCTGCTTCCACAACTGACCTCATAGATAAAATTAATATTCAAGAAGATAAATTTAAAGCCATTAAGAATGAGCACCATAGGTTAAAACAGTCTGTTATAAATGAGCGTACTTGCCATATCATGAATTCCCTTGATTCAAACAACGACTCATCTTTAGAATCTAAAGAAGCTTTAGATTCTATGCCAAAACTTAATGTTTATACTTACGATGATATGAAAATAGATGATCTTCTTCAAATAGGCAGAGCACTAATTCCTAAGGTTAAAAATATATTAGCTTTAGTCTCAAATGTAGATAAAACAATTTTACTGTTTTCAAGCGGACAAATTGATTGCGGTAAACTTGTAAAGGATAATGCTCACATCTATCAAGGCAAGGGCGGTGGTAACAGCACCTCTGCTAGAGCAATGTTTCCTAAAGAGGAATATTTGGATACCTTTATTGATTTACTTGAAAAGCATCTACGTTAATATATTAAAAAACGCACTTTGAGAACCTACTGCA
>JBKECQ010000065.1:0-35259 GCA_047974845.1 Aminipila sp. | reverse complement strand
GCAACCGCAAGGCAGAGAATAATAAGTGGATTTGATATGTTAAAGAGCAAGAGACAATCGTTACCGGCTAAGAAACATGGAAATATACCACTTTAGGAGGCGGAATTATGGAAGCAACATTGATGGATAAATTTGCTGACCCGGCATTATTTGATACATTGACAAGCTCAGAGAAAACAATGGGAGCATTTGTGACTACTTGTATGGGTATGGGTATAACCTTTGCGGTGCTAATATTGCTGTTTGGAGCAGTATTTTTGATGTCAAAAGCACTAAACTCAAAAAACAGTGAGCAAAAACCACTAACATTCAAACGTAAAACAGTCAAAAAACCTGTCGTTACAAAGTTAAACGATGACAGCCATCTGGAAAATGCACAATTGGTAGCGGCAATAATTGCTGCCATTGAAGCGTATGAAGGAAAGGATAGACAGCAAGGCGAGAAAGTAGTCGTTAGAAAGATTACCAGACTTGCGGGAAATTCATGGGGTAATGCAGGTGTAAACGAATGTAATATGAGCAGAAAAATGTATTAGTTTAATAAGGAGAATTAAAGAATGAAAACATATAATATAAAAGTAAACGGTATATCCTATGAGGTTGAAGTTGAGGAAGTTGGTTCAAGTGAACCTGTTCAGATGACTGCGCCTGTAAGGCCTGTGGCGGCAGAATATGTACCAGCTGCACCTGTGCAAAAAACAATGAAAAACTCACAGGCAGTATCAAATACAGCGACTGCACCTGCTAAGCCATCAGCCGGGGCTCAAGATATTTCAGCACCAATGCCCGGAACTGTACTTGATGTAAGGGTAACTGCGGGTCAAGCTGTAAAGTCAGGGGATGTATTGTTAGTGTTAGAAGCTATGAAAATGGAAAATGAGATAATGGCTCCTAACGATGGCACTATTGATACAGTTCAAGTATCAAAGGGAGCCAGTGTAAATGCAAATGATGTATTGATTACAATTAAATAGGACATTTATAATTTATATATTTTGCTTTATATTTTATATATAGAATATATAAAAACTGAATTAAAACAAAAACTCCAGATATAAATCAACTAAAATGTTTTATATTATGGAGTTTTTTTATAGAGTAATATTTATGAAAACAAACCATGACTGAAAAAATGTATATTATGAAAAGGCTTTGAAAGAATGTATATTAGAAATGACCCAAAAGAATGTATATTATAAAATGACCCCAAAAGGATGTGTATTATGAAAAGAGGTTTTATAGCAATAGTTTTTGCATCATTGATAATCATTACCTTGTGTAGTTGCAAAGGCAATATGGATTTAGAACATAGCAAAACTAGTTTAATTACGGCTAAAGAAACTAATAAAAGGGAAGAATTGGCATATGAAATTGTAGACTATAGCCAATATTTCCATAACAAAAACGGTTCTGTTGTTATTTATAATACAGATGACATGAGTTACAAAATGTATAATGAGAAGGAATGTAATACAAGGTATTCTCCATGCTCTACATTTAAAATAGTAACTACACTCATGGGACTTGAAAATAATATAATATCATCTGCGTATAGTAAAATGTCTTATAATGGCAATGTCTATCCCTTTGATGAATGGAATCAAGATTTAGACTTACAAAAAGCTTTTAAATCTTCTTGTGTATGGTATTTTAAGCAAATAGTTGAAAAAGTCGGATCTAAAAATACAGAAATTTTTCTAAAGGATATTGGTTATGGAAATTGTGATATTAGTCAATGGGAGGGTAGCAATATAAACCCTTTGCCTGAATTAAATGGATTTTGGTTAGAATCATCTTTGCAAATTTCACCCAAAGAGCAAGTGGATGTTCTGGCCGAATTGTTAGAAGACGGCGGTCAGGTTTCAAACAATAACGTAGAAATATTAAAAGAAATAATGTTTGACCAGAATATAAAGGACATTTCAATTTATGGAAAAACTGGTACTGGAGAACAAAATGCTTGGTTTGTGGGACTAGCTGAAAGAAATAAACAACGAGTATATTTTGCGGTACATTTGTCTGATACAGAACAATTGGTATCGGGTAAAGACGCAAAAGAAATAGCACTAAATATTATCTCTAACTCCGACATATTTTTAAATATACCTTGAAATTCAGAACATTTAAATGTATACTATGTTAGTTAAAAAATTACCAAGACAAAGCTCAATTTAACTTTGTGTTTTTTACCAATTTATGTTGATTACATTTAGTTTAATTGAGTAATAATCGCATGAGCAAAGGAGATAAACCATGCTACTAGCATTTGATGTAGGGAATACAAATATAGTATTAGGTGTATTTAAAGAAGGTAAGTTAATTCAGAGCTGGCGACTTGAGACAGACAACAATAAAAGCGCTGACGAATATGGAATGGTAATTAACCAATTGTTTCATTATGAAGGATTAAATACCTGCGAAATACAAGATGTCATAATCTCTACAGTAGTTCCATCTGTACTATATACATTACAGCACCTATCTATGAAATACTTTAATAAGAGAGCTATTGTAATTGGACCGGGGATTAAAACGGGACTAATTGTCAAGTACGATAATCCAAAGCAAGTGGGGGCTGACAGAATAGTAAATGCTGTTTCGGCATATGCTAAATATGGTGGACCATTGGTAGTAATAGATTTTGGTACAGCAACTACATTTTGTGCTATTACTGAAAATGCAGAGTACTTGGGAGGTACCATTGCACCGGGTGTAAAAATTGCTTCAGATGCATTATTTGAAAAAACTGCGAAACTACCTAAAGTTGAGCTTGAAGAACCCGGTAGTGTAATTTGTAAAAACACAATCGAAAGTATGCAATCAGGACTGGTTTACGGACATATGGGAATGGTTGATTATATAACAAAGAAAATGAAGAGAGAGCTTGCGGCTATATCGAAAACCGGCAAAGAAGCCATTGTTGTTGCAACAGGGGGGCTTGCCAGTTTAATTGAAAAAGGTATTGACTGCATTGATCACGTGGATAAAATGTTAACTCTAGAAGGGTTACAATTAATATATGAAAAAAACAAAGGACATAGGAAGTAATTGAAAAAAATATCTATAGGAAATATACAACTGGATAACCCCTTCCTTCTAGCACCTCTTGCGGGAGTGACAGACGCACCATTTAGAAGAATCTGTAAGGAAATGGGTGCTGCCATGGTTTATACGGAAATGGTAAGTGGAAAAGGACTGTTTTACAAGGACAAAAATACTGACAAATTGCTAAAGGTGTATGAAGATGAAAAACCTGTGGCATATCAAATATTTGGCGGTGAACCGGACATTTTAGCATATACTGCAAGAACTTTGGCAGATAGCCCAAATGCTATACTTGATATAAATATGGGTTGCCCTGTTCCCAAGATTGTGAAAAATGGCGAGGGGTCAGCGCTTTTGAAAAACCCTCAACTTATCTATGATTTAGTTAAGGTTACCTCAGAGGAAGCAAAAAAACCAGTTACTATAAAAATCCGTATAGGTTTTGATGAAAATACAATTAATGCTGTAGAGGTTGCAAAAGCAGCTGAATCAGCCGGAGCTGCGGCTATAGCTGTTCATGGTAGAACCAGAGAGCAGTACTATACCGGAAAAGCCGATTGGAATATGATTAGACAAGTTAAAGAATCGGTAAACATTCCGGTTATAGGCAATGGTGATGTGTTTTCCGGGGAAGATGCACTGAGAATGCTGGACGAAACTGGTTGTGATATGGTTATGATAGCTAGAGGGGCACAAGGAAATCCTTGGATTTTTAGAGAAGCAGTTGCATTATGGAATGGTGAAGAAAAACCGGAAATGCCATCTATTCCAGAGAGATTAGCTATTATTAAGAAGCAGTGCCAATATGTATTAGAAGAAAAGGGTGAATATATAGGTGTCCGTGAAATGAGAAAGCATATTGCATGGTACCTAAAGGGCATAAAAGGCTCTGCCCACTTTAGAGCTGAAATAAATAAAAAGAACAGCTTTGAAGAAATATATGAGCTTTTAAATAAAATAGATGTATAGTGCCTAACTTTTAAATAAAATAAATGCATAGTGCCTAATTTCTATAAAAAATAAGTCGCAAGAAATGAGCTTTATTATGGAGGGATATGATGGGAAATCTAAAAAAGTTTTCGATAATATTAGCTGTAGTTTTATCCTTAATATGGTTTTCAGGTTGTACACAAAATCTGAAAACTAATAGTGAAGGCATTAAAGTGACTTGTGAAAATTTCTCCGACAAAGAAAACTATATTCTTTTGTTAACCGGAAATAATGCTGTTAAATATAATATAAACAATCTCCCTATTGATAAAGACTATGAATTAAATTTAGTTTATGAAGTATATGAAAACGGCACAAAGGTTAAAGAGGAGATACTTACCGGAATCCGAGGTGGAGAGCCTGAGGATAATCAAGAGCCAATTAAGAGTCAGACCATAGGATTAAACCTTCAGGAGGATAAGCTTAGGATGGTTTGGGGAACTGATTCGGCATCATCTTTATCGGATTATGAATTTGAAGAAGATTTAAATCAATATTCAAGGTGTTTCTTACAAGAAAATAAAACTTTCAAATTAGGGGAAGAGATGTATCTGTTTTACGCGAATTCAAGCGATGCCTTTTCGGTGGTGACTAAAATGTGGGATCCAACTTTAATTGGAACAGCCCTTGAAGAAAAGGGAATTGATTTAAAAGAAAACTCCAAAAATAAAATGGTGTTTATCAAACTTATGATTAAAGAAATTTAAAAATGCGAAGTCTATAACAGTTAGCAAGTCTATTGTTATAGGCTCTTTTTTAAAATTGCATATTAAATAAAAAAATAAAAGCTCAAAAGCAATTTGTAGAAATGGATAAAAATGTAAATAACAAGCTGTTTTTAAATGTTTTTTAATATATTTCACAAAAAAATAAAAAAAATTGTATATTTTTCACTAAAAATACTATAAACTATATAGACAACTAAATATGTTCTGCCAGATTTAATTCTTTCGGAAAAAATTTTGTTATATAGTAAAAAATATATAATGCTTGATAATAAATATGGACAAGATGGGAAAATTAACTTTAACCATTTTAGATAATTTATAAAAAATATATAAAAGATTATGTGAGAAAAGTATTAATATTATAAAACTGTATTTAAGTTGACTATGTCTATTTCTCTTGACTTGTATAGGGGTTAGAGGCTATAATATTACGATACGACACTAGGTCGAAAGGAGAAAAGGAAAATGGCAGAAGAAATATTGCTAACCAAAGAGGGCTACGATAAAATTGTAGCAGAGCATGAAGAGCTAGTTTCTGTAAGACGTAAAGAGGTTTCAGAAAGGCTAAAAGAAGCTATATCCTATGGGGATTTATCTGAAAACGCTGAATATGATGCTGCGAAAAATGAACAAGCTGAACTTGAAGAAAGAATTCATAAGCTTGAAACAATGATTCGTAAAGCAAAGATTATAGATGAAAATGAAATGCCTAAAGATCACGTAAATGTTGGTCTTAAGGTTAAGGTAAAAATTCAAGAAACCGGTATGGAAGCAGAGTATACAATTGTAGGCTCAACAGAAGCGGATCCGTTTGAAGGTAAAATTTCCAATGAATCTGCGGTAGGTGGGTCACTTATGGGACAAAAACTGGGTACAGTTGTTGAAATACAGGTTCCAGACGGAATAATGCATTATGAGATTTTAGACATATACAAGTAAAGAAGATGAGAGGTATCACTATGAGCACAGAAGAAAACAGAAATGTAAACCCGGAAGTAGAAGAAGAACTTTCAGAAGAGAAGTTAAATGAACAGAGACTAATAAGAAGAGAGAAGCTTAAAAAACTACAGGATATGGGCAGAAATCCGTTTTTAGTAGAAAAATGGGATGTTGACGCTCACAGTCTTGATATCAAAGATAAATTTGAGGAAATGGAAGGTAAACGAGTGTCTTGTGCCGGAAGAATTATGGCAAATAGACACATGGGTAAAGCTTCATTTATTGATATTCAAGATAAACAGGGCAGAATTCAGTGCTATGTAAGACAGGACGCTATTACTCCGGAAGAGTATGAAATTTTTGTGACTTATGATATTGGTGATATTGTAGGTGTAGAAGGCGAAGTGTTTAAAACAAGACATGGTGAAATATCAATCAAAGTTGATAAATTAGTGTTGCTTTCAAAATCACTTCAGGTACTTCCGAATAAGTTCCATGGACTAAAGGATCAGGATCAAAGATATCGTCAAAGATATGTGGACTTAATTGTAAATCCGGAAGTAAAAAATACTTTTGTACAACGTTCCAAAATTATTCATGAAATTAAGAACGTTTTAGAAAATGATTATGGATATCTTGAAGTAGACACCCCAATTCTTACTACTATAGCCGGAGGCGCAAATGCTAGACCGTTTGATACTCACCACAATACTTTAGACATTGATATGAAGCTTCGTATTTCAAATGAATTGTTCCTAAAGAGACTAATTGTTGGTGGATTAGACAGAGTTTATGAAATGGGCAAGATGTTTAGAAATGAGGGCATGGATAGAAACCATAACCCTGAATTTACTTCAATGGAATGTTATATGGCATACGGCGATATGGATGACATGATGGAAGTAACTGAACAGGTTGTTTCAAAGGCGGCATTAGCGGCAACAGGAAGCATGGTTATAGAATATCAAGGAAAAACATTTGACCTTACTCCACCATGGAGAAGATTAAATATGGCGGACGCTGTAAAGGAAATTACCGGTGTTGACTTTGCTGTTATTAATACTGATGAAGAAGCTAGAAAAGCCGCGCTTGAAAAAGGTATGGATAAAGAAGAAGTTGAAAAGATGACAAGAGGCAAAATCTTAGCAGAAATGTTTGAAGAATTCTGTGAAGATGTTCCGGGATACCTTGATGGGCCTGTATTTGTTATCGGACATCCGGTAGAAATATCACCGCTTTCAAAGAGAGATCCAATTGACCCAAGAATTACAAGAAGATTTGAAGCTTATGTAAACTGTTGGGAAATTGCAAATGCTTTCTCAGAGCTTAACGATCCAATTGATCAATATGAAAGATTTAAGGAACAGCAGGCTCAGCTTGATGATGGAAGCGACGATGAGGCACATCCAATGGATGAAGACTTCGTAAATGCTCTTGAGGTAGGTTTACCGCCAACAGGAGGTTTGGGAATCGGTATTGACAGAGTTATTATGCTAATAACAAATGCTCCATCAATTCGTGATATTATTTTATTCCCGACAATGAAGCCTATTGATAAATAATTAAATGATAGCCCCTTGCATAAGGGGCTTTTTTCATTTACAATAGATTATATGGCCTTTATGGCTTAGATAAAGAACGAGGAGTTTAGAGAAAATGGGAAAAGACGTACAGATAAGAGATCTTTATAGAAATACCGATGCTCATGCTGAAAGTGAAGTTGTAATCAGAGGCTGGGTTAGAACTAATAGAAGCTCAAATAAATTTGGATTTATTGAACTAAATGATGGTTCATTTTTTAAATCTGTTCAGGTTGTTTATGAACAGGATATTATTAATAACTTTGAAGAGATAGCAAAGGCTCCAATAGCAGCAGCGCTTATGGTTAAGGGAACACTGGCGTTAACACCAGATGCAAAACAACCTTTTGAAATAAAAGCTAAAGAAGTTGTAATTGAAGCTGGCTCTGAGGCAGATTATCCGTTGCAAAAGAAAAGACACTCTCTGGAGTTTCTTAGAGAAATTGCACATTTAAGACCAAGAAGTAATACATTCTCAGCAGTTTTCAGAGTAAGGTCTTTAGTGGCATATGCTATTCACCAATTCTTCCAAGAACAAAACTTCGTGTATGTTCACACACCAATTGTGACAGGCAGCGATTGCGAAGGTGCAGGGGAGATGTTTAGAATCACTACTTTAGATAT
Organism: Aminipila sp.; assembly: GCA_047974845.1. GTDB lineage: Bacteria > Bacillota > Clostridia > Peptostreptococcales > Anaerovoracaceae > Aminipila. Next base: position 27,353 of record JBKECQ010000065.1, on the reverse strand, counting down.
GGACAATCCTCCAAGAACTGAAAGTGGAGAAATTGACTATAGTCAGGATTTCTTTGGAAAAGAGACTAGCCTTACAGTAAGTGGACAATTGGAAGCTGAAACATTTGCTTTAGCATTTAGAAATATTTATACTTTTGGACCTACATTTAGAGCGGAAAACTCAAATACAGCAAGACATGCATCTGAATTCTGGATGATTGAACCGGAAGTGGCATTTGCTGATTTGTCTGATAATATGGACTTAGCTGAAAGTATGATTAAATATATTATTAATTATGTTCTTGAAAATGCTCCGGAGGAAATGGAGTTCTTCAATAGCTTTGTTGACAAAGGACTAATTGATAGATTGAATAATATTGTTAATAATGAGTTCGTGAGAGTATCCTACACAGAAGCCGTTGATATGCTTCTTAAATCAGGAAAAGAGTTCCAATATCCGGTAGAATGGGGTATTGACCTTCAAACAGAACACGAGAGATATATTACAGAAGAAATCTTTAAGAAGCCGGTTTTTGTAACAGATTATCCAAAAGAAATTAAAGCCTTTTATATGAGGATTAATGATGATAATAAAACAGTAGCTGCGTGTGACCTACTGGTACCTGGTGTGGGCGAGATTATCGGAGGAAGCCAAAGAGAAGAAAGGCTTGATATTCTTACTGCACGTATGAAAGAAATGGGTCTAAATGAAGAAGATTACTGGTGGTATATGGATCTTAGAAAGTATGGTGGTGTAAAGCATGCAGGATATGGATTAGGGTTTGAAAGAATCATAATGTATATCACAGGTATGAGTAACATTAGAGATGTACTACCATTCCCTAGAACACCAAAGACAGCTGAATTTTAAAATATGAACGTTAAGGGGTTGTGGCACTATTTAAATTAGTACACAGCCCTTTATTTATTTAGTTATTTAAATAGCTCATTAATAATGGCTGAGGGGGAAATAATAAGCTTTAAACGAAACAAAAAAGCTGATGGAGGGAAAAGTGAAGAAAAAAATATGCATTATATATACTGGTGGTACTATTGGTATGAAAGAAACAGAGTTTGGATATGCACCAGTTCCCGGATACATGGAAAAAACTTTAAGGGATATGCAGGAATTAAATGAACCGGAAATCCCCGAGTATGATTTTATAGAATACACGCCTCTTCTGGATTCATCCAATATTACCGTAGAGAACTGGAATCAAATAGGTAAGGATATTAGGAAGAGATATTGCGACTATGATGGGTTTGTAGTAATGCATGGAACAGATACTATGGCGTACACTGCATCTGCACTTTCCTTTATGTTACAAGGACTATCAAGGCCAATAATTCTCACAGGCTCACAGATTCCACTTTGTAAGGTGAGAAGTGACGCAAGGGAAAATCTGATAACCTCTATGATTATTGCAGCAGAATATGATATACCGGAGGTCTGCATATATTTTGGCGGAAAACTGATTAGAGGAAATCGTTCAACTAAAGTAAGCTCTGATATGCTTATTGCTTTTGACTCGCCAAACTATGGACCTTTAGCAGAGGCAGGAGTCAATATAAGTGTAAATTATAAAAGGATTAGAAAAGAAAGCAAAGAGCTAAACTTCTGCCAATTTGAAAATAATCAGATTGCGGTGCTTAAAATTTTCCCCGGAATTCAATTTGAAATATTTGAAAACATTATGACGGATAAACTTAAAGGAATAGTTATTGAAGCTTTTGGTGCAGGGAATATCCCTCAAAATGACGATTCGATGATACGGATGTTGAAAAAAGCTAGAGAGAATGGAACCCATATTATTGTTTGCACACAATGCCATAAGGGGGCAGCAGTCATAGGTCAATATGAAACGAGTAGAGAACTTATGGACGCAGGAGCAATATGTGGTTTTGACATGACTGTGGAAGCAGCCGTTACAAAACTATACTATTTGCTAAGCAAAAAGTATGGAGCAAAAGAAATAAAAAATCTTATGGAAAGCGACTTAAGAGGAGAACTTTCTAACAATATGACAAAATAACCTATAAATATTTATAATTTGACAAAATAACTGAATCGTCAGAAAAAACAAATATTCTGACGATTTTGTTTGCTATGTAGTCCTTCTAATGATATAATAATTTTAAAATATTGCTATATGTACACTGCATATATCAGCAAAATATAATTTTGGGAGGACTTATTTATGAAGGGCTATACGAGCGATACTATTAGAAACGTTGCACTTGTTGGACATGGCGGATGTGGTAAAACTACATTCTTAGAATCAGCTTTATTAGCAACAGGAGTAATAAATAGACTAGGCAAAGTTGAAGACGGGAACACGGTATCTGACTACGATAAGATGGAAATTGAAAAAGGATATTCAATTAATACATCTGTCGTTCCTATTGAATGGAAGGATAGTAAAATTAATTTTATAGATACTCCTGGATATTTTGATTTTATTGGAGAAGTTAATGCTGCACTTAGAGCTGCTGAAGCAGCAGTAATTCTCGTAGACGCAGGAGCAGGTATTCAAGTAGGTACCGAGCAGGCATGGAAAGCATGTGAAAGATATAAGAAACCAAGATTTATAGTAATTAACAAAAGAGATAAAGATGAATTTGATTTTTATAAAACATTTGATGAATTGAAGGCTAAGTTTGGGGATACTCTTATTCCGTTTAGCTGGCCTTTATCAGCAGAAATTGACGAGGGACTAAAAGAAGCAATTGCCATGACAAATGATGAGCTTATGGACAAGTATTTTAATGGAGATGAATTTACTGATGAAGAAATAAGAAGTGGACTTAGGCAGGGTATTTCCGACGGGGTTATTGTTCCTGTTTGCTCGTCCGCATTTTCACTGGGTCACGGAATAGAAGGCCTTATGGATTTATTGGTTACATATGTTCCGACTCCACTTGAGCATGGACCATATCATGGTTTTAATGATAGAAATGAGCAGGTTGAGCGAATTTCAGTAGTTGATGCGCCGATGTCTGCGTTTGTATTTAAGACTATTGTTGACCCATTTGTAGGTAAGATTTCTGTAATGAAAGTTGTTACCGGAAAGATTAATTCAGGAACAGAAGTTTTAAATGAAAGAACCGGCAAGACAGAAAAGCTTGGAAAGTTATTCTTCCTTAGAGGGAAAAACCAGCTAGAACTAAACTATGCTGAAGCTGGTGATATTGTTGCAGTTTCAAAATTGCAGCATACCTTATCTGGTGACACCTTGTGTGATAAGAACGATATTATAAGATATTTACCGTTAGATTTTCCGGAACCATCATATTTTATAGCTATTGAGGCTATAGATAAATCAGATGAAGAAAAAATGGGAACAGGGCTTAACAAACTTAAGGAAGAAGACCCTTCTTTTTCTGTAATCAGAAATACTGAAACACATCAAACATTACTTGGAGGTCAGGGCGAAATACAACTTGCTATCATATTGGCAAAGCTTAAAGATAGATTTGGTGTAAACGTGAAAACTGTTCCTCAGAAGATTGCATATAGAGAAACTATTAAAGGCAATGCTGATGTACAGGGAAAACATAAGAAGCAGTCCGGTGGTGCAGGTCAATATGGTGATGTACATATTAGATTTTCTCCTTCTACTGAAGAGTTTGAGTTCTCTGAAGAACTGTTCGGTGGCTCTATACCTAAGAACTACGTTCCCGCAGTAGAAAAGGGTCTGATTGAATCAATGCAAAAGGGTCCTTTAGCAGGATGCAAAGTTGTTAACATTAAAGCTGTGCTTTATGACGGTTCATATCATGATGTGGATTCAAATGAAATGGCATTTAAAATTGCTGCGTCGTTGGCATTTAAAAAAGGTATTGTAGCGGCAAAACCTTGCCTTTTAGAGCCGGTTATGCATATGGAAATTGTTATCCCGGATGATTACATGGGTGATGTAATGGGAGACATGAATAAAAGAAGAGGAAAGATACTGGGTATGGAACCACTCCAAGAGGGAGGACAAAAACTTCTTGCTGAAGCACCACAATCCGAAATCTTTGACTATTCTGTTGCCTTAAGAGCCATGACTCAAGCAAGGGGAGCCTTCACTTTAAGATTTGAAAGATATGAAGAAGTCCCTACTCATCTGGCAGAAAAGATTATTGCAAAGCACGCAGAAGAGGCGGACGCATAAAATATAGTTAGATGATTTAATTTAATAAGCACTTATAAATGCACCCTAATATTAACAGTAAGCTATACTGGAATATTTAGTGGTGCATTTTATGTTGAGTTGGCATATAGCAATAAAAACTTAAACGCTCTTTTTATTTTAGTGATAATGAAATGTTGGCAAAATATAAAATATAATATATACTCAATAGATATGGAGACTAAAAGGTCAATAAAATATTAATACTGGCTATGTTTATATACCATAGCAGTAATATCTTTAATTTATATAGATTTTTAGGGGTTAATATGGCAAAGAAAGCAAAAACAGTATTTGTCTGCCAAGAGTGTGGTAATGAAAGCGCTAAATGGGCGGGACAATGTATTTGTGGGGCTTGGAACTCAATGGTTGAGGAAAAAGTTCTACCTATAAACGAAAATGATAGTAGAAGTAGAGTGGGTATTTCTCTTAATGGTAGTAAAGTTGAAAAACCCAAGGCGTATAAAATATCGGAAGTTAAGTCCGGAAGCTTTTCCAGAATAGATACAGGTATAAATGAACTGAACAGAGTATTGGGAGGGGGCATGGTAAAAGGCTCCTTAACGCTTATATCAGGTGAGCCGGGTATAGGTAAGTCCACAATAATTATACAAGCTGCGGCAAATATTGCACAGCGATATGGGCAGGTATTATATGTATCGGGAGAAGAATCCGAAGAACAAATAAAAATGCGAGGAGACAGGGTTTGCAAAGGTGAATTGGATAACCTGTTCTTACTTGCGGAAACAAATATAGAAAATATAATGGCTATAACTGATGAATTAAAGCCCGAATTTATTATAATTGACTCCATACAGACCATGTATTCTACACAGCTTGATTCTGCTCCGGGAAGTGTTTCTCAGGTTAGAGCCTGTGGAAATGAACTTATGAAATTAGGAAAGGTTAGAGGTATCCCTATTTTTATCGTTGCTCATGTAACTAAATCAGGAGATCTAGCGGGGCCTAAAATCGTGGAGCACCTAGTGGACTGTGTCCTGAATTTTGCGGGGGAGCGAAATCAAGAGCTTAGAATTTTGAGATCCTTTAAAAATAGATTTGGAACTACAAGTGAGATAGGCGCATTTGAAATGAGAGAAGAAGGTCTGGTTGAAATAGAAAATCTATCCAGAGTTTTTCTTGAAGGCATGGAAGATGGAGCAGATGGAGCAGTAGCTACTGCAATATATGAAGGCACCAGACCATTACTATTGGAAATACAGGCTTTAACGGCACCTACAAATATTGGATTTGCCAGAAGAACCGCAATAGGAATTGATCATAACAGGCTAAATATGCTCCTGGCTGTTTTGGAGAGAAAAGCAGGACTTTCTCTTATGAATCAGGATGTATATGTAAATGTTGTTGGAGGACTTAAGCCGGAGGGTACATCTACAGACCTGGCGGTGGCTTTGGCAGTGTATTCTTCATATAAAGGTGTTTCAGGTTCAGGTAAGGTTTTGGCTTTGGGAGAAATCGGGTTGACCGGAGATTTACGATCTGTACAAAATTGTGAGAAGATAGTAAAAGAGGCAGGAAGAATGGGATTTTCCAAAATAATATTACCATTAAAAAATGCAAAAGGCATAAAGGATGCTACATTAAATATAAAACTAGTTGGAGTGACTAATATAAAAGAAGCTATACAAAGCTTTAAGGAAATATAAATATGAGAAACATGAGTGTACGAAACTTACTAAACATAACTGCCACACTTAGCACAGAAAAAAACATTGATAAGCTTTTTGCTCTGATTTTAAAGAAAGCCATTGAAATTACAAATTGTAAATCGGGAGCACTCTATATGTTTGAAGGAGAGGTTCTTAGATTTAGGAGCATTGGAAACAATTCTATGGAAGTGTTCAAAGGCGAAAATGGCGAAAAACTTGAACTGCCACCAATCGTAATGGATAGAAGAAATATATGCAGTTTTGCAGCTATGGAGAAAAAAGTTATAAATATCAATGAAATAGATGAGAGTACTCAGTTTGATTTTTCGGAGTATAGAAGGTATGATAGTATTTTAGGCACAAAGGCTATTTCTACCTTGGTAGTTCCAATGGAAAATCCTTATGGGGAAGCGATTGGAGTTTTGCAGTTAATTAATGCACTTGACGGAGAGGGCAATGCCATTGCATTTAACAAGACATACGAAAATGCAATTATAGCATTATCATCATTAGCGGCAGTATGTATAACCAATACCACACATTTAGACGAAATTAGAAACCTTTTTGACTCTTTTGTAAGTGCGATTTCCTCTGCAATAGATGAACGAACACCATATAATGCCAGTCATACTAGAAATATGGTGGCATATGCCAAGAGTTTTTTGTCATATATGAATAATAGATACATGAGAGAGTGCGGTAGCCGTTTCTTTGGTGAAAGTCAAGAAGAAGAATTTATAATGAGTGTATGGCTACACGATATGGGCAAGATGGCTATACCTACAAAGGTAATGAATAAAAAAACTAAGCTGGGAGAGTCTTTTGATAAAATAAAATACAGATTTAAGCAAATGATTCTTTTAAATAAAATAGCTTATTTAGAAAATAAAATTACTTTGGAAGAGTTTTTGCGTGTTGAAAATGAAATTGAAAAAGGATTGCAAACAATTTCTAAGGCCAATGGAGAGGGAAAGCTACAAGATATAATATGGCGTGAAATAAAAAGTTTGGCTGGAAATAAATATATAGATTATGATGGAATTGAAAAACCATGGATTTCCGCAAAGGAAGTTGAAATGTTAAAAATAACCAGAGGTACATTAACAGATGACGAACGACATATTATGGAAAATCATGTTATTATTACAAAATCATTGTTAGAAGAAATTAATTTTACCAGTGCATATAAACATGTGGTTGAATGGGCGGCGAATCATCATGAGTTTATTGATGGCTCAGGATACCCTAGGAGGCTAAAGGGCGAGCAATTAAGCACTGAGATGAGACTTATTACCATATTAGATATATTTGATGCCTTAACGGCAACAGATAGGCCTTACAAGAAGCCTATTCCCGTAAAAAAGGCTTTAGAAATACTGGAGCACATGGCACAAGACGGAAAATTGGATAAGAAAATAGTTTCTGACTTTATAGAAAGTCAGGCATGGAAGGTTAATTCTTCACTTAAAAACTAAATAAATAATGATACAGGCTAGGTTTTGTAGATTTCATAGGGAATCGAAAGACCTAGTTTTTTTGTATAAACGGTTTAGTTTTAATCCAAAACTCCAGACTTTTTTGTATAAACGGTTTAGTTTTATAAGAAAAATTTAAATATAATACATTAAAAAATGAATAATATTCATTTTGATTAAGGAAAAACAGCGAGCATACAATATTTTTTTGTGAAATGTATCAATAAAAATGCAAAATAGTATACTATAAAAACAAAAAATACAAATATGCACTAAAAAAATTAAAATAGCTATTGATTATATATAAATACAAGTGTATAATTATTCAAATGTTGAGGAATAGAAAAATTCATGTATAAAGGGAGGACATACAGATGAAAACATTAAAGAAAATTATGATTTTAACATTAGTATTAATATTAGGAAGCTCTTTTGCTGCCTGTGGGAATCAGGGCACTGAGGGAGAAGAACCTACAGATAAAAATTTACCGGTGTATAAAGTAGCCATGGAACCAACATTCCCACCGTTTGATACTACTGATAAGGAAACAGGTGAACTGGATGGTTTTGATGTTGACATGATGGAGGCAATAGCGGCAGATCAAGGCTTTAAGGTTGAATGGGTTAACATGAACTTTGGAGGACTTATTACATCTTTACAAGCCGGAAATATAGATATTATTGCTTCAGGCATGAACGCCAGTGAAGACAGAAGAGAAAAAGTAGATTTTTCAGAAACATATTATGATTCAGGACTCGTTGTAGCAGTAAAAAAAGGTAACACTGCTATTACAAAACTTGAAGACATAACTTCTGATATGAAGGTTGGCGGTCAAATTGGTACAACAGGTGCAGACCTTTGCACAAAACTTGAAAAAGAAGGAAAAGTTAAAGGTGCTAAAATTTACGATGGTCTTGATGTAGCTGTTATGGATTTACAAAATGGAACTATTGATGCTCTTATTAATGACCTTCCTGTAACAAAAACTTATATGAAGGCTCAACCGGATACAATTGAGATTGTAGGAGATGTTTTGAATGCAGAATCATATGGAATTGCTGTACAAAAAGGGAATACAGAATTACTTAACAAAATAAACGATGGAATGAAAAACATTAAAGAAAACGGAACGTTTGATAAACTTTATAGCAAATGGTTTGAATAGAGAAAATATATTTGCTAACTTAGGAGGAACTAATTTTGAATTTAACTTTTGCTGACTATATCATGGGGATAAAAATCGCATTTTCAGGAATGTTCGTTACATTGCAAATAACAATAGTGGCGGTTGTACTGGGAATTTGCTTGGGATTAATAATTGCATTATGTAAATTATCCAAATATAAAATTATACGCTGTTTAGCGTCTACATATATAGAGCTTTTGAGAGGAACACCTCTTGTTGTGCAGGCTCTAATTGTATATGCAGGAGTTCCGACTTTACTGCAATCATATGAGATTATGTTTAGATGGGATTATCCGGTAGTGGCAGGAATGCTTGTATGCGGCATCAATAGTTCTGCTTATGTATCTGAAATAATTCGTGCAGGACTTCAAGCGGTGGATAAGGGTCAAATGGAAGCGGCTCGTTCGTTGGGAATGAGCCATTTTAAAGCTATGAGGCTGGTTATAATTCCACAAGCCTTTAAGATTATTTTGCCATCTTTGGGAAACGAATTTATAGCACTTGTTAAAGAAACTGCTGTGCTGTCTGTTATTTCTATCGTAGAAATAACAAGAAAAAGTATGCTTTGGGCATCTGCCACATTCATGGCTTGGCCTGCATATTTAGGAACTGCATTTGCTTATTTAACTATAACTATTCCTCTTTCAAGAGCGGTAGCTATAATGGAAAGGAGGATGGCTCAAAATGATAAAAGTAAATAATCTATCAAAGAACTATAAGCATCAAAATGTGCTTAAGGGCCTTACAGAAACAGTCAAAGAGGGAGAAGTGGTCTGCATCATTGGCCCTTCCGGTTCGGGTAAAAGTACATTTTTAAGATGCCTAAATTTACTGGAAGAACCTACTGGTGGAGAAATATATATAGACGGTCAGCAGATAAATTCAAAGCAGGCTGATTTAAATTCCTTAAGACAAAAACTCGGTATGGTTTTTCAAAATTTTAACCTATTTCCTCATATGTCAACTTTAGAAAACATTACATTGGCTCCAATAAATGTAATGGGCATGAAAAAGGAACAGGCGGTTAAGGTGGCTAAGGAACTTTTAAACAAGGTAGGATTATCTGATAAAGCCGAAGCCTATCCAAATGCGCTTTCGGGAGGGCAGAAGCAAAGGGTGGCAATAGCCAGAGCCTTAGCCATGAATCCGGAAGTAATGCTCTTTGACGAACCAACATCTGCATTAGATCCTGAAATGGTAGGAGAAGTTCTTGAGGTAATGCGAGACTTGGCAAATAAAGGCATGACAATGGTTATTGTAACTCATGAAATGGGATTTGCCAGAGAAGTAGCAGACAGGATATTATTTATGGATAGTGGTATTATATTGGAACAGGGAACTCCGGAGGAAATCTTTAATAATACTAAACACCAAAGAACAAAAGAATTTTTAAGTAAGGTTATATAATTAAGTTAGATTATATAATGGAGCTAGAAATAAAGTATTTGATTATGAATGGAGAAACCTTGCAGTATTAATGCAATCGTACTAATAAACAATATTAATAAAAGCCGAGAAAGAATTCTCGGCTTTTGTGTTATGTTATTTTCTTGATTTAATTCGATTACTGCATCTTCTTTTCGTTTAAAAAAGCTAAGCCTATAGCCATGATAACAGCAAATACTATTAAGTATGCTATAACAGCTCTGCCATGTGCGAACCAAGCAGCAACTATCATGAAAACACAACCTGCAACTGCTAAAATAGGCATGAAGAAACGTTTAAAAGCAGGTAAATCCTTTTCTTTTTTTATCATCATTACAAAAATAGGAATGTAAAGCGCGTAAATTGTTACTATTGGAAGTTCTGATGAATCGAAACAAAAGAATCCGAACCATGGAGCTGTTAGATTTGCACCATAGAAGAAAAGTAACCAAGCACCGCATAAAAGTAATCCAAAGACAGCAGAGTTAGTAGGCATATTAGTTACATTATCAATTTGATTAAATATATCAGGTCTGATTCCCTGTTTTCTAGCTGCTATTGAGTAAATCCCTCTAGTACAACCAAGCATTAATCCGTTTAAAGTTCCTAAACATGAAATAATTACAAATACAAAGATAAGTGTTCCACCTAAGCTTGAGAATACAGTTTCAAAAGCAAGTTTTGCTCCAGCTTCTCCGCCTTGCATCATAACTTCGTTTGTAACCGCTCCGGCTAATCCTACATAGTACAAAATATACACAGCCATAATAATGAATGTTCCGCAAACAAGAGCTATAGGAAGATTTCTTTTTGAGTCCTTTAATTCTGCATTAATACTAGTAGCAATAATCCAACCTTCGTAAGCGAATGCTGTTGCAACTACAGCGGTAAATAATGCAGTTGAAGTATTAACCTCTTCAACAACAGTTGTGAAGTTATATACAGTCATACCGTTACCAAGGCCAACTATCGTTCCGACTATTGCCATTAGAAATAGTGGGACCAATTTAATAATTGTAGTTGAAACTTGGAACTTACCTGATATAACAGGAGATAAAGTATTAAGAGCAAAACTTGCAACTAAGAAGAAACAAGCAATGGTCATACATTCACCACCGGTAATATCAAAACCAAATAGTACACTTGTGTATCTAGCAGATACCCATGCAAGCACTGATGTAAGGGTCGGATAATAAATAAGAGCCATAAACCAACCAACTGCATAACCATATTTGCTACCCATTGTAGCTTCTGCGTAGTCGACGATACCGTTTACATATTGATATCTAGTTGCCATTACAGCAAATGTATAGGCGCACGTGATCATGATCAAACCGCCTATTACCCAGGCAAGAATACCAAGAGGAAGATCCCCTCCAGTAGCATTCAAAACTTTTTCGGCCTTAAAGAAAACGCCGCTGCCTATTACAATACCAACAACCATTGCGATGGCAGTAATAAGACCATATTTCTCTTTCAATTCACTTCCCATTTTTTCATCTCACTTTTCTCTTTGAATTTTAGTTATAATAACAAAATAATTCTAGCACTTTAGGATAAAATACACAATAAAAATCTTAACTTATTTGGTAAAAGATATGTTAAAATTACATATAATATATTTATTATTATCACAAATTCATCACTTTTTGAAGATAACATATATATAGACAATATGTACGGAGGTAAAAATGAGTAAATTATTAGTGGTTGACGATGAAGTCAAAATAAGAGAAGTGATTAGGGAATACGCAGAATTTAATGAATATCAGGTAGATGAAGCCGCTGATGGCATGGAAGCCATAGGGCTATGCAAGCTAAATGATTATGACTTAATCATATTAGATGTAATGATGCCGAGGTTGGATGGGTTTTCTACTTGTAAGGAATTGAGAAAATTTAAAGATACTCCCGTTATTATGTTGTCCGCAAGAGGAGAGGAATATGATAAACTTTTCGGTTTTGAACTGGGAATTGATGATTATGTTGTAAAACCCTTTAGCCCTAAAGAGCTAATGGCTAGAGTTAATGCGGTACTTGCAAGAAAAGCTGTAACTGCTCCTGCAGAACAGGATGTCTTAAGCTTCAAGGGTTTAACCATAAATATTTCAGCAAGGACAGTTCTTGTGGATGGGGAGAGAATTGAATTGACACCAAAGGAATACGATTTACTGTTTTATTTAGCTAAGAATTGCAATTTAGCCCTTTCAAGGGACAAGCTACTCTCGGACATTTGGGGATATGACTTTTTCGGTGATGATAGGACTATTGATACACATATAAAAAATCTGAGAAACAACTTAGGACCATACAGAGACTATATTGTAACATTAAGAGGTGTGGGGTATAAGTTTGAGGCGTAAATATGAAATTAAAAAAACCAAGAATCAATTTTGACAAGAATAGTATTAATTTTAAATTATGGGCGTACTTTGTTTTATTTGCGGCTTTTTTACTACTTTTATTGTGGATATTACAGATTTTCTTTTTGACAACTTATTATCAAGAAATGAAGATTTCAGAGACAAAAAGAGTTGCACACGCAATATCAAATAAATATGGTAGTGAGGATTTCTTGGAAACTATACGTTCCCTATCAATAACAAATGATATGTATATCCAAATAGAAACGGATGATACGATTTTATTTTCCCCGTCAAACGAATCGGGAAGAACGCCTACTTATATGTATTTGCCTGAAATGGGCACAGTGAGGAGGCTACTCATTGAAGGTAATCAGAAGAGTGCTTCAATTATTATTCCTGAAACACATACGGGAAGAGAAGATAAAAAGACTTTGGCCTATGCGGGATATTTAGAAAATTCACAGGGGCAAAGGGTAATCCTGTATATTTTTTCACCGCTATTTCCTGTTGACTCTACAGTGGGGATTTTGAGGAATCAATTGATATATGTAACTGTTATATCATTATTGTTGTCGTTTTGCTTATCGGTGTACTTGTCCAATAGAATTTCTAAGCCCATTAAAAGTATTACACGTTCTGCTGAAAAATTAGCAGCAGGTCAATATGGTGTAGGCTTTGAGGGAGGACACTATACTGAAATAATACAATTGGCAGACACCTTGAATATGACCTCAACAGAACTGGAAAAGACGGATAATCTGAGAAAAGACTTGATTGCAAATGTTTCACATGACCTTAGAACTCCTCTGACCATGGTAAAATCATATGCGGAGATGATAAGAGATATTTCGGGGAATAACCCTGAAAAGAGAATGGCTCACTTGGAAGTTATAATAGAAGAGGCTGACAGACTGAATTTATTAGTAAGTGATATGCTTGAGTTATCAAGACTACAAACACATATAACCCCAATGGAAAAGAAAGAGTTTAATCTTACAGCTGCAGTACAAAGCATTATAAACTCCTTTGAAATCTATAGAGAGCAAGAAGGTTATAACTTTTCATTGGAATGCCCGGATACACCGGTAATTGTAAACGCTGATGAAAATAAAATAAAACAAGTTGTTTCCAATTTATTTAACAATGCTATAAAATATTGTGGCGAAGACAAAGAAATTGTGGTAAAAATATTAGATGACAAATGGGTAGTTAGATGTGAAGTGGCAGACCATGGTAGGGGTATAGCAGAAGATGAAATAGGAAAAATATGGGATAGATATTACAAGGCCAGTACCAACCATGTTAGGGCTGTAAAGGGAACAGGTTTAGGTCTATCCATAGTAAAGGAAATTATATTATTGCACAAGGGCAGATATGGAGTTAAAAGTAAGGAAGGAGAGGGAAGCACATTTTTTTTCGAACTGTATAAATAGAGAATGCAATGTTTTTTTAAGAAAATGTAAAAATTATAATTAAAAATAGAAAAATTATTATTGACATAAAAAAAACAATATGGTAGACTAAAAAATTCGTATACTTGACATTAGAGCGACTTTTAAGCTATACTTATAAGTATATATTGGAGGTAATATTATGTATACCATAGGAGATAAAATCGTCTACCCGATGCACGGTGCAGGGGTAATTGAACAAATCGAAGAGAAGGAAATTCTGGGAGAAAAAAGAAGATATTATATTTTAAAGGTACCTTGTGGGGATATGAAGATCATGATACCTGTGGAAAAAAGTGAAGAGATTGGTGTTAGAAAGATTATTTCTGAACAGGATCTACAGGGGGTTATATCTATATTGCATAATGATAGCGGTGAGATGTCAGGAAACTGGAACAGGCGTTATAGAGAGAATATGGAGAAACTAAAGTCTGGAAATGTTGTTGCAGTGGCAGAAGTAGTTAGAAATCTAGCCAGAATGGATAGAGATAAAAAGCTTTCTACAGGTGAAAAGAAGATGCTATCAAATGCTAAACAGATTTTGATGAGTGAAATTATCCTTGTGAGAGATATTGAGCAAGAAGAAGCTAATGACATCATTGATAGAGCAATTTAATTTTCGCCTATTATATGCATGAATTTAGTAATAAATCGTGATTAATTTAAAAAATCGCAGAACAAATATAAGGAAGGGGGTGCGTGAGTGCTAAAAAAGTTAATAAGATGTATATTAACTGCTGTAGGTCTAATTGTAGGCTATGGTGTATTCTTAGTCAGTCAATTCATCCTTGAGCTATCGGGAGTCAAACTTGAAAACACATTCTCGGAAGCTCAGCTTGGAATTGCCGGCTTAATCTTTGCTATTATTTTTGGAATTATATTTTTTCGGGCTACACCAAGCCTAGGTAAACACAGTGTGAAAGTGGCAAAAAGTATAGAAACTGATTTGCAAGGGGTGTCTACAAACGATATAGTTTCAGGAACGTTTGGTTTAATAGTAGGTTTGATTATTGCATTCTTAGTCAGTCAAATTTTCGCAAGCATTCAAATGTTTTACGTGGGTACTATTTTAAGCATTGTTACTTACCTTATTATGGGGTATTTAGGAGTAATTATTGCTACAAAAAGATTTAAAGACGTGACAAGTGCATGGTTAGCTAGAAATAAGGGTGGAAATTCCGCTAAATCTAAGAATAAGCTATCAGATGCTACACCTAAAATCTTAGATACCAGTGTAATTATAGATGGAAGAATATCAGATATTATGAAAACTGGGTTTATTGAAGGTACAATTGTAATTCCTGAATTTGTGCTTTTAGAGCTACAGCATATTGCAGACTCTTCGGATGGATTAAAGAGAAATAGAGGAAGAAGAGGACTGGACATATTAAATAAAATACAAGAGGACTATGGCATTGAAATTTACAATACTACTGCAGAAAAATCGTTGGATGAAATCCCGGAAGTTGATGTTAAACTTCTGAAATTAGCGCAGATTATGAACGGTAAGGTTGTTACAAACGACTTTAACCTAAATAAGGTTGCTGGGATTAAAGGTGTAAAGGTATTAAATATAAATGAACTGGCAAACACTTTAAAACCGGTTGTATTACCTGGTGAAGATATGAATCTTTTCCTTGTGAAAGAAGGTAAAGAAAGCAATCAGGCTGTAGCTTATCTTGATGATGGTACGATGATAGTAGTTGAAGAAGGCAGAAAATATATTGGACAAACTATTAGGGTTACAGTTACCAGTGTGTTACAAACTTCTGCCGGTCGTATGATATTTGCAAAGCCAAAGAGATAGATATATGTATGAAAGTAAAAAGATAATTGCAATTATTGCCGCTGCTGGTTCGGGTACACGAATGGGGAGCGGCATTCCAAAACAATTTTTGGAGATAGAAGGAAAGCCCGTGCTTGTTAAGACTGTTTTGGCATTTAGTCAGAATCAGTACATTGACGGGTTTTTTGTCGTTACAGGGAAGGAATATGTGGATAAGACAACGGCTCTACTCAAGGAAGTTCCCAAATTTATGGGAGCTTTAGAGGGCGGTAAAGAACGTCAGGATTCTGTTTACAGTGGTATTCTGAATTTGCCTGAGGACACAGACTATGTACTTATTCATGATGGAGCAAGGCCCTTTGTAACGCAAGAAATAGTAGATGACGTAATCAAAAAGACTATAGAAAAGCGTGCGGCAGTAGCAGCTGTAGAATTAAAAGATACAATTAAGACTATCGGGGAAGATAATATTTTTAGTAGTACGCTGGTAAGGAATGAGCTGAGGGCAATACAAACCCCCCAAGGATTTGAATACAATCTACTTTTAAAAGCATATAAAAGTGCTTATGAGGAGGACTATTATGGAACGGATGATGCAGTTTTGGTAGAACGAATCGGACATCCGGTATACTCAGTTCAGGGGGATTATAGCAATATAAAGATTACAACAAAAGAGGATATGCCTATGGAATATAGAATTGGCAATGGATATGATGTTCATAGACTTGTGGAAAATAGAAAACTAATTATTGGTGGTGTGGATATACCATATCATGTGGGATTGTTGGGACATTCAGATGCGGATGTTTTGATTCATGCAGTTATGGACTCCATATTAGGGGCTGCGGCTTTAGGAGATATCGGAAAACATTTTCCTGACAGCGATGAAGCATTTAAGGGCATATCAAGCATGGAGCTGCTGGAGTGTGTGGGAAGGCTGATCTATGATAAGGGGTATAGTATTGGAAACATTGATGCAACGGTTATTGCGCAGGCTCCAAAACTGGCACCTTTTATTGAACAGATGAAAATAAATATTGCCGAAATGTTAAAAATAAGTCATAATAAGGTGAATGTTAAGGCAACCACAACGGAAAAACTGGGATTTACGGGCAGAGGTGAAGGTATCGCCGCAGAGTCCGTTTGCATATTAAATAAATAATTTAAGGAGACTTTAATAACCATGAAATTATCTAAAATGCATTTGAAAACGCTAAGAGAAGTACCTAATGAGGCTGAAATTGCAAGCCATATTTTACTTTTGAGAACAGGAATGATAAGAAAGCTTGTTTCCGGTGTATATGGTTTTATGCCACTTGGCTGGAGATCAATTAGGAAAATAGAAGAGATTATAAGGCAGGAAATGGATGCTAAAGGTGGACAAGAAATTCATATGTCTGCTGTGCAACCTGCAGAACTGTGGATGGAATCAGGAAGATGGTTTAAGTATGGGCCCGAGCTATGGAGGCTTAAAGATAGAAATGGCAGAGACTTCTGCCTTGGACCTACACATGAAGAGATTTTTACTGATGTAGTTAGAAATGACGTATCCTCATATAGACAGCTACCTTTAAATTTGTATCAGATTCAGACGAAGTATAGAGATGAAGCTCGTCCTAGGTTTGGACTTATGAGAAGTAGGGAATTCATAATGAAGGATTCTTATTCTTTTGACAAGACATTTGAAGATTTAGATAAAAGTTATGATGATATGTATGATGCATATGAGAGAATCTTTAGCAGATGCGGACTAACATTCAGGGCTGTTGAGGCGGATACAGGTGCTATCGGAGGAAGTAATTCTCATGAATTTACAGCATTATCTGAGGTTGGAGAAAGTGAAATCGCATATTGTGAAAATTGCCATATGGCAGCGACAACAGAAAAGGCTTTATGTGTAGACGCTAAGCCACAGACTGATGTTAAGGAGCTTCCTATGGAAGAAGTTTATACTCCTGAGACTAAGACTATTGAAGAAGTAGCTGAATTTTTGAGTATGGATAAAACACAGACTATGAAAGCATTGTTATTTGTTACATATGATGATGATGGCAATGAAAATGGATATGTGGCTGCTTTTGTAAGAGGTGACAGAGAATTAAATATGATTAAACTTGTTAATGCTCTTAATATACCTGAACACGCAATTGCTTTTGCTGATGAAAGCAAAATGTCAGTAGCTACCGGTAGCGTAGGTGGATTTACAGGTCCTGTTGGGTTGCACGATTGCACCATTGTTGTAGACAGTGAAATTCCGGGATTAAAGAATCTTTGTGCAGGAGCTTGCAAAGAAAACTACCACATTAAGAATGTTAACTACGGAAGAGATTTTAAGGCTGATATAATTGCAGATTTGAAATTACTTAAAGAAGGAGATGCGTGTCCGATTTGTGGTTCTCCTGTTAAGCATGCAAGAGGCATTGAAGTTGGACAAGTATTTAAATTAGGTACAAGATATAGTGAATCTATGGGTGCCTACTATAAAGATGAAAATCAGAAAGATCAGTTAATTGTAATGGGCTGTTATGGTATCGGGGTAACAAGAACGCTTGCTGCAATCGTTGAACAGCATCATGATGAAAATGGTATTATCTGGCCAATGTCTATTGCTCCTTATCATGTGATTATGACTTTGGTAAACCCTGACGATGAAACTCAATCCAAGGTGGCAGATGATATTTACATGGAATTAACTAAAAGTGGTGTAGAGGTTCTACTGGATGACAGAAAAGAAAGACCGGGAGTTAAGTTTAAAGACGCAGATCTTCTAGGTATTCCTTTAAGAATAACAGTAGGTAGAGGTGCTGCTGATGGACAAGTTGAGTATAAGCTGAGAAGAGAAAGCGAAAAACAAGAAATTTCAGTAGAAGAGGCTATTGCAAGAGCGATACAAACTGTAAATGAGGAGAAATAGGCTTTGGAATTTATCTCTTTAATGGAGCTAATCGGAACCGTAGCTTTTGCGGCGGCAGGAGCATTGCTTGCCATTGAGAAGGAACTTGATTATTATGGTATATCTTTTTTTGCCATAGTAACGGCAGTTGGAGGTGGAATAGTCAGAGATGTTATGATTAATGTCCCTGTCCCTGTTTCCCTTGCAAATCCTGTATACATTATTATAAGTTTGACTACAACAGCAATTGTAATTGCTTTCTACAAAAAGATTGTCAACTATCAAAATGTTGTTATGTTTTGTGATGCAATAGGTTTGGCGGCATTTACAGCTATAGGTGCAGAAGTTGCCGTAGTTAATGATGTTTATATGCCTTTTGTGGTTATTACGCTGGCCGTTCTCACAGGAACAGGGGGAGGCGTAATAAGAGATGTTATGTGTGGTGATATACCTTTTGTTTTCAGAAAAGAGGTATATGCGGTTGCATCTATTTTAGGAGCGTTAGTTTTTATGGGAGTATACCCTTATTTCGGTATGTATGTAGCCGTATATTCTACATTTGGAATAACACTGGCTACCCGACTTATCTCCATGAAATTTAATTTGCACCTGAAAAAAGTCGCAAAATAGTGATAGGAGGAACGCTATGTGGGCCGGTGGAGTAAGAGTTGTAATATTTGATGAAGAAAAACGAATACTAATGGTGAGACAGCATCATGAAAATAAAGATATTTGGATGGTGCCGGGTGGAACTATTGAAGAAAATGAAGATTCAAGACAGGCTGCAGTTAGAGAAGTAAAAGAGGAAACAGGCCTAGATGTTACCATAGAGAAACTGATTTGGCATGTTGAAGAAGTTTCTCAGGATAGAGGACAACGTTTTGTGAATTTTTTCTTAGGTAAAATCTGCGGAGGTTCTTTAGAATTAGGATATGATCCCGAACTCTTAGGCGGAGAGCAAGTAATGAAAGAAGTAAAATTTATTTCTAAGGATGAACTTAAAGAGCTTAAGAATGTTTATCCGGATTACTTAAGAGGAGAGCTATGGGACTTTATGGATTACTTTTTTGGACTTGAAAAGTTTGAAGGGCATTTGGAGAATGAAGTGCTTTCAGGATTAAGAAAAAGAGACAAGACATATGATAGTTTTAAGTTAAGATAAACTATTTTAAATATTTAATACTAGACAAGGAGAAATTTAAATGAAGAAATTAATTACCATTGAAATGGAAAACGGGGATGTTATGAAGGGCGAACTTTATCCAGAGATAGCACCTGAAACAGTTAAAAACTTTGAAAAATTGGCAAAGGACGGATTTTATGACGGCTTAATTTTCCATAGAGTTATTCCTGGATTTATGATTCAGGGAGGAGATCCTACAGGAACTGGTATGGGTGGTCCTGGTCACAATATTAAGGGTGAGTTCTCTGCAAATGGTTTTGAAAATAATTTAAAGCATACAAAGGGTGTTCTATCAATGGCAAGAGCAATGGATCCTAACTCAGCTGGATCACAGTTCTTCGTGATGGTTGAAGACGCACCGCATTTAGATGGACAGTATGCAGCATTTGGTAAAATTACTGAGGGTCTAGACGTAGCAGACAAGATTGTAAACGTAAAAAGGGATTTTTCAGATAAGCCTAAGGAAAAGCAGGTAATGAAAAAAGTTACTGTTGAGGATGCAGAATAGTATCTGATAAGATGCAATGAACCACAAAGAAATACGCGGGTTGTTACAATTTTGTAATATATTAGTCGAAAAGACGAATTGTATGAAAATTAAAAAAATTAGCTGAAAAAGACTGGGCAAATGTTGGAAATACAATATTTTCCCAGTCTTTATTATTTTATAGGGGCATAGAAAAAATGTATAACTCTTGACTTTTCTGTAACAATCCTGTAATATTACAACGTGGCTCAAGAGAATAGAGCATATGGAGAGAAGACCTACTTCTCTTAACGAAAGGGGATAGTATTATTCGTGGCCGAATATTTTCGGTATAGGTAAAGAAGAAAAAGGATTTAGGTATGAACGAAAGAATAAGAAACACCATAAATACTATTAAGGACAAGCTTATTTCAGAAAAAGTAAAAGAGGCAACAAGGAATTTTACAAAGCAACAAAAACAGGTTGCATTAGGGGTAGTCGGAGTTTTAGCACTTGCTACAGTTTTATCAGTAACTCCTATGGTATATACGGGAACAAATGTTAGTGCAGATTATGGTAAAGCAGCACAACAAAAAAATATAGCAGCTGCACAAGAAACACAAGAACCACAATGGCTGATTAGCATAGGTGGACAATTAGTACTTGCAGTTGCAACTGAAGAAGATGCCAAAAATGTATTTGAAGGCGTAAAGTCTTATTATTTAGCAGACAACTCAGAGGTGACAGATGTCACTTTTGACAGAGAATTTAGATGGGATTCCTATGATTATAAAGCATTAGGCGGAAAACCCGCTTGGGTAATGAACGTGGACGATGCTATTGACTATATTTTAAAAGGAACTGCAACTCCTAAAACCTATCAAGTTGTAGGTGGAGATACTGTTTGGGATATTGCAGTTAAAAATGGTATTTCCCTTGAGGAATTGGAAGCAATGAATCCTGGGATTTCTACAGAAAAGCTGATGATTGGTTCTGTAATAAATTTATATGAATCAAAGCCATTTATAAATGTTATGACAACAGAAACTATGGTGGCAACTAATAGTATACCTTATGAAACTACTTATGAAGAATCAGCTTCATTATATAGAGGACAATCTAAGGTAAAGGTTGCCGGTGTAGAAGGTAGCAAAGAAACTAAAGCTCAAGTGGTAAAACAAAATGGTGTGGTTGTTGCCACAACTGTATTGGAAGAGAAGGTTATTAGCCAGCCACAAAATCAGGTTTCTTTAAAAGGAACAGGAGCACTTCCTGTATATACAGCAAGTGTAAGTACAACAAAATCCAGCGGTGCATTAGCGGCACCTATGTCTCATATAGAAGTATCATCTGGATACGGTGCTAGTAGAGGTAGCAGAAGACACGCAGGAATAGACCTGAGGAATCCTAAGGGAACTCCTTTTGCAGCAGCGGCTGACGGAGTGGTAGTGTATTCGGGATATTCAGGTTCTTACGGAAACATTATAAAGGTTGACCACGGTGGTGGGCTTCAAACATATTATGCACATTGTGACAGCATGAATGTTTCAGTTGGGGAAACAGTTTCAAAGGGTCAAACTCTTGGTACTGTAGGTTCCACAGGTAACGCTACAGGTAATGTTCTTCATTTTGAAGTAAGAATAAATGGAGCGGCACAAAATCCGATGAATTATATTTAATCCTGTTTTAATTACGATTAAATGGGTATACAAGTTAATAAGAATATTGTATAATTTTAGGGCAGGTTTACCTGCCCTATATTTTTAACTATATAGGAAATACCGCGGCGCGGTATTGGTTAAGTAAAGGAGAGTGCAACCATGAAAATATACAATACATTGACTAGAAAAAAAGAGGAATTTATCCCTATTGATCAAAATGAAATTAAAATATATGTTTGCGGGCCTACAGTCTACAACTATTTTCATATAGGCAATGCTAGACCGTTTGTAGTATTTGACACTCTTAGAAAATATTTAGAGTATAAAGGTTATAATGTTAGATTTGTTCAGAACTTTACTGATGTAGATGATAAAATTATAAACAAGGCGAGAGAAGAGGGCGTAACTGCCGGAGAAGTAAGCGAAAAATATATACAAGAGTATTATAAGGATGCAACGGCTTTAAATGTGAAGAAAGCTACTGTTCATCCCAAAGTTACTGAAACTATGGATGATATAATAGCTTTTGTAAAAGAACTTGTTGATAAAGGCTACGCATATGAAATAAATGGCGATGTTTATTATAGCACAAGAAAATTTAATGAATATGGAAAGCTATCAAAACAGAATATAGAAGATTTAGAATCTGGAGCACGAATTGAAGTGGGAGAGAAGAAAGAAGATCCCCTTGATTTTGCGCTTTGGAAGGCAAGAAAGACTGATGATGAGATTGCATGGCAATCACCTTGGGGAATGGGAAGACCCGGATGGCATATTGAATGCTCCGCAATGTCAAAAAAATACTTGGGTGAAACAATAGACATACACGCAGGTGGTCAGGATTTAGCTTTCCCACATCACGAAAATGAAATTGCACAATCAGAAGCTTGCAACGGTAAAGTATTTGCTAACTATTGGATGCATAATGGATATATTACAATTGACAATGAAAAGATGTCAAAATCTAAAGGAAACTTCTTTACTGTAAGAGATATATTAGCGGATTACAGTGGTGAAGTTATGAGATTCTTTTTACTGTCAGGCCATTACAGAAATCCAATAAACTTCAGTGATACACTTATGGAGCAAGCAAAAAATGGGCTGGCAAGAATGCAAAATGCTAAATCTAACTTAAGATATTTAGAAGAGGCGGGAAGCGACACTATCAGCCAAGCTGAAATAGATGCAGAAAATAGATTTGATAAATACAGAAATCAATTTGTTGAAGCTATGGAAGATGATTTAAATACTGCTGATGCAATAACCGCAGTGTTCGAGTTAATCACTGAAATAAATACAGCCGTTAAGGATGGGGGTTCTAAGGAATTTGCCGGTAAAGCTCTTGCCATACTGAATGAGTTGACAGCTGTATTAGGACTTTTGCAAGAAACAGAAGACGACAGCATTGATCCTGAAATTCAGGCATTAGTTGACGAAAGACAAGCTGCAAGAAAAAATAAAGATTTTACAAGGGCAGATGAAATCAGAGATATTCTAAAATCAAAGGGAATAGTTCTTAAAGACACGCCACAAGGAGTACAAATCATAAAAGAATAGACTACAATGTTAAATAAAATACCCTTTTGGATGAAAAAGGGTATTTTGCGTAAAATAAACAAAAGAACTAGGATTAACATATTATTACTAAATCTACACAAATATAGATTATTAAAAATAAGGAAATACTATGGAAGCAAATAAATTAAATACTACAGCACTTGCATATATGGGTGATGCTGTTTACGAAGTATATGTTCGAAAATATGTATTAGAGGAAAATCCAATAGATATTAATAAACAGAATAAACTGGCAATAAAATTTGTTAGGGCAGAGGGACAAGCTTTAGCTATCAAAAAAATGCTTGAAACATTGACAGACATGGAAGTTAGTTTGGTTAAAAGGGCTAGAAACAGAAAGATTACATCTAAGCCCAATAATGCCGATCCCGTAACTTACAAGTTAGCTACGGCATTTGAAGCACTTATAGGCTACCTCTACTTATCAAATGATATTAAACGAATGGAAGAAGTAATAGAACAAGCTATGGTTATTATAGATAATGCGGAGATTTGTGATGTCAGAAAAAAAGGTAAGAAATAAGTTTAAAGAACTAATATGGGATTATTACCTAACGAACAGAGAAATTGAAAAACAGAACGACCAGTATAATAAAGACAATCCTGAAAAGGGTTGGAACAAAAACGCAAAATTATATTTGGGTGTTATTGTTATCGGTATTATTGCTATTCTGATTAAGTATTTTTTTATATAAAATATTTATAAATTAGAGGTGTAGTTGAAAGATGAAAGGTGAAAATAATGAGTAAAGCAGATGTATTATTTGTAAATATGTGTAAAGATATTTTAGACAATGGTTATTCTTCGGAAGGTCAAATCGTTAGAGCAAAATGGGAGGACGGAACTCCTGCGCATACAATTAAGACATTTGGTGTTGTCAATAGATATAACTTACAAGAAGAATTTCCAGCACTAACCTTGAGACCAACAGCTATAAAGTCAGCCTTTGATGAATTATTGTGGATATGGCAGAGAAAATCAAACAAAATTGAAGACCTAAACAGCCATATATGGGATGAATGGGCAGATGAACAAGGCACTATTGGAAAAGCATATGGTTACCAGCTTGCGAAAAAATACCAATTTGCCCAAGGGGTGATGGATCAGGTGGATAATGTTATTTGGCAGTTGAAAAACACTCCTTACTCCAGAAGAATTTTAACTAACATATTTAATTTTCAAGATTTAACAGAAATGAATTTAGAACCATGTGCATATAGCATGACATTTAATGTTACAGGAAATAAATTAAATGCTATCTTAAATCAACGTTCACAAGATATTTTGGCAGCTAACAACTGGAATGTAGTTCAGTATTCTATACTGGTACATATGCTTGCACAGGTTTGTGGATTTGAGGTTGGAGAATTAGTTCATGTTATTTCAGATGCACATATATATGATAGACATATACCTGTAATAGAGGAATTGATTAAAAGACCGCAGTTTGCGGCTCCTAAGTTTACACTAAATCCGGACATTAAGGATTTCTATGCATTTACTAAGGACGACATTAAAATAGAAGACTATCAAACTAATCCACAAGTAAAGGGAATTCCTATTGCGGTTTAGTCAAAGAAGAATTCCATTGCAAAGAGGTCAAAGATAATTTTCATTGCAGAGTAACAAAGGATTACTGTTAATGAAATAGGATGATAGATTTATAAAGCTGGTTTATAGCTTTAGTATTTTATATATAGAAAAGGTATAGAGAAAAAATGAAGATAATTGTTGCAGTAGATAAGAACTGGGGAATTGGAAAAGACAATGGTTTGTTGACTTATATTCCTGATGATTTGAAATATTTTAAAGAAAAGACATTGGACAAGGTTGTGGTTATGGGGAGAAGAACATTAGAGTCTTTGCCCGGTGCAAAGCCGCTACCCAAAAGAACAAATATTGTATTAACTTCTGACAAAGACTATAAGGTTGATTGTCATGTATGCCATTCGACTAAAGAGCTTGAAGAACAACTTGAAAATTATGAAAGTGACAATGTATATATCATAGGTGGTGCAAAAGTCTACAAAGATTTTTTATCGGACTGTGACACTTGTTTTGTTACTAAAATTGATAAAGCCTTTGAACCGGATAGATACTTTGATAATTTAGACGAAAATAAAGACTTTGAGTTGTTCTGGGAAAGTGAAGTGAAGGAACACAATGGAATAAAATACAGATTTACAGAATATAGGAGAAAATAATTTGGAAGCAGAGAAGTCAAACAAAAATATTATTGTAGGCAGAAATCCAATTATGGAAGCGTTACGTTGTGATAGAGAAATTGAGAAGATAGTAGTGGGTAAGGGTGCAGAAGGCTCTATTAAAAAAATTGTTGGAATGGCTAAGGATAAAAAAATTCCTGTGATAACAGCAGATAAATCAACTTTGGATAGAATCTCAGATGGCGGCCCCCACCAAGGCATAGTAGCCTATGTATCTTCTTATTCATATGTAGAGGTGGAAGACATCCTAGATAGGGCAGAAGCTAGGGGTGAAAAGCCATTCATAATTATTTTGGATAATTTAGAAGATCCACATAACTTAGGCGCAATAATGCGAACGGCTGAAGCTTGTGGGGCACATGGGATTGTTATCCCTAAGAGGCGCGCTGTTGGCATTACAGATGTAGTTGTGAAGGCTTCTGCCGGAGCGGTGGAATATGTACTTTGTGCTAAGGTATCAAATATCGCTCAAACTATAGAAAAGCTTAAGGAAAAAGGTATTTGGGTATATGCTTGTGATATGGATGGCCAAACATATTACAAGACAGATTTAAAGGGTGCTGCAGCTATTGTAATAGGTAGTGAAGGTTTTGGGATAAGCCGACTAGTTAAAGAAAAATGTGACTTTGTAGTATCTATACCGATGATTGGTAAGATTACTTCATTAAATGCTTCCAATGCTGCTGCAGTATTGATGTGTGAGGTAAGAAAGCAAAGAGATGTTGGAACAGTATAATCAGATTAGTGATGAAGAACTAGTTATTTTGGCACAAGCTACAGATGGACTTGCGGAAGAAGTTTTAATAAGAAAATACAAGTCAGTAATAAAAACAAAATCTCACTTATACTTTGTTGTTGGTGCAGATGCAGAAGATGTTATGCAAGAAGGTATGATAGGTCTATTTAAAGCTATAAGAAGTTATAAAACCGATAAGGGCGCCAGCTTTAGGACTTATGCAGAACTTTGTATTAACAGACAAATTCTTTCGGCAGTAAAACAGGCAGGAAGAATGAAATATTTTCCATTAAATACCTCTATTTCTATAGATGATAGTTTTGATGGGGATACAGAGGGTAGTATAGTTGAAATTTTAACGGCCGGATTGGAAAATGACCCTGAAACCGTTTTGATTATGAAAGAGAAGATGTCTGGGCTGGAAAGTGAAGGTGACAAACTCTTTAGTCAAATGGAAAAAAAGGTTTTGGTGCATTTCTTACAGGGCAAAAATTATAATGAAATAAGCAAGATAATTGGTAAGTCTCCTAAATCTATTGATAATGCCATTCAGAGAATAAGAAAAAAATTAGAAACTCGATTGGGCGGAATTTAGAAAAAGGAAATATTGATATAAGGTATATCAATTTATACAAAAAATCATTGAAAGCGACCTGCATAACTTATGCTATAGGTCGCTTCATTTTTATAAAAAATGGTTTTGAATATTGCAATTCAGTTGTTGACTATAAAAGGACAATGTTGTAAAATAGACCTAACGTGCTGTTGTAGCTCAGTAGGTAGAGCACTTCCTTGGTAAGGAAGAGGTTCGGCAGTTCAAGCCTGCTCAACAGCTCCAACTTTAAAAATACAAAATAAAATAACATATTTGCAAAATTGAAAGATGCAAAAGGGAGGAATATTAGAATGGCAAAGCAAAAGTTTGAAAGAAATAAGCCACACGTAAATATCGGAACAATTGGTCACGTAGACCATGGTAAGACAACATTAACAGCAGCAATTACAAAGACTCTTCACCAGAGATATGGACTTGGAGAAAAAGTAGATTTCGACATGATCGATAAGGCTCCAGAAGAAAGAGAAAGAGGAATCACAA
>JBKECQ010000057.1:0-37367 GCA_047974845.1 Aminipila sp. | reverse complement strand
CAGTAGGATACAGAACAGAATCAATGCATGGAGCAGGCTCACCACAGGCGCAGAGAATTATGATTGCAAGACAAGGCAACATAAATGCTAAGAAAGAACTTGCAAAAGTTATCGCTGGTATCAAATAATTATTGTAGATCTCAAATAATTATAAGATAAGTCATAAAAGGAGGTAGTAATAATGCAGGCACTGAGAGTAGTACCTAAAGTACTTTACTTTGACACATTTAAAGAATTTAATGATGAGTTTAATATTGGGGAGAGAGATTTACTTGTAACCAATGAATGGATGTATACACCATATGTAGCGCCCCTTGGCGTGAAAACAAATATTATTCTTCAAGAAAAATTTGGAGCAGGCGAACCATCGGATGAAATGATAGATGCTATGGCAAAAGAAATGAACAAATATGATTTTGACAGAATAATTGCTTTTGGTGGAGGAACTATTGTAGACATTTGCAAGGTATTAGCTTTGGATGTTCCAGAAAAGTCTGTAGACCTTTTTGTTGGCAAAAAAGAGCCAAAGAAGGTAAAGGAGCTTATTGTGGTTCCAACTACTTGCGGTACAGGTTCTGAAGTGACAAACGTTGCTATAGCTGAGCTAAAATCTTTACATACAAAAAAAGGTATAGCGGTTGAAGAAACCTATGCAGATGTAGCAGTGCTTATTCCGGAAACTGTGAAAGGACTTCCTTATAAGTTTTTCGTTACAAGTTCAATAGATGCATTGATCCATGCTATTGAGTCATACTTGTCTCCAAAGGCATCGCCTTTTACAGAGATGTATTCATTAAAAGCTATTGAAATGATTATGGCCGGATACAAAGAAATCATAGAAAAAGGTGAAGAAGAAAGATTTAATCATTTAAAAGAATTTGTATTGGCCTCAAATTATGCAGGTATAGCCTTTGGAAATGCAGGATGTGCAGCAGTACACGCATTATCATATTCAATTGGCGGAGCTTTTCATGTACCTCATGGTGAAGCAAACTATCAATTCTTCACAGAAGTTTTCAAAATGTACATGAGAAAAAATCCTGAAGGAAAGATTCAAAAAGCAAATAATATTTTTGCAAATATGTTAGGAGTACCTAATGATGAAAACTTATATGATGAATTGGAGAATTTCTTAAACAAATTAATTCTAAAAAAATCACTGAGATCATATGGTATGGTGGAAGCTCAAATTGAAGAGTTCACCAATAGTACTATTGAAAATCAGCAGAGACTTTTAGGCAATAACTATGTAGATTTGACAGATGAAGAAATAAAAGAAATATTTGCAAATTTATATTAAGTGTATAACAGAATCTTCTTAAAGTAAGTTAAATATAAAAGCGTTAAATTTGGTCGAATTTAAAAATAAGGGTGGCGTAAAAGCTTACCCTTATTTTGCTATTATATAAAAAATAAATATAGTATAAAAAAACATTGATAAATCACAAATATGTATAAAAACAATGGATAGATTTCATTTATAGTATAAAAACCATGGATAAGTTGCAATTATAGTATAAAAAACCATGGATAAATTATAATTAAAATACAAATGCATTATCTGTTTTTTCGTGTCATAAATATTTTAAATTTAATTAATAGATGTTGAAATTGTAGGCTTTTTGGCGTTGGTAATTACTTGACAATTCTATATAAAATTGATATGATGAATGAAAAGAAAATAATCGGTTTATGTTCTGCTATTTTGTGATAAATTTGTTATGAGTTTGTTATGAAGTAGTAGCTAAGAGGGAATTCGGTTAAAATCCGGAACGGACCCGCCACTGTAAGTGTTAGTTCTTTTTATGGACTTCTTAAGGATAAGAGTCAACCACTGGATAAATAAATCTGGGAAGGTTAAAGAAGAATGATTATACACGAGTCAGGAGACCTGCATATATCGTCAAACAAGTTGTCACGGGGAATATGACATAAGTAAGGCATTTATTGAATTGTTGTTTGAAACTTACAATATACAGAAATACGACTGTAGCGGATTCGCTACAGTTTTTTGCATCTAAGTATAATTACAATAGACTATTAATCATAATCCCTGAAGATTAATTTGTTTATGTAGAAGAAGGGCTTTAGCCAAGACTTGATTAAAGAAATTGTAGGAGAATTTCTTAGTTAATAGGCTTAAGATAAGTGGAGAAGTTTATGATAGAGTTAATAAATCTGCCCTTGGCAGAAAATCTACTGTCTGAATATGACGATGGAGACAGTTTAGAAGAATTTTGCTATAAGAATAAATGTGATGGAATTGAAGCAATATGGGGCGGAGAACAGTATAAATTAAAGCTAAAGAGAAGTGTGGTTAAAGGCTGGCATTTGGGATTCTATTGTGATTGGGTGGATTTTTGGAATGATGACAAAAAAGCGTTAAATAGAAAATTTGGCAATGAAGAAGAATGGCAAATGTTCTATGGGGGAAATGACAAAACAGCATTACTAGAAATGCTTTCAAAAGACTTGGACAGAGCCGCAGAAATAGGGGCAGAATATGTAGTGTTTCACGTATCAGATGTATCTGTGGAAGAATGTTATACATATAGGTGGTTACATACAGATGAAGAGATAATAGATAAATCGGCAGAAATGATAAATAGACTTTTAGATGGAAAGAACTATAAATTCAAATTCCTTATGGAAAATTTACATTGGGCGGGATTTAACTTTACCAGACCTGAGATAACAAAGAGGTTATTGCAAAAAGTAAACTATAAAAATAAAGGCATTATGTTGGATATTGGCCATTTAATGTGCACAAACCTGGAATTAAAAAGTGAGCAGGATGCTGTAGATTACATAAATAAAATGTTAGATGAACACGGAATTCTTTGTAGGTATATAAAAGGATTACACTTGCATAAATCTTTAAGTGGAGAATATGTAAAGGCTAATATAACACTAAATCCTGAGTTGCCAAGTGATTATCTTAGAAAATTTAGTGAGGGATATAATCATATACTAAAAATTGATACTCATAAGCCATTTGAAACTAACGCCATAAAGAGTATAATAAAGAGGGTAGCACCAGAATATTTAGTACATGAACTGGCGGCATCAAATAGAAGAGAAAAAGAGAAAGCTTTAAAAATACAGAAAAAAGCAATAAGATAAGTATAGATTAGTTAAATTATATTTTAATTATATTTTAATCTTTAGTCAAAATGGAGGCATAGATGTATAGAGTAGAAAACTTAATTGCAGAAATTGATGTAAAAAAGTATATTGAGGATTATGTTTCGGTAGAACAGTTTTTACAAGCGTGTAAAGAATGTAAAAACTACGAAAAAAAGTGGTCTTGCCCACCATATGATTTTGATGTTTTAGATTATTGGAAACAATTTAACTCACTACTGATTCTGGGAGAAAAGATTATATTTGATAAAGAAATTATTTCAAAGGAATATAGTCAAGAAGAGCTAGAAAATATAATGTATAAGGTTTTATCCGTTGAGAAACAAAAACTGGCAGAAAAGCTATATGGTATGGAAAAGGGATACAAGGGTAGTATCAGTTTGTCTGCTGGAAGTTGCAGTCTATGCGGAGATGGTATGATGAATACCGAATGTTGTAACAGAAGTAACTGCAAAAATAACGGAAAAGGTGCCAAAGAAAACTGTGTAAATTTTGATAAGATGAGATATAGTATTGAATCTCTTGGTGGAAATGTTGGGAAAACTTGTACAAAATTGCTGGGAGAAGAGCTGGCTTGGTGCGAAGAAAATAAGTTACCGACACATTTTATCCTAGTATCCGGTTTATTAAAAAAATAATTAAATTAAAATGAATAAAAGTATTGACAAGAGAATATATTAGTGATATATTATTAAATTATGGAACGGATAAATGTTCTGAAAAAACGACTAATCTAGATATATGCAGAATCAAAATGTGACAAATTTGTTGCATTTTTTTAATAAAAAGATTTTCTAAGGAGGTGAGAAGCTGTGGTAAATTCAAAGTATGAATTTTCAAAACACAGACTTGATATCCCTCGTGCGGCTTCTCAAGGCAGCCCCGAGGGAGAAGGCTTCAACTAGCTGTTTAGTTTTAATTGTTAAAAATTATAATAACTAAAAAGCTAAGTTTTGAAGATATTAAAATTAAAGAGTTAATTTTAATGAAAATGGAGGGAATATAAAATGGAACTATTAAAGAAATATTATGAAGATATCTGCAAGAGAAGACAGCAGGAATTAAAAGATTTGTATACAGAAAAACACGAAGTTAAATACAGATGGCAAGATATTGTTGCAGAAGAAAAAAGAATGCAAAAATAGTTTTGCATAACAAACAAGAAGTAAATTAATAACAAAAGATAAATTAGCAAAAGAGGTAATTTCTTCATGATATAGAGTAACAACATAGTAAATAGCTTAGTTGTTACTCTTTTTTTATGCTAAAAACAGAAAAAATAAAAATACATCTATTTTCCACGTATTTTTCTATTGACAGTGTATAAGAGTCATGATATTATATTGAAGATTTGGGCATTAGTTAAATGTCTAAATGTGAAAGAATACTATTCTTGGCATTAAATGCTAGGTACATAAAAAGGAAGGAATATATATATGTTAATGAGTTTTGAAAAGTACATGAATGAAGAAATGGATTTTCTGAAAAATCTGGAATCCTCAGCAGCATATCCTTCAGTTTTTGAATTGATTTGTTTATTGCCAATTTCAAAAAGAGCACAATTAATAGAAGAGGCATTATTTTCTATTGATGATTGTATTATTTAATCTTCCTAATTATAGGAAGATTTTTTTTGTCCAATATAAGAATATAGGGATTTATATTGGAGTTTTGGAAAGGAGAATTTAAATTATGTTAAAAGGAAGAAACTTATTAGAACCAATGGACTTTTCTTTGGAAGAACTAGAACAAATTTTCGATTTAGCTGATAGAATTATTGATGAACCTTCTAAATATGTTCATGCTTGCGACGGAAAACTTTTGGCAACTTTATTTTATGAACCCAGCACAAGAACTCGTTTCAGCTTTGAGGCTGCAATGCTTAGACTTGGTGGACAGGTTATCGGATTCTCTGAACCAAATTCAAGTTCAGTAGCCAAAGGTGAAAGTATTGCGGATACAATAAAAACAGTAGCTTGCTATGCCGATTTGGCGGTAATGAGACATCCAAAGGAGGGTGCACCTAAAGTTGCAGCACACAGCACTGATATGCCGGTTATAAATGCAGGAGACGGAGGACATCAACATCCAACACAAACTCTTACAGACCTTCTTACTATAAGAAGAACTCTAGGTGGATTTGAGAGCATTACAGTGGGATGCTGTGGAGATTTAAAGTTTGGAAGAACAGTTCACTCACTAATAAAAGCATTATCAAGATATAAGAATGTAAAGTTTGTGCTTATATCACCGGAGGAATTGAGAATACCTGAATATGTAAGAAAAGAAATTTTAACAAAGAACGGAATTGAATTTGAAGAAGTAAGAAGTATGCAGGAAGCTTTACCGAAGCTAGACGTACTTTATATGACAAGAGTACAAAAGGAAAGATTCTTTAATGAAGAAGACTATATTAGATTGAAGGATACTTATATTTTAGACAATCCTAAGATGAAACTGGCAAAAGACAATATGATTGTTCTTCACCCTCTTCCTAGAGTTAACGAAATTGCTGTTGAAGTGGATGAAGATCCTAGAGCTATGTATTTTGAACAGGCTAAGAATGGTATGTTTGTAAGAATGGCACTTATTATGAGTTTACTTGGTATAGAAGGTTAATTTTAAGGTAATAAGGTGAATTGTAAGGTAAGGAGGACTAAGTATGTTAGTGAATAGTATTGAAAAGGGTATAGTAATAGATCATATAACAGCGGGATTGGGCGCAAAAATATTAGAATTTCTGGATATTGATTTAAATACAAATACAGTAGCGTTTATTATGAATGCTTGCAGTGGCAAACATGGCAAGAAGGATATCGTTAAGATTCAAAATGTAATAGATGTTGATTTAGCTGTTCTTGGACTTATTGAACCAAATGCAACAGTGAACATAATTGAGCATGGACAAATCGTAAAGAAGATAACGCTTCAGGTTCCGGAAACGGTAACAAATGTTATTAAGTGTAAAAACCCTAGATGCGTAACTTCAGTTGAAACAAATGCACCGCACATATTCCATCTAATTGATGCAGACAATAGAGAATATAGATGTGAATACTGCGATGAAATTGTATCGATGAAGGGAGAATATTAATTAATGAAAGTCCTTATAAAAAACGGATTGATTATTGACCCAAATCTTGGATTAACTGCGGAGGGAAACCTTTATATTGAAGATAAAAATATTTCATGTATTGAAACAAAAGAGAATATATTTGGTATCTTACCTGATTGGAAAAACAATATAACTGATAGTGATACTAAAGTTATAGATGCAAAGGGAAAGTGGGTAATGCCGGGGTTCATAGATTTACATGTACATTTTAGAGATCCGGGTTTGGAATATAAGGAAGACCTTTTTACAGGAGCTAAGGCGGCGGCAAAGGGCGGGTTTACCACCGTTTGCTGTATGCCAAATACGAAGCCTATTATTGATAATGCAGAAGTTGTAAGATACATTGATGATAAAGCAAAAAAGGCTGTTGGTGTAAATATATTATCCGTAGGAAGTATTACAAAGGGTCAAAAGGGCAAAGAATTAGCCAATATTAAAGAAATGGCTGACGAACAAACTATTGCTACAGAACTTATGGGAAAAGGAATTTGTGCAATAAGTGAAGACGGTCGCTCCGTTATGGACTCTAAAATAATGTTAGAAGCCATATTAGAAGGTAAGAAAAACGGATTGATGGTTTTCTCGCACACAGAAGATGAAAATCTAGCGGGAACCTCCATAGGTGAAGAGCTTTTTGTGGCTAGGGATATAATGCTTGCCAAGGAGGCCGGTTGTCCAATACACTTATGCCATATAAGCACTAAGGGAAGTTTAGAAATTATAAGAAGAGCCAAGGCAGACGGCATTCAGGTCACCGCAGAGACAGGACCACACTACTTTGTATTTGACAATAGTATTTGCGGAGATGACGGAAACAAGAAGATGAATCCTCCTTTGAGGACAAAGGAAGATGTTGAGGCAGTAAAGGCAGCGCTAAAGGACGGAACTTTAGATGCTATAGCTACAGATCATGCGCCGCACAGTGCTGACGAAAAAGAATTAGGATATGAGAAGGCTCTTAATGGTGTTGTTGGCTTGGAAACTTCGTTTCCTATAAGCTATACAACCCTTGTGAAGACAGGTATATTGAGCCCTTTAGAACTGGTTGATAAAATGAGCTGTAGACCTGCTGAAATATTAGGAGCAGACAGAGGTAGCCTAGAAATAGGCAAAGCTGCTGATATAGCCATTATTGATGTGAATACACAGTATGAGATAGACCCCGGAGAATTTGAGTCAAAGGGTAAAAATTCGCCCTTTATAGGCATGACGGTTTTTGGTAAAATAAAATATACATTAGTAAATGGTAAAATAATTTATGCGGCAGAATAGCCGCATAAATTTTAGCTATAATCAGTTAAAAATAGGGATGAAATTTAAAATATTGCTTTTGAACATATAAATTATATGATTAATAAAAGATAGTGGTCTGGCAAATTTGCTTTGCCAATGCCCAAAGCGGAGGGAAAAAATGATTGATACATTATTAAAAAAAATAGACAAAATGGGAAACCCAACTGTAGTAGGTTTAGATCCAACTATTGAAATGATACCATTATCACTTAAAAATAAAATGTATGAGATGTATGGAAAAACTCCAAAAGCGGTAAGTGAAATGTTCCTTAGTTTTAACAAGGAAATAATAGATAGCACCTGTGATATTGTACCGGCTGTAAAACCACAAATTGCCATGTATGAGAGGTACGGTATTGATGGAATTAAAGCATACATTGACACTATAGAATATGCAAAGAAAAAACAAATGGTTGTTATAGGAGATATTAAGAGAGGCGATATTTCATCAACTGCGGCAGCGTATGCCTCACATATTGAATGTACAAACATTGAGGGTCAGGAATTTGATTTATGGAAAGAAGACTGGATAACAGTGAACCCTTACCTAGGCTTTGATGGCATTAAACCTTTTATTGAAGCTTGTAATAAAAAGGATAGAGGTATATTTATCCTTGTAAAAACAAGTAATCCTTCAAGCAGTCAGCTGCAGGATGTTATTGTAGAAGGTAAAACTATATACGAGAGAGTGGCGGATTTAGTTTGTGAATGGGGTAAGCAATCCATGGGTGAAATGGGTTATAGCAGAGTAGGTGCAGTAGTAGGCGCTACACACAAAGAACAAGGGGAATCGCTTAGAAAACTAATGCCAAATACATTCTTCCTAGTGCCCGGTTATGGTGCACAGGGAGGTACCGGAGCAGATTTAAAGGGATTCTTTGATAAAGATGGTAGAGGATGTATCATCAATTCATCAAGAGGAATCATAGCTTCATATAAAAAGGATAGTAAGTATGGTGAAAATGTTGGGGAAGCGTCCCGAGATG
This sequence comes from Aminipila sp., assembly GCA_047974845.1. Classification (GTDB taxonomy): domain Bacteria; phylum Bacillota; class Clostridia; order Peptostreptococcales; family Anaerovoracaceae; genus Aminipila. The sequence goes on along the minus strand of JBKECQ010000057.1, from coordinate 28,829 downwards.
CGGCACTTGCTATGAAGGCTGATCTTCAGTATTAGGAGGAAATGATGAAGAAAATACTTAAGGGACAAATATTAAGTAATCAAGAAATTGCAAAAGATATATATAAAATGACGATACAAGCTGAATTTCCGGAAAAAATAAAGGCAGGACAGTTTGTTAATATTTACCTAGATGATAAGAGTATGTTACTGCCAAGACCCATAAGCATATGTGACGTATGTGATGATGTAATAACAATAGTATACGGGGTTGTGGGAAAAGGAACAAGGTTACTTTCAACATATAAACAACAAACGGAGCTGAAAATTAGCACACCATTGGGAAACGGTTACTTTATTGATGGTAAGGACCTTGGTGGAGTAACAGAATCTTATAACGGTAAAAAAGTTGTAGTAGTTGGGGGAGGTATTGGTGTTCCTCCTATGCTGCTGTTGTCAAAAATGTTAAAGGCTAAGGGTGCTGATGTGACGGCAGTGATTGGCTTTAGATCAGAACCTTTCTTAGAAGAAGAGCTAAAAGAATATTGCAGTAATGTTTTTGTGGCAACTGATGATGGAAATAAAGGGTTTAAGGGCAATACTGTTGAAATGATAAAAGAGAATGGGATTCTAGGAGATGAATTTTTCTCATGTGGTCCCAAGATAATGTTAAAGGCTCTTAGTGAGTTTTGCGAAGAAAAAAATATCCCATGCCAAGTTTCATTGGAGGAAAGAATGGGATGTGGATATGGTGCCTGTGTAGGCTGTACCTGCAAAGTAAAGGTACAGACAGAAAACGGAGTTGAGATAAAGCAAAAAGGCGTTTGCAAGCATGGACCGGTTTTTTATGGGAAGGAGGTCGCTTGGAATGAATAATTTAGATTTAAGTGTTAATATTGCCGGAGTGACTTTAAAGAATCCCATCACAACTGCATCGGGAACGTTTTCTGCAAAGGATAGTAGTGAATTTTATGATCTTTCAAAGCTGGGCGGAGTTATTACAAAAGGTGTAGCAAGTGAACCTTGGGAGGGCAACGCTACTCCAAGAATTGCAGAGACCTATGGCGGAATGTTAAATGCTGTAGGATTACAAAACCCGGGAATAGATGAGTTTATTGCAAGTGAACTTTCTTATCTACAGGATTTTGATACTAAAGTAATTGCCAATGTTGCAGGAAGAACAATAGAAGAATATTGTGCTGTAGTGGATAAACTAAATGATACAGATATTGCAATGATGGAAATAAATATTTCATGCCCTAATGTGAAAAAGGGTGGTATAGGTTTTGGAACTGACCCTAAAATGGCGGCTGAAGTGACCAGAGCTGTTAAGTCTGTGGCTAAAAAACCTATAATTATCAAGCTTACACCAAATGTAACAGATATTTGTGAAATAGCAAAAGCCGTGGAAGCAGAGGGAGCGGATGCAGTATCTTTAATTAATACGCTACTTGGCATGAAAATTGATGTTAATAAGGGGAAGGCTATCCTAGCTAATACCATGGGAGGCTTTTCAGGGCCGGCAATAAAACCTGTAGCGGTTAGAATGGTTTACCAAGTCAGAAGAGCTATAAGTTTGCCTATTATAGGGCTTGGCGGGATTATGACAGGAGAAGATGTTGCGGAGTTTATAATGGCCGGAGCAGATGCGGTTTCAATCGGTACTGCTGCACTTGTAAATCCAACGGCACCGGTTGACATCTTAGAAGAATTTAAAGCATATATGATAGAACAAAATTTTTCCAACATAAAACAGATTAGAGATGCCTTTAAGGGCTAAAAGACTGCAAAATAGTAGGCTCTATAATTCAATATTTATTGTGGAGCCAATTATTATAGAAGCAAATATTATATAGACAATTATCATAGAACCAAATATTATATAGTCAATTATCATATAGACAAATATTTTAGAGCCAATTATTATATAGCAATTAAATTATATTACAAAGCACCTGTTGTTAAGTGATATATACTGACATCCAATCATTGAGTTTTTGAGATTCAACTTTTGGGGTCAGTATAATATATACTATACAAAGGTGCTTTTTCATTTTTATAATTAAATTAATATTATTTTATTTCACTTATTCTCTGGTTCGGAAAATTAAATGCTCCATTGCTTTTTTATCAAATGGCAAAAGCGGATATAGATATGATGAACCAATAATAGTTTTAGTAGTAGAGACGCCAATAAAATCAATTATTAAGGCTATAATTCCACCTATTAATGCGTATATAGGTCCGAAGAAACCTCCAATGCTTATACCGATTAAGAGCAATATTCTCATAAACTTTATTGCATAACCCAGTTCTATACTTGGTTGGGTAAAACTAGCCAAAGATACTACAGCCATACATAAAATAGTTTGAGGTATAAACCATCCCGACGATATTGATAATTCACCTAATATTAAGGCTCCAATTACAGAAAGAGACATACCAAGAGAGTCAGGTGTATTTAACGAAGCCAGCTTTAGACCATCTACAGCTATTTCTATGAGTATAAATTGCCAAAATAATGGTATGGCGTACTGCTCATTAGGCAAGAAGAAATCCAGTAGTTTATAAGATGGAATGTATCCTTCTGCTAACAATAAAAATATAGGTGTCAGGAATAGAATAACAAAAAAGTTAAGTATTCTTAGTGCTCTAAAATAATTACCGGTTATTGCAGGAAAATAATAGTCATCTACATCTTGCAGGAAATCAAAGATACCGGTAGGTAGCAATAGTACTGTTGGGCTGGTATCTACAATAATAGCAATCTTACCCTCAGAAATGTGGGCAGCCGCCACATCCGGCCTTTGGGTATACCTAACCTTGGGGAACGGATTTAACCAGCCTAAGAAGCCCTTTTTCTTGTGGCTCTCCATGACTATCTGCTCAACAATAGTCTGATCACCAATAGAAACGGCATCCAGTGAAATCTCATCAAGTTTTTTGGATATTTGATTAACTATTTTTTCATCTGCTTTTCCTTTTAAATATACTAAGCTAACATCTGTTTTTGATGATTTACCAATTATATGAGCTTTAAAAATAAGATGAGGATCTCGGATTCTTCTTCTTATTAGTGCTATATTTGTCATAAATGTTTCAACGAATCCATCTTTTGCGCCTCTTAAGCTTTTTTCCTTGGTAGGCTCATCTATTCCCCTGTTGGGATACGACCTTATATCTATGATAATGACGTCGCTTATTCCTTCTACAGCTAAGGCAACTAGACCAGCAAACACGTGTTTTAATGCTGTGTCCAAAGAAGATTCTGTTAAAGCGTCAAGAAATGGTAAATTTATTTTCATAAATTCTTTTGCATCTGAAATGGATTTTGTATTATCAGGAGAAACTTGCAATAAGTAACTCATAACTATTGGCATAACTTCTCCGTTTACTAAACCATCTACAAAAAACATTACGGCATCTCTATCTCCAATTTTTGTATGTCGTTCTAAGACATCAAAACTTTCGCCAACAGGCAAAGCATTTTTTAACAATGTTGCCCAATGATTGTTTTCGTACATAAAAATCCCTCCTATTCAGAATTAGTGTTCCTTTTTTATAAAAAACAATTCAATAAATCATAAGGAGGGATAAACTTATTATTAATTTATACTTTCAACTGAAACTATTTTAGCAGATAATTGTTCAAATTTTTCATTTTCAAAATAGCCTATTTGGTTAAAGCAATTAGCAAAGGATGCTAATATAGTAACACTTCCCTTAGAAATATTAAATTTCTTCCCGATAGGACCATACTTTGAAGAGATATTTTGAAGTTTGCTGTATGGAATTATAATAGTTCTTTTATCAAAAACACCGGTAGTAATGGAAACCTTATTTTCGTATAAATTCAGCCCCTTAGTGTTATAGGAAAGTATCCCTAAAACAGTAAACAAGGCAATTATAATAGCACCAATCCACCATTTATGAAAAATGGAAAACCCTATTAAAAATAGTATTCCCCAAAACAACCACTTTAGTAAAATCGTATAAAGAGCGGTTTTTGGTGATTTTTCATTTGGTTCAGTCAGAACCAGCTTAGGTGCAATATAATTTATAATTTCCTGCAATTGTTCATATTTAACAAGTAAACAGAAAATTGGAACTTGATTTTCCGCTGAATCTCCCATTCCTACATTGATAATCTCCCCATAACAGAGGTTAAAGGGTCTGGCCTGAAATGGTTGCTTAATAACTATAGCGTTTGTTTTATCAAGAGGAAGTGTAAATTGCTTTCTCGTAAAAAGACCGTAGGATACACACAGCTTGCTGCCTTTTTTCTCTAAAACAAAGTTGTGGTAAAGTAAAAAGGCAGTTAAGCTCTTATATACAAAAGGAACAATAGCAAGCACCAATGAAAAAATTGCAGGCCAAAGTGTTGACAATGAAGAGTTTTCATTACTGGTTACTGCAAATACCGCTGTTGCAAGCAATGCGACGGAGTATACACCGCCTAAAAAAGAAAAACTTAATATACAGTGTCTCATAACTTCCTTGAAAGAAAAACTTATAATGGTTTCAGAGTCTGATGTATTCAAATTTGAATCCATAAAATCGTTATTTGGCAGAGGGCTTTCATCATTAGTACTTTGCTTAATATCTGAATCCATATCATATGTGGTATTAGTTGTTGGCCGGTTAGTTTCATCAATGTATTTTAAGATATAATCTCTAAATTCAAGTGCGATTTCATCACCAAACATTAAGTTAAAATCTGTTTTATTGGCGGTTACAGATGAGTTAATATCTAACTGTAATGTATACACATCAAATATACGTTGAAATATATTTTGCTGTAGATTAACTGTAGAAATTCCGGAAAGTTTTACAGTAGTCTTTGATTGAGACACCTGGTTCCTTTCTACAATAAGCATATCATCCTCTATATATATCTTAGTCTTCCACCACCTTAGCAAATTAAATGTAAATACAATTAGTATGATTAAAAGAAATATTCCAAGTCCGATAAATATTGATTTTGATGGAATAGACTGCATCTTTATGTCTTTTATTAGATCCAGAAAAGAAAATAAAAACATAGCGATTATAAACCAAATTGATCGAAATGTTTTAGAAATAACGGATATAAAGTGACATCTTATCTTAGGCATTAATATCACCTCTTTGAGCTTTTACAATTGTACCAATTCTTAGTCCTAAACTTTCGGCTATTTCCTCAGCTATTTGATTTTCCAGAAACTTAATTTCGATATTGTCTCCTGCGGTTGTGGCCACCACTTTACTTAATCCAAAAAGTCTATCTACAGGGCCTCTTTGTATTTGTATTTGATGTACACGTTCAATCGGTGCAATGGTCTTGCTTACAAACCAAAGGCCTTCTATAACAATAATTTTTTCATCATCTATAAAATATCGATACCTTTTGTAGCGTATTATTGGTGAAAAAATAATAAATAAAAGAACGAGAAATAAGCATGCTATAAAAATAATATTTACAAAAGTTGGTATACTAACTTCATTAAATAAAAGTATAACTCTTATAACTAACATAATTATTATGAGGATACCAAAATTTATAATGGAGGATAACCTCATGCAGCTTTTAGCTTTTTTGTTTAATTGTTTGTAGTCTAAATTCATATAAAATTCCCCTTTGTGTATTCTTGTCGTAATTCTGTTGTTGTACAATTTCACAATCAGCTATTTATTATACCATAAAATCTTTAAATTTTAAGATATAATCCGCAATGTGCCTTTTGATGACGGCAAAATTCCGACAGGTCACTTCACGCAAATCTATACAATGCCTGCTGTTCAGGCATTATAGCATATCTAATTAGCTCTCTCAGATTTATTTGAACTATAAAAGCCCACTGAAAAATCAATGGGCTTTTATTATAAGGCTAAAGTACGTAATTTATTTCAATAAGTTTATTATGCTTGTTTTTGAAGTTTTTTTTCTGCTTTAGTTTTCTCAGGATTTTGATACGCAATCGTAATGCCGGGGATAGACAGTAAGAAGACCATCAAAGGCATTAGATAGTTAAACATAGCGTATGGGAAATATTGATATGTAGAAACACCTAAAACACTAAAAATATAAACTCCGCAAGTATTCCAAGGGATTAATGCGGAAGTAACTGTACCGGAACCTTCTAGACAATTGGACAATGTTTTTGCGTGTAATCCTTTATCTTGGAAAGCTTTGGCATACATTCTGCCAGGAAGAACGATAGAAATATATTGTTCAGGCATAGTTGCATTACTAGCAATACAAGTTAATAATGTCATGGCTATTAGGCCTCTTACTGAGTGAACAATTGTTAATAATTTTGCAACAATAACCTCTAGTTGTTGGGTTTTTTCCATTATTCCACCAAACATCATAGCAATAATAGTTAATGAAATAGAGCTCATCATATTCATTAGCCCACCAGCAGATAGCAGTGCGTCTAACTGTTCAATTCCTGTAGCACTAGCATATCCATCTCTGGCTACTGTCATGATTGCACCAAATGTAGCAACATCTGGACCTTGGAATATAGGAGCTAATATTGCACCAGCAATAATTCCTAAAACAATACCGGGAATAGCCGGCATCTTAAGGGCAATTGATATAATAACAATTAGTGGCGGTAATAATAAAACAGGACTTATATTAAATGAATCCCTTAAACCATCAATTAGAAGGTTTATACCACTAATATCAGCGCTAGCTGAATCGACTGAAAGACGAATACCCATAAAACCAAAAAAAATAAGGCATATTACATATGTAGCCACAGTAGATGGCAGCATAAACTTTATATGAGTAAATACATCAGTTCCTGCCATAGCAGGAGCTAAGTTTGTAGTATCAGATAAAGGTGACATTTTATCTCCAAAATATGCTCCGGAAATAATTGCACCGGCAGCAATCCCCGGTGGAATATTAAGCCCTGAAGCGATACCCATTAATGCGATACCCATAGTGCCCATAGTCCCCCATGATGTTCCTGTTGCTAATGAAGTTATAGAACAGATTAATAATGCTGCTATTAAAAAAATACTAGGTGAAAGAAGTTGCAATCCATAATAGATCATAGTCGGGACAACCCCAGCTAATAGCCATACACCGATTAGCATTCCTATAATTGCTAAAATCATGATAGCTTGCATAGCTCGTGAAATACCGTCGATCATACTTTGTTCAATATCTTTCCATTTGTACCCAATACGCAAAGCCATAAGGGCTGCGAATATTACACCAATAAACATAGGTATATGAGGTGCAACTTGGAATTTAAGAATACCTACTGCCATTACGACAATAAGGCCAGAAAATGTAACTAATGCTTCCCAGAGCTTTGTCTCGCGTGGCTGAGCAGAGGCATCTTTAACTGACGTATTATTTTCTTTCATGATATTACCTCCCGTTTGAATAAATTAGCCTTGTACTTTGGCACTTACGTTAACATCATTATATGGATAAAATTCAGATAAAAAAAGACAGAACTTCCGACAAAAAAACGCATAAATTGACAAAATATTCGCATTTTTGTTTTTTAGCATGAAAAAGATAAAATAAAAATATTAGAATCTTTAGAATAAATTAAAAAATTATAACACTAAAGTATATTTATGTTGTATAATGAGCCTAAGCAGTTCATAACTGGACAGCAGCTATAATGTTTTACAGTCGAAAGGAGAAAAAGTATGAATCGTGTTGTGGAATTTTTAAAACAGGCAGGAACTTTTTACTTGGCTACAGTTGAAGGTGATCAACCTAAAGTAAGGCCTTTCGGAGCGGTTACGGAATTTGAGGGCAGATTATATGTTTGTACAAATAACCGAAAACCTTGCTTTGCTCAAATAAAACATAATCCGAATGTAGAAATTTCAGCCACTATACAAGGCGGAAAATGGATTCGATTATCAGGTAAATTGGTGAGAGACTCACGGCAAGAAGCTCGTCAAGCTTTTCTTGACGATAACAAAGATTTAGACTCTTTATACGATGCAAATGACGGAATCTTTGAAGTTCTCTATCTTGAAGAGGGCATTGCAAGCTTTTGTTCATTTACTGAAGAGACTGAAACCATGGAGCTTTAAATAAAGAATACATAATAATTATAAAGACTGTTTCACTAGTAATATGAAAGTTCTTCCTTTTAAGATGACTTTCACGTATTATTAGGGACAGTCTTTTTTGTAACAAAATTTTTCTCCGTTGCATATGAAAATAATAGAGCTTAATATAAAGCCAATCAAGGAGGTACATATAAATGGAGAATCATTTAAGTATTGGCATGACTGCGCCAGACTTTACCGCCAATTCTACATTTGGTCCAATAACAATGTCAGAATATAGAGGGGATTGGGTAGTTTTCTTTAGTCATCCCGGTGACTTTACTCCGGTTTGCACAACAGAATTTGTTGCATTTTCACAGGTAAACAAACAGTTTAGAGATAAAAATACAAATTTATTGGGATTGAGCATAGACAGTAACCCATCTCATTTGGCATGGGTAAATTCCATATATGAATTGACAGGAATTAATGTTCCATTCCCTGTAATCGCAGATAGAGTCGGAGATGTTGCACGTCTATATGGAATGATTGCACCTGATGTGACTACACAAGCAACTGTAAGAAATGTTTTTATCATTGACCCAAATCAAAAAATTAGAGCTATTTTAATTTATCCTTTGCCTATAGGAAGAAATATTCCTGAAATTTTAAGGCTAGTTACGGCTCTTCAAGTAAGTGATGCTGAAAAAGTGCTTACACCTGCCAATTGGAAGCCGGGAGAACCCGTTTTAGCGGCAGCGCCTGAAACCTACAATCAACTTATAGAAAGAAAAGAAGATCCGGAGCAGTTGGGGTTAATCTGTAACGATTGGTATTGGTGCTATAAAAACATGGGAGAGTAGCAATAAAACATTTTAAGTAAAATACAAAGAGCGTTTTAGGTAAAATACAAAGAGCGTTTTAAGTAAAATAAAAAAAGAGTTTTAGGTAAATTACAAAGAACATATGGGTTAAATAAATTGATTAAATAAAAAATAATAAGCAGGTTCAATAATAATTACACAAGCAGGGCAGTTTGTATGTATGTAAGCATTAACTTATAAATCAATTGTGATATTAATGGGGACAGGCTTTTAACATAAAGATAAATTAACTAGATGATAGTACAGATAAATAAAGTATTCGTTGATACATAATACGGAGTATAGTATTATTTTATAAAGGGTTTTCCAGTTTTTTTGAGAAAGGCAGTACTATTATGAAAAATAATATTTTATATGCAATTGCATTAATACTTGTTATCACTCAAATAATGTCATATTTTAAAATTGCAGAGGTAGAAAATCGGTTGGTTCAGGCAACAGATGAGCTTGCAAGAATAGAAAATAATATAGATAACCAAATCAGTTCAATATCTTCTAATATTGATGAAAAACTAGAGGAACAGGCAAGTAATATTGAATATGTCGAGACTCAAATAGGAGAACCTAACTTAGAGGACCTTTCCGTTCCCATTACTTATACAGTAATACCAAAGCAGGTCAGAGAAGAAACTGCTATAAGTCTCGACTTTGAAGGAACAATTAAGGAAATGGACAGGCAGGGTAATACTTTTAGTACCACTATAGTATCTAAAATATTTAATAAAGAGCTCCGCCCGGATATTATAATATCTGAAGGCAATATTACAAAAACAGAAAAAAAGCCGGATATATATTTGAATAGTTTAAAAGAAGAAATATTTCCATATTTATATGTCAGCTTGATGGGTTCGTCTAGATCGGCAGGTAAAAAATATGAAAGCGAAGGCACTATTATTTTTGATGTTAAAGGAAATGATCAATTACAGGGTAATATAAAATATAAAAGTGCAAGACTTGTAGTACAAGTTGATGGTAAAATAATATCTGACAAGGCAATTGACATCAATAAGCTGGATGGTTATTCCATTGATGAAAAAGTGGAATTAAAGGAAGGTCAAACTTGTAAAATGATAGTTATAATAAAGGATAGCTTGAATCTGGAACATCACGTTATTATTGACGAGTATATTCAAGGGAATAATGCACAGAGGGATATAGGCTTTGAAAATGAGCAAATCTATTCTAGTGATGGCAAGCTGCTATGGAAACAGAATTAATGAGAGAATATAACTATCTTCAAAAGGAGAAAAATGGGGGATAAAATGTATAACCTAAATAGGGGAGACATAATGAAACACTTTAAAAGAGAAGTGTTATCAGAGGATGAACTCAAAACAAATAAATATTTATACGTGATTAGGGATATTGCAATACATACAGAAACAAGAGAGACACTGGTTGTCTATCAAGCCTTATATGATGATTTTATGACTTTTGCAAGACCAATAGAAATGTTTTGCTCTCACGTAGACAAAGAGAAGTATCCAAATATCAAACAAAAATATAGATTTGAAAGGTATTAAGAGTGTAGTTTAGCATTAACTTATAATTAATTAAATATCATTTGAATATAATAACCTCATAGGAGGTAATTTAAATGAAACAATGTATTGAAACAACACAGGATATAGACAATATAGTATTTAGATGCAGAGTGTTGGGAAGACAGTTGAGTACATGGCTTGGAGCATATGGTGTGGCAAAATCTTTACGCGCTGAAGAGGAATTACTAAATGAAATTATTGATAAAATTCTGAGGGTTGTTAAAGATTGTGATCATATGATAAGAGTTTTTTTTGGGGATGAAGCAGCGGACGGATATTTTAAGCTATCATCTGAATACGCAATACTATTTATAAGCTTAATTGATTCTTTAGTGGAAGGTGAACTTCAAATATCAAATGAAATTATAAAGCAAATCTACGAAAACGTAGGAGAAAGAGCCGCATATCTCAGCCAAGTAAATCCTTATTGGAATAAGGGAATGTTAGAAAAGTATCTTTACAATTTTACAGAGATGACAATAAGACAAATAAATGCATTTATGTCAGAGCAATACAAAGAAAGTTTTGATATTTATGACCGTGTGTTATCTTATTCAACAAGCTATGGAAACTTTTTGGCAGAAGGAGTTAAGAGTCACTTAACATATAGTACATAACAATATTTAAATAGTAATCAAAGAAGTATTTTTATTTCTTTGATTACTATTTTTTGTACAAGTTATTATAAAAAATAAGCTAAAGTTATGTGAATTTATAAAATAGCTACACCAATTTACAAATAACAAATTTAGATATATTTGAATATAATACATGAAAGGGGGGTGTTTAAAATAGTGAGTGAACATAAAATAACCAAGAAGCAGGACGGCATAGATAATATAGTTTTTAGATGGAGATTTTTATGGAGAGAAATAACGACTTGGTTAGGAGCATATTTAGTTGCTAAGTCATTAAATGCCGATGAAGAGTTTCTTAATCAGATTATAGCTAAATTAAATAGGGTAATAACAGATTTTGGGAATCTTATGAGAATGTTTTTTGGAGACCAAGCAGCAGATGGATATATTAGGTTATTTAAAGAATATATAACTCTATTTATACAGTTAATAGATGCCTTAGTAGAAGGAAACACAGATATTGCAAACCAAATCGTAGAAGAATTATATGAGAGTGTTGGAGAAAGAGCTGAGTACCTATCAAGGGTAAACCCATATTGGGATAGAGTAACTTTAGAAAATTATATTTATAATTTTACAGAAATGACGATACAAGAAATTAATATGTTTCTTGATAATAAGTATAGTGAAAGTATTAGTATTTATGACAGAATTTTGTCATATTCAACGGGGCTGAGTGATTTTTTGGCTGAAGGGCTTAAGAAATATTTACTATACACTTTATAAATTTTATATGAAAAATAATATTAATCAAAGAAGTAACTATATTTCTTTGATTAATATTTTTATGGACAAATTTAAATACCAAAAATAAAAAATATTTTTATTAAAAATAAGAAGTCAAGACTTTAAAATAAAAAAACTCTAGTATATACTCTTAATCGTAAGTGTGTAGGGAGGTATGAAAATGATTAAGTGTATACATTGTTTAAGGTACTTTGTTTTTGATAATAGTGAACTGACAAATATGGAGTATATAATTTGCCCACATTGTGGGGAGAAGATAAAAATTTAAGCGTTTAATTCCACGTCACGCATATTGTGACGTTTTTTTGTAAGCTATTTGTATTTATTTAATTTTTCCAGCTATAGTCTAAGAACTCACCGACTAACATCTAATAGATTGCCAACTACTGTCTAAGAACGAAATCAAGTAATGTCTAAGAACTAAACCAAGTAATGTCTAAGAACTAAACAAACTATTGTCTTGTAATTGATTCAGATTATTAATTTCATATTTTCTTTCGCCTCAATATTTCATTCAACAAAATAAAAAATGCTATCCAATAGAATGGAAAATGCTATTCAAAGAATAGAAAATGCTATCCAAAGAATTGTAATTTACACATTAATATGGACTCTTGAAATTTGAGGAAGTGTGAAAACCATGGAAAGGCTGATAATAGCTGATAATATCTAATATTACCTAATAATATCTAATAAAATTATCTATAATATGACATACTGTGTTCTCCTTTATGTGTTATGATATTAATATTAAATCTACATAATTAGAAAAAAATTAAAAGAAAAACATAAAAAAAATTAAAGGGATAAGCCTTATCTTTTGGGGAGGATTAAATGGATATAATTGATGTAACCATAGATAATTTAAAGCAGGAGCATATTTGCTGTGCAATTACAGATAAAAAGGGAGAAAACTGTGTCTCCTCAAAAAAAGCATGGATGAAGGAACGTTTTGAGGATGGCCTTGTTTTTAAGAAATTGGATGTAAGAGGTAAAGTATTTATTGAGTATATTCCGGCAGAAAATGCTTGGTGTCCAATAGATGCGAAAAGTTATATGCACATTAATTGCTTGTGGGTATCAGGAAAGTATAAAGGGCAGGGTTATGCCAATCAACTTTTGGACAAGTGCATAATAGATGCAAAATCAAAAGGGAAATGCGGACTAACAATATTAAGCTCAAAGAAGAAACTACCATTTTTATCTGACCCAATGTTTCTGAAAAATAAAGGTTTTATTTTGGCTGATATTGCTGTTCCTTTTTTTGAACTGTATTATTTACCCTTTGAAGAGAATGCACCCATCCCTAAGTTCAAACCTTGTGCAAAAGAGGGATTGATTGAAGAAAAGGGTTTTGTGCTATACTATTCTCATCAATGCCCATTTACCGCAAAATATGTGCCCCTTGTAGAAAATATTGCTAAGCAATATGGTGTGCCTTTAAAACTATATAAAATAGAAACAACAAAACAGGCACAAGATTTGCCGTCACCGTGTACTACTTATAGTCTCTTTTACAATGGAAGCTTTTTAACTAATGAAATATTAAGCGAAAAAAAATTTGCTTCATTGTTAGAGGAGAATATAAATAACCTGAACAAATAATATATATTTTAGTTTTAAGGAGGATGAAAATGAAAGTAAAAATTAATGAGGGTTGTATTGGTTGTGGTTTGTGTGAGGGAGCTTGTCCTAGTGTGTTTGTCCTAAAGTCTGACGGAAAAGCTGAAGTTGACAAGCAGCCGGAAGGAAATGAATTGAGTAAGGTCAAAGAAGCAATAGAGCTATGTCCTGCCGGAGTAATTGAACTAAGCAATTGGTAATTAGAATCTACAACCAACTGTGGGATTATGTATTAAGAAACATTATGATACGGTATATTCATATAAAAATAATTAAATATAGTTGAATTTATTAGAGCGTAACAACAGAAGATAAAACCTTTGTTGTTATGCTTTTTCTTTTTTACTGAATCTACAAAATTTAATATATGATAAAATCACTTTTTAGTATAGTGGTATAAATGCTCTGTTACATGAATATATGTAGTTGTGTAAAAGGAGGAAAACATATATGAATGTTAGAAATGGACAACATTATAAATATAGTGTTGAGAATTTTTTTAGAAGTGAGGATAAAGATAACATAAAAGTAAATCTTGAAAGGGCATTGCTAAAGCTATTCTGTGAGAGTATGGAGACTAAATATAAATTGAAAACTAATTTATAGGATATGACGGAGGATGTTAATAAGCAAAGGTTTAGTTTCAAATAAGCCGGTAAGTCAATAACCATTCAAAATAGGAGGTTATAAATGCTACAAGAAGCTAAAACAAGCGATAATATAAAAAAAGTTGCTATTTATTGCAGGCTTTCAGATGAGGATAGAAATAAAAGTGATTCAATTTCAGATAGTAGAAGTATTCAGACACAGAAAAATTTGTTGATTGAACACGCTTTAAATCATGGGTGGGTAATTTATAATATATATAGTGATGATGATTGGTCAGGCGCAGACTCAGATAGACCGGACTATAATAGGTTACTCTATGAGGCTCAGGCAGGTAAGTTTGATATTGTACTGTGTAAGCATCAATCAAGGTTCACAAGAGACATGGAACACGTTGAGAAATATATTAATAACAAATTTAAAGAATGGGGGGTTAGATTTGTTAGTATTCTTGACGGTGCAGATACTGACTTAAGTGGAAATAAAAAATCAAGGCAGATAAACGGGTTAGTTAATGAATGGTACTTAGAGGACCTATCGGAGAATGTTAAAGCATCTTTTAAGACAAGAAAAAAGTCAGGTAAATATATTTCATCATTTGCACCATATGGATATGCGAAAGATCCAAAAGATATTAACCATCTAGTTATTGACCATGAGGCCCCAGATATTGTGAAAACAATTTTTAAACTATACCTCAAGGGAAACAGTCAGGAGAAAATTGCCTGTTTCCTAAATCAAGAAAAGATTTTATGCCCCACAAGATATAAAAAAGAGATTTTAAATACTAACTTTAAGAGTAATCTTGCAAGCAAAGAAACTTTACCTATCTGGAGGAGTTCTGCAATATGTCAGATATTGTCCAATGAGGTTTACATAGGCAATTCAGCACAGAATAAAAGTGAGAGCATTAGCTATAAAAATCATACCAGAATATCTATACCAAGAGAAAACTGGATAATTGTTGAGGATACTCATGAGCCAATAATCTCAAAAAGTGATTTTTATAAGGTGCAAGTACTGAGAAAAAAGAGATTTAGACCTACTAAAAAGGGAGAGGTTTCCCTATTCTCAGGACTATTAAAGTGCGGATATTGCAAATCAAATCTAATCCTAAATTCTGTTAAGAAAAATGGATATAAGTATTATAGGTGCATAAAAAGGTACCCCAATTTGGAAGAACATAGTTGCTGTGTCAACGAGGAGCACCTTATTCTGGCAGTTAAAAATGAATTGAAATCATATATACAACTTTTAATTGACCCAAAGTCCATGTCAGATAAGGTTGAGCAGTGCAACGGGGGTTTTGAAGAGTTACAAAAACTTGAAAAGTCCATAGATAAGCTTCAAAAAAAATGTGACAGTATTGATAGAACTGTTATGAACTTGTACGAGGATAAGATATGTGGGAATATTACGGAAGAACAGTTTAAAAGAATTAATAGCAGATACATTGAAGAACAACAGCAAATATTTGTTGATATATCAGAGAAAAAATCGTTATATAAAAAACTTTTAATTAAAAAAGAAAAGTACAGTGAAATAACAAGTGATGAATTTAAGCTAAATGAAATAAAAAGGTATTTGGAATTTCATGACTTAAAAAGAGAGCTTCTATTGGAATTATTGGATAGAATAGAGGTCTTTAACGGAGAAAAGTGGGGGACTAAAAATTTTAAAATCTATTGGAAATTTTGAGATTTGGAGAATTATTATGTGCAGATATTAATATTTACACTCAGACAAAGCAGTTTGTATGTATGAGAGAGTCTGAAAAAGATAGGGCTTTTTCATATTTATTTCTTTCTTGCAGAGAAGTAGGACATAGAAATACAACAGAAAAATAATATAAATCTTGAAAGAGAAGTATTAATAATAATTGTATTTGACATAAAAATATAAAGAGTGAGGTATACTTATGTCCCAATGTTGTCAATCACCAAGAGTACGAATTGAAATAATAAGAAACAATTTAAGGAAAGAACAAATGGAAATGATTGCAGATGCTATTCTTCCAAAAGATGAGATGACAGATGTTTTGCAAAACACTTCAGATACACTAAATCCGGTGGATGGTACCGACGCTATTCTTATTGAGATTGGCATGGATCAAGGAGACAAAGTAAATCAGGAAGTACCAACCTTTAAAGTTCCGGCTAATGCGCTTTTACCATCAGAATATAAAGAAGTCATAAATTACAATAACGTTCAATATGTAAATGGGTTTTTTAGAACCCAAATAGGAAGATATGTAAAGGTTGAATGTTTGGTTGGCTCTGATCAAATAATGGTAAAACACGGTTATTTAATCGGTGTTGGATTGGATTATATTTTGCTACAGGAACCATCTGTAAGAGGTAACATTCTTTCCATTGATTTTTGGAGTGTCAAGTTTATGTATATTTATTATAATAAGGAAGATTTAATGAAAGCAATGCCATTTATAGAGGAAAAATAATTTAATAAGGGTAAAGTGAAAATAAAACTGAAAATCATATAAATAATGCTCCATTTATGATAAGCATACATATTTTAATCGCTTATTATAAATGGGAGCATTTTTACTTTTTTATATTAACAATTCAACCTAATGAAATAAGTTAATTAAATAAGCTTATTTGACAATCTGATTAAACAATCCAGCAAAATTAGCTAATGAAAAAATCAAATCAAATCAAAGATATAAACCTTTAAACTAAAATAAAAGCTTATAAAATATTAGTTTGTTCAATAAAATCCGAAAGAGAATAAGCAATATGCCCATCACGACCTACTGTAGTTTTTGATTCAAGTAAAGAACGAATAATGGCTTCCTCTGTAGCGTCTGCCATGGCGGAAAACAAGGTATCCATAATGTTTTCATTTAGCTGATATGCAGGAATAATATCCCTTTTTTCATAATGCAATTGTTTATTTGCAGTAGTAAATCCCACAACAATATCTCCACTGCCATTGCCAAGGTCACTACCTGTTCTTGCCAGACCAATTGTGGCTCGTTTGCAAAGTCTTTTAAGTTGCCTTTCGTTTAGGGGAATATCTGTGGCTAAAACTATTATTATTGAGCCTTTATCACTTTCATTGTCGTTTATGGCTTGATCTTTTTTATCGCAATGGCAAAATGACTTTTCTGTAGCATCACTTTGTGTATTTATTGCAAGGTTATTTTTAATTTGGTATTTTATATTCTTACCTATATTTTTACCGCATAAGGTAAGCCTGCTTAATCTACCAAAATTGGACATTACTAGAATTCCTAGGGTATACTCATGACCATCTAAGGAGACTACTCGTGAAGAGGAACCGATACCGCCCTTTAAACCAAAACTTTTCATTCCCGTTCCTGAACCTACAGCACCAAGCTGAAAGTTTTTAGAAGCATTGAAAATTGCTTCTGTGACGTGCTCTTCTTTTACTTGAAAGCTTCGGATATCGTTTAGCCAACCATCATTACATTCGCATACAACAGAATTAACGGTACCGGTTGTAACGCCAATATCTTCATTGTTAGACAACATATATTTTATAAGCCCGGTAGCACAGGTACCGACACTTAAAGTGTTGGTTAAAATAATTGGGCTTTCAATTGTGCCCAGCTCATCTATTTGAGTCAAACCAATGCTTTTCCCAAAACCATTTATTACGTAGTTGGCTCCGATAACTTTTTCTGTAAAAGTATTACCTTGGTGTGGAAGTATGGCAGTAACCCCCGTATGAAAGGCTCCGTTTTTTATAGTGTAGTGACCTACTGTAACCCCATCTACGTCAGTAATTGAATTTGTAATACCTTTTTTTAGCTCTCCAAAATTAAGATTAACTTTAATTTTTTCCAATTTAACCTCCAAAGTTCAAACCCTTGTATGCGATAACTTATTTTAACATTGTGCTTTTATATTGTGCTTTTAGCATAAACATATCAAAACTTATCAATTGGTGTCAATATATAATATCTTTTAAATGCTTAAATGATGTTGACAAAATAAAGAACCGTAGATATACTTTGATTAAGATAGATTTCAAAAACAAAGAGGTATGTTTGTGAGTGTAAGTATTTAGATAGCAATTAAATATGGACTTTATGTAAGAATGGGGTAATGACCCTTGTTTTCGCATACAGTTTAAGCTATTTAGATACAAGTCTTCGAAATCTTTTAGAGTTTACTCTAAATATAAATTGTAATTTAGACTATGGTGTATCCATGGTCTTTTTATTTTTTGAACTTAAAAATACTATATATTTACTTTAAATTATATATTTATAAATATATTTTAGGTGATTAGAAATATTAATAATAATCATTGGAATCTATCATAGTTCGTAGACTTGTAATGTAATAAAGAGGAGAAATGTTATATATGGATAAAATATCATTAGAAAAATTACATTACTATGAATTAAAGCAAATTGTTAAGGAATATTGCGTAAGTGGCTTAGGTAAGGAATTAATTGATAATCTACAGCCCAGCAGTAATATTAAGCTGGTAAAACAAAGATTAGATGAGACTTCAGAAGGAAGACGGTTGCTGGATGCATCCTACCATATTCCACTTAAGGGAATTTTTAATGTATCTCCTATTTTAGACAAAATAGAGAAAGGCATATTCCTTGAAGCATCAGAATTAACTACAATATCTGATTTTTTGCGAGGTAGCAATAAAGTTAAACTATTTATGAAAGATAAAGAAGCATATGCACCAACACTTTGTGCCTATGCAAATAATATCTCTGATTTAAGCCAAATTGAAGATGAAATAAACAGTGCCATAAATGGTTCTTTAGTCAATTCAAATGCCAGCAAAGAATTAAAAAAGATAAGAAGATTAATAGAGCTGTGCGATGATAAGATTAGAGAAAGACTTGAAAAATTTCTAAAAAATGGTGAGAATAAAGAATATATACAAGATTTTATAGTAAGTAAAAGAAATGATAAATATACCATACCTGTTAAAGCGGCATACAAGAACAAAGTCAAGGGGTCAATTATAGAAACTTCATCAAAGGGTTCAACTGTGTTTATAGAGCCAACGGTTATTTCCAAACATACAAATGAATTGTTGGGCTTAAAGGTTGAAGAGAGTATGGAAGAGTATAAAATATTAGCAACATTAACAGGGTTAATATATGAGCACATTAGAGAGCTTAAGCTAAATATAGATGTGATATCTAAATATGATATGATTTGGGCAAAGGCTAAATATAGTAACGATATAAGTGGTATTCAACCTAAATTGAATGCCAATGGATATATTAAAATTATAGATGGTATGTATCCTTTCTTTAAAACAGGGGTGCCGTTGAATTTTGAGATTGGTGAAAAATATAGAGCCTTAATAATCACCGGACCAAATGCCGGGGGAAAGACAGTGGTATTGAAAACCGTAGGGATTCTTACATTGGCAATACAACTGGGATTCCATATAAAGGCTAAGGAAGGCACAGAAATTGCAGTATTTAATAAGATTTTTGTAGACATTGGTGATGACCAAAGCGTAGAAAATGCATTGAGTACATTTTCTTCACACATTAAAAACCTATCAGAAATCCTTAGGAATAGTGATAATAATTCTCTTTTACTCTTTGATGAGATTGGGAGCGGCACTGAACCAAATGAGGGAGCAGCTTTAGCAATTGCAATATTAGAAGAGTTTTATAAAAAGGGATGTATAACAATTGCAACCACCCATTATGGGGAAATTAAAAATTTTTCGCATAAACATCCTGACTTTGAAAATGCAGCAATGGAATTCAAAAAAGATACTTTGGAACCTGTTTTTAGGCTTGTTACAGGCCAATCGGGGGACAGTAATGCTTTATATATTTCAAAGAAAATGGGAATTAGTGATAAAATAATAGAAAAGGCTAAAGATTATATAGAGAATAAGCAATATAATTATGACCAAGTAAATGAAAAAAAGATTAGAAAAAGCGAAGATATTTTGGAAGAGAAAAGTATAAATTATGAATTCAAAGTGGGAGATAAGGTTTGCTTACTTGAGAAAAATAAGAGCGCAATTGTTTACAAGGAAAAAGATAAATATAATAATGTAACTATTTTTATGGATAATGAATTTATAGAGGTAAATTATAAAAGAATAAAATTAGAATTAAAAGCCAGTGAATTGTATCCAAAGGATTATGATTTAAATCAATTATTCTTCAGTTTTAATGAAAGAAAATTGGAAAGAGATATTGAAAGAGGCTCTAAGAAAGCTTTAAAGAAAATTAGAAAAAAATATATCAAAAACAAATAAAGCTAGGGGGCATAGCCCCCCTTTTTAATAGAAAGAAATATATCTTGCAATTTCTTTTATCTTTTTATGAAACTTTTTGGTTGGATACTCCGTTATAATATTGTAGGGAGGCGAAGAAAGAAATGTCGACATTGAAAAATGAATTATATGCAGCCTTAATAAACTTTATTGAAGAAAATCAAAAAAGCATATATCGGCTTGCTTACAGCTATGTAAAAAGTCAAGACACTGCTCTTGACATGGTACAGGAATCAATTTTTAAGGCTATTAAATCATATGAAAAAATTGAGAATATAGATAGTGTTAAGTCATGGTTTTATAGAATACTTGTAAATACTTGCTTAGATGAATTAAGAAGAAGTAAACGAATGATTACTACTTCCCCGGAGGATATACCTGAAGAGGTAGACGATGGATTAAATCAAAAAGCAGAATATATGGTATTACACAATGCTTTAGAATCTCTTGACACTAAAACCAAAACTGTTATTGTATTGCGATATTTTGAGGATATGAAGATATCTGATATCTCAAATATACTTGAAGAAAACATAAACTCAGTTAAAAGTAGATTATATAGAGGTTTAAAAATGCTTAAACTGGAAATGGAATAGGGGGAGTTTCTAATGAAAAAAAATGAAGAATTCTTAACTTTAAAAGAAGAATATAATCAAGTAAAAATTCCTGACCAATTAGAACAAATAGTTCAAGAGTCAATTCGCAATGCAGAAGCAGATGTAGTTAGAACTATGGGAAATGATGAAATTGCAAAAAGGAGAACGAGGATGAAGAAACAAATAGGTGGTATTGCAGCAGCGATGGTAATAGGTATAGGTGCATTTGGTATTGGAGTTAATACAAGTCCTGCTTTTGCAGATACTATGGCAGATATTCCTGTATTGAGCAGTTTAGCAAAAGTTTTTACTGCTGAACAAATTCATGAGGAAACAGATTCTTACATTACAGACATGAAAATACCTGGTATTGAAGGTCTTAAGGATAAAAAGTTACAAAGCGAGATTAATGAATTAGTATATAAACAGGTTACGGCAGCAGTGGCTGAGACACAGACAATGATGGAAGATTATAAAAAGGCATATCTTGAAACCGGCGGTAAGGAAGAAGAGTATGTAACCAGAGAAATAGATGTTGATTATTCTGTTCAATGCTTAACTGAAGATATTTTATCTTTCTCAGTTTATAAAACTGAAACCTTAGCAAGTGCATACTTTGATATGTTCTACTATAACTACGACTTAAAGACAGGAAAACCAATTACATTAGAAGGACTTCTTGGAAGTGACTATAAAGAGGTTGCTAACAAACAAATAAAAGAACAGATTGCTGAAAGATCCAAGGTAGAGGGTAACTTCTATTGGAATGGAGAAGAAGGAATAGACGGCTTTGAAAGCATTACAGATAACCAGCAATTCTATGTAAATAAAAAAGGAAATCCGGTGATTATATTTAATAAATATGAGATAGCTCCGGGATATATGGGCATACAGGAATTTGAGATAGTTAAATAAAACTTTCTACTGAAAATTTTTCTTTTTAAAACTTTCTATATAAAAAGGGCAGATTAAAACGATTAAATGTATTAATTGTTTTGATACTGCTCCTTTTTTTTGCTATAATTATTAAAAGATTGACTATAAATAGGGCAATAAATTTAGTTATAGATTATAGACCTATTTAAAGATAAGGGTACTTTAGGAGAAATAAGGAGAAGGACATGAGTTACAAAAAAGAATTTATCGAATTTATGGTTAGAGCAGGAGTATTGACTTTTGGAGACTTTACAACAAAGAGTGGAAGAAAGACTCCGTATTTTGTAAATACAGGAAATTACAAGACAGGGGCTCAGGCGGATAAATTAGGATATTTTTATGCAAGCTGTATTAATGAAAATATTAAAGCAGGTAAAATCTCAAACGATATAGTGGCGTTATTTGGTCCTGCATATAAGGGGATTCCTATTTCAGTTGCTACTGCAATATCCATGTCCAGAGATTTTGATAAAGATATAAACTATTGCTTCAATAGAAAAGAAGAAAAAGACCATGGAGAAGGTGGAAAAATGGTAGGATATAAGCTACAGGATGGCGATAATATCTTAATGGTTGAAGATGTTATTACAGCCGGAACAGCAGTCCGTGAAACCCTACCACAGCTAATGGCGGCCGCAAAGGTCAATATTAGTGGACTTATTATTTCTGTAGACCGTATGGAAAGAGGTCAAGGTGAGAAAACCGCAATACAGGAAATAGAAGAGGAATTTGGAATAAAGACTTACCCGCTGGTAACGGTAAGAGAAATAATTGATGCAATGCACAATACAGAAGTTGATGGCAAAATCGTCATTGATGATGAAATGAAAAAAAGGATGGAGGATTATTTACAGGAGTACTGTGTTAAATAATTGTACTTTGTTAAATAATAGTACAACATAAATAATACCACGGGTTTTAACAGCTCAATTAAAATAAAGTATCTAAAAGTTTAAATAATGTCTTGTGCAAAAGACGCTAAAAACGGGCATATCGTAAAAGTGATGATATGCCCGTTTTATTTTTACTTCATGTTAAGAGAAGCTTTGTTTTTATTTGTAATTTTTATGACTAGTCATTTTTTATGGCCGCCTGTAATACAGTGTTAGCAACTTTGCCGGCAACCCGACTACCGCTTCCGCCTTCTTCAACCAGAACAACAAAAGCATAAGGATGAGCCTCATCTCTAAGAAATCCGGCAAACCAAGCATTATCCTTTGATGAACTATCACTTTGAGCTGTTCCTGATTTCGCACATATCTCCAACCCCGGAAAATTATCTTTACCATATTTAGTGACAACATTATTCCGCATCATATTTCCAAGAATCTGCGCTGTATCTTTATTAATTAATTCTTTTGTAGAATGTCTGAAATAAAGACTTGTTTGAACACTCTCCGAAAAAGCTGTGTGGGATATTATCTGAGGTTTTGCGGCAGAGCCTTGATTTGCAATAGCTCCACAAAAGACCATTAGCGAACAAGGGTTAACGAGGTCTTTTCCTTGACCTATGCCGGACCATGCCAAATTTCCCGTTCCTCCGGATGCAAAATCAAAAGTTGACTTTGCAGTATTTATACCATTGATAGATAAGCTATCAGTAAGACCGGCCTTCTCAGCATAATTTTGCATTTGCTCGCTTCCTATTTCTGTGGCTAATGTTCCAAAAACGCAGTTACAAGAAACAGCTAAGGCTTTGCTAAAATCCAAATCACCATGGGTGTCGGAACAAGTAATTACTTGATTATCTATTATTATTTTGCCGTCACAATGAAAGGTTCTGGTTTGAACATCATCTATTGTTTCTATGGCCGCCGTGGCAGTTATAAGCTTAAACGTTGATCCGGGTATAAATGTGGACGATATTAATCGGTTTAAATATACTCCCTCATATGAAGGGTCGCCATCTTTTATGGTTGGCGGAGATGATGGATCATAGGTAGGGGAACTGACCATACAAATGATTTCCCCCGTTTTATAGTTATATACGCCTACAGTTCCTTTATGCCCGTTTAAGGCCTTATATGCTGTTTCAGATACATCGGCATCAAGAGTTAAATACAAATCCCGTCCTCCGGGAAAAAGGGGTTTTGCACCGGTAATAAAGTTGTAACCGGTAAGCTTATCTGAAAACCTTGTTAATGCACCTGTTCCAATCATTCCTGTTGGATCCCCAACGGAATGCAGTAAAGCCTTACGCATATTGGAACTATTTGCAAAATCCCAAGTTTTATTGTTTTCATCATAGTCTGCTAAGACCTCTCCGTTTCTGTCAAGAATTCTTCCCGTGTTTAAGACACTATCCGTATATAAATGTTTATTTGCAGAAAATGATGCCCATGATCTACCCTCTATAAAGTATTTTACAGTAAAGACACCGGTGCCAAATACTAAAACCAGAGCTAAAATAAAACATATAATAGTCCGGGATGTTATTTTTTTCATATTTACCTCCAACTATGCAATGAGGGATTAATGTGTCTCATTGTCATCGAGATCATCAAATTGTTTAAAGAAATTATCTATTTCATTTTGCTTTTTTTCTAAGGTTGGTTGACTATCTGTGCTATCCATATCCTCAAATTGATTGAAAAACTCATCAAAGGAATTGCTGTGGTAATTATCATAGGTGTCATCAATATATTCCGGCTCTTCAGGTTTATAAAAATATTCTTCCCCTAAATTTGGCAGGCTTCTAACAGCAAAACTGGCATTTTGCCTTGTGTCAGCGGCCTTAAGAAATGCAAGTAAACCCCAAGAGCTTATCATACTGGAGCCTCCGCAAGAAATGAAAGGGAAGGTTACTCCTGTTAAAGGTAACAAATCCAAAGAACCAAAGACGTTCAATATTGTTTGAAAAACCAGCAATGAGGTAGCGGCGCAAGCAGCGGTTGTATAAAAAGCAGACCTACCGGTTTTAGTAACCCTATAAGCAAATATTGAAAGTGCTACGATAATGGAAACCGACAATAGTCCTATAATAAGACCCCACTCCTCGCAGAGCATACCAAAAACTAAATCTGTATTTGCAGCTGCAACATTGTGTAACCAACCATCTCCGGGACCAACACCTATGAGGCCTCCGCTGGCAGAAGCAGACATTGTTCGGACTTGTTGATAACCGGAACCGGTTGCGTTTTGCCAAGCGTGTCCCCAAACTGCAAATCGAGAAGCAATGTAAGGTTTAAAACTCAATATTAAACCACCGGCAGCTACAGCGGCGCCACAGATAAGTGAAAGTGTTGCAAAGTCTCCTGAACGCAAAAACGCTATTACGAGGAAAACTATAAAGAAAATTGCTGCGGTGCCGAAGTCACTCATCATAGCAAGGGCCGCAAGACAAAAACCCGATAATAGCATAAAGCCCCATACATTTCTTTTCACAAAGAGTCTTTCTAATGTTGCAGAACCGGCAAAGATAAAGCATACCTTAGCAAATTCTGACGGTTGTACTGAAATATCACCAATTGAAATCCAGTTTTGCGCACCATATTTAACGGAACCAAATATTAGGTTTATTAATAAAAGGCCAACTGTGGCTGATGCCATAAAATATCTAGCCTTTACAGTTCGTTTTAAATCTCTCAAATACCACCCAAGAAAAAGGAAAACACTTACCCCCAATACTATTGTAAATGTTTGCTTTATCATAGAACCCGGTGCGGAGGAAGCTGTTATTGCTAGGTTCAGAGTGCAGGCGAAGAATGCCAATATTTCTGGTTCAAAGCCCGTGCGCTTACCTATTTTAGAAATCATAACGTAGCCCCACATTATGCTGAATAACACTCCGTAACATAATAATATTGACCGAGAATATTCGGGTCTTGTAAATATCAGTTGAATGACAGTTAATATTTGAAATAAACTAAGCATTGCAAAAGAACCCCACGGCGGGGCAGGTCTGCTCTGCGATAATCTATTTTTTTGCTGAAGTTCATGTTCTATTTCTGAAATTGGCTCCAATGTAAGTATAACCCCACCAAAAATAATGGTATCACCGGGCTTTACGTCTACGTAGTCAGATACCTCATGCCCAGCACATATTGTAGGATTTTTCTCAGAAAGACTGTATAATTTCCAGTTACCGTCATCATCTCTTATGAGTGAACATTGGGTTCTTGATACAGTAGGAAAATTTATTATTACATCACAGTGCTTTGCTCGTCCAATGGTACATTCCCAGTGGTGTATAGGAAATCTGCCAAGTTCAGGGGACACCAAATAGCCCCAGGTTTCTTTAGGATTTTTAACTCTTAGCATATCTCTAAGAACAGATAGAAGAATACCTAAAGCCAAAACAGGGAAAACCCAACGGACAATACTGCTGTATATATCTCCGAACTGTAAATGGTTGTCTAAAATCCATTGAAAACCGTATTTAGTTATTTCCCAGGCTCTTAACCAAAGCTCCGAAAAAAATGTGCCTATATTATTAAAAAAATCGGACACTTAAATAACCTCCTGTATCTCTAAAATGTTTTGAATTAGAACATACTAACTTAACAGTATATCATAATATAAGAAGTTATTGTATTGACAAATTTAACTTTTATTGTTGGAGATAATATGAAATTGTGGTAAAATGTATTGTCAGACATTTGTGATTTGATTATGATAGGAGCTATACATGGAAATTGATGGAGTAAAGCTGGCAAGTCTCTATGCACAAAATGAAAGTGGTAGAGCAAATCTTGTGGCTATAAATAATGATAAAGCACCTGACTTTGACAAAACTTTGAACAATATAATCTCAGGTAATGAGGTGAACAAAAGACTATCAAAGGCTGATGTTGTTAATGATGAAACAAGTAAAATAGTAACTACAGAAGCAATGGAAGATATATTTAAAAGGGCTGCCGAAAAATATGATGTACCCGAAGAATTATTAAAAGCTGTTGCTAAAGCTGAATCTGGATTTAATCCCAATGCAGTATCTAAATGTGGTGCTATGGGAGTTATGCAATTAATGCCAAATACGGCAAAGTCATTGGGAGTAACCAATGCCTTTGATCCGGAACAAAACATTATGGGCGGAGCAAGTTATCTATCGCAGAAGCTTAAGAACTATGACGGTGATATAACGTTGGCTTTAGCAGCCTATAACGCAGGTCCCGGAAATGTTGCTAAATATGGAGGGGTACCACCCTTTACCGAAACGCAAAACTATATAAAAAAGATTTTCGGGTATATGGGAGAAGAAATAAATATACCTGAACAATCATTAAATATAAAAAGCAATCTAAAGGAAAATTTAGGACAGCTTTTAGGAGATAAAAATAGCTTTTCTGAGATAAATGCAGAAAAAGCATTTTTTTCTGCACAATTGCAAATTTTAAAACATCAACTTGATATGCAAAATTTATTCGCTTCAAGCAACTCATCGAGTAAAGAAGATGAAGAAAACCTAGACATAAATGCTATGATTGATTCATTGAGCCGATTATAGAAAATTTAGCATAATTAGTATAAAGGGTAAGAAGTGATAACATTTTTTAATAAAGAGAGGAAGTAAATTCATGGAAAGAAAAGTTGGAACTGTTTCAAGGGGTCTTAGAGCTCCAATCATAAGAGAAGGCGATGATTTAAAGAAAATTGTAGTTGATGTTGTAGTTGATGCAGCAGAAACTGGTGAATTTGAAATAATGGATAAAGATGTACTAGCTATTACAGAAGCAATCGTTGCAAGAGCTCAGGGTAACTATGCAACAACTTCTCAGATTGCAGAGGATGTTAAAGCAAAACTTGGAGGGGAAACAATTGGTGTTATCTTCCCAATCCTAAGTAGAAATAGATTTGCCATTTGCCTTAGAGGGATTGCAAAAGGAGCAAAAAAAGTTGTTCTAATGTTAAGCTATCCAAGTGATGAAGTTGGAAACCACCTTGTGGACATTGATTTGCTAGATGAAAAGGATATTAATCCATACACAGATGTTCTTACTCAGGAGCAATTTGAAGAGTTATTTGGAAAATCAAAGCATACTTTTACAGGAATGGACTATGTAAACTACTACAAGAACCTTATTGAGGAAGAGGGTGCAGAAGTACAGATAATATTCTCTAATAATCCGAAAACTATTGTGGATTATACAAAGAATATTTTGGCTTGTGACATTCACACAAGAGAAAGAACTAAGAGAATATTAAAGAAAGCAGGAGCTGATGTTGTTCTTGGTCTTGATGATATTTTAACAAGTAGCGTATCCGGAAGTGGATTCAATACAAAGTATGGAATATTAGGCTCTAATAAAGCAACTGAAGAAACCGTTAAATTATTCCCTAATGATTGCACAGATTTTGTTAAGAGTATTCAAAATGAAATTGAGGAAAAGACTGGCAAGAGAATAGAAGTAATGGTTTACGGAGATGGTGCATTTAAAGATCCTGTAGGAAAGATATGGGAACTTGCAGACCCGGTAGTTTCTCCCGGTTATACTGACGGCTTAGAGGGAACTCCAAATGAAGTAAAAATTAAATATCTTGCAGACAACGACTTTGCAGATTTAAGTGGAGATGAACTAAAGGTTGCAATATCAGAATATATAAAGAATAAAGACAGCAATTTAGGTGACTCAATGGTTGCACAAGGAACTACACCAAGAAGATTAACAGACTTAATTGGTTCACTTTGTGATTTGACTTCAGGAAGTGGAGATAAGGGAACTCCTATAGTTTATATTCAAGGATATTTTGATAATTATACAAAATAAAACTTAAGAATTCCTCGGAACTAAAGCCGGGGAATTTCTGTATAAGCCTTGCACGCTGTATGTGAGATAGGGGCAAGGTATTAATAAAAATAAAAAATGCAAGGATTTAATCCTTGCATCAGACTGTAGACAAGGATATCCTTCTTTGCCTACAGTCTTTTTTTACGAATATACAGACATTTTATTGAATTTATGGTAAAATATATTTATTAATACATGGAGGTGCCTGCCTTATGATGGGTAAGAAAGATTTACTTGGTCGTGACCAATTCCAAATGATAACATTGAAT
>JBKECQ010000056.1:0-2126 GCA_047974845.1 Aminipila sp. | reverse complement strand
ACATGTTGAGACGGTTTGCTTGATAACGAAGAAATAATAATAGAAGTCTTAAAGATATTGTAAATAAGATCTTTAAAGAATTTATGAACTTGTGAAGGATGTAAGCGTTATAGAAACGGGAACTTTTAGGAAGATATCAAGTTGCCAAAATTATCGTTTTACTGGTCAGATTGATTGTTAAAAAGGTTGAGTATACAGACTAGGCGTAATAAATTTAATTAAAAAACAAAGGAGATGAATAAATAAAATATTCAATAACATACGAATGCCTAAAAGAAATTTCTCCATTACAACACAAGTATTGATCTCACTTAGTATTTTTATATTTGGAATTTGCTTAGGGTTATTTTCTAAGTTTTTAGATTATAAGCAAGCTGAACTTCCAGCGATGTTATCGAAAATAGATGAATATTTAGATTTACATAATTTTTTAGGTGGGTTTGCTCCTTGGATTGTTATTGCTGTTTGTATCTCAGTCTATAGTAATAAACCTATTAGAGCAGCTATCAATACTTTTTTGTTTTTCGTTGGAATGGTGTCAAGTTACTATATGTATAGTTACTTTGTGGCTGGTTTTTTTCCAAAAAGTTACGCTGTAATTTGGATTGTCTTAACACTTATATCGCCACTTTGTGCGTTTTTTTGTTGGTTTGCAAAAGGAAACGGAATTGTAGGCTTACTTTTTTCGTCTGGAATAATAAGCTTACTAATTAATACTGCATGTGTATATGGACTGTTTTATATTCATATTCGTTCATGGCTTAATGTTATGATGTTGATATTTGGAATAATTATTTTACATGTTTCGAATAAAAAAACAATAAATAGTATAGCTCTAGGTATTATTTTTGCAATAATAACTTATATGGTTGTACCATTTCATATTTGGTAGTGTATTTATATCAAGACATCATATATGCTTACTCACCACATGTGGAGGCAGAAACTACAACTATAACAGGCGCAAATCAAAGGAATACAAATAAAATTTATATTTGATGGATGAGAAAAATAACGAGCATATTGTTTAGTTTGTCCAGTTTGTTTTGGGTATTATATCTTGGACAATACCAATGATTTCCATGAAGTAGTACAAAAAAGGTCGAAGCATAACAAACTATTCCGTTTATAGCCTTTGCCTCTGTTCTATCACACTAACTCTTCAATTATTTGGGATTAATTACTGAGTGAATATTATAAACTGGACTTCATTAATGGATACCATTGGAGCAATTTCTATCGCGTCGATTATTCTTGTTGTGATTGCAGTTCTACTTAACTTAATGGCAAATTCTATATGTAAGGCTAACCATAAATAACTTCCTATCATGAGCAGTTGACCTTACATGGCTTTCTGCTGTTCAAAATAGAAAATATCGAAGTTGTGAATTAAAAAACCAAACAAATAAATTTATATTAGTTAAGGAAAGGATACGATAAAATGAAAAGATGGCGTTTTTTATACTTGTATGGTCCTTCACTGCATTATTTGTAGGTTGCTCTAATAACACAAATCAAGATGAACCTTCTGCTTCTAAAGCAACAACAATCGGTCAAATATCTCAAGATGAAGCCATTTTATACGAACGATATTTAGATGTTGTGGTATTGCCAACATTGAATATAGCCTTGGATGAAGTATATACGTTTGAAGATAGAAATCTCGACTTGAAATGCCCTATTGATAATGAACTGGAATACATTGTATATCAACAATATTATTATGATGTTTCTGCTGACTTTGAAAAGTATAAAGCTTTATTTGGAGATTCGGATTCGATGAGGATTACATCTGAGAATCAAGAAAAATAATTTAAAGATGGTCTTTATATGGAAGAGCTTACAATACACCGTTTGACGACTCTGTCTATTGAAGATTTTCAGCGTGCAAGCGAATATATAAAGAAAGATGTATTAGATACAATTGGCACCTACGACTTGGAAGAATTCGCTATTGTGGAACTTGATATCAGTTGGAAATGGAATCAGGCTGCTTTGCAAGCAGTCCCTCAACTTGGTGATGGAGAATATACCAGATATTTTTTGATGGCAAGGCAAAATGATACCCAACAATTCAAAATCTATGAAGTCTACTGGGCTTCACTATAAGCATTTTGAAATATTGT
>JBKECQ010000118.1:0-2204 GCA_047974845.1 Aminipila sp. | reverse complement strand
GAGTAATTTACGGGGGATTTTAGTTTAATTAATTTTAAGATGTTAGAAATGAGAGGAGAAACGTATGAAGAAAAAACGACTTTTAGCATGGGTACTGACACTGGCAATGGTGTTGTCCATGATACCTATAACAGCTATGGCTGAAGTCCATAATGAGGTGCAAGAAAATCACGAGGATGTAAATTTATTGGCTGAGGAACCCCTTGAGGTAACTCCGGTAGGAATAAGAACAAGTAGCACAACTGCAACGGTTAAGATTAGTTCTAACCGTAAGGATGCAGATTGCGTATATTCTTATGTAGCTTTTGAACAGCCGTCCAACATACCGGAAAACAATGACTATAGAGACATAGCTTATGTAACGGATGCAAAAAAAATTGATATTATCCGAATAGAAGGATTAAGTAATGCTAATGCAAAAGATGTTTATGTAAAAGTAAAAGATAAAACTGCAGTTGAAGAGCTGGTGGTAAAAGTAGAGATACCAGCGTATAAAACACCAAACAATTTAGTTGTTGATAATGCCAGTCAGCATTTAAATAATACTTTGAATGCAATGTTAAAAAACACTCCTGCTCCAGTTCAGGAGACTAACAGCGGTGATTGGACAGTTATGACCTTAGCGAGGGGAGGTTTTGAAAATATCCCCGAAGGATATTATGAGGCGTGGAAAAATATTGTAGATGAAAAAATGAAAGAAAAAAAGGGGAATCTACATAATTCTAAATATACCGAATTTTCTAGATTAATGCTTCCGTTGAATGCCTTAGGCTATGATGTTACAAATGTAGGTGAATATAATATTTTAGAAAAATATGCAGACTTTAGTAAGGTAAGCAAACAAGGTACAAATGGACCTATCTGGGGGCTTATTGCACTTGATACGAACAATTATTTAATTGATAAGGCTGAGCTGGACAAGGTTCCAGAAGCAAAGAGAAATAGTCGTAAGAGAATGATTAAGTATACCTTGGATAATGAAATTGTAGGGGGAGGGTTTGCATTAACTGGAACAACACCGGATCCTGATATGACAGCAATGGCTTTGCAAGCGATGGTTCCATATTATGGAGGAAATGATTTATTGAAGGCCGAATTTGGAAATAATACGGCAGAATATAATCAGATGTTGGATGACATTAAAGGCTTTGTGGATAGAGGAATTACAGTGTTAAGCGAATTGCAACGTGATGATGGTGACTACGACAGTTGGGGTACAGTGAATTTGGAAAGCACCGCGCAGGTAGTTGTTACTTTAGTAGGACTTGGGATTGACCCTATGACAGACGAAAGGTTTATAAAAAATGGCAACACTTTATTAGATGGTATGATGAAATATGCAATTGAAGGAGGAGGTTTTGCACATAGTTTCATTAATGACCCAGAGAATCCGGGAGCTAACGCGGGACAATATAACGGCATGGCTACAGATCAAGGTGGCTATGCATTGGTAGCATATAAGAGATTTAAAGAAGGAAAGACTTGGCTCTATGATATGAGTGATGTTGCTAAAAATAATAGGCCTGATACATATGCGCCTAAAATTTATTTTTCAGAGGCAAAATTGTCAAGTAAACCCAAGGAAGTTACTGGTGTATATTTTAAGCTAAATGAACCAGCAACTTATTATTTAAGCGGTGATAATGCTAATGTAGATATGAGTGGAACCGGTACAAAGGTTACTTCAGAATCTATATTAAAAGAAAAAATAGTAATTTCATTAGAGGAATTTAATGAATGTCCTAAAAAGTCAGTTTATATTCAGGCAGAAGATATACATGGAAACAAAATGTCTGAACCTATTGAAGTTAATATTGAAAGAATATTGCCTCAAAGTATAGAAGTAGCTACACCTCCAACCAAAACAGCCTATAAGGTTGGTGAGAGTTTTGATAAATCAGGTATGGTTATAATTGCAAAATATATTGACGGACATCAAGAAACTATAACGAATTATACTGTAGATAAGAAAACATTTGCAAAGGAAGATATTAAAATTGTTATTTCATATCTTGGGAAAACTGCTGAAGTACCAGTAACGGTAACTGAAAATACAGATGGTGGAAATACTGGTGGCGGTTCCGGAGGAGGAGCCGGTGGCGGAGGAGGTATGGGCTCTGTGACAGACTCAGGAACAAAGCCAACGGTGACCATATCAAAAGACAACAATGAGGAAAAAATAGCAAGCGCATTGGTAAATGGAA
>JBKECQ010000008.1:0-97614 GCA_047974845.1 Aminipila sp. | reverse complement strand
GGCATTGTTACCATTAAGCCTCCTGCTATGTCTTCTGCCAGTCTTACTATTTCATATGGGAATCTTGTTACGTTCTGCTTACATACATTTGCCAATAACAAGTCTATTTGATAGTTTCCTGATGCTGTTGCATAGCCCTCCGCTGAGCACGCTATTCCACAGCAATATAATGTTTCATTTAAGTGGGTCATTTCTATCAACTTATCTTTTACGTGAGATGCTTTGCTTGCTCCGTTGTAATCTGCCGCCAATGCTGCTGCTCCTATTACTACGTCTCCTACTCCTACTTTACATCCACCGTAGCTTTGTCTATGGTATCCTGCAAATCTTTCTACTAGCATTCCTGCAAAGTCATAGTCTCCGCATAAGAAGATTCTGTCGTTTGGAATGAATACGTTGTCAAATACTACTAATGCTTCCTGACCTCCATATTCTTTGTTTCCAAGGTCTACATCTGCTCCATCCTCCAACTTTCTTGTATCGCAGGACTGTCTTCCGTATATCTTGAATAGTCCCTCTGCATCGCTTGGACAGGCAAATGATACTGCATAGTCTTTGTCTGCTTCTGTCATTGCTATTGTTGGCATTATGATATGCTCATGAGAGTTTATTGAACCTGTCTGATGACATTTAGCACCTCTTACTACGATTCCGTCTTCTCTTCTTTCCACTATTCTTAGAAATAAATCTGCATCTCTTTGTGCTGATGGCGCTAATCCTCTGTCTCCTTTGGGATCTGTCATTGCTCCATCTACTATGTAGTCGTTTTCTTGTATAAATCTTAGGTATTCCACAAAATTCTTATGATAGTCTGTTCCATACTTTTGGTCTACCTCATATGTTGTTGAAAATACTGCATTAAACGCATCCATTCCAACACATCTTTGGAAGCATGATGCTGTCTTTTGCCCAACTAGTCTCTGCATTTTCACCTTTTTTCTCAGGTCATCTGTGCTCTGGTGTAGGTGTGCAAATCTATTGATTGTTTCACCTGTTAAAGTAGATTTTACTGTCATCAAATCTGCATACTGAGGGTCTTGTGCCAACTCATATGTCATTGCCACACAGTTAATAGAAGGTCTAATCATTGGGTGGTCTACCCAATTTTCAATCTTTTCACCAAACATATACACTCTTGTTTTCAATTCTCTTAAGCTCTCAATGTACTGGGCTCCTGTCATTAACATAAAAAAATCCTCCTTCTAACTAATCCTACAAAATCTAATTGCTGACAACCCTTTTTATTTAATAAGAAACACTAATTATGTTTTCTATTAAATAAAAATTTAGCTATCATACTTTTGTGTTTACCTCTTCTTATAAAATAAGAATAAACCTTGGTAAATTTTCAAAAGTTTGTTACAAAGTTAATGAAATCATGTGTAAAACTAATATTTAACAAATATGTTTTCATCCCACTTATGTAATGCATATATATAAAGCAATCCCTGTGCCATCTTTGTCATAATAAATAAAAGAGAGTTTGTACAATATACTGCTACTGTTGATATTTCGTAATTTGTACTATGCTCAGTATATTTTTCCATTCATAAATATACTTATTAAAGGGACATTATTGTCACAGTTGGGCAATTCTGACATAGAATCATAAACCTGCATTGTGACAATAATGCCCATAACCGTTGCCCACTGGGCACCAGTTGTCACTATTATTTAAGATATATACATTTTTATATAATTCTACTTTTTGTGATTTAAATAATTAGTTTGAATCTTACGCAAAATAAAAGCAAATATACTAAAATATAGTATCTTTGCTCTAATTTCCTTGATTTTTCTCTTTTTAAGCTTTTCCACTGTTTTTAAATTTTACCCTCTTAGGGCTTAAGGTTTTTAACTCTTTTTTAGATTTCCAGCGCCTTAGGGTATCTACTTTTTTTACTTTTACTCATTAGTTAATGGTATATCCTCTTGAATATCTTGTTTTGTAACCGCAGACCCTAAGTTTAAGGACATTTTTTCCAGTTCCAGTACTATATTATTGATTTCCGCTGTTCTCTGTAAAGATAATTCCTCACCCATAGCTAATTGTGTATTATATAAAATCTTTTCAAGGTTATCATGTATATCAGAAATACGCCTTTTGATATTCACAATACTTTCCTGATTTATTGCTTCCTCTAAAGCTTCCTCTTTATTAACTATTTTATGATTTTCTAATACAAACTCAGATAATCCATCTACAACTGTCGCATCGTAGCCCAGTTCATTTTTAATAAATTCTGCAAACTGATGCTTTGATTCAGGCTCCCCGTGCACAAGAAAAATTTCATTAGGTTTCTGTCTAAATCCGGCTAACCACGAAATTAATCCATCTCTATCCGCATGACCGGAAAAACCTTCTAAATTGTAAATTTCTGCATTTACATGAATTTCTTCCCCAAATAAGGTTACATCCTTTACACCGTCTACGAGCATTCTTCCTAAAGTACCCTCTGCCTGATACCCAACAAATATAATACTTGATTTTGAATTCCAAAGATTGTGTTTTAAATGGTGTCTTATTCTTCCTGCTTCACACATACCGCTTGCAGAAATAATTACTTTTGGATGATTATCCATATTTAAAAATCTGGAATCCTCAGTGCTTCTTGTAAATTTTAAATTTTTAAAATCCAAAGGATTATCACCTTTTAAGATATATGCTTTCGTTTCTTCATCAAAAACTTGAGCATTTCTTCTAAATACCTCTGTGGCAGTAGTTGCCATTGGACTATCAACATAAACCATTAGATTTTCCAGTTGTTTACGATACTCCGTAGCATCCTCATAGAATCTATTGAATTCATAAATCAATTCTTGAGTTCTTCCCACTGCAAATGATGGAATTACAACTGTTCCTCCACGCTGAATTGTCTTTAATACTATTTCAATCAGTTCCTTAATACTTGTTGAATTTTGTGGATGCAATCTATTTCCATAAGTACTTTCCATTATAACGTAATCAGCCTTTTTTATAATGGTAGGGTTTCTTAAAATTGGTCTATTCATTACTCCCAGATCTCCCGAGAAAACTATTTTTGAAACATTTCCATTTTCTTCTACCCATAGTTCTGTAATAGCAGAGCCTAAAATATGTCCTGCATCATTAAAAACTATCTTCATTTCATCATTGAGTTCAACAAGCTGATCATATAAAACGGGTTTAATATATTTTAATGAATCTACTGCATCATTAAAAGTATAAAGGGGTTCAACTAAAGCTTTTCCCGCTCTTTCAGCCTTCCTGTTTTTCCATTCGGCTTCTTTTTCATGGATATATCCACTATCCTTAAGCATAACTTCAACTAAATCTGCTGTGGCATCTGTACAGTAAATTTCACCTGTAAAGCCCCTCTTAACTAGTAACGGAATTCTTCCGCAATGATCCACATGAGCATGGCTAAGAATGACATAATCGATTTCTGCCGGATTAAATGGGAATGGTTCAAAATTCATTGCATCCATAGCTTTGCCGCCTTGAAATTGTCCACAATCAAGCAATATTTTATGTTTTTCTGTTGTAATTAAATGACATGAGCCTGTAACACTTGACGCAGCTCCGCAAAATTGTATTTTCATCCTCGAGTCCTCCCACAATTCATTATTGTCAGAAAATATTAATAAATCAATTATACCCCTTTTGTCAGTATATTGCACCATTTTGTTTGATGTATTTTTATTGTTAGATGACGATTATATGAAAGTTTAAGAACTCCTTTAAATGTAAAGGAGTTCTTAGGTAAATATTATTCTTTATAAAGATTCTTTGCCTTGTAAATATTGGTCTATACTTTCAGCCGCATTCTTTCCGGCTCCCATGGCCATTATAACCGTTGCGGCGCCTGTTACCGCATCACCTCCGGCGTAAATAAACTTGTTATTTGTTAAGCCCTTTTCATCCGCTGCAATTCCACCCTTAGCGTTTGATTCAAGATCTTTTGTGGTTTCTAAAATTAATTTGTTAAGTTTAGTTCCAATAGCCATAATTACTGAATCAACATCTAAAATAAAGTTAGAGCCGCTTTTTTCTATTGGTTTACGTCTACCTGAAGCATCAGGCTCACCTAAAACCATTTCTACACATTCCAGCCCGATTACGTGCCCCTTTTCATCGCCCTTTACTGCAATGGGATTTGTCAACAACTGGAACTTTATACCCTCTTCAATGGCATGATGAATTTCTTCCTTACGTGCCGGAATTTCTTCCATAGATCGTCTATATACAATATAAACTTCCTCTGCACCCATTCGTTTTGCACACCTTGCCGCATCCATGGCCACGTTACCACCGCCAACAACAGCTACCCTCTTAGATTTATGAATAGGGGTATCATATTCAGGAAGATATGCTTTCATTAGATTTATTCGTGTCAGATATTCATTTGCTGAGTAAACCTCCAAAAGATTTTCACCCGGCATATCCATAAACTGAGGAAGACCTGCACCGGTGCCAACAAAAACTGCTTTAAATTCTTCCTCTTCAATAAGCTCGTCAACTGTAATAGACTTCCCAATTACCACATTATTTATGAACTTAACTCCCTTATTTTTTAATTTTTTTACTTCAGAGTCTACAATGCTCTTAGGCAACCTAAACTCTGGGATTCCATATGCAAGCACACCACCGTCTTTGTGAAGACTTTCAAATATTGTTACATCATAACCATTTGCAATCAAATCTCCTGCACAGGCAAGACCCGCAGGACCTGAACCTATTATAGCTACCTTTGTACCCTTACTATGATTTTTTGCCAATTTCTCACCTGTGCTGTGCTGACTATGCCAATCCGCTACGAATCGTTCAAGACGCCCAATGGCTACAGATTCGCCTTTCTTATTTTGTACGCATTTCCCTTCACATTGATTTTCCTGTGGGCACACTCTACCACAGATGGCGGGAAGAGAGCTGGTTTCACTAATTACCTGATACGCTTCCTCAAATTCTCCTTCTGCTACTTTTGCAATAAACTCCGGAATCTTAACTTTTACGGGACATCCTTTTGTACAAGGCTTTTTCCTGCATTGGAAGCATCTCATCGCTTCATTTATTGCCATTTCTGCTGTATATCCTTGAGAAACTTCTAAAAAGTTCTTGTTTCTTACATTAGGGTTCTGTTCCGGCATTGGATTCTTTGTTTTAACAAAATTAATCATGATAACGCACACCTCCTGTCAAACGGCAGATATGACCGGCATCTTCTTTTTCCTGTTCACTATAAAATGAATTTCGCTGTATAAGTTCATCCCAATCTACAAGAGTTCCATCAAATTCCGGACCATCTACACATACAAATTTGGTTTCGCCTCCAATGATTGCACGACATCCACCGCACATACCCGTTCCGTCAACCATATATGCTGTAAGTGATACAACCACTTTTATCCCATATTTTTCAGCCAGTTTGCAAACAAACTTCATCATAATGGGAGGTCCAACTGCTACAATTTCATCATAGTTATTTCCGTCCTTAATCAGTTCCTCTAATTTTTGGGTTGTTAGTCCTTTATATCCGTATGAACCGTCATCGGTGGTAATGTACAGATTGTTTGTTTCTGCTTTAAATTCCTCTTCAAGAATAATTAGATCCTTTGTTTGAAAGCCTGCAATCATATCTACATCTATTCCTGCTTTATACATACCTGTTGCTATCGGAAAAGCTAGAGCATTTCCTGTTCCTCCGCCCACAACGGCAACGCGTTTTAGACCTTCCATTTCAGTGGGCTTCCCCAATGGTCCCACCACATCTGACAGATAATCACCTACTTCAAATTGATCCAGCAATAATGTGGTTCTACCCACTGCTGCATAAATAATAGTAATAGTTCCTTTCTGTGCATCATGACCTGCCATAGTCAGAGGGATTCTTTCGCCAAATTCATCGGTGCGAAGTATGATAAACTGCCCCGGTTTTGTGTTTCTTGCAACATAAGGGGCTTCTATTTCTAACCAAGTCATAGATGGGTTTAGCTTTCTTTTCTCCACAATTTTATACATACTACCAGTTCCCTCCTTCTTTTGGTTCTAGGCTTTTTTGCTGGTTGACAAGTGCAGTATATCTCTCCTTTGCTGCCTCTTCTGCCCTTGCAAACAATTCTTCTGCTCTTTCCGGGAATTTAAGCATTAAAGAGTCATATCTAACCTCACCCCTAATAAAGTCATTATAGCTTTCAGTAGGTGCAGGGCTATCAATTGATAAAGGATTCATACCCATTTGAACCAGTTCCGGGTTAAATCTCAATAGATTCCAATATCCGGATCTAACAGCTTTTTTCATTTCCAGCATGGATTTATTCATTCCTGCCTTAACACCATGATTGATACAAGGAGCATAGGCTATAATCAATGATGGACCGCGGTAGTTTTCCGCTTCCCTTAAAGCCCTTAATGTTTGCTCTGGGTTTGCTCCCATTGCAATCTGTGCAACATATACATATCCATATGACATAGCTATTTGCGCTAAATTCTTTTTTCTTATAGCCTTTCCGTTAGAAGCAAATTGCGCTACTGCTCCTATTGGTGTCGCCTTTGAAGCCTGACCTCCGGTATTTGAATATACTTCGGTATCAAACACTAATATGTTTACATCTTCTCCTGATGCTATTACATGATCCAAACCGCCATATCCAATATCATATGCCCATCCGTCTCCACCGAACATCCACATGGATGGCTTAGGAAGCATATCAGCATTTTCTACAACATATGAAGCATCTAAATTATCTTTTTCATTTTTGCATAGCTCAAGCAACTGATTTCCTGCAATCTCAGATAGTTTTCCATCCTCCATTCCCTCAATCCAGCTATTGGCAGCTTCCTTAAACAGTGGATTGCCTGCTAACCTTGAAACAACTGATTTCATTTCATTTCGCCTAGCCTTAATGGATATTGTCATTCCTAACCCAAACTCTGCGTTATCCTCAAACAAGGAGTTTGCCCATGCAGGGCCTCTGCCCTTTGCATTGACAGTATACGGAGTGCTGGGAGCGCTACATCCCCAAATAGATGAGCATCCCGTAGCATTTGCTATAAACATTCTGTCCCCAAACATTTGCGTTACAAGTTTTGCGTATGGTGACTCTCCACAACCCGGGCAGGCTCCTGAGAATTCCATAAGCGGCTTAATAAATTGAGAGCCTTTAACCGTGTTTTTGTTAAACGGTAATTCTTTATCCTTTACATTGTGTACCGCAAAATCAAAAACTTTCTGTAAGGAATCCGTTACCTCTTCCGCAGGCATCATCTCTAAAGCTTTATTCCTTGCAGGACATACATTCTCGCAGGATCCACATCCTGTACAATCCTTTGCGGAAACAGCAATTGTAAAGTATTTATCTTCTATGCCCTTAGCCGGAATTGTTTCTGCTCCTGAATTTTCTACCTCTTCATTTGTCATAACAAAAGGCCTTATGACTCCATGTGGGCAAACGTAAGAGCACCAGTTACATTGAATGCAATTTTCCGGTTTCCATTTAGGTATCTCTACTGCTATGCCCCTCTTTTCATATGCCGCTGTGCCTGCTGGTATATGCCCATCCACAGTGGCTATAAACTTGGATACAGGTATTGAATCACCCCTCATGCCATTGGTAGGAATTAAAATATCTCTTATATAGTCTGTATGTTCCTTATTTCTTCCCTGAACTATGTATTGTTCTGTACTTTCTTTTGCATCTTTCCATGAAGGAGGAATCTCAACCTTTTGTATATTTTCAATTCCAGCATCCACGGCATTCAAATTCATATTTACAATCTTTTCGCCCTTATCTCCGTATGTTTTTCTAATGGCTTCTTTCATATATCCAATAGCCTGATCAATAGGAATTATATTTGCCAGTTTGAAAAATGCAGCTTGAAGTACAGTATTTGTTCTCCTAGCTCCAAGACCTATACCAAGAGCCAATTTAACTGCATCACATATATAAAATTGTATATCATTGTTATAAATATATTGTTTAACAGCGGCAGGCAAATGTGTCTCCAATTCCTCTTGTGTCCACGCACAGTTTAATAAGAAGAACCCGCCTTTTTTTACATCTTGAACTATATCATATTTCCTCAAATAGGAAGGATTATGGCACGCAACAAAATCCGCTTGTTTTACATAGTAGGTAGATTTAATTGCCTTATCTCCGAATCGCAAATGGCTGATTGTTATTCCACCTGATTTTTTAGAATCGTACTGGAAATATGCCTGAACCTTTTTATCCGTATGGTCGCCTATTATTTTTATGCTGTTTTTATTTGCTCCAACAGTTCCGTCTGCACCTAGTCCCCAAAACTTGCAAGAAACAGTTCCCTCTGGAGTTGTATCAATGTTTTCAGATGGTTTAAGAGATAAAAACGTAACATCATCATTAATAGATATGGTAAATCTCATTTTTGGATTTTCAGACCATAAGTTTTCATATACAGCTAAAATATCACTGGGTTGAATATCCTTTGAACCAAGCCCGTATCTGCCACCACATACCAATGAATTTTCAAACTGTGTTCCCCTAAGTGAGGAAACCACATCTAAATAAAGAGGTTCACCCACTGCTCCAGGTTCTTTGGTCCTGTCCATTACCGCAATTTTATTTACAGTTGTAGGAATAACATTAAGCAAATATTTAGGAGAAAACGGCCTATATAAATGTACCTTTACCAACCCTACTTTTTTGCCCTTAGAATTTAAATAATCAACAACCTCTTCAGCCGCTTCGCAAACTGATCCCATGGCAATTATTACTTCCGTTGCATCTTTTACACCATAATAATTAAACGGCATATAATTGGTCCCTATTTTGTCATTTACCTCTTTCATATATCCGGCAACTACTTCAACCG
This sequence comes from Aminipila sp., assembly GCA_047974845.1. GTDB lineage: Bacteria > Bacillota > Clostridia > Peptostreptococcales > Anaerovoracaceae > Aminipila. Next base: position 88,784 of record JBKECQ010000008.1, on the reverse strand, counting down.
CTTCTTCATAAGCAGTATTGCTGGCTTCTCTATGTTGGAAGAAGGTTTCAGGTTGCTCTGCCGAGCCTTTACTGCAAGGATGCATAGGGTGATTAATATTTTTCTTAAACTCCTTTATAGCCTCCCAATTTGCCATCTCGCTTAATTGTTTATAGTCCCATACCTCTATTTTTTGTTGCTCATGACTGGTTCTAAACCCATCAAAGAAGTGCAACATAGGAACTTTGCCCGATATAGCCGAAAGGTGAGCTACTGCCGCCAAGTCCATTACTTCCTGAGGACTATTTGAAGCAAGCATAGCAAACCCTGTTGAACGGCACCCCATGACATCAGAATGATCCCCGAAGATGGATAGAGCGTGTGAAGCTAAAGCTCTTGCCGCAACGTGCAATACAGCCGGTGTTTGCTCTCCTGCAAGTTTGTACATATTAGGAATCATTAAAAGTAAACCTTGTGAAGCTGTAAAAGTACTGGTATATGCGCCAGCAGCAAGGGAACCGTGAACAGCGCCTGCCGCTCCCCCTTCTGATTGCATTTCTACAACCTTTACCTTTTCTCCAAAAATATTTCTTCTATCCTGGGAAGCCCACTCATCTATATTTTCTGCCATTACCGATGACGGTGTAATAGGATAAATTGCTGCAACTTCTGAGAAAGCATAAGCAACGTGAGCCGCTGCAGTGTTACCATCCATTGTTTTTAACGTTCTCATCAAATCACTTCCTTTCCTATAACCCCAGAGCTTTTCTTTGCAAATAGTTTATTTCAGGGACAGACTGTTCCATTAGCGCACTTCTTGAGCATACATATGAACATACGTTGCAATTTTCGCAAATGCTGGAATCTACTATTGCACAACCGTTTTCCATTGATATGGCACCATTTGGACAATTAGCAGCACAGTCACCGCATCCTATACATCCCAAAAGACATATTTTCTGCTTATTTAATAGGTTGTCACTTGATGCACAGGCCACAATTTTACTTCCTTTGTATGCAACTTCTGTAATCAAGTGATTTGGACAGACATAGGTACAATCTAAGCATCCTACACAATTGTCAGGATTAACCTTTGCCGTACCATCAACAATATGTAATGCGTCAAATCTACAAACCTTTGTACAATCCCCTAAACCAGTACATCCTGTTGTACACAGACCCATTTCTGCGGTTCTAATCTTTGAAGCCTCTTGACAATTTTCAACTCCAAGAGCATCAAATTTTATCTTTGAACTTTTCCCTCCACTACATCTAACAAATGCAACCGTTGGTTTTATTTTTGTTAAATCATGAAGTTCATCTATTATAATTTTCTTTTTACATTTTACGGTGCAGGCAACACAACCTACACATTTCTCATAGTCTATCACCGCACAGTTTTCTATAACTTTAACTGCACCCTCCGGACAAGCTTCCTCACACTCTCCACAGCCTATGCACCCATATCCACAAATTCTTCTGGTTTTTTCTTCACTATTCTTAGAAGCGCACGGTATAAAATTAGTAGCATCTTTGGGTATTATTGAAATAATCATCTGTGGGCAAATGTCAACACAAGCACCACAGCCGTTACATTTCTCTTTGTCTATGAATATGTTTCCATCCTCAATAGACATGGCATTAAAAGTACAGCTATCAATACATGACCCTATACCTATACATCCATATTGGCATTCGTTTTCCTTAAAGCCAATATTCTTTGCCTCCTCACAACTTTCGCAACCGGCAAGTCTTATTTTACCTGCTGCCTGTCCGTTACATCTTATAAATGCTCTTTTCTCAATTACTTTTACAGATTCAACACTCATAATCGATGCAATTGAATCAACCACATTTTGCGAGCACGCAGGGCATGAGTCAATTGATGCTCCTTTAACAATTGCTTCTGCACATTCATGACAACTCTTAAAATTGCACCCACCATGTCCTTTACAATCACCACCAGGCAATATTTCATAAATTAATTTGGTCTTTTCAACAAGACCTAAAGCGTCTGGTTTCAGAGTGCAACTGTTTTTTTCAATGTTATCCATTTACCGTCCCTCCTACTATAGAACTTTGTGCTAACAGATACGGATACTGTATACAAGGTTTATGCAAAACACATTCTTTTACATATCCTAAATATATCCTTATGCTTAAAATATATCATAATGACGTAATTTTTCAATTTATTGTTTTTGGAATTTTCGAATATTTTCTAACTACTAAGTCTATTTGATGCTCAAAATTCAATATATTAGATTTAATTTTTATTTTTTATTTTCAAAAAACAAAAAAATAAGTCCTATATAATAGGGCTTATTTCTTGTTGTATCTTGTTATTATTAAGATACTTTTATGCTTTTCTTAAACTTTTGCTCACATTGCATATGTATTCTTCAAACTCATCTATAGGTATAGCCGGGCTATATAAATATCCCTGATACTGTTTACAGCCAACTTCTTCCAAAATTAATCTTTTCTCTTCTGTATCAACAAATTCTGCAATCACAGAAAAGCCCATGGAATCTGCTAAATATACTATGGAGGCTATAATATTTCTGCTTGTGTTGTTTATGTCCAGGTCTTTCACAAGCCCGCCGTCGATTTTAACTAAATCAAAATTATTTTTTTGTAAATATTTTAATGATGTTGCCCCCATGGAGAAATCATCTATCGCCAAAAGAAATCCTAATTTATGTATTGTTGTAAATGCTTGTTGAAGTTCTTCATCCATATTAAGTGCAGTCTGCTCTGTCACCTCTATACAATATTTACCCTTCATAATCTGATTGTCATTTGTAAAACCGCTTAAGAATTTTAAAAAGTCCTTTTTCTGTATGGTGGATGCTGAGATATTTATAGAAATTTTCATATTCTCATGATTCCTAAACACTTCCTTATTCGTATCCAGTGCAACCCTCTTAAAAATACTTTTTTCTAAAAGTTCTAACATACCTGCCTCTTCTGCTAATTTTATTACAAGAGGAGGATATATCATGCCAAAAGCTTTATGCTTCCACCTTAATAGTGCTTCAGCTCCTATGCAGTTGCTCTTTTCATCATGTTGCGGTTGATAATAAATGTCAAAGTGTTTTTCCTGTATATCATTGGCTAAATCCCCTACCAGCATTCTGGCTGTAGCCCCCGATGCGTCCTTTAGCTCTGTTAATGTCACCGGCGCTCCGCTTATTTCACTTTCTTTCAGCACATTAATTAATTTCTCAAGAGTCTTGTTTCCATTATCTATCTTCTCTTTATCGCACCATTTTACAAATGGTCTATATATTAAGGCTCCCACAATAAGGTTTACTAATTGTAAAGCACTTCCCATTATAGAACCTGTTGCTATATATCCCCCTATAAATATAGGTGTAGTCCAGCTCACTTCCACAGTAGGTACGGGAACAAGCCCTATAATTATAGCTATATATGAAATAAGTAATGTTACCATGGGCGTAAGGAAAAAAGGTAAGAAAAATATTGGATTAAATACAACCGGCAACCCAAACAACATCAATTCATTTATATTAAAAATCATTGGAAGTGTGGCCATTTTTGCAAGCTTCTTATTACTTCTGTGACGGCTGAAAATCATTACTGCTGCAAATAAGCAAATTGCTGCTCCACAACCACCTGTTAAAACAAATATGTCAAAGAAAGTTTTTGATAAAATTTCTGTCGCCTGCTGTCCATGTGCAATGGCCTGCATATTTTCATGTATAGCCGGTTCAAACAATCGTTGATTAACACCTTCCAATGCGTCGCCCCCATGAATGCCGAAAAACCATAACAGGCTTGATAATATAACAAACAGTAAAGCGCTTCCCAAGTCTCTTCCTAGTCCTGAAAATGCATTGCTTAATAATTCAATTAGAAATTCGCTGAAGGTAGTGGCGTCTAACAGGTGTACCAACACAATATTAAAGACAGCGAAAACGGAAACAACTAAGCATGATGGAATAATTTCTTCTATAGAGTTATTAAAGGTAGTGTCCACACCATCGGCAAAGCTTTTTAGATTTAATCTGAGTTTTGTCTTAATATAAAAATATAACGAAGTTGACACAACAGTTGTTATTATTGCCACAAATGTGCCCCTTGATCCAAATCCATCCAACAGCTGTTCCGGATTTCCAAGAAAGGCTCCGCTCAAAATAACAAAGCAAATAACCGACGTAAATGCTGCGCTAAGATGTATTTGTCTTGATTCCTTTATTTTGCTCATGGCAATACTTATGGAAAAAACCAAATATATAGAAAGAATACCTAATGTTGCATCTTCAATTGTGGAAAAGAGGTCGGCTATTATACCCCCCGCAAAGGTATTTAAGAATTTTTGATATAGCTTTATAGGTAATGTCCTCAAAACTAATGCAAAAGAGCCTATCATAATTATGGGGATTGCCATTATGAGACCATCCCTGACAGCTTGTACAACGATGGTATCTCGCATTTTTTCCAAGTTTCTTCTAAATTCTATGTTCATTTTTACTCCCTCATAACTACATTATATACTAAAAACAAATTGGCAAAAAAAAAGAACCAATATATTTAATCAATTCTCATGATAACAACTTTTCAGTAATATACAAGAATTATCTTAAATTTGGTTCTTTTTTTTTATTGTCTAATTTTCGAAGTCACGCTTCATAGCATTAAATTTTTCTTTATTTGTAAAGATTTTTAATATCTGAAGTGTTAAGATTTTACTGCCTGTAACTATGGCCTCATACGCCCTAGGTGACTTAACTGCATCTGCAAACTCTCTAGTGTGTATAGCAATAGATGAGTCAGTAATTTGTAAAATCGGGTGAAACGTAGGACATACCATGCTTACATTTCCTGCGTCGGAAGAGCCAAATACTCTTTCTGAATCCCCCAGCTCCAGCTCCAATTCATTGTAAATTTCTTCCAATGCCGAAAGTCCGGTAGCATTATTTTTTAGGTTATCATATGACTGCGCTGTAGGGTGTTTTTCAAAGGTGGTTTGAGTAGCAATAGCCGCACCTTTTGCACAATCCTCTACTTTAGCCATTATCTCATCTAAATAGTCTCTGCTCATTGATCTAAAATAAATTTCTGCTGAAGCCGATTCCGGAACTATATTTGCCGCAAAGCCACCATCTTTAATAATGCCGTGTATCCTTACATCGGGTTTCACATGTTGCCTTAGCATATCTAATGCATGAAACATAAGCTGGACACCGTTCAAAGCATTTCTGCCCTCCCAAGGTGCCGCCGCACCGTGAGCCGATTTTCCTTTAAACTCAAATAAGTAAGAGTCTAATGCCTGTAGTTTTGGAGCCAGTAGATTTTCACCAAATAAGTGAACCATTAATGCCATATCATAATTGTCAAATATACCGTTTTTCACCATAGTACATTTTGCTCCATCGGTTTCTTCAATTGGAGTGCCAATGATGTGAATATCTGCGTCCAGTTCTTCTTGCATCTCCTTTAAAGATAGTCCTGCCAGCACACTTATTGCCGCACTTGTACAGTGCCCACAAGCATGACCAATTCCCGGCAAAGCATCATATTCTGTTAGTATAGCAATTTTTCTTGCATGATTATTTTTTCCATATATAGCCTTAAAAGCTGTTTCAAACCCTGCAAAAGGGAATTCAACCTCATAACCATTATTTTTTAATGTCTCAACAATCATTTTGGAGGCCTTATATTCTTCTCCTGATATTTCGGGATTATCCGCTAAATAATCATTTATTTTGTTACAAGTCTCTCTATACTGTTCTATGTTTTCAAAGGCTTGCTTTTTTAATAGTTCGTATTTCTCCATTTTATCTTCCTTTATTTTTTAGAATGGACCAAATTGAATTGACTGTGCAATTACAACAAAGATTCCACCTACCAAATACCAAATTAAAATTGCCGGCAATATCCATTTTGCCCACTTAGTCCAAGGAATTTTTGCAAGTGCAAGACCTGCCATAAAATACCCTGAGGTCGGCGTGAATATATTGGAAATACCATCACCTAACTGGAATGCCAATACTGCTGTTTGTCTCGTTACGTCTACCATATCTGCAAGAGGTGCAAGAATTGGAATTGATACCGCAGCCTGACCACTTCCTGAAGGAATGATAAAGTTTAGCAAACACTGGAATATATACATACCTACCGCAGTAATTGAAGCCGGTAAAGTTGAAAGAAGTCCTGCCGCTGAACTTAAGATTGTGTGAATAATATTTCCGTCTGTCAATACTACTAAGATACCTCTTGCAAAACCAACAATCAGCGCTCCCGCAGCAACTGCCGCCATACCTTTTCCAAGTGATTCTGCAAATCCATTTAATCCCATTCTTCCTATTAGTGATACAACTATTGCCATACCTAAGAACAATGCTGAAATTTCATCAAAATACCAACCATATTGTACAACACCATAAATCAGTATTCCTATTGAAGCCACAAATACTAAAAGTATTAGCTTTTCTCTGCCTCCAAATTCATGAAGGTTATCTAAGTCAAGATTATCATCTCTTTTTCTGTCAATCTCATACATAGGGCTTAATTCAGGATTTTTCTTAATTTTGCTTGCGTATCTCATAACAAAAGCTATTGCGATTAAAAGCATTACAACATATACACAAAGTCTGAACCCTAAGCCTGAAAACATTGGAAGTTCTGCGATACCCTGAGCTACACCTACTGTAAACGGATTCATGAATGCACCGGCAAAGCCTGCACCTGCACCCATCAAAACAATGGCAGTACCTGTCATGGAGTCAAAGCCCAGAGCAATACAGAGGCTAACCATAATAGGTATAAATGGCAAGGTTTCTTCCGCCATACCAATAACTGCTCCTCCAAGAGAAAACGCTATCATTATTACCGGTATCAGAAGTGTTTCTTTTCCTGCAAATCTCTTTGTCAGTCTTCCCAGACCTGCCTCAATGGCTCCTGTATCTTGCAACACTCCAAAACTACCACCAACAATAAATATAAAGAATATAATTCCAGCCGCTTCATTCATACCCCTTGGAATAGAGGATAAAAAGCCCATAAGATTTACCGGAGTACTCTCTGTGGTGTGATATGTAGACGGATCTACTACATCTCTTGTACTGCCGTCTTCCATTTCAATCGTCATCATTTCATAATTACCCGCAGGAATGACATACGTCAAAGCGGAACAAACTAAAATAATTGCAATTAACAATACATACACATGAGGCACTTTTAGCTTTTTCTTTTCTTCCATTTCAATTTCCTCCTCAAATAAATAAAAATTAGTAGGTAAATAATTTCATAAAAAAGCAGTAACTTTATAACTAGCAGTAATTATTTGTAAGATATAAACTTTCCTGCTCGATTATCTATAATAGCATTGCCTTTAACTGCAACCTTACCATTTACAATTACGTAATCAATTCCTTTTGGTAAGATGTTCAGCTCCTCAAAAGTTGCTCCATCGGCAATAGTATTGGGATCAAATATTGTAATATCAGCATCATATCCCTCTTTAATATTGCCCTTTTTGTGTAAATTTAATCTCTTTGCCGGTTCTAAGGTCATTTTTCTAAGTGCTTCTTCCAAGCTGATTACTTTTTCTTCCCTTACATACTTACCAAGTACCCTAGGGAATGTTCCCGCAGCTCTCGGATGTCCATTACCGTTGTTTATTATTCCATCACTTGCAATCATTCCGTATTCGTTTTCAATTGCCTGTGCTATTTCATCTTCATTCATTACAAAAGCTACCACAAGCATTTCAGGGGATTCCCTCCTGATTTTTTCAAATAATTCTTTAGTACAGAATTGGTTTTTATATTCTCCGTCGGTTATAAGTATGCTGTCATATGACTTATTCCAAGTTTCAAAACAACCTTCATCAAATACTGCCGACCCTATTTCTGTTGAAAAGGCATTGTATGGATATGTATCATAATTTATCTTAGGATTATTCTTTATTGCGTTATTTATAATTTGCAATGATTCTTTCATCTGCCCCATAGCAGAACAACTGCTTAAATGTGATATTTGAAACTTCATCTTTGATAGTTCAGCTACTTCTATCATCTCATTGATTGCCTCAAGTGACTTTGTAGAATCAGCCCTATAATGTGCAGAGACAAAAAGGTTTTTATCTTCAAAGTTACCCAAAATATTCATTATTTCTTCAATATCTATGCCGGGGTCATACTCAATACCAAATGAAAAGCCATAGGCTCCTTCATTAATTTCTTCTATCATAATTTTAAGAAGCTCCTGCTTCTGCTCTGTTGTGGCTTTTGAATATATATTTACGCCTATTTTCTTTCTAAAGGAATTGTATCCGGCAAGCATTAAATAATTTACCGGTGAGCCACCCAGTTTATCTATGTAATGTTTAAAGGTTTTTAAGTCTTGATATTGAACTCCACAGTTGCCACCCAAGCAAGTAGTTACCCCCATGTGTAGCATCATATTTGCTATTACATACTTTTCACCTTCATTAACAAAGTTTTCTTCGTGCATATGTATATCTATAAAACCGGGGGACACAATTTTCCCATCTGCATAAATTTCCAAATTTGCTTCTTCTGAAATGCGTCCAATTTTTACAATTTTACCATCTTTTATAGCAATATCACCTTTAACAAAATTTCCATTTTCAAAATCAGGATATTTTCCGTCTTTAATAAGTATATCTAGCATAGCCATCTCTCTTTCTTTTTTAGTGTTTATTACTCATGATTCGACAAAATCCGATTATTTTTAGTCCATATTGTGGACTATATTTTATATTATGGACTTTTTTTCTTAGTATAACATTACCTATATATAAGGTCAACTAATTTTTTGAAAATTTTGAAATGGCAAAATAACACAAAAAAACTGTAGATAAGTTTTTAAACCAAGCTACAGTTTTTTATATTTATAAAAAATTATTAATATTATTCATAAAAAAATGCTTTTAAGTTCACTTGCACCCTTTAAGAGATGTTCTAAATAAAACTTCTTCTGTTCATCGAATCTAGGAGATTTTATTGCTCCAAGCGCTATGCACCCAGCCAGCTCACCGTCTCTTTTAAACACAGGGACTCCCAAGCCCAACGTTCCGTCAAGATATTCGTCAGAGCTTTCACCATAACCATTTCTTCTGATAGTTATATACTCTTCTAACAGTTTCTTATGGTCCATAATAGCCCCCGGGGATACTTGTTTAAGCTCAAGGTTAGGAACTAATCTACAAAGCTCACTTTCTGTATGAGAAAATGCCATTAAAACCTTCCCATAGCATCCACTGTTTATAGGGTATATAGCCCCCGCTATATATCTGATTCTGGAATCCTGCATCTGCGATTCATATACACTTACTACATCTGTTCCTTCAAGCACCGCATAGCCAATTTGTTCCCCTGTAACCTTTGCCATATGATCGATTACTTTTCTTATTTCCAGATAAATATCTGTGTTATTGGCATATATCATTCCCATTTGATATGCCTTATATCCAATAGTGTATTTCGTTTCAGATACTCTTCTAATATATTTTTCTGCTTCTAAAGTGTTTAGTATTCTATGTACTGTGGGTTTGCTAAAACCCAGCTTTTCACTTAGAGCTTTTGCCGAGTAAATATGGGGCTTTTCTGTAAATGAATTTAGTATCATTAACGTCTTTTCTATTGCTCCAATCTTTTTTTCATCTTTTTCTTTTTCCATTTTTCCCTCCCCTATACACGCCTAACCAAGTTATATTAATTGTAGCATAATAAAATACAAATTGTAATATCTTAACTAAAAATAGATGTTCCTACACCGCAAACCATTGCAATTGTAAAAACATCTATTCTTTATAAGTTTATTTTTCATTAAACCAGCTGGTATAACAGCCCGCTTTTTGTGCTATGCCAAATCAGCATACCATGCCCTCTATTTGGGATTCTTATCTGCAAATCCCATTCAGGATATTGCTTTATCACTTGAATCCTATCTCCGGTGGCAAATGCAACAAATGAAATATAGCATTTCTTGCTCATTTCGTGGTTACTTGTAATGTACCAATCATTTTCAACTTGTTCTATTATCATTTTTTGTTGTTCATCTGCTTTTTTAGGTATTTGTTCATCTAATTTCCTACCACAGCAAGAAATTTCAGCATTACCGGTACAGATAGAGATATTATTACAAATAGGACAAATAAAGTATTTAGATTTTTTCATATTACCTCCTACAATCTCATTTTGCTCTAAATCGCCATTAAGCATCTTTTGCATATTAACATCCAGAAGGTCACAAAGTTCTGCAAGCAAGGAAATATCCGGGCAACCTAACCCTCGTTCCCATTTTGAAATAGTCTTATCACTAATGTTCATCCTATCGGCAACCTGTTTTTGCGTCATTCCCTTTTCCTGCCTAAGGTAACGTATAATATTCCCAATTTTTGTTTGCTCCATCAATATCACCTCCACTTGACCATTGTAATAATAAAGCTTACTTTTTTCAATAAACGCTCCGTAGAGTTAAAAGAAATTTTAAGACTATTTGTATTATCATCTAAAAAATCATGTTATGCAACAAATGAATTTTTACTATTTTGCCATATAATTTGGATTTCATGTAGCATCGTAACTATTATAATTCCAAACCCCAGCATGGACAGCCTTGCTAAAATTGTAGTTTCACTGCCTAAAACAGCCACGGAAACTGTTAGAACACTCATAGTTGTAATAATCTGTTGATATTTGTATTCATCAAAGAAGGAATATATAAACCCAAGAATCAAAAGGGTTATGCTATATAATTTTGTTGGAATAAACATTTCAATAACACAAACAAATAATATAACACCTATAAAACTTGCCAAAACTCTGTTTTTTATCCTATTATGCATACTTTCTTTTGTTATTTGGGTAAGTGACATAATTACTATGCTTATCCACATAACCTTTGGCGTATTTAAAGCTATGCCCATTAGTATGGCAAAGGGAATGCCTATAGACATTCTCATAATAAACCCCATTATCTGGGGATTTATTTTCAATGTATTAATGTGCTCTTTTAATGTCATTTGTTCTTCATCATTCTTATGCTTTAAAAAATATACTGTGGATAGCAGTAATCCTCCCAAAGACAATTCCGTAATTCTAAGGTACCAATCTGCACCTTGTACCGGATTACCCTGAAGAAAAATAAAAGTTAATACAAAAGGAATATAGCCTTTGTTGTGATAGCTTGGCCCCGAAAAAACCAATATTATTATCATGGTAATAATATTTGCAATGAAACCAAGCCACATCAAGGATTGCATAAAATGTGTAATAATTCCTATAAAAGGAAACGCCAGTAAAATAATTACGCTGGCAGTTCTTCTGTTAAGCCCTATGCCTAACTCTTTAAAAATTAAAAAAGCAGTTATAATTGATACCCCTGCCAGATTGTTTGCACTTCCAAAAATAGAACTCAAAAAACTTACAGTTATTACAATAAGTATAAATTGTATTGTTTTTTTAGATATATTTTTTAAATCCATATTTCCCCCCACCTTTTTTAGTTTTAAGAATAAATTTTATCTGCAATTCTTTATTTAAAAAATGTCGTAAGGGGTATTTTATAATATATTATAAAATTTTTCAAGTATAAAACACTTATTTTTTTTGACACTCAATTGATTGATTTGACACTCAATTGATTGATTTGACACTTAATTGTTTTTGACTTAATTGTTTTTTTGCTACTTAATTAATTTATATAAAAAAACTAGCAAAACTTTAATTTTGTCTCGCTAGTTTTTCACTAAGATATTATTATTCTAATTTGTCATTAGTTTTGCGGTATTTGTAGAACTATCATATTGAACATCAAATTCAAAAAGTTCTCCTAAATCCCTGAGTTTAAAGTAGTTGTTACCACCTATGTTGTAAACATATAAATGTCTTTGTATTCCGTCTATGGAAATAATCCATTTACTTACAACACAGCTGTTTGAGTTGTCAGTTCCTCCGACAAGTTCCCCTCCAATTTGAGTGTAGCTTTTTCCCGGATGTGCTTCAATAATGTAATTGCCCCCTGCCTTAACCTCAAATTTAGCTTTAGTATCCTTCATCAAAAATGCTATGTCTCTAAGTTTCATGTAGTTATATCCATCTACATTATAAGCATCCATGTTGATTTCTTTTCCGTTCAAGGTTACATTTTGCTTGCTCAATACGGTCTTATTAAAGGAAGGAGTCTCCTTTTTGTTTGAGAAGCTAGCGGCAAATTCCACATCAACGGTTATTTTACTTGCCGGCATTACAAAGCTATAGGTTCCGTCATCATTCACACTGCAATTTATTTTTTTGCCCTGTGAGTCTTTTACAGTAACCTTGCTAACTTCATAGCTAGGGTTGCACTTAATTGTAACGGTAACCTTTTCACCTTGTTTAGCACTGCTTGTGTTAAAGCTTACAGTACCATTTGAATTACCTACATTTGCAACAGCTCCCTTTGGTAAACTGATACTTGCACCTGTGCTGGTACTTGAGCTATGCTTTTTGCCGCCTCCGGATGAAGAGTTAGAGAAGTCACCCTGCTCTACTACCTTTGCAGCTTTAGCGTAAATTGCCGTAGACAAGAACCTATAATCGTCCTGTTGGTGCCCCTTATTTGTAATGCTGTTAGCAAAGATTGTAACGTCAAGCTTTCCGTCATTATATGATATAGCCTCTGTCTTACCCTTTAACAGTTCCCTAACGTTTGTATAACAGCCCGATATATGGAAATCATCACTGTCAACCGCTGATACTAACACAATTGCTCCCTTTGGAACCTCTGTAATGTATGAGCCGCTCTTTGAATAAATGCGCTCATCTTTATCTTCTATATAATTCTTGGTAATAATACTATCTCCATATTTAACTTTAAAAAGTGACTCATATGAAGAGCTGTCAGTATTATAATTAAATCCGGAAGTCAATATATTACTCTTTACATATTTTAGAGGTAATGCCCCCATTGCAATGTACGGTGTGCCTGCTTTTATTTTGTTTTCAACTATAGTACGCTGTAAGTCAGATGCCACCGAGCTACTGCCAACGATGATTGTAGCCTCGTCTATGTTTTTAGTTATGTCAAAGCCCATCTGATTCTTTATTGCGAAATTATCATGGCTATTCTTCTCATTGGATGCATTGAGCCATGCTGTTTCACGCTCTCCAACAATATATATTTTAGGCTTACTTATAACACTGGAGGTTGGAGCTATATCATATGAATATGCTTCTAAGACAAATGATTCTTTAACAGTGTCAAAGTCTGCTTTGGAAACTAAGAAATCACCTTTATGAACTCCCTCTGTAATTAATGAAACAGATTTCCCCGTGCCAAGTAGAGTGTTAACGGCTTTAACCGCTTCTACCCCATTGTTATCTATTACAATGTTATTTGCGGTATTGCTTCCCTTTATTACCGTAGTCAAGCTCTCTGTCACTTCTCCTAACTTTCCTGAGAAGGCATCCTTTTCATAAATTGGATATGCATTAAAACCTCTAAGTTCAGGGAAAGCCACCACTGATTCTGAGTATAAACCAGACCAATCCGATATGTCCTTACCATTATATAAGACAACATTTGCCAATGACCTCTTTGATTGATGCATATCAACTACAACATCACCTGCTTTAAAGGAGTTGTTGTCTACGGTCACGTCCTGAGTTAACTGCTTATATTTTATATCATTTAAGTCAAAGAATTCTTTAATATCTTCTACTGAAGCGATGTCTCTTTGAGCTTCGACTCCAGATGGAATAACCCAATATTCCGGATAAAACTTGCCGTTAACCTTGTTTCTAAAGTCGCTAACAACATTGTTTTCTTGGTCAACAAACCATTTTTCTGTCTCCACTGATTCTGAGTTATTTACCCCGCGGTTAAAATACTCCAGCTGGTTTAAATACATTTGCTTCTTGTTTTCACTAATATATTTTGATACACCGTAAAAACCGGATTCAAATAATTTAACCGAATCACTATTTAGTTCAGGACATTCAATAGTATATCCTGCCAAACATCCATGGAACATTGCATAGCTTGGAGTGTAGTTTGTTGCCATATCGTCCCATGGCTCAAACCATTTCGTTCCGTCAAACCAATCTCTAATAGGCATTAGATATGAGGTGTACTTATCTGAAGTAGCCAATGCTGCATTTCCATATGCCTGACCACCTTCAATAAAGAATGGTTGCATCAAGTCATATTCCAGATTTGGTTCATGCGGCGGCGTACAAGGCTCTATTAAGAATTCTCTTACAAATCCATGCAGGTCTAGGAAAGATATAGGTTGCCATTTAGCAGTAAGCTTTGACATATTTTTAGCTTCCTGCTGAGTTTGGAACATATTATCTCTATTTGGATCAAACCCATATGTATTCTGCCTGTTGTTAGATTTTCTTCCATCAGGATTTAAGGTAAGATTGCATATAAAAATTACATCGTCTAATATTTCATCTACCTTAAATTCTTCAACCTTTACATTGTAAATGTTTGTAAAGTTCTGTTTCTTATAGTCAACACCATAATTAGGAGCTGCCGGATTTACTTCAAATTGGTAGCTTCCCTCCGGTTTAACAATGGATTTCACTTCCTTAGCGAATTTACTTTCTATTTCTTGAACAATTTTCTCGCTCTCTTCATTTCCTGCTTTAATGTTTTCTATGGTTGAATATGAAATTGTTCCACCCGCTCCTGCTTCAGCCAATTTCTTTAAAAATTCAACTTGTGCATCTAAGCCGGGATTCTCGTCAGCATGGGTGTTATTAATCAAAATCGGAACCCTATAATTAGTTAATGTTGAGTCGTTTATTCTGTCAGCAATGCCTTGAGGGTTTATTTTAGACTCCTCAACCAGCTGTAAGTAACTTTCAACAGAATTTTGTTCATCAGAAACAATTACACAGTAAATCGGCTCTCCTAATGTTGAAAAGCCAACTTGCTCTCTGGTTGCATATAGTCCGTTTGAGATTGCCTTCTCTATAATTTGATTTACGGTTCCCTCCATGTCATCAAACATGACATATTCATCGTAAATATTCCAGACTACTGCTTTTTCTGCACTCTCCTCATTATCGGAGTTAATTACTTTAAAAGTATAGTCCCCAATAAGTTCAGGGAATACGCCTCGGTTACTTCTTGTTTCTGTCCCATCAACATCATCAAAATATAACCCTGTCCTAATAGTTGCTGTTACTTTGCACTGATTTTCTTTATCAATGAGGGGTTCATCAATAAATTCAAACAAAGGTACTTCCTTCTTGTAAGTTTTCCATTGATCTAACTGCTTTAGGTTCTCTCCCTGTTTTCCAAAATACCATTCTAATTTTGCTGTGTCTTGAACCGGCTCATCAAAAGTTATAGTAACTCTAATGTCTTTTTGCGTAGTCATCGACCAAAGTTGACCATTAGTATTGTTACCGCTATTAGTCTCTATTGCTTCTAAACTAATTTTATCTTTTGATTCGGCATATGCATCTTCTATTCCATTTATTGGAATCCATAGAGAAATTACTAATGTAATGGCTAGCACAAACGCTATATTCTTTTGTTTTCTCATCATCATTATTTTGGTTTCTCCTTTTTACCATAGAACATTTTAAAACACTATTTTATGAAAAAAATAATTCCACTGGCGCCATGTGTGGATAGTTTTTCCATATGTTAGTGCTTTTAGTTTAACCAACACAGAGCCATTATGTCAACAGCAAATTAAACATTAATTCTGACTTTTTGTTTTTTTATATTTAATATTATATAACCCTCACGTATTTTCTTCTTTTACTCATAATTTTACTCTTTTCAACATTTTTCAGCATTTTCAAATATTCGACAATATTTTATATTCTACATTCTTATACTTTATCTTAAGATGGCATAAATATATTTGCTTCACTAAAATAAGCAAATTAGTACTTTTTCTTTTTTTACTCTAAAAGTAATAAGGATGGTGTAAACAACTTAATATTTACACCATCCTTATTTAATAAATTTAAATCTATTGAAACCCCTTATATTTCTATATTTTCTTTTCCACGTTTCTCTAATACTGTTATACTGCTATTACTTAATGTAAGAATTTTATATCCATCCTCTTCATACTGTTCAAGTGTACCGGACACCTTTATCCAATCATTTGAATTAGGCAGGTCATTATCTGTGGTAAACTCAAATCCGCACATTGCTCCATCATTGCCACAACACCCCGGCCCTATTCTATATACATAGTTATATGCTTTGTCTTCCCACAGCTCAAAGCCAAACATACCCTCCAGCTCAATGGTTTTGCCCAAATAATCCTCTGGATTCGTATAAATATCATTTATATATGAAAGATATAACTTTTCTGTTATTTTAACAGTATTCTTATCATCAACTTCTGAAACATTATTTTTATCTCCACAACCGGAACAGCTAAGTATTATTATCAACACTATTAGGCTTAAAGCACTTAATTTTTTCATTTAGCTATACTCCTCTTCATTACCTTTAGAAATGAAAAAGCCATAAATAGCACAATATTTACGCATACAATGCTTGCACCTGTTGGTGTTTCTAAAAGATACGAAACTACCATACCCACGAAAAAGCATCCAACGGAGATTAATGCAGAGCAGATAGCTACATTTCTAAAATTTTTAAATACTCTCATTGACGTAAGAGCAGGAAATACAATTAAGCTTGATATCAGTAAAGCCCCCATCATTCTCATACCAAGCACAATAGTAACTGCTGTCAGCATAGCTATTAACATATTATACATATTGGTTTTAACCCCTGTGGCCTTTGCAAAATTCTCATCAAAGGTTATGGCGAATATTCTGGGATAAAACAATACAAATAGGATTAACACTCCTATGCTTAAAACTATACTCAGAGTTGCATCTGCATTACTTATTGACAAAATGCTTCCAAACATATAATTGCAAACATCCGTATTCATTCCAGTGGTCATTGAAACCACCATTACCCCCACAGCAAGAGAACCACTGGATATTAACCCTATTGCCGCATCTCCCTTTATTTTGCTGTTCTCACTTATTCTCAAAAGTAAAAAAGCAGACCCAATAACTACCGGAATAGACACTATTAACGGAGCTAAATTAAGGGCTGTTGCTATGGCAAGCGAACCAAACCCCACGTGGGAAAGCCCATCTCCAATCATTGAATATCTCTTCAATACCAGACTGACTCCCAATAAGGATGCACATAGGGAGACTAAAATTCCTACCACAATGGCTCTAGCAATAAATGGATATTGAAACATTTCTCCGACTACATTAAATGCCATTATATCCACCCCCCACAAAAGTTTTTCCTATTTGGCTATTAAGATAGTCCTTAGTAGTCCCAAAGAATAGCTGTTTTGTTCCAAGGTGTAGTATATGGCTTGCATTTTCTATAGCCGGGTTAATATCGTGAGAAACCATTATTATAGTAATATTTTCTTCCTTATTGATACTTTTTATTAGCCCGTAAAGCTCACTTGTGGCCATGGGATCCAAGCCTGCAACCGGTTCGTCAAGTAACAGTAGTTTCTTTGTTGCACATAAAGCTCTAGCCAATAGAACCCTTTGTTGTTGACCACCGGACAACTCTTGATAACTGCGTTTTTTCAGTTCATATATGTTCATTCTTTTAAGCTTTTCCTCAGCATCTTTTTTATCCGCTTTTGAATAAAACATCTTTTTGCCAAGCCCATTAAGCTTACCTGAAAGAACTACTTCAAATATGCTTGCAGGAAAATCCTTTTGATGGGCGCTCTGTTGGGGCAGGTACCCTATTTCATTAGGTTTTAAGCCCTCTCCCAGTTGTACCGTTCCTGAGGTGGGCTTCTTCAATTGAAGAAGCCCCTTAATTAATGTACTTTTGCCTGATCCATTTTCACCTACTACGCAAAGATATTCTCCTTGATTAACTTCAAAGTTAATATTCTCAAGTGCAATATGATCATCATATGATAAAACTAAATCATTACAAGTTAAAACTGCCATTATTTCAATGCCTCCTCTAAAGAGGAAACATTAGCTTTCATCATGTCAAGGTATGTTACCCCTTTTTTGAAATCGTCCTTGGAAATATTATGGCAAGCATTAAATGTAAGTTTTTTTGCACCTGTTGCTTCACAAATTGTATCTGCCATTTTACCATTAGACAGTTCAATGCAAAATACAACCGGTATTTCTTCTTCCTTTACTTTATTTATTAAAAAAGCTACTGTAGCAGCACTTGGCTCTGTATCCGTGGAGCAACCCGGAAAAGCAGCAAAGTATTGAAGATTATATGCATCTACAAAATACCTCAAAGGAAACCTGTCTCCAAATATAACAGTTTTTCGGTTTCCATTTGCAACTACAGCTTCAAATTGTTTGTCAAGCTCCTCTAGTTGTGATAAGTATTGGGAAGTATTTTTTTCATATTCAGCCTTATGTTCACTATCCTTTTCACATATTGCCTGAGAAATTGACTTTACAATTTTTATTGCATTCTTTGGGTATGTCCATATGTGCTCATCAAATTCAGTATCATGTTCATCCTCACTATGTTCTTCTATATCATTGTTATCATGATTGTCCTCATCATGTGTGTCCGCATTGTCGTCATCATGTGCGTCCGCATTGCCATCATCATGTGCGTCCATATTGTCCTCATCATGTGCGTCCGCATCATGGTCATGCTCGTGCTCAGCGTCCATACCCTCTACAACCTCTTCCTCAAGCACGTTTACGGAATCCATCATTTTTATTACTTTTATTTCCGGATTGTCTATGTTCTCCAATATGTCGTCAACCCATTCTTCAGACTCTCCTCCGTTATAGATGAACACATCGCAGTTCTGTATTTTAATAATATCTTGAGGCGATGGGTCGTAAGAATGTGCTTCTGTTCCCGGCGGTAAAAGTAATGCAATATCCGCATTCACCTTTGTTATCTGATTTGTGAAATCATATGCTGCAAAAATAGTTGTAACGACCTTAAGCTTATTATTCTCTTCTGTGCTTACATCCGCGGGTTTTTTTGAACAACCGGCAAAAGCTAGAGCAATGCAACACAAAACAGTAATTATTAAAATAATTTTTTTCATATATAAATACCTCCATTTTTTTACTCATACAGTAAGTTAAATTATAAAAGTATTTATTTTTAATTTAGCATTTTCACTCGCAAAGTAATAGGTGTTACCCTTTTTATAAATATCTCTTTCGCTATGGAAAGACACAACAAGCTAATGAATAATGTATGTAATATGAGACCTGAAGCTGCAATGCTTAATAGCTTCTTTAGTTCATGACCCTTTTCAATCAAATGGCATAAAAAGCAATTTTCAATTTGGCATTTTGAACAATCATGTTCAGATGATATAAAAAAACTAAATGCAAAGATAAAAATAAAGGCAAACAGTAAAACTATTGCTATTTTCTTTTTCACTCCTTAGTTCCTCCCTCGATTGTACATTTTTGACACGTTCCATAAATATCAGTCTTTATATTGTCCATAACAAAAAAGTTACTATCTTTTAATTGCTTTGTTATGTCTTGAAGTATCTTTTCATTTGCGTGAATAACTTCTCCACACTTCCCACAAATTAAGTGTAAATGATTATGACATTCCATATCTATAAACTGATACGACACTCTTCTTTTATTGTTGGACTTAATCTTTTTTATCGAGTTAGCTTTGACTAACTTCTCCACCAAACGATATATGGTACTTTTACCCATATTTAAGGAAACTTTCTCTACATTAAATAATTCATCGACCGTATAGCTATTTTCCCTATTATCTTTTAAAAAGTTTAATAATATATCTTGTTGTTTAGTGTTGTACATAAAAGCCTCCAAAATGAGAGTTACTATCATATTGTATCAGCATTTTTTTGAAAGTTCAAGCTAATGATGGATGATAGTAATTGTTAGTCATTTTGACAATATAACTTATGAATATATAGTCGCATAAAAGGAATCATAAATAATATCAAAACAATTAAGATTATTTTATTTAAAAAATTGAGAAGGAGAATAACATATGAAGTTTAACAATATGCCAAACTATAGCAACCCATCACTCCAAAACAATACTAATTCAAATATGCAAGCTGGTCCCAGTTCAAAAGGTAACGCAGAGTTTCAAGCTCTAAAAGCAAGTAACAATATTGATATGGGAAATATACCTTCTAGAGATTTAGGAAATATGCTTTCCGGTCAGTTGGTTGAGCTTGGGAAAATGGCTGTGGAAGAGTATGTACCAAATGCAGACTTTGGTAGCCTGCCATCAAGGTCTTTAACTAATTTAGGAAAGCAAGTTGTTGATAAAACAACAGACACCATTCAATAAAATTAATTTTTTATAGTTATTTTAAATCATTTCACATGATTTTGTGTTTGACCTGATAAATAACTCTATCTATTTATCAGTTTTCCTTTATATAGAAAAAGTCAGGTATGAGTTTTAAAACTTATACCTGACTTTTAATTGGAGCGGAAGACGAGATTCGAACTCGCGACCCTCGCCTTGGCAAGGCGATGCTCTACCCCTGAGCCACTTCCGCATATTTTACAACGATGTTATTTTAACAAAATTTGCATATAGTTTCAAGTATTTTTATATATAAAATTTAATGATTATAAAACATCTTAACTGTACTTTTCCATTAGGTATATTATCTATATGTCCCAACTAAATCCCCTAAAGCTACACCTTAAGCCTATACCTTATCTGCACAGCTAAATTACACTCCCTGTACAAAAAAAGCTAGTTAAAAAGAATTTTCATTTTCAACTAACTTTTCTACATTTATTTTTATAACGCTTTATGGCTAATAGTCCATAAACAGTTTAACCTATCTTTACCTTCTCTATCTCTCCGTTATTTTGTAACGTGTTGCATTCAAATATACTTTCTCTAACCTGTACACCTAAATTCTTAATTTCCTCTTTAGACAAGTTTTTTGTATCAATGGGAGGTAATATGGTGACTCTTGTTTTAGCCGGGTGTATCCACATATGGTTAGCTTCCATGGCCTTATAGGAACCGTTTATGGCAACCGGTACAATAGGTACTCCCGTTTTTATTGCTATTTTAAAGGCTCCGGACTTAAATTCTCCAGGTTCATCCTTCCTGCTTCTTGTCCCCTCCGGAAAAATAATCACGCTTTTTCCTCTTTTTATCAGAGCTTCTGCTTCTGAAAAAATTCTTAAGGATTGTCTTGCATCATTTCTATCTAAAAACAAGCAGTCAAATAATATCATCCAATTTGAAATAAAGGGCAGCTTAGCAATTCCCTTTTTTGCAATAATAGGATAAACGTCATCCAAACCGGTAATCATTAACGGTATATCAAAATAGCCCTGATGATTTGCTGTAAACAATACAGGTGTGTCTTTAGGAATATTCTCCAGTCCCTGAACTTTGCAACTAACGCCGGCTAAATTCAACAAACGCTGTGCCCATCTGCTCACTACACCATTAATTTTATTCAAGTCTTCATCTTGAAGCTGACACATACGTCTTTTTTTCTCAAAATGCTTTTGGTTTGGATAAATCATAATTAAATACAACCAAAAATATATAAACCATATAATTGTTCGCATTTCTCTCTTCCTTTCGCCTATATTGCAAAATCTATTTTAAAACATCTAATATTTTTGCAGGTAACATTCTGCATTTTTCTTCTGTTATAGAGGCTACAGAAACTCTTAAGCCCTTTGCAAGCGGTACGAGGAAAATCCCCTCTTTCTGAAGTTGTCTGCAAGCTTCATCCGGATCTTCACAAGGAATTGAAACAAAGAACCCTGAATCAAAAGGAACAATCTCAAGTCCGATTTTCTTTGCTTCTTCCTCAAAAGCTTTTCCTCTTTTAATCAGAAGCTCACAATAAAATTCTCTTTCCTCATTTACCTTCTTTAGAAGGTCTTTATCTTGATATATTCTAGTCAGAACTACCATAGATGCTCTTGTGCAATTAGACCATGATGATCTCGAAGAGAATTCACATACTCTCACAAATTCTTCTGCTATTTCTTTAATCGGTGTCATACAAATCATTGCAGCGCATCTCATACCATAAAGGGTGAAGGTCTTTGACAAGCTATAAGCTACGATTGGTAACACATTTGCCTGTAAGTTTTCTAGTTTCGGGAAAAATTCTCTGTATTTTTCACTATCTCCTGCAAAGTCAATATATGCAACGTCCACAAGAAGTGCAACCTTCTTGTCCTTTTTTGCTGCATTCTGAATCACTTCTAGCAATTCATCCCAATCTGACAATGAAAAAGTGTATCCGGTGGGATTGTGTGCAGGTGTATTTACTATTATAACTAAACTATCTTGTTTTAAAAGAAGTTGTTCTACCTTTTCTTTAAAGTCTTTAGTGTTAAACTTTCCTTCATTATTAAATAAATTATAAGTTGTAACACTTCTACCCATTTCTCCTGCTATGGAGTTATATGTTGCCCAAAACCAGTCAGAGGTTAAAACTTCATCTCCAACTTGAGAATAGTTTGCAATAGTATTTCTTATTGCACCAGTTCCTCCCGGTGTTGCAACAGCCTCAGTGTAGCACTTAGGTTCATACTGCCCAAAAGCAGCTTTCTTAATATATTTTTTAAATTCAGCGGTACCTCCAATTGGAGCGTATTCCGCGTAATCCACGGGAGTTAAGTTTCTTAGAACTTCAACTACAGATGATAATACTACTAAATTTCCATCGTCATCAAGCAAAGCTCCAATAGTTGCATTGGTAACTGCATCTTCTCCCTTTTCTTTAATCATTTCATTAGCTAATCTGCTAATACCGAATATCTTATCTTCTAACGGAATTTTCCTTCCGTTTTGTTGTGCCATGATAAATTCTGACATTTCTTCACCCCTCGTTATTAAAATTACAAAATATTATACTATAAAGTATGAAATACTGCAATAAGGCAATAATACATTAAGGAGGTGTAAATTATGCGACAAAAATTAAAAGATAAAAAGCCAATGGATAGAGTTGCTGTAGCTCTGGTGCTTTGTTTCAGTGTTGTTGCCCTTGCATCGGTTTTTACCGTAAAATCAAGCTTGGATAAAATTAATTTATCTGATAACAATAACATGACTATCCCGCAAGTGAACGAATCTGAGGATAGAAGCGTAACCAAAAGAGTTCCAACCGTTGACAGCAAAGACAATCCAAATTCTAACGGACAAAACGAAAATGGTGGGGCAGCAGCTTCAGAATGGGTCTCTCCTGTTCAAGGCTCTGTTACTGTAAAGTATTCCACAGAAATGCCAATTTATTCACCAACACTAAATCAGTACATGGTTCACAATGGTGTTGATATCGCTTCTACCCTTGACTCAAGAGTACAAGCTGTCGCATCAGGCACAGTTGTTGAAACTTTTAAGGATGATAGATTGGGTGAAACTATCAAAATAAACCACGGTAATGGATTTATTACAACTTATTCAAACCTTTCTCCTACTCTTTCCGTTGAAGTAGGTGATGTTGTTAAACAGGGAGATATCTTAGGTGGTATAGGTGATACTGCATTATTTGAATCATCTCAAGAATCTCATTTGCATTTTGAAATGGAGAAGGATGGGACATTAGTTAATCCTTCGGATTATATCCAGTTTTAAAGCTTTAAAATTGTAGAATCCTTATACACATAGTTATGTGTACACTATAAACTTGCACACTTTATTTAAAAATCTCTAAAATTAAATTTATCATTTTTTAAAAACCTTGGATAGATATTTTAAAATGAACCGACCCCCAAAAGTTAGACCTAAAATTCTAACGATTGGAAAGTCGGTTCATATCACTTCCAAGGTTTTTTTATTAAAAGCTTATTTTTACATAATTTATATTCTTACCAAATGATTTAAATTTTTCTTCATACTCTGTAGTAATATTCTTAGATTCATAATCAGAGGAATGTAGGTCTTTAGTTAACTCACAGACCTTATACTCCATATCCTTTATTTCCTCTAAAGAAAATTCAAACAATGGGTCATTATCCGTTTTGAATTCTACAAACCCACCTTGTTTGATTACATTTTTATAGCCTTTTAAATATCTTCTGTGCGTTAATCTTCTCTTGGCGTGCCTCTCTTTTGGCCATGGATCACTAAAATTTAAATATATACCACTGAGTTCGCCTTCCTCAAAAAAGTCCGATATATCATTAATATATGATTTAATAAATTTTATATTTTTTACATTATTTTCTGCTGCTTTTTCTAAGGCTCTAAGTATTATATTTTCCTGTCCTTCTACTGCTATAAAATTTCTATGGGGATTTAAGACAGCCTGCTGAATGGAAAACTTTCCTTTTCCACAGCCCAGTTCCAAAAAAACCTCATTTTCATTTTCAAATATACTCTTCCAATTGCCTTTAAGCTCCTTACCATCCTCTATTATCATTTTTGTAAAGTTGCTCAATTTTTCTTCAAGATTTTTTACTTTTCTTTGTCTCATTAGCCCTTCCTATTCTATAACTATTACAATGGTCTTCCCATGCTCATACCAGTCATAAATAAATTTAGCATGAGAAGTATAGTTTCTAACGCATTTGTGTGAAAGTGGAACCGTTCCTATACTGCTTGAAAATTCTCTCAGCCCAGGGTCAATCTGGGTGCCGTCTTCAGCATATTTATAGCCTACTGAGACCCCGTGTATATATGCTCCACCACTAAACCTAACAGCATATGGTGCATATCCCTCTATTTCATTTGTTCCATCCTTTACATAAAAAAACTTTACTTTTCTCTCTATGGCATAATAGTATCCCAAGGGTGTCAGTTCATGGTACTTACCTTCTTTTCCCGTTGTGGCCATACTATATGAAGTAACATTCCACTGATCTTCCTTTTCAAATGTAGCTATGTTTTGGTTGGTTCTATCAACTACAACAACTTTTTTCAGCTGGGTTAAACAGTCATCAGTTGGGACATAGCGACTTGGAACAGAGTACTCATTTCCTGTTCCAACTATGGCAACCAAAGTATAATCTTCATCCTCTTCCAATACTTCCACTAAGGTTCCGTCTTCAAGATAAATAAACTCATTCAAGTTGTTTATATCTGCGTAAGCCGGTGCTGCAGCGCTTCTATTAGTACCAAGTGGGTCAACAGTTCCTCCTTTATAAAAAGGTGCATACCCATTTCTATTTTTGTAATTATCAATATATGTTAGACGATATTTACTTAAGCCTGTTTCTGCAACAGCTATTTTTTCTCGCATAACATCAAATTGAAAACAGCGTTCTTCACCATTTACTACATAGGTATATGGCGCCTCTACCAAGTATTTATCGTACTTTAAATTAAAACCATATGTGAGCAATTCTTCTTGCTCCTGGTTTTCTACACTTATATCTGAACTGGCAGATTTGCTATCCTCTTTGTTCAGTTCGCTTACTGTCCTTCCCTCTGTTTTGTTGCTGGTAAGCTTAGCCTCCACAGAAGGACCGACTATAAGAATAAATAACAGCACTGCCGTTAAAGTTAGTGCTGTCAATACAAGCTTTATATGCTTCACCTAATCATTCCTTTATAATATATTCTTCCTATATTATACGCCCCTGAAAAATAATTAATGCTAAAAACAAAATCATTATTGTGACCGCAGAATAATCTCTACTTTTCAACCTCATCTCATGAAGTCTTGTTCTGAACTTACCTCCGCGATAACATCTGGCTTCCATGGCCATGGCTAAGTCCTGTGCTATTCTAAAAGCGCTTATAAACAGTGGTACTAACAGAGGAATCAGGCTCTTAGCTCTCTTCATTATATTTCCACTCTCAAAGTCTGCCCCTCTTGCCATCTGAGCTTTCATTATTTTATCTGTTTCCTCTAATAAAGTTGGTATAAACCTTAATGCAATTGTCATCATCATAGCCAGTTCATGTGCCGGTACACCTATCTTTTTTAATGGATTCAATAAATATTCTATTCCATCGGTTAAGCTAATCGGCTTAGTAGTAAGGGTTAGAATAGATGAACCAAAAATAAGTAATATCAATCTTAAGCCCATAAAACAAGCATTGTAAAGACCCTCTTTGGTAAGCTTTAAAAATCCAATTTTAAATAATAGCTCTCCGTCGGTCATAAACATATTAATTAAAAAGGTTAAAGCAATAATTAAAAATACCGGCTTTAGCCCTTTTGATATAAACCCAAAGGGAACTTTGGATATTCCTACTATTATGGAAAGCATTAATGCTGATATGGCAAATCCAATAAAATCGCTTACAACAAACAGCGCTATAATATATATAAATGTTCCAATAATCTTAATTCTGGGATCCAGCCTATGTATTACTGAATCTCCGGGATAATATTGTCCTAAAGTAATATCTCTAATCATCGTAGTTTTCCTATTAGTCTTTCTACAGCTTCATCTAAGTTTAAAACATTTGGATCAATGTCAAAGCCTTTATCACGTATTTTATATAATATTTCTGCTACAGGAGGCACACTAAGCCCGATTTTTATTAGCTCATCTCTATTGGAGAAAACCTGTCTAGGCGTGCCGGACATTGCTAGTTTTCCCTTCTCAATTACTAATACCTTATCTGCTAAAGCAGCTATATCCCTCATGTTGTGTGAAACTAAAACCAGTATGCTGCCCTGTTCTTTATGAATCCTCTTTATTACATTAAGTAAATCCTTATGCGCCTTAGGATCAAGACCTGCTGTAGGTTCGTCCAAAATAAGCACTTCCGGCTTCATTGCAATTACACCTGCTATGGCAACTCTTCTTTTTTGCCCTCCTGATAGGTCAAAGGGAGATCTGTCTGCAATTTCATCATAATCAAGCCCTACTAATTCTATGGCTTCTCTAACCCTTTGGTCAACTTCTTCACTGCTAAGCCCTAGATTTATTGGCCCAAATGCAACATCTTCTTTAACTGTTTCCTCAAAAAGCTGATACTCTGGATACTGAAACACAAGTCCAATTTGTCGCCTGATGGATTTCATGGAAATCCCTTTCTCCGTTATATTTACGCCATTAACAATTATTTCACCCTCGTTTGGTTTTAAAAGCCCATTGAAATGTTGTACAAGTGTAGACTTGCCTGAACCGGTATGTCCAATTATTCCAACAAACTCTCCATCATTTATTTCAAAATTTATGTTATCTAGCGCTACAGATTCAAAGGGCATTCCTTGGCTATATATATGCTTTAAATTTTTTACTTGTATTGACATAAAAACTCCACCATTTCCTCTGTACGAATAATATTTTTAGGAATATTTATACCTTGCTTCCTCAGACCATCTGCTAAATCTACTGCTATGGGAACATCTAACCCTAACTCACGTATTTTATCTACCTCTGAGAATATCTCTATTGGAGTTCCGTCTAAGACAACTTCTCCCCTATCCATTATAATTATTCTGTCAGAATCTGCTGCTTCTTCCATAAAGTGAGTTATTAGAACCACGGTAATGCCTTCTTTATTTAATCTGCTAATAATAGACATCACTTCTGCTCTTCCCTTTGGGTCCAGCATTGCTGTAGGTTCATCAAATATAATGCAGTCTGGTTTCATAGCCACAACTCCGGCTATGGCAATTCTCTGTTTCTGCCCACCGGAAAGCAAATGAGGTGCCTTTTTTCTATGTTCATACATATTTACCGCATTTAAGGCTTCATCTACGCGTACCCTAATTTGTGTAGGCTCTATGCCTAAGTTTTCAGGGCCAAAGGCTACATCATCTTCTACAATAGAAGATACCAGCTGATTGTCAGGATTCTGAAACACCATACCTGCGGTTTGCCTTATATCCCAAATATGGTCGTCATCCTTAGTATCAAAACCTTTTACGTACACCGCCCCGCAACTTGGAAGAAGAAGTGCATTAATATTCTTTGCTAGGGTAGATTTGCCGGATCCATTCTTGCCAATTATAGATACAAAGCTTCCCTTTTTTATATCAAGGCTAACATCCTTTATGGCTTCTACCAGCATCTGATCGACTTCCCTAGTATAACAAAATTTTAAGTTTTCTATTTTAATTATATTTTCCATACGTTTATTCCATCAAGCCTCGCGCTATCTCGCAGTATATAAATACTTAAACTAATCCTATAATCTTCATTCTCTGCCTTTAGTGTTAAATTATACTTCGCTATCTTGTAATTCTCAAAATTAGCAACTAAAATCTATTCTTTATCATTAAATCGTTAATTTACAATAAGCACTTATATTGAAGTTTAAACGATTATATGTTGTACTCTAATGTTATATCTTTTCTTAACTACATATCTTATCAATTGTAAATATGTTTATAACTGTTTTTTATCATACTTCATCATATTATTTTTAGCAATACTTTCTTTAAAAAAACTGCTCTTGATTCGATTTATTTTACTTGTAATTTGTCATACTCTTTAATATATAAAAAATAAGGCGCGCAAAAATTGCGCGCCTAAATTTCTATTTATAGCCTTCTCTTAAATTCTATTTAAACGACATTTGCCGCTAAGTAAGAAAAGCCTAAGGTGGATTGCTCTTGCGTTGAACCTATACAAGCTCTAAGAATACTACTTCAGCGCAGTCTCCCTGTCTTGGTCCTAATTTTAAGATTCTTGTATATCCGCCGTGTCTTTCAGCATATTTTGGAGCGATCTCGTCAAATAGCTTTGTTACTACGTCTTCATCATACACATATGCAAGAACCTGTCTTCTAGCATGAAGATCTCCACGCTTTGCAAGTGTGATAAGCTTTTCTGCTTCTCTTCTAGCTTCCTTTGCTCTGCAGTCAGTTGTAGAAATACGGCCTTCTCTAAAAAGGTCAGTAACGATATTTCTAAGCATTGCTTTTCTATGAGCAGTAGGTCTGCCTAGTTTTCTGTATCCTGGCATAACTCTTCTCCTTTCCTTGCGAGGTTCCCCAAGGGGCCTTCGCAACTACTATTCGTCACTTGGTCTTAACCCAAGTCCTAATTCTTCAAGTTTGTGTTTTACTTCGTCTAAAGATTTCTTACCAAGGTTTCTAACCTTCATCATATCCTCTTCGGAACGATGTGTAAGCTCTTCTACGGTATTTATTGCAGCCCTCTTTAAACAGTTGAATGAACGCACTGAAAGTTCTAGTTCTTCAATAGTCATTTCAAGAGCCTTTTCCTTCTGGTCTTCTTCCTTCTCAACCATAATTTCCATAGAGTCAGTAGCATCAGTAAGTTCAATAAACAGGTTTAAGTGTTCCTGCATTATCTTAGCTCCTATAGATACTCCTTCTTCCGGGGTAATTGAGCCATCTGTCCAGATTTCCAGAATCAGTTTATCATAGTCAGTTACCTGACCCACTCTTGTGTTTTCTACTGTAAAGTTCACTTTACGAACTGGTGTAAAAATTGAATCCACAGGAATCACTGCGATTGGTGTGGAGTCTGTCTTGTTCTGTTCAGCCGGAACGTATCCTCTACCTCTGGACAAGTTTATTTCCATAACCAGTGTTGCATTTTCTTCAAGTGTTGCTATGTGCAAATCGGGATTGAAGATTTCCATTTCCATATCACCGATAATGTCTGCAGCGGTTACAATTTTAGGTCCTACAGCGTTGATAATAACTCTCTTAGTGTTTTCGCCGTTAAGTCTAACAGCAAGCTTCTTAAGATTTAGTATTATTTCAGTAACATCTTCCTTTACTCCAGGAATAGTTGAAAATTCATGAAGAATTCCATCAATTTTAACGGATGTTACCGCAGCACCAGGAAGTGAGCTAAGAAGAATTCTTCTCAAGCTATTACCTAGTGTAGTTCCATATCCTCTTTCAAGTGGTTCTACTACAAACTTACCGTAATTCGCATCTTCTTCTGAGAATATACACTCTATTGTTGGTTTTTCGATTTCTATCACTCAAAAACCCTCCCTTTTCTTCCAAAATATACCATAAGGTTAATATACTATTTGGAATATAATTCGACGATAAGATGCTCTGCAATTGGAGTATCGATATCTTCTCTTCTTGGAATAGCAACAACCTTTCCTTCAAGTTTTTCAACGTCAACAGTTACCCATGCAGGTACGCTGATTGCCATATCTTTAACTTCCTTGAATTTAGGTGAGTTTTGACTCTTTTCCTTAACTCTGATTACATCTCCAGCTTTTACTTCAAGAGAAGGAATATCTACCTTCTTACCATTTAAAGTAAAGTGACCGTGTGTAACAAGCTGTCTTGCTTCTTTTCTTGATGATGCGAATCCCATTCTGAATACAACATTATCAAGTCTTGTTTCAAGCATAATTAAAAGGTTTTCACCAGTGATACCCTTTTTCTTAGCTGCCTTATCAAATAAATTTCTAAACTGAGTTTCTAATAAACCATAGAATCTCTTAGCCTTTTGCTTTTCTCTAAGCTGAAGACCGTATTCTGAAACTTTCTTTCTCGCCTGACCATGTTGTCCAGGAGCGTAATTTCTCTTTTCGATAGCACATTTTGAACTGTAACATCTTTCGCCCTTTAAGAATAGCTTCTGGCCTTCTCTTCTGCATAATCTGCAGTTAGCACCTGTATATCTTGCCATATTAAATTACTCCTCCCTTCAATTAGACTCTTCTTCTCTTTGGCGGTCTGCAACCATTATGAGGAATTGGTGTAATATCCTTAATCATATTGATTTCAAGACCTGCTGCCTGTAATGCTCTGATTGCCGCTTCACGTCCGGATCCTGGTCCTTTAACGTATACTTCAACAGTCTTAAGTCCGTGTTCCATTGCAGCCTTAGCAGCTTCTTCAGCAGCCATCTGTGCAGCAAATGGAGTTGATTTTCTTGAACCTTTAAATCCAAGAGAACCAGCACTTGACCAAGATAATGCGTTACCGTTTAAATCTGTAAGAGTTACAAGAGTATTGTTAAAGGTGGATTGGATATGCGCCTGGCCTTTTTCAATGTTCTTACGTTCTCTTCTCTTTTTTCTAACTGTCTTTTTTACAGCTTTAGCCATGATTTCCTACCTCCTTACTTCTTTTTCTTTCTTCCTACAGTCTTCTTAGGACCTTTTCTTGTTCTAGCGTTTGTCTTAGTCTTCTGTCCTCTAACAGGAAGACCTCTTCTATGTCTGATACCTCTGTAGCAGCCAATTTCCATAAGTCTCTTAATATTTAAAGAAACTTCTCTTCTTAAATCACCCTCTACAAGGTATTCCTGTTCGATGATCTTTCTGATCTTACCAGCCTCGTCTTCAGTTAAATCTTTAACTCTTGTGTCAGGACTGATACCAGCTTTCTCAAGAATAGCATTTGATGTCTTTCTGCCAATACCATAAATGTAAGTAAGACCTATTTCTACTCTTTTTTCTCTAGGTAAATCTACTCCGGCTATACGAGCCATAAATTCCTCCTTCTCCCATCTTCCGTCACGCAAAGCTTCCGCCAGCGTAATATAAACGGGGTAATACATTATAAAAACTCTAAATATAATTTAACATTTGTCCTATATATCATTTGACAAATTTAATTTAACCTTGTTTCTGCTTGTGCTTTGGATTCTCACAGATAACCATTACTTTACCGTTTCTCTTGATTATCTTGCACTTTTCGCAGATAGGTTTAACTGATGCTCTAACTTTCATCTAAGTTCCTCCTATCATTTTGAAACCCAATTATAATTCTTGAGCGCAGTCGAAGAAATTATATACAAACTTCCTTACGGCAACGCCGTCTCAATCAAGGTTTCTCTACTTATCTCTCCATGTAATTCTACCACGAGTAAGATCATACGGTGATAACTCAACCTTAACTTTGTCTCCCGGAAGAATTCTTATGAAGTTCATTCTTATTTTTCCTGAAATGTGTGCAAGTACTTCGTAACCGTTTTCAAGCTTAACAACAAACATTGCGTTTGGTTGAGCATCTACAACAGTACCCAATACTTCGATGACGTCTTTCTTCGCCATAAATTTTTTACACCTTCCTTTTTGCTTTCCAATTTTTCGTAATTAATTGCGAAAAATTATCTACGCAATCTATAGGGTAAGCAATTCGGGCTCACCATCTGTTATAACAACAGTATTCTCATAATGCGCCGACAGCTTACCATCAATAGTAACTACTGTCCAATTGTCAAGAAGCACCTCAACATCATAGCTTCCTTGATTTATCATAGGTTCTATGGCAAATACCATTCCTTTTGCTAATCTTGGACCTCTGCCCGGCTTGCCGTAGTTAGGAATCTGCGGTTCTTCGTGCATATTTCTACCTACTCCATGCCCAACAAAATCTCTAATAACAGAGAAACCTTCCTCTTCCGCTTTCAGCTGAATTGCATGAGAAATATCTGAAAGTCTGTAGCCTTCTTTGCAAAACTTCAAACCCTCAAAGAAACTTTCTCTGGTTGCTCTGATTAAATGCTCTGCTTCTGTACTAATTTTGCCTACGGCATAAGTTCTAGCTGCATCACTAACATATCCCCTATGGGTACAGCCTACATCCACACTGACAATATCGCCTTCTTTTAATATCCTCTTCTTTGAAGGAATTCCATGAACTACTTCATCGTTTACGGATACACAGGCAGCAGCTGGATAACCACTATAACCCTTAAAAGTAGGGATCATGTTATTCTTATGAATTGTCTCTTCCACAAAGTTGTTTATATCCATGGTGGATATCCCCGGCTTTATGAAGTTTTCCAGTTCTCTTAAGATGTAACCAGTCACCTTACCTGATTCACGCATTATGTCTATCTCTTGTTCTGATTTGATGATGATCATTGCTTATTCTCCTAAAACGTTTACGATAGCAGTAAATACGTTGTCAAGGCCGGCTGCACCATCAATGTGGGCAATGTTTCCTTTTTCTGTGTAGTAGTCAACTAGCGGCATTGTTTGTGAATTGTAAACTTCAATTCTGTTTTCAACAGTTGCTTCTGTATCATCACTTCTTTGATAAAGTTCACCGCCACAAACGTCACAAACCCCTTCTTTTGCAGGTGGCATATTAACAACGTGGTAAGTTGCGCCACAAGCTCTGCAAACTCTTCTGCCTATCAGTCTTGTCATTAGCTCTTCTTTCTTAACGGCAATATCTAAAACCTTATCGATTTTTCTGTTATTGTCAGCTAGGAACTGATCTAACTTTTCAGCCTGATAAACAGTTCTTGGGAATCCGTCAAGAAGGAAACCCTCCTTGCAGTCATCTTCAAGTAATCTGTTTGTCGCTATCTCTATTACCAAATCATCGGGAACAAGCTCGCCCTTGTTCATATACTCTTGAGCTTTCTTTCCAAGGGCAGTGCCTTCCTTTATATTTTTTCTGAATATATCGCCAGTAGATATATGAGGTATACCATATTTTTCTATTATTCTGGTCGCCTGTGTGCCTTTGCCAGCACCCGGAGGGCCTAATAAAATTAAATTCACTTTTATTTCCTCCTTAAATTTACACAAGTTTTACTTTAAAAATCCTTGATAGTTTCTCATAACCATCTGATTTTCAAGTTGCTTCATTGTATCAATTGCAACACCGATTGCAATTAGTAATGAAGTACCTCCAAATCTAGCATCAATACTAGTAAAGCTGCTAAGAAGTGTAGGTAGTGTAGCAACTAATGCAAGGAAAATCGCACCTACAAAAGTAATTCTTGTCATAACTTTATTTAAATATTCAACAGTAGGTCTTCCCGGTCTTATTCCAGGGATAAATCCACCGTTTGCTTTCATATTGTCAGCTACTTCAATTGGGTTAAAAGTTACCGCAGTATAGAAGTAAGTGAAGAATACAATTAGTAATATATTAAACACTGCATACACCCATACTCCCGGGTCACCGCTTGGTGAAAGCCACTTTGTAACAAAAGTAGTAAACCCTGAATTAGGGAAGAAGTATGTCAATGTTAATGGGAATTGTAATAATGATAGAGAGAAGATTACTGGAATAACACCCGCCTGATTTACTTTTAGCGGAATATGTGTTGATTGACCACCGTACATCTTTCTACCAACAACTCTCTTTGCATATTGAACCGGAATTCTTCTCTGACCTTGAGTAATTTCAATAATTCCCACAATAACAATTAAAGCAAATATAGCAAATAATAGTATTGTAATAACACTTAATTCACCAGCTTGGAACTTAACCCAGTTTGTGTGAATAGCACTTGGAATTCTTGTAATAATACCTGCAAAGATTATTAATGAAATACCGTTACCGATACCATTTTCATTAATTTGTTCACCAAGCCACATTAAGAATGCGGTACCTGCTGAAAGTGTAAGCACTATTACAGAAATCGAGAAGAAATCTGTGCTAATAAGTGCTTTTCTGAACAAACCAACGGATAAACCGATGGCCTGAACAAATGCAAGCACAACAGTTAAATATCTGGTGTACTGTGCAATTTTTTTCTTACCTTCCATTCCCTCTTTAGCAAGTCTTTCCAAAGAAGGAATAGCGATAGTTAAAAGTTGTAATATGATTGAGGCTGTGATATATGGAGTAATACTTAAAGCAAATATTGTAAAGTTGCTGAAAGAACCTCCTGAGAATAAGTCAAACAAAGCAAACAGACCTGTTCCGCCATCAAATACTTGAGCAAGCACCGCTCTGTCAATGCCCGGAACTGGAATATTTGAACCCAATCTGAAAACTACCAGCATTAGAAGAGTAAAAATCATTTTTCTTCTAATGTCAGCAACTTTCCATGCATGGGCAATTGTTCCAAACATGCTCATCCTAGATCACCTCTGCCTTTCCTCCTGCAGACTCAATTTTCTCGATTGCTGTTTTGCTAAATTTGTGAGCCTGAACAGTTACTCCTTTATCTATAGTACCGTCACCTAGAATCTTGATTCCATCTTTTACCTGTTTAACCATGCCTGATTCAACAAGAAGTTCAGGAGTGATTACAGTGCCCGCTTCAAATTTATTTAAATCATCTACGTTTAGAATTGTATATTCTGTTCTCCAAATATTAGTAAAACCTCTTTTTGGAATTCTTCTATATAGTGGCATCTGACCGCCTTCAAAGCCAAGTCTTACGCCGCCGCCGCTTCTTGAGTTCTGACCGTTCATACCTCTACCACCAGTTTTACCCTGACCAGTAGCAGTACCACGACCTCTTCTCTTACGGTTCTTAGTTGAACCTTCGGCTGCTCTTAATTCATGCAGTTTCATAATACCCGCACCTCCATTCCTATAGTTCTTCTACAGTCACAAGATGCTCAACCTTTTTAATTGCACCTCTTGACTGCGGTGTATCAGGTAGTTCATTTGAACTGTGCATCTTCTTTAAACCTAAAGCTTCAACAATTTTTCTATGCTTAGGAAGAGCTCCAATTGTGCTCTTAGTTAAAGTTACTTTAATCATTTTAGCCATTTGTACTCTCCTCCTATCCTAAAATTTCTTCTTTAGTCTTTCCTCTTAGTCTGCTGATCTGTTCAACAGTCTTTAGGTTTCTAAGACCCTCAAGAGTAGCATAAGCCATATTTACTGTGTTACTTGAACCAATTGACTTAGCTCTAACGTCCTTAATTCCAGCAGCTTCTAGTACTGTACGTACTGATGAACCTGCGATTACTCCAGTACCCTGTCCAGCAGGCATTATTAATACCTGAGCAGCCCCAAATATACCAAGAGCTCTATGTGGAATAGTTGTTCCTACTGTTGGAACAAATACTAAATTCTTCTTTGCATCTTCTATAGCTTTTCTTACAGCTTCAGGAATTTCCTGAGCCTTTCCAAGACCTACTCCAACGTATCCGTCGCCGTTACCAACAACTACAGATACACTGAATCTCATATTTCTACCACCCTTAACAGTTTTAGCAACACGTCTAATGTTAACGATAGTTTCTTTCAAGTCAAGCTTGGATGCATCAATCATATTTTGTCGCATTCCTTTTCTTCCTCCTGTTAGAATTTCAATCCTGCTTCACGTGCAGCGTCTGCTAATTCCTGTACTCTTCCGTGATATAGGTATCCACCTCTATCAAAGCATACAGTTTCAATTCCCTTAGCAAGTGCTCTCTTAGCAATAGCAGTTCCCACTAACTTAGCAGCTTCCTTATTACCACCATAAGCACATGATGCCTTTAACTCTTTATCATTAGTTGATGCTGCCGCAAGTGTTATTCCATTAACATCATCAATCACCTGTACTGAGATATTTTTAAGGCTTCTGTAAACACAAAGTCTTGGTCTTTCAGGAGTTCCATGTAAGCTCTTTCTTACTCTTTCATGTCTAGCTACTCGTCTATCATTTTTACTTTCTTTTGCCATTTAAATCACTCCTTTCTTATTTCTTACCAGTCTTTCCTTCTTTACGACGGATAACTTCGCCTTCATAACGAATACCCTTAGCCTTATATGGTTCAGGACGTCTCCACTTTCTGATGTTTGCAGTATAGTTTCCAACAAGAGCCTTGTCGATACCCTTTACTACTATTTCAGTAGGTGAAGTAACTTCTGTTGTAATTCCTTCAGGATCTTCCATTTCAACCGGGTGTGAATATCCAAGGTTCATAACAAGAGTTTTACCCTTCTTTTCTGCCTTATAACCTACACCAACAAGTTGAAGCTTCTTTTGATAACCTTCAGTTACTCCAACAACCATGTTATTAATTAAAGTTCTTGCAAGACCGTGCTGTTCTCTTGATGCCTTTGCGTCATTATCTCTTGAAACACTTAAAACGCCCTCTGCAATTTCAACTTTTACAAGTTTGCTAACAGGTTCTGTAAGTTCACCCTTAGGTCCCTTTACAGTAACCATATTCTTACTGTCAACCTTAACCTCTACGCCTGCAGGAAGGTTAACAGGTAATTTACCTATTCTTGACATTTATATTTCCTCCTACCAAACGTAACAGATTACTTCTCCACCGATTCCAAGTCTTCTAGCTTCACTATCGCTGATTACTCCGTTTGAAGTTGAAATAATAGCAATACCTAGGCCTCCAAGTACTCTAGGTACTTCGTCAGCTTTAGCATAAACCTTTAAGCCCGGCTTTGAGATTTTCTTAATTCCAGTGATAACTTTTTCTTTATCAGCACCATATTTCATCTGAATTTTAATGATGCCCTGCTTGTCGTCTTCAATAACGTCATAGCCTTTAATATATCCTTCTTCAGTTAAAATGCCTGCGATTGACTTCTTCATCTTAGATGCAGGAATCTCAACTGTTGTATGTCCTACAGTATTGGCATTTCTGATTCTTGTTAGCATATCTGCTATTGGATCTGTCATTGTCATTACAGTTATATCTCCTTTCTTTGCGAGGTTTCCTTACTCTAAGGACCTTCGCAATCAATTATAAAAATTACCAGCTTGCTTTCTTAACGCCAGGAATTTCACCCTTATAAGCAAGTTCTCTGAAACAGATACGGCAGATACCATATTTTCTTAATACAGAATGTGGTCTTCCGCAGATGTTGCATCTTGTATATGCACGAGTAGAAAACTTAGGTTTTCTAGCCTGTTTTACTTTGAGAGATGTCTTAGCCACTTTGTTCCCTCCTTATTTCTCAAAAGCCAGACCCATTAACTGCAATAATGAAGCAGCTTCTTCGTCTGTCTTTGCTGTAGTAGTGAACACAATGTTCATACCCTTGACTTTATCTACCTTATCATATTCGATTTCAGGGAAGATTAACTGTTCCTTGATACCCATTGAGTAGTTACCTCTACCATCAAATGAGTTCTTGCTAACTCCCTTAAAGTCTCTTACTCTTGGAAGAGCGATGTTGAAGAACTTGTCAGCAAATTCATACATACTATCTCCTCTTAGAGTAACTTTTGCCCCTACAGGCATACCCTGTCTAACCTTGAAGTTCGCGATTGACTTCTTAGATTTTGTAATAATTGGCTTCTGACCACTGATCTTTGCCAATTCTTCAACAGCAGTTTCCATAATCTTAGCATTTTCCTTAGCTTCTCCAAGACCCATGTTAATTGTAATCTTTTCTAGCGCAGGAACTTCCATAACGTTCTTGTAGTTGTATTTATCCATCATTGATTTAAATACATCATTCTTATAAGTTTCTCTTAGTCTAGCTGTCAAAACCGTCTCCTCCTTTCTTAATCTATTACTGCTCCACTTTTCTTAGATACTCTTACTTTTTTACCGTTCTCTACTTTATATCCAACTCTTGTAGGAGCTTTTGCTTTGTTATCATAAAACATTACGTTTGAAACATGAATAGGACCTTCAACATGCTTGATTTCAGCCTTAGCTGTTCTAGTCTGCTTCTGGTGCTTAGTCTGAACGTTAATGCCTTCAACGATAACTCTATCTTCTTTAGGCATAGCTTTTAGAACTTTGCCTTTTTTACCTTTATCTTTACCAGTGATTATTAACACTGTATCGCCTTTTTTAATATGCATCTTTTAAACACCCTCCTATAATACTTCCGGTGCCAATGACACTATCTTCATAAAGCTCTTATCTCTAAGCTCTCTCGCTACTGGTCCGAAGATACGAGTTCCTACAGGATTCTTATCTTCCTTTATAATTACCGCTGCGTTTTGGTCGAACTTTACATAGCTTCCGTCATTTCTTCTAGCCCCAGTTTTAGTTCTAACTATTACAGCTTTAACAACGTCGCCCTTTTTAACAACGCCGCCTGGTGTTGCTTCCTTAACAGCACAAACGATTACATCTCCGATGTTAGCAGTTCTACGGCTAGTACCACCAAGAATACGGATACATAAAAGTTCCTTCGCACCTGAATTGTCAGCAACCTTTAATCTAGTTTCTGTCTGAATCATAATCTGGTGCCTCCTTTACTTAACTTTTTCAATAATGTTAACAAGTCTCCATCTCTTATCCTTTGATAGAGGTCTTGTTTCCATAATTCTTACTTTATCACCAATATTGCACTCATTGTTTTCATCATGAGCTTTGACTTTCTTAGTTCTCTTTACAGCTTTACCATAAAGGGAATGTCTTACGAAGTCTTCCATCGCAACAGTGATAGTTTTATCCATCTTGTCACTTACTACAATACCGACCTTAGTCTTTCTTCTGTTTCTTTCAACTGTCATATTACATCCTCCTTTCTATTAGCCCTGAACCTTCTGAAGTTCTTTTTCTCTAATAATGGTTTTAACTCTTGCGATTTGCTTTTTTGTATCCCTTAACTTAATAGGGTTTTCAAGCTGACCTGTAACGTGCTGAAATCTTAAATTAAATAATTCATTCTTCATCTTCTTTAGTTCAGCAGTCAGTTCAGTTTCTGTCATTTCTCTCATTTTCTTTAATTCCATTATGCTTCACCACCCTCTGCTATTTCTTGGCCTTTGATGGCAAACTTACACTTAACTGGTAGTTTGTGCATAGCAAGTCTCATTGCTTCTCTAGCCTTTTCTTCTGAAACGCCTGCAATTTCAAACATTACTCTGCCTGGTTTTACTACTGCTACCCAGTACTCAGGATTACCTTTACCGGAACCCATACGTACTTCAGCTGGCTTTTTTGTAACCGGCTTGTGTGGGAAAATATCAATATATACTTTACCACCTCTCTTAATAGATCTTGTCATAGCTATTCTGGCAGCCTCGATCTGATTTGAGGTGATCCAACCACATTCCTGTGAAACTAGACCGTATTCACCGTAGGCAATTTTGTTGCCCTTAGTTGCTACGCCCTTCATTCTTCCTCTGTGGACTCTTCTACGTTTAACGCGCTTTGGCATTAACATCGCTGTCTTCCTCCTTCCTCTATGCCACCATTAACCTATATAATAGTAGGTATTTTACGGTGGCCCATCTATCTATTATTCAGTCACTTCTACGCTTTCTTCTGTAGCAACTTCAACCTGAGGTTCAGCTACTGGAGCAGCTTCAACTTTTGGAGTCTTTCTAACTCTTGGGTTTATAGCTTTTGCTACTTCTGGCTTAG
Organism: Aminipila sp.; assembly: GCA_047974845.1. GTDB lineage: Bacteria > Bacillota > Clostridia > Peptostreptococcales > Anaerovoracaceae > Aminipila. The sequence goes on along the minus strand of JBKECQ010000008.1, from coordinate 48,994 downwards.
CATCCCTATCGTTTCTATCTCTTCTAGGTCTTCTATCGCCATCATTCTTATCTCTTCTAGGTCTTCTGTCTCCGTCTCTTCCTCTTCTTCCTTCGTTCTTTTCTTCAGGAATTGGGCTCTTTAGTCCCTTGTCAAGGATTTCGCCGTGGTTGATCCAAACTTTAACACCAATCTTACCATAAGTAGTGTCAGCTTCAGCAAAACCGTAGTCGATATTAGCTCTAATAGTGTGAAGTGGTACATTACCTTCGCTGTACTTTTCGCTTCTAGCGATTTCAGCTCCACCTAATCTACCTGAACAAAGAACCTTGATACCCTTTGCACCAGACTTCATTGTTCTTCCGATAGCCTGCTTCATTGCTCTTCTGAAAGAAATTCTTCTTTCTAAAGCCTGAGCAATACTTTCAGCAGTAAGCTGAGCATCCATTTCAGCCTTCTTAACTTCAACAATGCTAATTTCAACTTCTTTTCCAGTCATTTTAGCGATGTCTTTCTTAAGAACTTCGATGCCGTCTCCAGCTCTTCCTATTACCATACCAGGCTTACCTGTAAGTACGATAACCTTTATTTTGTTAGCTGCTGATCTTTCAATAAGAACTTTTGAAATCCCTGCAACATATAACTTCTTCTTTGTATATTCTCTAACCTTGTGGTCTTCTGCAAGGTAGGATGCGAAACCCTCTTTACCTGCATACCACTTAGAATTCCAGTCTTTTATAACGCCCACTCTTAATCCATGTGGACTTACTTTCTGACCCATTAAGTGAACCTCCTATCTTAATCTCTTTCCTTTAGAGTTACACCAATATGGCTGCTTCTCTTAAGGATTACTGATGCTCTACCTTGTGCTCCTGCTCTCCATCTCTTCATTGTTGGACCTTGGTGAGCATAAACTTCAGCAACATATAGATTATCCGGATTCATGTCAAAGTTGTTTTCAGCATTTGCCGCAGCAGACTTAACAACCTTTTCAATTATTTCAGAACCCTTACCAGGTGTGAATTTTAAAATGGTAAGTGCCTCGTTTAAATCTTTTCCTCTCACTAAATCAGCGATTGGCTTTAGCTTTATAGGAGACATTCTTACATACTTTGCAATTGCTTTTGCTTCCATTTTTACATCTCCTTTACTTATTTTTTCTTAGTAGTCTTGTCAGCAACATGACCTCTGTAGTTTCTTGTTGGAGCAAATTCTCCAAGTCTATGTCCTACCATGTCTTCAGTAACGTACACAGGAACGTGCTTTTTACCGTCATGCACTGCAATTGTGTGACCCACCATCTGTGGGAATATAGTAGATGGTCTTGACCATGTCTTTATTACTTTCTTTTCGTTAGCTTCGTTCATTGCTATAATAGCCTTCAAAAGCTTAGCGTTTACGAAAGGGCCCTTTTTAAGTGATCTACCCATTATCTATGCTCCTTCCTATTTTTCATTTCTTCTCTTTACGATATACTGATTAGAAGCCTTATTCTTCTTTCTAGTCTTAAGACCAAGAGCAGGCTTACCCCAAGGAGTAACTGGACTTACTCTACCGATACCAGCCTTACCTTCACCACCACCGTGTGGGTGATCGTTAGGGTTCATTACGGAACCTCTTACTGTAGGTCTCCATCCCATGTGTCTCTTTCTACCAGCTTTACCAATCTGAATGTTAGCGTGATCACCATTTCCTACTTCGCCAATAGTAGCTCTGCATTCCATTCTCACTTTTCTAACTTCGCCGGAAGGAAGTCTAACCTGAGCGTATTCGCCTTCTTTAGCCATAAGCTGAGCACCGTTACCAGCAGATCTAACTAACTGAGCGCCTTTGCCATGCTTTAATTCAATGTTATGAATAATTGTACCAACTGGAATATTTGCAAGAGGAAGTGCGTTTCCTACTTTAATATCAGCGTCAGCACCTGATACAATTACATCTCCAACATATAACTTGTTTGGAGCAATGATATATCTCTTTTCACCATCAGCGTAAACGATCAATGCGATGTTTGCACTTCTGTTTGGATCATATTCAATTGCAGTAACCTTACCAGGGATACCGTCTTTAGTTCTCTTAAAGTCGATAATTCTGTACTTAGGTCTATATCCGCCACCTCTGTGTCTAACAGTGATTTTACCTCTTACATTTCTACCGGAATGCTTCTTAAGAGTTACTGTAAGTGACTTTTCAGGTGTGCTCTTAGTAATTTCTTCAAATGTTGAAACCGTCATTCCTCTTAATCCAGGAGTGGTCGGATTATACTTTTTAATTCCCATATTTTTCGTCCCTCCTTATAGACTCTGGAAGAATTCGATTTCCTTACTCTTTTCAGTAAGAGTAACAATCGCCTTCTTTGAAGCCGCAGTTCTACCTACGTTTCTTCCCATTCTTTTAACTTTACCGGAAACATTCATGATGTTTACCTTTTCTACTTCTACACCAAAGATTTCTTCCACAGCTAACTTAACTTCTGTTTTGTTAGCATCTGTAGCAACTTTGAAAGTGTATTTCTTTTCTTGTGCGTTATCCATACTTGTTTCTGTGATAACCGGCTTAATAATTACGTCGTAAGCAGTTCTCATTATGAATACACCTCCTCAATTTTTTGGATTGCTTCTTTAGTTACAATGAAGCTTGTGTGGTTAATGATTTCATATACGTTCATTGTACCTACTAAAGCAGTTCTTACTCCCGGAATGTTTGCTGCTGATCTAATAACGTTTTCATCCTTTTCAGCCATAACGATTAAAGCTTTCTTTGCAGCGCTAACGTTTCCAAGAACCTTAATCATTTCCTTTGTCTTAGGAGCTTCGAAATTTAATGTATCAAGTACAATAATTTCTTTTTCCACAACCTTTGAGGAAAGAGCTGACTTCATTGCAAGTCTTCTTAATTTCTTAGGAACTGTATATCTATAATCTCTTGGCTTTGGTGCAAATACTACACCACCACCGATCTGTGATGGGTCTGTTGAGCTACCCTGTCTGTGACGGCCGGTACCCTTCTGTCTGAAAGGCTTTCTTCCGCCTCCTCTAACTTCGCCTCTATTTTTAGCTGACTGCGTACCCTGTCTTTGGTTAGCCAGATAATTTTTTACTACTGCATGAACAGCGTTTTGGTTTGGTTCAATTCCGAATATTGCATCGTTTAATTCAATTGTTCCAACTTCTGCTCCTGCCATATTTAGCATAGTTACTTTTGCCATTTTCTACTTCCTCCTTTCTGAAGTCTTTCTATTTGTCCTGACCTTTTACTGCGTACTGTACACGTAGAAGTCCACCCTTAGGTCCTGGAACAGCGCCCTTAACCAACATTAGGTTTCTTTCTTCAATAACCTTTACAAGTACAACATTCTGAACAGTAACTGTGTCACGACCCATTCTTCCCGGACCTTTATTACCCTTAAATACTCTTGAAGGATAAGTACCAGCTGCTAAAGCACCAGCTAATCTCTTGTGCTTTGAACCATGAGTCATAGGACCTCTTGAATGTCCATGTCTCTTGATATTGCCCTGAGTACCTTTACCTTTTGAAGTTCCTGTTACATCAAGTTTTTTACCGATTTCAAAATCAGCAACTGTGATAGTTTGTCCAACTTCATAAGCGCCATCACCTTCTTCAAGTCTAAATTCAGCAAGATGCTTCTTTAGTTCAAGTCCATTTTTTGAAAAATGACCTGTTAACGGCTTGTTTACTCTGTGAGCCTTTGCGTCTTCAAAACCAACCTGTACTGCTTCGTAACCATCTGTTTCATTTGTTTTAACCTGAGTTACTACTACTGGACCAGCTTCGATAACTGTTACCGGAATTACTTCTCCTGCTTCAGAGAAAATCTGAGTCATTCCGACTTTTTTTCCTAAAATAGTTTTCATATTTTTCTCCTTTTCTACTTACAGCGGATTGCCCTGGTATGAAGCCCTAACCCGATTTGCGAAAGCAAATCGTTGGTAGGTCTCATGCAAGAAATTCACAAATCTCCGATTTGTAGAATTTTACTGCGGAAGCCTCTTCGGTTTCCACTTCTTCCTTGCATATCATGCAAGAAATTCACAAAGCTTTGCTTTATAGAATTTTGCTGCGATATACGGCAACTCTACTCGTCATCGCTACGTTCTTGCATACTGCTCCCGCTCATGCAATCTTTCTAAGGGGAGTACCCTTACTTTTCTTGAAATTATAGTTTGATTTCAATGTCAACACCTGCAGGCAGATCAAGCTTCATTAAAGCATCAACTGTCTTTGGTGTAGTGTTTGTGATGTCAATCAATCTCTTATGAGTTCTCTGTTCGAACTGCTCTCTGCTGTCCTTATACTTGTGAACCGCTCTTAAGATAGTCACCACTTCTTTTTCTGTTGGAAGCGGAATAGGGCCTGATACATCAGCACCTGTCTTCTTAGCTGTCTCAACAATCTTAGCTGCAGACAAATCAAGTGACTTGTGGTCATATGCCTTAAGCTTAATTCTGATTTTTTGTTGTTCGCTCATTTTTCTTTCCTCCTAATTTTTTGTACGTTTTCGCTATGCCTGTACAAGGGGTTCAATGCCCGCTTTTCCAACGTGTGCGGTGGAATTGCTTACTTTGCACACGCTTCCGTGTGTTTCATTTTTTTAGCACAGACAAAAAGCCGGCGAATCCCTTCGCCCTCATCTTGTGAGGACAATTCTCAGTAGAAATTACCTGATAGCTCAGCAACTTCCTACTTCATCGCCTTAAGCAAGCCTTTATACTATATCTTATTTATAAAATAATTGCAATACTTTTTTTAAAAAAAGTTCAGACGTTTTTAAAGTTTTTTGCCTTACTCCTTTTTGATGTTTTCAAGCCTTACACAGGTTACATTCTATACACTGTGCCTTGTGTTTCATTTTCTGTTAATAATATTATTTCTGGATTTAATAAAAAAACACTAAATATTTTTAAAAACGTTGATAACACTTGATTTCGCACAAAACAGCCAGCATATTTTTTTCTTTTTTATTCTTTTATCTTTTCTTAATATTTACGCTCATTTAGCCATATTCCACTTTGGGTATAAAAAAAGTGTAGATAAACAAATGAATTTATTTACCTACACTTATCTACATTATTATAAGCATTTCTTAGTTATCAGTGAATATTTATTTTAGGTTTAACGCTATGACAGACTCACAGATATCCGGATTCACTGCGGTCTTACATCCCATGGTCACCTTAGATGCCGCCATGCCATAGCAAGCGGTCTCTTTAATAGATTTGTTAGATATAAAGCCTTTCATGATAGCAGCCGAAAAAGCATCCCCTGCACCTGTTGCACTTACAACCCTTACGTTGCCCGGAGCTATAACACCTTCCTCCACATCATCTTTATAATACACGCCATCCTCTCCAAGGGTAATATATACCCTCCGAACCCCTTGGTCAACAAACCATTTGCCTGCCTCAGACAAGCCCTGTTCATCTTCAATGGAGAATCCGCATAAAACCTCAGCTTCCCCTCTATTGGGTTTAATAGTATGAAACCGTCCAATATGTTTTTTGGATCTTTCTGCTTTCGGTGCCGATACAGGATCAAGAAAAACCGGAATACCCTGTACCATGTCTAAGATATATTGTTGAACATCATGGGTAAGATTTGCATCTATGCCCAGTATCTTAGCGCTCTTTATGACAGGCATGGCTTCCTCCACTATGTCAACTGCAATTTTCTCTAATACATCCATATTGCAAAGAGCCATTTCCATATCACCAACATGGTTTAGAATCGATAAATAGATTGCAGTGTTTTCACTTTCAAGCATATGCACATTATCAACATTTACGCCTAAGCTCTTAAGCTCACGAACTGCATTCTTACCTACAAAATCATTACCAACGGCGGAAACAAACGCAACCTTAGCGCCTATTCTGGCTAGGTTCTCTGTAATATTCCTTCCAACACCACCGTATGAAATGGATATTCTCCCCGGGTTTGATTCACCTTTTCTTAAAGTGCTATAGGGCAAGCCTTCTATATCTACCGCGATTCCACCGATAACAGTTATATCAATCATACCAAAATGCTTCCTCCAATAAATTCTCTCAAGATAGAATTATTTGCAATCATAGAGTCATCTTCGATTACCTCAAAGAACTCTAAAAAGTTTAGTATTCTTAACGCTTCTCCATATTCAGGTTCATCACTTTTAATTTCTTTCAGTAAAGGCTCTGCATACTTCTTTAGGACAGCAATTTCATATAAATGCACAGAATTAAAGAAAGCGTCCGCTTCATTACTAAAAGGAAATATATTTTTATCTTCTCCCGCACGAACTTTTGGCCATGCATTGATTGTACTCTTAGCGGAATGACCTCTAAAGTTAAAGTCTCTAACCATTCTGCGTAACATTCTTGCATCAGTGGTTGGTATCCTATTATGTTCATCTATATTAAGCTGAGTAAGCGGGCTAATGTATATCTTGAATTTCTCAGCATCAGGTATTAATGTAGTTAAATTTTCATTTAATGCGTGTATTCCTTCTATAATAATAGGTTGGTCTTTTGAAATTTTTGTTACTCTTTTTCCAAAATACTTTCGTCCATCAAGGAAATCAAAAGTAGGTAAATCTACAACCTCTCCTGCCAGCAGTGAATTCATATTTGAGTTAAATAAATCAATATCTATAGATTCTAAATCCTCAAAATTAGGTTCACCATGTTCATCAAGCGGTGTAAACTCCCTATCTACAAAATAGTCATCAGTACCCATATATAAAGGCTTTAATCCATTTACCTTAAGTTGTATCAACAGCCTATTGGCAAAAGTCGTCTTCCCTGATGATGACGGTCCTGCAATCAATACAATTCTCTTTTTTTCTTTTTTTATAATATCAGCCAGCTCCGCAACCTTCTTTTCATGTAAAGCTTCCGAAAGTTGTATAAGCTCTTTATACTCACCGTTTTTAACTTTTGTATTTAAATCTCTAACATATGAAACATCCATAAGCCTACCCCAGTTGGTAGCCTCTCCAAAAGCCTCATATAATTTCACTTCATCAATATATTCAGGTATTACATTGGGATTTTTAGGATGAGGAAATCTAAGCAACACACCTCTCCTATATTTTCTTAATTCAAAATACTTTATATATCCCGTAGAGGGCACCATTAACCCACAAAAAAAGCTTTTAAATCCCTGTAGACTATAATTGTTTCCTTCTTTTATAAAGGGAACATCTTCTTCAACCAATTCTTTCATTCTATTTTCTATGGCGGTTATTTCAGCCTCAGTAATAGGCTCGCTTCTTCTAATTACAGTATATAACCCTTTATTTATAGAATTCTCAATACCGACTTTTAAATTGCCTAAAACATCGTCTATTGCCTTTAAATATATCAATGAAAGACTATATTGATATATTAGATTAGCAGCTTGAGTTCTCATATCCAGAAGTTCTAGCTTGCAGTCTCTATCAACTGACTCTGTCAGTTCTACAAATTCATTATCCATTTTTGCCGCTAAAATTGTATATGGTAATTTCTCTTGAACTTCATTGACAATGTCTTGAATTTTACAATTTTCATTTAAAATAATTTTTTCTTCCGTTTCCCTTGGTCCAGTTTTTAACAAAATATCCATAAAGTTCTTACCTCTCTTTTTGCAATAATATTTATTGTATCATATTTCTTTTAAAATTGGTTAAAATACTGATTAGAAAGGAGTGATATATATGAAAAATTTAGTACTTGCACTTATTATCATTGGTGCCATCAATTGGGGTCTCATTGGCTTCTTTCAATACGATCTTATTTCTAGTGTTTTCGGTACCAATTTGCACATCATCAGCAGAATCATATTTGCTGTAGTAGGTTTATGCGGCCTATACGCTATTACTTTCTTTAGAGGAACAAATAACAGTAGTAGCCACGCCTAATTTTTTAAAAAAACAAAGGGTCAGACCAAATTAATGGTCTGACCCTATTGTTTGTAATAAATGTAATTTTATTCTAGCATTTTTCAGAACATGTATCTCCGCAGCCAAACATTCCTGGCATACAGAACATTAAAACTAAAATTAGAAAGAAGAAAAGTAAACTGTCGTCTACTCCACCACAACTTCCACGTGACATTTCCGTACCTCCTCTATATACATTGGCAATAAAATTTCCCATATTGCTTTGGGATTCTTTCATATAATATATGCACAATAGGTTCGGAACGTTCTACGCACCACAGGATTCTACTTCAACTTCATTAAAAACCGATTTCAGCAAATCAAACAAAATAACCATTTCTTCTCCATGAATAGTAATCCCTCTGGACATATGCTCGTGTTTTTCATCCCAATCTCTAATATCAAATTTCGGATTGCCTCCATTCCAAGAAATTCTATTTAATTCTTTAGACCATTTATTTTTGTATTCTGCAATTACACCAATATGTTCAACGATTTCAAAGGTAACTTCTTCATTTTTATTTTCCATACTCATTAAAACATCCACCCTCCTAAAACAATTGCCATTACAATAATTACATATTATTACATTTATTGATTTTATATACATATTACAATTAATGTAAAAAATTGTCAATACTAATTTAGCAAATAAAAAAATAATGGTATGCCAGCATATTCCGCCACATACCATTAATTTATTATATATTCGTATATTTATTATTTTTTCTCAAATTCAGGACCGTGGTAGTCTGAACCTCTTGTAATATGGAGGTGATACTTTTCAGCAAGCTCCACCAATTTCAGTTCTTCCTGCTCCGTATGGTCAGTATGGTAACATTCAATACCTTTAAGGCCCATAATTTTAAGAGCTCGTAACAATTTACTTAAATTATCGTAAAACTGCTCACTACCTCTTTCACCCAATCTCTTAATTTTAGCTGGGTGGGCAAGCACCGGTGTGCCACCGGCAACCTTTATCAGATTTATAGCCTTTTCAGCAGAAATCTTATCCTTTTTAACTCCTTTAGCTTCCGGAGACTCCAAGAATTTACCGTCTTCAAAGGCTTCTCTTGCATAAGAAATATACCCCTTATTTAATAGAGCCCTTGCAATAACAGGCTTTCCAATATAGTCGCTCTCTTCTTCAAAACTTAAATCGTCAATAGACAATTTATACCCCATATTGCTTAAAACCTCTAATAGCTTATCATTTCTAGCTTTTCTTTTTTCTCTTATATCTTCTAATTCTTTAAGAAGCTCTTTATTCTTTATATCTATCCTATATCCTAAAATATGAAGAGACAATGGCTCTTGGCTTATTTCTTCATTTACATATTCTGCGGAAAGTTCAATCCCTGAGATAACATTTATCCCAAGAGCCTTTCCTGCAATTTGTGCTTCCTTTACACCGTCTATACCATCATGGTCAGTGATAGCAATCTCCATATATTCTAACTCATTAGCTCTTTTTACAATATCTGTCGGTGACATGGAGCCATCAGAGTAATACGTATGCAAATGATAGTCAACTTTACTCTCAATCACTGTTTTTTATTCTCCTTTAATAATTTCTCGAAAAAATTCTTTTCGGCGCAGTTAATTTATAAATGATATACCCTAAAATAGCAATTACTATTGTGGAAACCCCCGCAATAGAAAAGTATATACGTGTTGTCAGTCCTGCTGTCATTATGCCCGGCAAAACATCTTCTTCCATTGGAGTATAAGACAGCATATTGCACATATAATGACCGGTTTTTGCCATAATAAAAAATCCTATCAAATATGTAAGTAACAGCCCTGCATAAATAATAGCACCCATATTAAATTTCTTCCGAATTTCCTTATCTAGCTCATACCTTTTCATTACAACAATAGAAACGACGGTTAGGATTGAGAAAAAAAGCCCAACAATTGCTATAATATTTACATATTTTCTGGCAGTTGCTGCAGCAAGCATTTCATTTTCAGAAAAAACAGCTTGCGGTCGATCTTCATCTCCCGCAATTATCTGAAATTGTTTTTCCTTACCTATCATAAAATCTGAAATGAATTCTCCCATTTCGTCATTGTTTTTATTGAAATCAAAAGACTTTAATGCATCTGTAGCTTTAAATTCATATTGATAGACATCCGGCATCCTTGTAACGATATTTACACCTATACAAAAACACGTAAATGGTATTGATACTGCCAACGCTACAGAAAGTGTTTTTATTAAAATTTTCATTTTATAATCCCCTAAATAAAATCCCCTACATGGTTCTATATTTATTTAATTATATCCACAATGTTAATGTAAAACAACCCCTAAATCGGCCTAATCTTATACCTTAGTCTTTTATCAACCTTATCTTTCTTCTCTAAAGTAGTTATTTCCTAAGTCTGCCGGTGGCTGATTTTCTTTCCTTTTTCTATGTGACCCAATTATAACGGTTATAATTGTTGCAAAGTAAGGTATCATGTCTACTAGGTGTTGTGAAAGAGTAAATCCCATAGCCTGTAATCTAAGACCCAATATACTCAATCCACCAAAGAAGACTGCACCTAACATAGCTTTTGCCGGATTCCATGCTGCAAATATTACTAGAGCAACTGCAATCCATCCACGGCCATTAACTACATCTGCCTGCCAAATAGGAACTCTGATTAGGGCTAAATATGCTCCCCCTAATCCACATAGGGCTCCTCCCATTACAATGTGTATATATTTATATAATGTAACATTAATTCCCGATGCATCTGCTGCGGCTGCATTTTCTCCTACAGCTCTCATATTTAATCCTAAACGAGTTTTATATAAATAGATACACGCAAGTATTACCATTATATAAGCAAAATACACAAATACATCTTGTCTAAAAAATATTGGACCGATAACAGGTATATCACCCAATACCGGAATTGATATCTTTGAGAAGAAAGTGCTAACAGATTTCGGTACAGAGAATCCAATCATGGATTGTCCTACAAAGCTCGCAAAACCTGTTCCAAATATAGTAAGTGTCAATCCGGTAACCGTTTGATTAGCTCTTAAGGTAACGGTTATTATTGCAAATATCAATGCACCTCCTGCTCCTGCAAGGGCGGCACATAAGATTGCGATTATAGGATTTCCTGTGTTATAAGCCGCTGTAAAGCCCATAACAGCCCCCATTAACATCATACCTTCTACTCCAAGGTTAAGGCTTCCTGATTTTTCAGTAATTAATTCGCCCACCGTAGCAAAAACAAGAGGTGTTCCGGCTACTATACAAGCTGCTAAAAAAGCTTCCATATATTACGCTACCTCCTTTTCTGATACTTTTCCTTGTCTTTGAGCTAAGCTTATCTTATATTGAAGGAAAAATTCACTTCCAAGTACAAAGAATAATATTGTTCCTTGAACAACACTGGATACTGCACTAGGAACATTCATAGCCAGTTGTATATATGATCCTCCCTGAATAAGCATTGCAAACACCACACACACAAAAGCCGTTGCAACGGCGTTTAGCCTTGCCAGCCATGCAGTAATTATTGCAGTAAATCCATATCCACAGGATATACCGGCCACTAGGGTTTTTTCAATGGCAGAAGCCTGTATCATTCCCACTAAGCCACAAAGCCCTCCTGAAATGAGCATTGCAACTATAATTATTTTATTTATATTCATACCTGCATATCGGGCAGTTTCAAAACTTTCACCCACAACGGTTATCTCATATCCTAATTTTGTGTATTTCATCAATACGTAAACAATAATAGTACAGATAATTGCAATTATCCATCCAGCGTGTATACCTAACACTGATGGTAATATCGCATTGTCAGGAAATGGTGCTATCTTTGGAAATCCATTTGCATTTGGATCTATCCAAGGGCCATGCTGCAAGTAGGTAACAAACTTTATTGCAATATAATTTAGCATTAAAGTAAATATAGTTTCATTTGTTCCCATTTTAGCTTTAAAAACTGCCGGAATAAACGCCCAGATACCGCCGGCTATCATGCCGGCAATGGCCATTGCTATAAGTAATATAGGCTGAGGCAAATCCCCGAAGTTTAGTGCCACAAAGGTAGCAGCAGTAGCCCCCATAACAATTTGTCCTTCTCCGCCAATGTTCCAAAACTTCATTTTAAAAGCCACCAAAATTCCCAATGAAGTTATAATCAACGGAATGGCCTTAACTATTGTCTGCTTTATTCTTAGCTCAGTTCCTAAAGACCCTTCTATAATCGCACTAAAAACATTAATTGGGTTTAACCCAAAAATAATTAAAATTAACCCGGCGCAAACTATTGATAAAAGTATTGCCATTACTCTTATGGTTATTTCCTGTTTTTTATTAAGGTTGTCTCTTTTCGTTATTTTAAGCAAGTTCATTAAATCCAACCTCCTCATCTTCCAACATCGTTCCTGTCATCAATAGTCCCAGTTCCTCTTTTGTTACTTGGCTGGCATTGACAATACCTGTAATCTTGCCTCCACACATAACCATGATTCTATCACATAGTTCCAATAAAACGTCTAAGTCCTCACCGATAAATAGAACTCCTACGCCGTTCTTTTTTTGTTCATTAAGCAAATCATATATCTTATATGAAGCTCCAATATCAAGCCCTCTAACAGGATATGCTGTTATTAGAACTTTTGGATTTGCATCTATTTCTCTGCCCAGAAGAACTTTTTGTATATTACCGCCGGACATTTTCTTTACCGGTGTGTAAATACTTGGTGTTTTTATCTCAAGCTCATCTACCAGCTCTTTGGCTTTTTCAATACAAGGTCCTCTTTTCAGAAAAATTCCCGGTCTGCCTTGGTAATCCTTCAAGATTAAGTTGTGAACTATGTCCATGCTTCCCACAAGACCCATTCCCAATCTATCTTCAGGGATAAAGCCCATGCTTATACCTAATTTTATGATGTCTTTAGGAGTCTTTCCGTTTAGGCTTTCTCCCTCAAAAAGAATTCTTCCCTTTTCTGCCAAATCAAGACCCGCTATAGTCTCGCATAATTCTTTCTGACCACTGCCGGCAACTCCGGCAACGCCTAGAATCTCACCGCCATATAAGTTAAATGTTGCATCTGCCAAAGCCGGTTTTTTCTCACGATCCAATACGGTAACGTCCTGAAGCTCAAGAAGTACTTTCTTGTTGGGAATTTCTTCTCTCTCAAGAGATAAATCCATCTTCTTTCCTACCATCATTTCAATCAGTGATGAAATTTCTACATTCTTAGTTTCTACGGTATCAATTGATTTACCTTTTCTAAGAACGGTAATTCTATCGCTAATCTCCATAACTTCATTTAGCTTATGGGTTATTATAACGATAGCACAGCCCTGCGCTTTCATATTTCTAATAATCTGAAACAGTTTTTCTATTTCTTGAGGTGTAAGTACCGCAGTAGGTTCATCCAAAATTAATATTTTTGCCCCTCTAAACAGTACCTTGATTATCTCCAGAGTTTGTTTTTCTCCCACAGACATATCATAAACCTTCTTATCCGGGTTAATATCAAGTCCATATTTATCGGAAATCTCACAAACTTTTTGCGATAAAACTTTACCCTTAGTAAAAAAACCTGTTTTTTGTCCAATAACTACATTGTCTTTTGCTGATAAAACATCAATCAACTTAAAGTGTTGATGTATCATTCCTATACCCATATCTATAGAATCTTTGGGCGATGTAAATTGTACTTCTTCCCCATGAATGTAGATGCTACCTCCATCAGGAGTATATATCCCGGATAACATATTCATTAGAGTACTTTTGCCCGCTCCATTTTCGCCTAAAAGAGCATGAACCTCACCTTCATAAACAGTAAGGTTTACGTCCTCATTTGCTTTCAGCGATCCAAAAGTTTTTGTAATATTGTTCATTTGTATAGCTACGCGCTTTTCGCTCATGAAATCCTCCGCTACTATGTTTAATCAAAAACTATATAATCAATACCTTTTAGTATAACACATTATTTGACGAAAATAAAGAGGGTATGTCGAATACAACATATCCCTCTTTAAGTCAAAATGTTTACAATCTAAAGGCAAATCACAAATTAGTTTGCGCCGGTTGCACCCTTTACTAACTTATTGGTTTTCCAAATTTCTTCCCTAGTTAAAGTCTGTCCTTCTTCACATAGTACAGTTCCGTCATTGTATAAAATCTTACCTGAGAACGGAGCGAATTCACCAGCCTTCATCTTTTCTTTAACTTCATTAACTTTAGCCTGAACATCAGCAGGAACTAAATCTGTCATAGGTGCAAGATCTACATATCCATCTGCCATTGAACCATAATATGATTCAGGAGTCCAAGTTCCAGCCATAATTTTTTCAATAGTTGGAATAAGGAATTGTTCGTGATGCCATGTAGCTGAAGTTAAGTATGCATCTTTAATAGCTTCAACTTTACTGTTGTCTAAGTTATAACCAATAGCATATGCTCCTGCTTCTGCTGCCGCAACCTGAGGTCCGGTAGTATCACAATGCTGTGTAATAATATCACAACCCTGAGCTAAAAGCTCATCTGCGGCACTTCTTTCCTTTTCCGGGTCATACCAGCTATTGATGTAAACAACTTTTACTTCAACATCCGGATTAACAGACTGAGCACCAAGAGTAAACGCATTGATACCAATTTGAACTTCTGTGTAAGGCTGCGCTGCAACATAACCTAACTTGTTAGTTTCAGTCATCATACCAGCAATAATACCAGTTAAATATCTTGGTTCTTCAGTAGCTCCAAAATAGTTACCAAAGTTTTTATCGTTCATTTTATTTCCTGAGAAGTGTAAAAATGAAATATCAGCATAATCCGGAGACTTTGCAAGTTCATCCAATGCATCCATGTATCCATAACTGCATCCTACAATTACTTTACAACCCTGGTCAATAAGGTTTGTAGCAGCATCAATTGTTGCTGATTTATCTGAGTCATTTACTTCTTCAACCCAAACTGCCTTAACTTTACCACCAAATTTTTCTTGCATAGCTAAAGTTCCTTCATGCTGAGCCTGAGTATAACCACCGTCGTTTATACTTCCAATGTAAATAAATCCAACCTTGAATTCATCTGTAGCTTCCGCATCAGAATCACCAGAATTTCCGCAAGCAGCTAGGCCAAAGACCATAACCAATGCCAATAAAACAGTTAAAAACCTTTTCATCATTTTTCTCCTTCGTTATTACAAAATTCATTATGTATTATTATTATAATAACCAAATTTATACTAGTAAAGTGGTATCCCAATATTTTTAGTATTATTTTATAAAATAAAAGGATAAAGTTCGTGTCATTCCAAACTTTATCCTCGTAATATCGTTTTATTGTTCGTGTTTTTTCTGTTTTAGGAAAATTATATCCTTTTTCCCATTATGCTTTTAGCTATTCAAATATAATTTTTCCAGCTTGAAAATCTTTTATTACTACAAGAGATTCTACTCTGCAACCCATCTCTCGAAGTTTTTCACTTCCTCCCTGAAATTGCTTTTCAATAACCGCACCAACTCCCACAACTTCTCCACCTGCTTTTCTAACCATTTTAGCAAGTGCGATGGAAGCCTCTCCTGAAGCTAAAAAATCATCAACAATAAGAACCTTCTCTCCTTCTTTTAGAAATCTCTTTGCCACTCTTAAGTTGGAAACCGTTCCCTTTGTAAAAGATCTCGCTTCCGCACTGTAACAGCCCTCTGCCATAGTGTTTGGTGCAACCTTTTTTGCAAAAACAACAGGAGCATAGTCAAAAAATCTAGCTGTTTCACAAGCAATAGCTATTCCACTGGATTCTACCGTCAAAATTCTGTCCACTTTTATATCGTGAAATCTAGTTTTAAATTCCCTACCAATCTCCTCCATAAACTTGACATCAATTTGGTGATTTAAGAATCCATCTACCTTTACAATATCTTCACCTAGAACTTGACCTTCTGTTAATATCTTTTGCTTTAAAATTTCCATGTTTTCTCCTTGATATTTACGAATTTGTATTTTATAGCATATTGTATGACTAATCAATAATAGCTACTTTTTAATTCTTTGATTAATCTCAGTATCTAAATTTATAATTTTCGTAAGTAGCGCAAGAATTCTTTTATTAGTATCATATATGTTTGTCTCCAAAGGATTGTCTAATACTAAAGTCTCTCTATTACCATTATTTTTCGGTAAAATAATAGCTGCCATTCTTTCTTTTATTGGGCTTGGCAGGCGATTTACTATTTGTTGATTTTCTTGGTCAATCTTATCAACCAAAATCATCACATCACCCCTCATGTCCAAAACCGAACTAAAAGATACTGAATCATTTGCCATCATAGCCTTTTCTAGTTCTTTTGTCAAGTTCATAATATTGTCCATATGTCTATATTTAATTTTTAAATTATCTAGAATTTTTGTTGTTGCTGTAAAACTATCCACTATATTACTGCCTCCATCAGCCTACGCCCAGCGTTACGCTTGTAGTTCCTCCACCAATGCCCGCTCCAACCTTTGGGTCTTGTTTGGTCATTCTATCCGCCTCTTTAAAACTTTCTCTAAGGTCCTTAATCAACGGCGTGACATCATCAATTAACGCTAAATTTCTGCCTGCCTTTACTCTTGCAAGTTGATAAGTAATAAAGTCATAAAGCTTATATAAATCATTACTAATAGGATATTTCATATCAAGACTCTTTGTTAGATAGTTTACTATATCTATTGCCCTTTGCACATCTGCCTCAAATAATTCCATATCACCCTTTTCAAAGTAATTTTTGCATCTTAATAATCTTTTGTTTATTTCATCGTAAAGAAGAATAAGCATTTCGCCCTTGGTCATAGTTTCCACGGACTGAGTTTTATATTGTTGGTATCCGTAATTCATTATTTCTAACTTCCCTTCTTTTCCTTCTTCCTATCACTAATTTCCTCCGGTTGCAGATGCCAACCAAGAGCTTTGGGCATTCATCTTTGAGAGGTACACTTCTAAGTTCGAGAATTGGCCTTGATATCTGTCTCTTCTCTTTTTCAATACCTTTTCAAGTGATTCCAATTTAGCATTTAATATTTTCTGTTGCCTGTCTATATAGTTATCACTTGTTGTAGCATTATTTTTAATTCCTGCTAAGTCTACTAATTTTCCTTTATAAGATCCTGTGCTTTTTGCATATGCTTCCATTGTTGTTTTCATACGTATACTCAAACCTCCAGCAAGTCTGCCGCTTCCGGTGAGTGATGGGCTTGCATCTGCTGAAGAAATAAATATTGATTTCACTTTTTCAGGATCACTTTCTAAAGCTTCTTTTAACTTCTTTTCATCTATTACAATCTTTCCGTTGTCACTATAAGAAGATGACGTTGTTATTCCAATTGAAGATGCTGTTCCTACGTTGTTAATTGCTGTAGAGAACATAAATCTCATATCAGAAGCTAACTGATTTAAGGTGCTGTCTCCAAATAAAATCCCCTCTTTTGCCTTATCCTCCCATAGCTTTATTTCTTCTGGTTTCATTTCTTTTTTCTGAGCATCAGTTAATGGAGGGTATTTTCTATTAGCTTTAGTGGAAGTCAACTTATTTATGCTATCCAACATCTTATTGTAGTCTTCTGCCATGCTTTTAATGGTTGACACAATATTATCTGTCTCTGATTTTGTAGTAAAGGAGATTGCATCTTCCTTATTGTACACGCCATCCTTATTGTATGCACTGAATGTTCCATTTGCAGTAAAGTTTATTCCATCTATGCTTACATTGTTTGAGCTTCTGTTTATTTCAACATCTGTATCAGAGCCATCGTACCTTATGGTCATCTTCATATCCTGTCCATGTATCATTGAAGAGTCCATTTGATCCTTAGTTCCAAATAATCCTAATACTAAGTCTCCACCCATATCTTCAAATTCAACTTTGCCTTGTACCCCAGACTCGTCGGCCATTACGCTAAATCTGCCTGATGTTGATAAATATGTTATATTTACGCCTGCTTCTCTGTCATTATTTATTGTGTTGATAACCTTATTGATGGTATCGTCCTCACCAAAAGCAAACTCTACCCCATTAACCTTAAGCTTATATTGCGGTTTCCCCTGTTCATCGGTTCCACTAGGAGTAAACCCTAATTCCTTTAAGGTTTTGGAAGTATTTAATCTATTTTGCGCTCCATCCTCTAAGTTGAAAACACCGCTGGAGGATAGTGTGTCTGAAGTGGCTGAGGTTATTTTCAAAAGAGAAGTCTCATCTACAACTTCATTTCCACTGCTATCAAGCTTAACCGTACCAAATGATATTTTATTTTCCAATGCACCTGTAGAATCAGTAGGTATTGAAACTTTTATTTTATTCTTTCCAAACTTATCATCTATTTTCTCTTGCAGTAGAGTTTTAAGTGATTCAATGTCAGTAACCTTTTCACTATCTTCTGCTGTGAATGCAATAGTCTTACTGCTACCATTTAAATCAAAGGTTAAACTCTTCCCCGTTAAATCAAATTTAACGTTATGAACAAGATCCTCTTTTTTGGTTACTTCACTGGCAGTAATCTTTCCGTCAACTGCCTCCGTTCCACTTGTCATGTGAAGAGCATTTAATACCGGATTTGTTCCTCCACTTATAGAAAACAAGTTACTGTCTGTTGGATTTATGGCATTAAGGGATACCTTACCATCATCACCTAGAGAAAACTCTAATTTTTCCGCTAATGTTCCTCCAATTGATAGGTTGTTCTGTGTCATGGATTTATTCAATGCATCAACAAGAGATTGAGGGTCATTTATGGTGGCATCAGAAGGTATATCTACAGTGTATACTTTATCACCATACTTTATGGAAACTGATCCATTTGTAAGAAGACTGGCTTCTCTTTCTCCAAATGAGATTTCCCCCGTTTCTATTTTTTGTGCAGTCTTGATTCCTCCGCTACTAAAACTGGACTTCGTTGCCAACTGACTTACTCCTGTTACAGAGTAAGTAGGTTTATTGGTGCTTGCAACGCCGCTTACAGAAATTTTACCGGCATTGCTGCCCCCTGCAACCATTGTAGTGGCATTAAAAAAACTGGAACTTAACAGATTTGTGGAAGAGGAGAATGAAAAGTACTTGTCCTGAAAGCTTACCAATGAAGAAATAACCTCCCTGTAAGCCTCTTGCTTCCATGTATATTTTTGTTGTTCCTGCTTCACTTTATCAATCTTTGCCTGTATGTCAGAAGTCATCTTTTCTACGATTTCTTCTGTGTTCATACCACTGGCAAGTCCTGAAATACCTTTTGCTACATATGAAGATGAACTACTTGTTTGCGAAACATTGTTTATATTTGCCATAATATTCCTCCCTAACAATCCCAACTGGCTTTCAACTTCCTTGTTTTAGCCTAATATGTATATATTTAAATCTTTTTAAAAGCTAAATTTTCTATACTTATATATCGTCATATGATAAAATAAGTTAAGCAAAAAATAAAATATATTGGCAAATATATAAATAAATATACATAAGGGGAGAAGTAAATTGGCAAAGGTAATAGCAGTTACAAACCAAAAAGGTGGCGTTGCAAAAACAACAACCTGTAATGCACTTATTAGCGGTCTTTCGAAGATGGGATTTAAAGTTTTGGGTGTAGATTTAGACCCTCAAGGCAGTTTGGGTTTCAGCTTAGGAATAAATATCGAAGAGGGAGTTACCCTATACGATGTATTTAAAGGCAAAGCAACTGTTACTGAAGCCATCAGACAAACAGATTGCGGTCATTTTATTCCATCCAACATCTTACTCAGTACTGCCGAGTTGGAATTTAACCATTCTGGACGAGAGTTTTTGTTAACAGAAGCACTCAAGGATATTAAGGATATCTATGACTACGTGGTAATAGATACTCCACCGGCATTAAACATTCTTACAGTAAACGCATATGTATGCGCAGATAATTTAA
Source organism: Aminipila sp. (assembly GCA_047974845.1). Classification (GTDB taxonomy): domain Bacteria; phylum Bacillota; class Clostridia; order Peptostreptococcales; family Anaerovoracaceae; genus Aminipila. Next base: position 29,205 of record JBKECQ010000008.1, on the reverse strand, counting down.
TTATTCCAATGATTCCGGAGATTTTAAGTCTTTTAGGAATCAGTCAGATAAAGGATACTATAGAAAACGTAAAAAAATATTATAATCCAAAACTGGATTTAACCTGTATATTACTTACTAAATATAACAAGAGAGCGGCTTTAACTAAAGAGGTTTCAGATATGACAGGAGCCATTGCATTACAGCTTGGTACAAAGGTAGCAGATACCGTTATACGAAATAGCATTGCGGTTGCTGAAGCCCCAGCGCACGGAATGGGATTATTGGACTATGCCCCAAAAGTTAATGCCTGTGTTGACTATAACAACTTTTTAAAAGAATTAATTGCCGGAGGTCTATAAATGCCTAAGAAGAGTAATAAGACGGCACACGTATTAAGTCTACTAACAAATGGCGGTGGAGATATTTCTAAAGAAGAAGAGACTTTATCAAATGTGCCCAATGAGAATAATAATACAATAGAAAAACATGATGTGTACAAACCGGAGCAAACAAGCCAAAATCCGCCATTAGCTGAAAGCCCTGCCGATAAAGTTAGCGAGCCTGTAAGTTTATCGAAACCAGAGATTTTAGTTGAAGTTAGAGGCGATTCAAGTAACGGATCACTTTCCGATTGTTTAAAAGCCAACCTTGAAAAGGAGTTGCAAGAACAGTTAGAGAAGAAATCAAAACAGGCAAAGTCACCGGATAACAACACCGAGGGTAACGAGTCCAACGAAAGACCACCTTATTCTCCTACATTTATGGCGAAATTTGGAATTAAGGATAACAGTGTAAAAGAGCAGGAAGCTTCCATGGAAACTCAAGAAGCATTTACAGAAAGGGAAGAAATTTCTACTTCTACTTCCATTCCAACCCAGCAGAATGATATTTCTACGACCGATGCTCTTAATAGCCAAGCATATGTCTTAGAAAAGTTTACAGATGATGACGACAGCTCATATAATAATGATATGTCTACAAATATTAATCCTATTGAACAAAATAATAATATTCAGGAGGCAAAAAGTATGACTACAAAGGTTCTTCATAATCTTGCAGAAGAAGTTGTAAAAAGTAAAACTCCCGAAATAATGAAAAGCTTAAATATGTGCTGTTGTGAGGATTGTATGTATGATGTTATTGCTTTGACATTAAATCATACCAAACCCCTTTATACAGTGACTGAAAAAGGACATCTTTTTCAAAAGCTTGCTTCTTATGAACTTCAATTTGGTGCTGATCTTACATCCCAGATTACAAAGGCCTGCATCACTGTAAAAATTAATCCTAAGCATCATAAAAAGTAACAATATATACTTTGATATTGTTAGCCCTTAATTTTTAATATTATTGTTTCTTTTATAGTTATTTTAATTTACAATACGTATTATTTTATACAATCGTGGGGTGAATAATATGACCGCAGAAAAGAAATTACTAGTGGCCGATGCTTCGCATTTTGACAGGGCAACTATAAGCAGTGCCTTGAAAAATACTTATGAAATACTTGAAGTAAACAATGGAATCAGCGCATTGGGATTAGTTTTGGAAGACCCTTCAAAGATAAGATTAGGAATAATAGATATTTCTCTTCCTCGAATGAATGGCTATGAAGTTTTACAAAAGATAAAACTAATTCCTAAAACTAAAGACATCCCTATTGTTTTGGTTGGAACAGAATCTGTAAAAAACAATGTTGTTAGGGGTTTTCAATTAGGTGCAATAGATTTTATTGCAAAACCCTTTGAACAGGATTTTTTTAGAGAGAGAATACTGTCTATACTGAAAGGTTCCTCCCTATCATATAATTCAAAACTATTTGACCTTGTAAACAATACGGAAATGTATTTTAATGAGGTAAAACAATATGACAATGTTTTGAATAAAACTTTTAAGAGTCTACTGATGTTCAGAAGATTTGAATCTCCACGGCATTTAAGGAGGGTATCCCTTTTTTCCGGTATAATTTTAAAAAAATTCTTAGAGAATTTTCCCAGTGAGATTTATCTGAATAGCGAACAAATGGAAATCTTTACACGAGCTACAGCTTATCACGATATAGGTAAAATCTCTATACCCGATAATATTTTACAAAATCACGATTCATTAACACCAAAGGAACAAAAAATATATAATCAGCATACCATTAAGGGCGAGGAATTATTGCAATTGCATATTAACCCTAAATTAAAAGATTATATAGCACTATGCTCAGATATTGCATCTTATCACCACGAATGTTGGGATGGTTCAGGATATCCCAGAGGTATTAAAGGTGACGATATTCCTTTGCCTGCACAAATTGTTGGTCTTGCTACCTCCATTGATCATTTTACCCGCCATTTCCAAGGTAACAACCACGGATTTTTTGAACTTGCAATGGAGGGTATATTATTGGATAAAGAACAGTATAACCCCGCCTTATTAAAAGCACTTTCAGCTTCTGAACTGGTGGTTAATCAAATTGCTTTAAAATATGCTGATTTACCGAATAAATAGTCTATTTACGATTTACAATTATTTTGTATTTCTCTTTCTACTTAATCTATTAACTGAGTACCCCCGTTTTAAATTTATTTATTGATTAATTAAATACTTTGTCCTGTATTTATTGCTAAATACTTTTGTTCTATAACTAAAAAGACGCAATCCCCTTAACTTAGGATTACGTCCCTTAATTTTTTATTTTAGTCCTATTTTCAAAAAATACAACTATTTCTCTATTTATTACCAAGAGCTTGTCCCTTTAGAGAACGCTTTAATGGTTACCATACCATCACTGGCATTAAACGACATGGTTCGAGCATAATCCAAGCCTACATCTTGCCCAATAATTGAAATTCTTAATTGTGCCAAGACCTTCTTTACCGCTTCAATATTCCTGTCCCCAATATTTCCAACCACCGAATCTCCCGGTATGTTAAACATCTTAGCTCCGCCTGCTATTTTAGCAGTCATATTTCGCCTTACAGATCCTATACTTTCCATTTTTTTAATCAGTTCAGGTATTCCTGAATCAGCGTACCTACAAATAGCTTTTCCTTTTCCATCTGCCGGAGCTTCCGGTAACATAATATGTACCATACCTGCTATTTTTAAAGTTTTATCATGGATACACACACCTACACACGAGCCTAAAGCATACGTAATCAGTTGGTCATCCCCTTTTACTACTCCCATTTCGGCGATACCCACAGTTACAATATTACTCATTATATACTCCTAATCTTGTTAGAATTGTCTTTAACGATTCAACATCCGGTATCAACAGCAAGTTGTCTTTGTGCATTATTCCATCAAAAGAAAACTTTCCTTCAATCATCATTATCTTCTCAGCTTCATAGCAATATGTTGCCATTGGAACAGTTATAAGTGCACCCATCATATTTACAGATACCGCCGGAACCGAAATATTTACAGCCATACCAGTCATGTCTGCAATTGCATTTACATATGACCCCATCAAAATATTACCTATTTCTGTGATAGCTGAAAGCTGCATTTCATCCATATCTTCATATGCTTCAACCGTTGTTCCCAGTAAGCTTTCAAGTATCAAGTTTATAACTTCTAGGGTCTGTATACTCATCATCGCTCCATGAATTCCTTCTTCTAATTTTACCAGAATCCCTGCAACAATAGTCTCAGCCCCACCAAGCGCTTCCACTGCTTCATTAATATCTAAAATTTTAACTGTAGGAATGTCTATATTTACAGGCTTTCCTATAGCCTCAGACAAAGCAGTGGCAGCATTTCCTGAACCAATATTGCCAATCTCTTTCAATGCATCCAGTTGCATACTATCTAAGTCTTCGTATCTTTCTATGGCCATTTTATTTCTCCTCTTTATTCTAAGTTTCCCTAGATTTATTTACTAGTTTAATATTTATTTTAATAGTATTACAACAAATATTAAATCAGTCCATTAACATTATTTAGAATCACCCGGAGTAACGCTATATGATTCTATCATTCCGTCCTTTTCAACATATGTCTGTTTTTCTTGGTGTCCTTGAATTCTCAAGGTTGCATTACCAATACAGATTCTCACACTTGTATGTATAATCTTTCTAACAATAATCATACATCCATCGCACGCGGAAGCTAAGTCTAATTTTTGTATTTTCTCTTCTATGGCATCTATCTCATGCTTTAATTCAATCTTTTTTTGCATTAACAGCATTGCCTTTTTCTTTTTAGCTGCCCTTTCTTCAGGTAAGTCAAATTTATTTTTTCTGGATAATTTATTTATTTCATTTTCTAAACCATCATATACTGTCCTGATTTTAGAGATTTGAGCAACGTGCTCACAGATTTTTTCGTTGTTCTCTCTAATGCGTTCTTCCGGCTTTATTTTCAGATTTCTTATGCTTTGCCAATCAGGTATTATTTGAACTTCCATGGGAATGTTTAAATCACTGCCCAAGGTGTTTGCCTCTATGCTTCTGCCTGCAATATAATTGCCTCCAAGTAGGGATGCTCTCTTTCCTTTTCCTATAATAGACTCTGCGGCTCTAACATCACAGTTGATACAATAGTCACAATAAAAGGTTCCGCCGGATACAATCCTTGCCATCTCTGCAAATTTTACGGTTACATTGCCATCTGCCTTAAGGAATCCTTTTTTCATCCCATTAATGCCGTTATTTATAAGTATATTTCCTGTTGAATTTAAAATGCTGGCTTCTACAAAGCCGTTAACTATAATGTCTCCATTGGCATATATGGCATAGTCAGAAAGTACACTTCCCATAACCATAACCGCACCGTTAAATCTAATGTTTCCTGTAGAAGGTCCAACGTCACCCTTTATGGTATATACGTTTTTAACTTCCACCACACCATTATTTAACTCAACCATCCCGTTGTTCTGAGCTTTGTATTCCAACCCGTCTTCAGAAATATCCACACCCTTACCACCATTAACTACGGCGGCTTTACCCGGAATGGGGGCTACTGAGTTACCTAAAACATCAATCCCCTCTACTCCATCTGTGGGCGGAGTAATCCTGCACAGCAAGTCTCCTTCATTTACATTTCTAACAACACCCAGCTCCTTATAGTCTACTGTTCCGTCATCCTTTTCCTTAGGAGCATATCTTAAGTCTATGGGGAAGAAAAATTCTACACTTCCATCTTCGCCCTTTATAGGCCTTTTACCCGTAGCAACTTGAAAGTCTTTAAATAAGCTTTTCCCTTTGCAATATTCCTGTATTCCATCATTGTCAATGCCATAACTTACTTCTTTTTCTTTTAGAAGGTCATAGATTACTTCTTTAGGTATTCTGTTGTCAATATCTTTTCCCCTTTGATAATCCTGAGCCCTAATATAAGCGCACATTTTATCTGCAGAGAAGAATAGTGTAAAAGTCATCGGGTTCTTTTCAAATGCTTTTTTATCATGGTGTTCTTCCATGTCAATCTCATTTAAAAAGTCATCATCCAACTGTTCAGCATTACTATCTTCTATATCATTTTCATCTTCAAAAAGGATAGTATCAAAAACAGAACTAGACTTATCCTCTTGAAGTTCATCAATTAAAATATCTAGCTCACTTCTCTTTTCAGTTGTTGAAGGTGGTGTCTTAGCCATACTATCAACTCCCATTTCAAAACCCAACAATATCTATCAATAACAAAACTATTATCTTAAATTATTAATAATCTCTTCAATCTCACCCGATGTTTGAACCATTTTTAAATTCATTGAATAGGCTCTTTGAGTTTCAATTAATTTAACCATCTCTGTTGAAACCTCCACATTTGAAGTTTCTAGAGCTCCGGTTTGGATTTTTGCATCCTTTCTCAGTGTAGGCGCCCCATTCTTTTCTCTAGGTAAAAACAAATTGTTTCCTACTAAAAGCATTCCGTCCTTCACTTCAAAATCAAAAACTGCCGGTTTCTTGGGGTCTTTTTGTTTAGATTCTTCTGAGCCGGATAAATCCACTTTTATTCTTTCAAAATTTTCATCCAGAACTAATTCGCCACTGCCATTTACTAAGTAAAATTCACCGTCACGAAAAAGAGAATGCTTAAAACTTCCGTCCCTAGTATAATAAATCTGATTTGTGGAAGGGTTTTGCACAGCGAAAAAACCATCTCCAATAATTGTGTAGTCCGTAGGATTATCTGTGCTTTGTAATCCTCCGCTATTATAATTTACATCGGTTTTTTCAATACGTGCACCGGCTCCTACTTTTAACTGTGTATTTGCTCCCGCCGGCTCTCTCATATTGCTGTATAACAGATCAACAAAAGCCGCATTTTGTGACTTATATCCAACCGTATTTGCATTGGACATATTGTTTCCAATGACATCAAGCCTTGTCTGTTGAGCCTTTGCACCTACTCCTGCCGTATAAAAAGAAATATCCATTTATTTTTATCTCCATTTCCACTATTGATTATATTTAAACAAATGTTACCTAAATGTATAAGTAATCAATCGCAATTGTTTTTTCCGTCATATGCCGATTGTTTATAGCGTTCCTAACTCCACAGCCTTACCCATTAGTTGGTCATACGCCTTTGCAATTTGACTGGCACTTTGAAATGCACGTTGACTTGTCATCATTGCCATCATTTCATCCATAGCTTGCACATTGGAACGCTCTATTGTTCCTTGCATTACCGAACTATTTGATACCACTGCATTCATTGGGTTAGTGCTTTCAAACATACCTTCTCCGGCTTTTCTAACCTGTGCGTAATCTGTAAAGTCTACGACTCTAAGCTGACCTAATACTTCGGAAGTTTCTCCATCGGTTATAGTGCCCTCTTCGCTTACCTTTATATTGTCTGTTCCCAATAAAATAGGTCCATTTTCTCCAACAACCCTACCAATATGTTGTAAACACAAATATCCCTCTTCATCTACGTTAAATGAGCCATTTCGAGTATATCTGTTTTCTCCATTTGGTGTCTGAATTTGAAAGAACCCTTTTCCGGATACGGCAAAATCTAATGTTCTGTCTGTAAACTCTAAAGTGCCTTCACTGTAATCAGTAACCAACTCATCGGCAGTTCTTATCATAGAGGAATCATTCAAAGGAGTATAAACGCTCTTATCCTTATTTCCTGTCCTATGAATCAAAACATCTTCAAAGGTTGTGGTGGCCAGTGTGTCCTTTTTATACCCAGGTGTAGATGAATTTGCCATATTATTACTGACTGTATTTAGCACTCTTGATTGTGTAAGCATACCAGAAGTTGCCATATAAAAGCCTTTAAACATTATTTGCCTCCATTTTTGACATTAAGCAAAACTATCTAATACTTTATGTCACTATTTAAATTTAACTATGTATGTGAATTAAAACCATGCTTCATTATGCCTTGTAATAGCTTTCAAGGTTTAATCTCAATTTTTTCAGCGCAGTGGAATGTAGCTGAGACACTCTTGGTTCGCTTATACCCATAACCTTAGCAATTTCTTTCATGCTAAGCTCTTTTCTATAATATAAAGAAACCACAAGCTGTTCATTTTCTCTAAGATGTTCCACCGACTCCTTTAACATCTGTTGCAATTCTTTTTGTTCTAGATTATGAGACGGCAGGCCATCCACATTATGGTCTTTTAAAACCTTTTCATTTTGCCCCTCGTCTTGGATTCCTGCTACTATGGCATCCAGCGACAACACATTAAATAAGTTTGTTTCGCTTAAAGCTTTATAATATTTTTCTACAGTAATTCCAAGTTTGTCAGCAACCTCTTCATCCGTTGGATACCTTCCCAGTACAAAATATAATTCTGAATAGGATTGGTCAATAGCCTTTCCCAATTTTCTTATATTTCTCGGAACCCAGTCCTGTTTTCTTGCCAAATCAACTATGGCGCCTCGAATTCTAAGGGAAGCGTAGCTTTCAAATTTAACATTTTTAGAGGGGTCAAATTTGTCAACTACCTGCATTAGCGTTATAATACCTTCATTTACAATATCATCAATATCCGTGAAGCTTGCATATACGCCCCTCAGTTGTACCGCTATTGTTTTTACCATACCGCTGTATCTCATTACTAATTCTTGTTTAACATATATATCGCCAGTTTCTCTATAAAGGTTAAACAATTCTGATACTGTTTTGTTTTTTAGCAAGTTTTTCTCTATCATGTTCTAATCCCTTTAACAATGTCCATACTTATATTACATATTTATGTTACCCAGTGCCTGAATTTGTATATTATTTGCAACTTCATTAAATGCAAGAACATATACATTGGGATAAAATTGTTCTATCAGCCTATAAAAATATACTCTGATTACATTGCTTGTCAGTATAATAGGTACGGTATTCAACTCTTTAAATTTATTTATATGCTCTCCCAGTTGAATAACTATTTTTTGTATTAAGTCTGGGCTAAGTGCAAGGTATATACCCTGTTCACTTCTAGTCAGGCTGGACAGTACCGCTTTTTCAATTTCACTGTCCAGTGTTACCACCTTAAGCTGACCATTTTCACAGAAGCGTCTTGTTATAGTTCGTTTCAAAGCTGATCTAACATTTTCTGTCATAACATCTATATCGTTTGTGCTTTGAGCAGAATCTATTAAGCTCTCAAGGATAGTAACCATATCTTTAATGGGAATGCCTTCCTTTAAAAGGTTATATAATACCTTTTGTAATGTTCCATAAGCAATTACATTTGGAACAGCTTCCTCTACAAGTTCAGGAGATGTCTTTTTTGTATTTTCTAAGATTTGCATAACTTCTGCTCTTGTAAGCAATTCGTGTACGTGTCTTCTAACCGTTTCTGACAGATGTGTAAGCATTACAGAAAGAGGGTCTATTACAGTATATCCATAAATTTCAGCCATGTCCCTTTTTTCCGGTGTTATCCACTTACTTGGTATTCCATATGCCGGTTCAATGGTTTCAATACCATCAATATCCCCTGCGGGATTTGGTGGTTCCAACGCCAAATAGTAGTCAACTAATAGCTCTCCACTTGCAATTTCTTCACCCTTTAGCTTAATAACATATTGGTTTGCATTTAACGCCGCGCTGTCTCTAAGTCGCACAGAGGGAACTACAAAACCCATTTCCTGAGCAAACTGTCTTCTAAATATTACTATTCTGTTTATAAGGTTACCACCGCTTGCTTCATCTACTAAAGGTATTAAGCTATAGCCAAATTCCATTTCAATAGGCTCTACATTTATTAATGAGTAAATATTATTTATATCTTTAAAATATGCGTTTTCGTCAAATTGTTCTTCAGGGTACTCAGCCAAATCTTCCATGGCTCCCTGTTCAATTTGTTCTTGTTCTGCCTCGGATCTATTTAACCTAAATCCTAATATTATTAGGAAAAGACCCAATGCTGTTGTTTGTAAATGAGGTGAATCAGGAATCAAGTTCATTAATAGCATTGTTGTTCCCGCAATCATCAACACTTTTGGTTGCGCTGTAAATTGTTTAAGAACGTCCTCATTTAAAGTTCCCTCGGCTACTGATCTTGTAACAATCATGCCGGTAGCGGTTGAAATTAGTAATGCAGGTATCTGTGATACCAATCCATCTCCTATGGTAGCAATTGAATATATGTTCAAAACTTCCCCGAATGGAAGACCACTTTGCACTACGCCTATAATGGTTCCTGCTATAAAGTTTATTAATGTAATAATGATGGACATAATCGCATCACCTTTTACAATCTTTGTAGCACCGTCCATGGCTCCGTAGAAGTCAGATTCTCTTTGAATCTTACTTCTTCTAATCCTAGCTTCCTCTTCAGTAATAAGTCCAGAACTTAAATCTGCATCAATAGCCATTTGTTTTCCAGGCATGGCATCCAATGTAAATCTTGCAGCAACTTCAGCTACACGTTCTGCACCTTTTGTAATTACAATAAACTGAACTAAAACTATAATTAAGAATATGATAACACCTACTACTACGTTGCCCCTTAATACGAAGGTACCAAAGGTTTCAATAACCTGCCCTGCCGCACCTTGTTCCGTTAAAATCAATCGGGTAGACGAGATATTTAAGGCAAGTCTGAACAACGTGGTAATCAATAACAGCGATGGAAATATAGAGAATTCCAAGGCTTCACCTATGTACATAGTCGTAAGTAATATTATCAACGAAACTGTTATGTTGATAATAAACATCATATCCAGAAAGAACGGATTAAGAGGAACAACCATCAGTATAACAACCATCAAAACAAATAGTGCTATAACATGATTTAACAGTTTTTTCATTTAATGTTCCTTCCTAACGTTTACTTATAGCAGTTCTCAATCTATTAAACTGATCATTGATTTGATAAATTTGAAATTGATATTGTAACTGAGCACGGCTCAATTCAATCTGTTCAACGTCAAGGTTTACGTTATTTCCATCCAATCTCGAGCTTTCTTCATTGCTTGCATTAACTTTTATTTTTGTTCCTAAAATGGATTCTCGTATTTCTGTTTTCTTTGGGTTCTCTTGTTTTCTAAACTTATCTAGGTTTTTGCTAAGTTCGTCTTCAAAGGAAATGGTTTTTGCCTTATACCCAGGTGTATCATTGTTTGCAATATTCTCAGAAATAATCCTCTGTTTTTCCCACAAGTAGTCTAAACTTTTTTGAGCTAACAGTATATTATTATTGTTATCTAACCAGCTCATTCCTCTTTCCTTTCTTCATATATCTAACTTATATGTAAATATTTTGCATAATTCATTTATAACTTAAGCAATATAAATATATTTCTTTTTATTATACTATTTTTCCAATCCCTTCACAATACGATTTGACAAAAAAATACACAATCACCTATCTTTTGAAATATAAAAAATACTGCTTCTTTCGAAACAGTATTTTTTCATCTTGTCTTTATACTTTTTATTTAGATTATATCAGCATCACTTGTGCTATCTAATTTATCGGTTTTAATAAATTCAACATTAAATGCTGAGTTTCTAGGATCTGTTAAATCTTCGACAAATTCCATAATAAACTGTCCGGAATGCCATCCCGCTCTATCATAGATTTCGCCATTGATTCCTATGGTACTTCCGTTTTGAACTCCTTCAAAGCTAAAGTCTATACCGATAATCGGATATTTTCCATTGTCTGCATCTTCCGTTGCATAAACAACAGCTCTCACAGTTACATCAGATCTGTCAAATGCGAACAGTCCACCTGCCCCAGGTGCAAGAGCCATTCCCCCTGCCGTTGTAATATCTGTTGAACTTACTAGTTTATCTGCTGTAAGAGGGTATCTCTTATCCCCGCCCAAAGCATTTTTATAGTAAAGAGGTTCACTAAATCTTACGGATACAGTTCCATCATATTTAGCAACTTCAATGCCTCCGGACGAAGTAACAACTCTGTTTTTAATAACAGTTTTTGGATTATTTGAAATATACGGCGGAACATCATCCTTTGATCTAACGTTTTTATAAACAAATACATCATCGGACTTAATTCCTGAATATTCGCTTTGAAGAGCTACAAATACATCATAACTCTTTGTAGGCTCCATATTTTTACACTCAAACTTAAATTGAATACCGTCCAACTCATTATTTATGTCTGTACTCTTAGCCACTAAGAAGCTTCCCGAGTCAACTACAGTACCATCTGAGTTACTTAATTCAATAACTTGATCAACATCAAAATATGGTTTTCCACCCGGTTTGTCAGGATAAGCACCACCTGCATACATTACCCAATAAACTTTTGCGTCTGTATTTGCAGTACCCTTCATTTCTACCATATTAACAGTAGAAATGCCTGTTGGTCTAGGATCTCCATCTTCTAATCTAGGAACAATCGGAGGATCCGTAGTAAAGTCCGGCGTACCCAGTTTGTCCTTTTCCGCATTTTCAACCTTTAGATTATCAGGAGCAACTCCTTTTACTACGTAGAAGAATTTGTATCCTGTCTTAGGCTGTAACCCCTCAATAAGTTCTTCATACTCTACTTGACCGTCTACAAGATTAATCATGCCTGTCTTACTTCCCAAATATGCAGGTAAGCCCGCAAGTACTTGGTCTACAGTTGGAGGTTCTTTTCCAACCATATTGGCAACAGGAACCGCTACATAGTAAAGTTTTGCCGGTTTATCCGACATTACATTAACTCTAACAGCCGTATCGTATGTGAAGTACTTAATTCCGTCAATTAGGATAGGCTGCGCTGTGTCAGCATATACTCTCTTCACTGAGAAAATTTCAGGATTGCTTACTACTAAAGTATCTTTGTTAGCTTTTACAATATCAAGCGGGTTCTTGGCATTCATAATTTCAGTGCCTAGATTAGTCAAGTTGTATGGTTCACCAATGACTGCCATTGCGCTTATATTCAAGTTTCCGTCCCAAGAGGTAATTCCCCCACCGGTAATTCCCCCACTGTCGGCAGGTCTTGAGTTGAAGTTTGTAACGTGCAATTTATAGTCTGTGTTTGTCACATCCATAAAGTTTTGATATCCGGCTGAAGGGTTTAAAGAAGCAACGCTTCTTGCCTGACCGGCATCTATTCTTATGTCACTTGCCACCTTCGTATTATTCACATAAAGATCAAAAGTAATCAATACATCTGAGGATATAATAACATCGAAAGACTTATCGCTGTTAAGTCCCTCTGCAGGGCTTAAGCTAAAGCCAATTTCATTGTCCGCTAATACATCGCTTCCATTGTATCTACTCATATATACTTGAGGAGGCACAATTTTAAACGGAGTTAGAAGTGTAGCTTGGCTCATTGAATTTCCGTCTGAATCAACAACATTGTTAAGTTCAAACTGATAATATCCTCCACTATTTAATCCTCTGCCCTCATTGAACGCTTCCTGAGGGAAGGTAACAAAGGTTTTACCGTCCTTTTCTCCAATAACAGCCTCTTCAAATTTAATATTTGTTATATAGTCCGGTTTAGAAACTGACAACAGGTCATGAACTGAGAACATACTCTCTAAAACCTTAACCTTTTCTTCATCAGGTAGCATTGTCAATCTTATATCCTTATCTGCACCGTCATAATATACTATTTCATCAAATACAACGCTGATGTTTGAACTAACCAACGGATTGCCTTCAAGTACCTTATCAAAATCCATTTCTGCAACCGGAGCAGACTTATCCATCGTCTTCAGCCCTAATAGAGATTTAGGTTCTGAGTAATTTCCAGCCTTATCCATAAGCACGAAATACACGTCATACGGTGTTTGTTTGTCAAGCCCGGTAATAGTCAGAGTTGCGTCTTTCTTTTCCGAAACCGTAGTTTTTCCATTCTTAACAGCTTTTTGTCCCGTAGTTATTGCTCTTACAATCAATTCTTTTTTTATTGCAGCATCAGTAATTGAATCGAAATCATCTACAGGAGGGAATTTAAAATCAAATGGATATGCTGCCCAATATAAGGTGCCCGCTTCATTAGACATATGTCTAATTTTTAGTGAAGTTGCAGCACCCGGCTCATTCCAAGGATACCCATCCATAAATTCAGGCGGAGTCTGATCAAGTGTAGTTCCAATTACTTTTGCTAGCTTTGATAGATTTCCGCTTGAATCCTTCATAACCATATAAATATCATAGGTTATGTTTTCCGCAAGTTGTTTATCCTGTGTACCTGTCATCCAAATTTCCCTTGGGTCATTCATCTCGCATCCGCTTAAAGCTCCCTTTCCCAATGCGCCGGAAACCTTAAGTTCTGCCAATGACTCTATAGTCGGTGGTACTGCCTTGTTTGGTAATACTGCCCAATAAACAGTTACATCCTTTGATGGCATAACTACCATTTTAAATGACTCCTTAGTTGAGCTTAATATTTTAGGTGTTCCGTTTAAGAACTTAGGTGCTACTATATCTACCGTCTTAAAAGGTTCGCTTTTTACATAAGTCCTTTCTTCCTTTAAGTCCTCAAACATCATATAATATTCATAATTAACGCCACTTTGCAGGCCTGTTACATTTATAGTTATTTCCTTATCTCCTACAACAGTAACATTTCCTGATTTTACAACGTATCTCTTATCAGGTGTTTTCAATTCTTCTTCGGACATACCCGGGCTGACAATATCAGTATTCTTTACAGCCCAATAAATTTTTCCCGGTTTATTTACTTTTGCAAGAAGTTTAACACTGGTTGCTTGTAAATCCTGATATTTTGGATAGCTTGACAAAAATTCAGGAGGTGAATTATTAGCCTCTGCATCAATGCTTGTCATTGGCTTACCATTAATAACCGCCGTTATTCCCGGTCTTATATATATGTGATCGGGCAGCATAGATATATTGCAACCATTGGCATTTATAACAATTTCCTCTACAGTCCCTGTCCCTGTTACAGTAGTGGCTGTATCACAATAAAAGGCATAAACAACTGTATCTTTTTGTAGGAATACAGAACCCTTCTTTGCATCCTCATCTACTGTTAGAGATTCAATACTGCCTTTATCAAGGCTGAGTTTATTGTTTTCTGCTTTAACAATAACATTTTCAAAAGCACCAGAAAGGCTCAAAGAGGTTCCGCTTGGCCCCTTAAGAGTAATGTCCTTAAAGGCAATACCTTTTGAATTGTCTTCTTCTAAATATGCATTGCTTTTTACTACAGTATTATGAATAACACTGCCGCCATCTGCACGCACACTCATCATATCTGAATTTCCTGAGTCAATAATCAAATTATTTATATCACAGTCAGTAAGAATAACACTTACCTGACCGCTTTCAGAATTTCCCGTTCCACTGATAATTAAATCGCCGCCTACAACAAGATTTTCTAGCTCTGTATATCCTGTTCCCATACCGGCTGTAATATATAAGTCACCCGGTACTATAGTATTTCTTAAGCTGGCTCCCGTTTTAACAACAGAAACGTTACCATTGGCGTATCCTACATAATTGGAGCCCTGTTCCTTTACAATCTCACCCGCTACATCAGATAAGACTTTTGCCATTTCTCCTCTTCTCATATAATCGGAAGGTTTAAAAGTTTGGTCAGGATATCCTGTTAAAAAATTCTTTTCCACCGCCGCATTTATATAGGCCTTACTCCAACCGCTAAATTCTCTGCTATCAGCGAAATCAAGGGTCGTTCCTTCTTTTCCTTCAATTTTAAGGGCACGACAAAGCATAGTTACTGCTTCCTCACGCTTTAAATATTTATCCGGTCCTGCTGTATCCGGGTAAATACCATTAAAATATCCCTGTT
This sequence comes from Aminipila sp., assembly GCA_047974845.1. Taxonomy (GTDB): domain Bacteria; phylum Bacillota; class Clostridia; order Peptostreptococcales; family Anaerovoracaceae; genus Aminipila. The sequence continues at coordinate 14,075 of JBKECQ010000008.1, read as the reverse complement.
TTTTTGCAACACTAATGTCGTCATAATACCATGCTTCAACCGGAACATCATTGAAAGCAATCTTGCCTCCGGTGTTGTAACCAAAAGCTCTATTCATCATAGCTACAAATTCTGCACGCGTAATAGGAGTATCAGGGTTTAGATTCCCATCATCATCTCCACGCATAATTTGCTGCGAAACCAAGTTATTCAAATACTGATCTGCCCAATGTTCTGCATAACTGACATCTGTAGTTACAAAAGCACCTAGGCAAACAAACAAACTGCAAATCAATACCGAGAATATTTTTTTCATCTTTTATTCGCATCTCCTTTCATATATAGTAATATCGCCAAATAATATTTCGTCATTTTCTCTAAAAACTTAACATTAAAATACCAAAATTATACGATTTTTTTATAATTTTTTCCTGTAGGCATTCAACATTTTCTTAATTTTCTATATATTAACAAATATGCGGTAATTTAAAATATACTCATTTTGATTCTTTCTTTATTCCATTAACTATATTATACATACTAGTTTTTAAGGATTCCCAACTATACCTATTATGTTATTTTCTTTCAATTTTTGACAATTTTCTATTTATAATTCAAAAATACTATGCTAATATATAGAGTATATAAGTTTATGCAATTTTAGCATCAATTGTAAGGTGGTGTTTGTATTATGGATAATGGTTTAGATAATATGTTAGATATGTATTTGTTTGAAACAAATACACTTTTAGAGCAGCTGGATGCTCTTTTGTTGGATGCGGAAAGCGCCGACTATTTTTCTACAGATCAAATTAATGAAATTTTTAGAATCATGCACACTATCAAAGGGTCTTCTGCTATGATGCAGTTTAATTCCCTTATGACAGTGGCTCATAGAATAGAAGATTTGTTCTTTGTCATCAGAGAAAACGGAGCTGTTGAAGAAAAAAACAGTCAAAGATTGTTTAATCTTATGTTTAAGGCTACCGATTTCTTAAAGGCTCAAGTTGCCATTGTAGAACAAGGTGATACTGAAGAAGACTCTGAAGAAATAGTAGAAGAAATCCATTCATTGTTGTCGATTATGAAAGGTGAAGTTTGCGATGAATCTGAGGATTCAAAGAAATTAGCAAATAATCCTACTCAAATCAGTAGTGAAGGTTCAAGCGTATCTTCAAACGATTCCGCTTGCCATTCAGTTCAAATTGTATTTGATCAAACAGGAGGCATGGAAAGTTTAAGAGCTATAATGTTATTAAAAAACATTACAGAGGTTTGTGTTGGTCAATATACTACTGTTCCTACAGAGTTAGAAGCTACTACTGAAATCACTCAATTTATTATTGAACATGGTTTGATTATAAACTTTAATTCAGAAGAAGATTTTAATAATGCTTTGGAAGTAATCAAGCAGGATATATATGTAGATAATTTTGAGGTTATTGTTAATTCAGATTTAAACGCAAGTAATGATAACAGTGAAAATGTTAAGGATGAAATGAGTTCTTTAGCTCACAGCGATGCTTCCCATGCAGAGGAACACATCATATCAGCACAGGTTGAAGGTGAAGCAAAAGAAAATCCTTCAAAGGCAGATTCTCATAAGAACGAAAAGAAGGACGATAAAAAAGAAGAAAAGCATGATCCTTCTAAGCCAAGCAAAACCAATTTAATTAATGTAAATTTATCTAAATTGGATTCCTTAATGGCTCTTGTTGGCGAATTAGTTATTACTCAGTCCATGGTTACGTCCTCATCTGATTTAAAGGATTTAAAATTAGATAACTTTACTAAGTCTGCAAGACAGCTTAGAAAATTGACTACAGAGCTTCAAGACATCGTTATGTCTGTTAGAATGGTTCCTGTTGCAGGCGTTTTCCAAAAAATGAACAGAATTGTTCGTGATATGGGTCAAAAACTGGGCAAAGACGTTAGATTAGTTACTATTGGAAACGATACAGAAATAGACAAGACTATTGTTGACAGTATACAGGATCCTCTAATGCATATCGTTAGAAATTCTATGGATCACGGTATCGAAACAGATGCAAATGATCGTACTTCATTGGGTAAAAGTGAGCAGGGTACTATTACTTTAAAAGCTGAGCATACGGGCAGTGAAGTTATTATTACTATCACAGATGACGGCAGAGGAATGGATCCTGAAAAAATACTTGCTTCTGCAAAAGAAAAAGGTCTTCTTACAAAGCCTGAGGGTGAGTACTCTAAAAAAGAAATATTACAACTTGTACTTCTTCCTGGCTTTTCTACCAAGGAACAGGTTACCGAATTCTCAGGCAGAGGAGTTGGTATGGATGTTGTAACAAAGAATATTGAAAAGGTTGGAGGAACTGTATATATTTCATCCGAAATCGGAGAAGGTACGGTTACCACATTTAAAATACCTCTTACACTTGCTATTATAGATGGTATGGAATGCAGGGTAAAAGATTATCAGTTTACTATTCCTATTGCCAATATACGTCAGTCCTTTAAAGCAACTAAGGATGATATTGTAAACGATGCCGCAAGAGGAGAAATGATCCAGCGCGGTGATGATTTTATTACTTTAGTTAGATTGAATAACCTATACAAAATAGATGGCGGCATTGATGATATCGAAGATGGTATTGTTATGTGGGTTGAGTTTGCAGGCATATCATATTGCTTACTTGTAGACGAACTTATCGGTCAACACCAAGTTGTTGTTAAACCTTTACCGCTATATTTTGGCGCATATAATTTAAGAGATTTTGGTATTACGGGATGTACTATTCTTGGAGATGGAAATATCAGTATAATTCTTGATGTTCCTAATATCTTCAATTTTGCATCAGGTACACTTGACAGCAGAAACAACCCTGCAAAGGATGCTTCTTTAGAAGATAACAGCGATGGAGACGACTATATTTCTGAAGATAAAGTGGATACAGCAGTGCTTAAGCTTCTTACTTTCACTGTTGGTGATAAGCCATTTGCAATGAATACAGATTATGTAATGGAAATTATAAATGTGTTCTCCATAACACAATTCCCATTACTTCCTGATTATATTAAAGGTGTTATCAACTTAAGAGGACAAATCATACCGGTATTGGATATGCGATTAAAACTTGGAAACTCTGAAGCTGTTGATTCCTCTAGTATGAAATCTTGTATTATAATCCTTGAGGTTAATTCCACAACTTTAGGAATTCTGGTAGACCAAGTTTTCTTAGTTGCTGACGTTGATAAATCTGCGGTTGCGCCACCTCCGGCAAACAACAGACATGATTTAATTACTGGAATCGTAGAAATTGAGGACGCGGTTCACTTAATCTTTGACCTAGGCACACTTACCAAAGTATCTTAATTTGATTGTGAAGCCTAAAAGGAGTTATAATATATGTTTAATATTTCTGAGAAAGACTTTGTCCGACTAACAGATTTTATAATAAACAATTACGGCATCAATTTAAAAGCAAAAAAAGTTTTAATTGAAGGTCGATTGTCTAATTATTTAGCGGCTGAGGGTTATAAAACCTTCACTGATTACGTTGATCATATTTTGACAACAAAAAATACTAATGATATTGAAATGATGTTAAATAAATTAACAACAAATCATACTTTTTTTATGAGGGAAGAAAATCATTTTACTTTTTTTAATGATACAATTCTGCCCCACCTTGAAAAGAGTAATAAAACAAATAGCATCAGCATATGGAGTGCAGGCTGTTCTTCAGGAGAAGAACCCTATACCCTTTCAATAATCATGAAAGAATACTTTAAATCAAAGCCAGTAAGGTGGGATACCCGCCTTTTGGCAACAGATATTTCACAAAATGCGCTGAGCAAAGCTTCTAAAGGATTTTATGCCGAAGATTCATTAAAATCCCTTCCTGAGCCTTGGAAACGTGCATATTTCACAAAAAAAGACGGTGGCTACCAAGTGACTGAGGATTTGCGAAAAAATGTTATCTTTCGTACCTTCAACCTTATGGAGCCTATTAAGTTCAAAACTAAATTTGATGTTATCTTCTGCCGAAATGTAATGATTTATTTTGACAAGCCAACCAAGGCGGCTCTGATACAAAGATATTACGATGCCTTAACCCCCGGTGGCTACTTGCTAATCGGTCATTCAGAGACAGTAGATAGAGATGAATCCAATTTTGAATATATTATGCCGGCTACCTACAGAAAACCACTTTAAGGAGGTAAACTTATGGCAATTAAAGGAGCAAACATACGTGTATTAGTGGTTGACGACTCAGCTGTATACAGAACATTAATTACTACTAATTTAGCTAGCAAGCCTGGCATTGAAGTTGTTGGAAGTGCTTCCGACGCTATTGATGCGCAAGAAAAGATTGCCACACTAAAGCCGGATGTTGTAAGTTTAGACGTTGAAATGCCCAAAATGAGCGGTATTGAACTCACGAAAAAACTAATGGCCAATTCTACCATTCCGATTATCCTTGTAAGTGCTGCAAATATTAATATATTTGAGGCTCTTCAAGCCGGAGCTGTAGATTTTGTCAAAAAGCCTGATGCAACTCGTTCTGTTACACCAGAGGCCTTTATAACAGAACTTGCTTCAAAAATAAAAATAGCTTCTGTTGCAAAAGTATCGAAGCATACACCTATAATACGAAATACTACTACTTCACAAAACAGGAACTCTGTTTCATCTGTATCATCATCATTAAATAGTATTATAGGTAAAACCGTTGGAAACTGCTCTGACCAAGTATGTAATTCTATTATTATTGCACTTGGAGCTTCAACAGGTGGAACTGAAGCCACATTGGAAGTGCTTCAAAGACTGCCCGCTAAAGTCCCACCTATTTTAATTGTTCAGCATATGCCGGTAGGATTTACTAAGCTTTATGCAGAGCGATTGAACAGAATTTGTGCCATGAAGGTAAAAGAAGCTGAAGATGGGGATACAGTTGTGCCCGGATGTGTTTACGTAGCGCCTGGTGACTGCCAAATGGTTGTTACACGTTTAGGAAGCACATATAAGCTTCGTTGCCGAGGAAATGAAAAAGTAAGCGGTCATTGCCCTTCCGTAGATGTTCTATTCCATTCTGTAGCAAAGGAATTCGGAAGACATAGTGTAGGAATTATATTAACCGGAATGGGAAAAGACGGCGCAGCAGGACTTTTGGAAATGAGGAAAAATGGTGCTTACACTCTTGGTGAAAGCCAAGAATCCTGCGTGGTATATGGAATGCCTATGGTTGCACAAAATATTGGTGCAGTTGCAACTCAAGCAACTAATAAGGAAATTCCGAATTTACTAATGAAACATCTTGCTACACTGGGAAAATAAAGGAGTTACAATTCTGATATGGATGACAAAAAAATTATATTTGCACTTGATATAGGAACCCGCTCCGTTGTTGGTATTGTAGGAGCTATAAAGGATGGTTGCTTTAGTATATTAGATTACGAGCAAGAATTCCATGAAAAACGTGCAATGCGCGATGGTCAAATTGAAGATATTGACTTAGTTGCTAAAGTAGTAAACAGTGTAAAGAATAAATTACAAGAACGTAGTGGTCAAACATTTACAAAGGTGTCAATAGCTGCCGCAGGTAGAGCCTTGAAAACTATCTCTGCATCTTTTTGTCATGACCTTATCCCAAATGAACCAATCACTGAAAAACTGGTTCAATATATGGAGTATTCTGCTATTGAGAAGGCACAGCAAAGTTTTCTTAATCAGTCTGATACTCTTGAATCAAACAGTAAAGATTATTATTGTGTAGGGTATAGTGTAACCGATTATTCACTGGATAATTATAAGATTAAAAATCTTGAAGGACAAAAAGGGAGCAAGGCTAAAACCAATATTATTGCCGCCTTCCTTCCAACCAGTGTACTAATTAGCCTTTACGCTGTTACTGCACGCTGTTGTCTTGAAGTTGACAATCTAACACTAGAACCTATAGCTGCAATTCATGCAGTTGTACCGGAAGATGTAAGATTTTTAAATATAGCCCTTGTAGATATAGGCGGCGGTACGTCTGATATAGCAATTTCTCGAGATGGTAGCGTTATAGCATACGATATGGTTACCATTGCAGGTGACGAAATTACCGAAGGCCTTATGAGAACTTATCTAACGAATTTTGCCACCGCTGAAAAAATTAAACTAGCACTAAACGGAGACGAAAATATAGACTTTAAAGACATATTAGGTAACGAAGTTACTATTACCCCCGATGAAGGCTTTAACTCTGTTACCGATACCATTCATGCTCTAGCAGATGCTATTAGTCAAAGAATTCTTTTACTAAACGGTACTGCTCCAGCAGCTGTATTTTTAGTAGGTGGAGGAAGTCAAATCAGAGGACTTTGTGAAATTTTAGCAGACAAGCTTGGTATGCCCACAAATAGAGTTGCAATTGGTGTTGCTAATACTGATAATAACTTATCATTGTTCAGCGAGAGCTTATATAGCCCAACATTTGTAACCCCGATAGGTATTGGTATTGTTTCTTCCCTTTATAGGGGCTGTGATTTCTTTGCTATATCTGTAAACGGGAAACGAGTAATGCTGTTTAATCATCAAACCATAAAAGTCATCGATGCGCTTATGCTTTCCGGCATTAAACCATCATCCCTTATAGGTTTGAGTGCGCCAAATCTTATATATACTCTAAATGGTGAGAAAAAAACCATAAAGGGTTCACATGGTGTTCCCGGAGAAATATTGGTAAACGGAGCACTAGCAAATATTGAAACAGAAATTAAGCAAGGTGATGATATAACAGTTACATTAGCGAAAAATGGTGTTGTTCCCTCATTAACATTAAAACAGGTGTTGGAACAATTTAATCCTCGTCATATTGAATCGCTATATGTAAACGACTCCATTATTAATCATCTTGATGATAGCATATTAACGAGTCATAAAGTTTCTTATATGGATAATATTATTGTAAATATTAATCCCTTAGCCGATTTAGAATGTGTCAACAGTAATGCTATTGACAGTAGTAACAACAGTAACTCTATTGACAATAGTAACAACAGCAACAATCCATCTTCCTCTATAGAGCTGAACTTTGTTAGTAATGAAGCTTCGGATTCTGTACCGGAAAAGGATGAGCAAGCTCACCATGCTTCATCAAAAGTGCAGATTAATAAGATATACTCTCATGAACCGGAGTCATCATCAATATCACTCTTTTTATCTGAAGATGTACCTGAAAGCAAGAGTCAGGATATTGAAGTTCAAAGTGCGGACGTTGAAATTCAAAGTAATAACAAGCTTAGTATAGATGTTATTCTTAACGGCAGACCTCTTAACTTAGTTCAAGAAACTGCAGAACCACTGATTATGATGCATTTGCTTAAATATGTGGATCTCGATATGACACAGCCTAAAGGCGATTTAATCATTACGCTTAATGGTGTTGACGCAAACTATGCAGACCCAATAAGGTCTCATGACGTAGCGATTATCAAATGGAGTGAAGAGTAGACAAAGAACAATAGCTTTACAAGAATAATTATTAAAAAAATTTTATTGAAAACTTAACTGATAAAACCCGTGTATGATTTTAAATTCTTATTTGAAATCTTACACGGTTTTTTTATTTCTTAAAACTAATGTAATTGTCAATATGCTCTCCCCTTGTTTCTCGTGTAAATTTACCCGTATTTCAAACTTTTTGTTGTCCTTTTTTATTTTTTACTAAAGATTCTTTAAATAAATCCGATATATAATTTGAAGTTTTATGCAGGCAAACATAAAAGAGGTGTTTATTATGAAAATTAATGGAAGTTATTTTACTACCCCAATTGAAAAAAAGAATACTCAAAAACAAACTCGTGTTGAAACTCCTAATTTTAAAAGTCATCTTCAAAATATGGATTCAATTACAATTAGTGCGTCACGAGATCAGATAGCAGATGCTCAATTTTTAAGCTCTTTACGCGGAAAAATTTCTTCTGAGGTTAAGGCTGAGCATTCATCTGAAGAGTTAAATACACTTTCAGAACAGATTTCAAAAGGCGAGTACGAAATCGGGGCAACCGATATCGCAAAAAAGCTATTACTTATGGATTTTGAAAAATAAGGGGAGCTAAAATAATGGAAAAATTTAACGATATACATAATATTATAAATGAATATATAACACTTATGGATAAACTCATAGATTTTGAAAGAAGCAAATTAGAAGCAGTGCAAAGTAAGGATAATGACTTACTTAACACTTTTTTAAAAGAAGAGCAAGTATATTTGCTTCAACTTAGAGGCTTAGATCAAAAACGTGAAACGACACAGAGAAATCTTGGAATAGAAAATCTCACGTATAGAGACATTATTTCATTAGCTGAAGGTCAAGAAAAAGAAAACCTTCAAAGCTCCTATGACACTTTATCCATAAAAACCACTGAATTTAAAAATCTTATTGAAACAATTAAAACTCATATTGAAATTAAGCTTCATACTATTGAAGCGACTATGGAAAAGTTTGGTGGTTCTTCTTCAGCTGACAGCAATCTTGGCATTTATGACAAAGTATCCGGTCAGCAAAATAACCAAAATTCCAAATCTACATTTGCAAATACCACAGGTAAATTTCAATCTACCAAAGTTTAAAATACGGAGGACTGTATGTTAAGATCAACTTTTTATTCTTTTACAACTGCCTTAAGAGGCATGAATGTTGCACAAAAACAACTAGATATAACCGGTCAAAATATTTCAAACGTTGGTAAGACAGGTTACACAAGACAGCGCGCAGATATATACTCCGCTGTTGCAAGTGGCTTTGGTGATAGATACGGAACAAAATCGTCTACCATGGTAGGACAAGGCGTTGTTATTGGAAGTATCTCTCAATGCCGAGACCCGTTTTTGGATGTTCGATTTAGACGTGAAGCAGCAAATTTAGGCGAAGAAGGTACTAAATTAGATACCATGGAAGACTTGTCAATGATTTTCGATGAAATTGAAAAAAGCGGTCTTATGAGTAGCTTTAGTGACTTTGTAAGCAAGCTACAATCTTTGGCTGCAAATGCAGAAAGCCCTGAATTTGACAGTATTGTAAGAGATGCCGCTAATACTCTTGTAAAGCAGTTTAATCAATATGCATCACAAATTAACACTGTACGTGAAGAAAAGGAATATAACCTCAGCGAAGTTACGGTTAAAAAGATTAACGACTTAATGACTAATATCGCTGGATTAAATAAAAGTATTAGGGAAGTTCAAGCTAATGGTGGTCCGGCTTTAGAGCTAAAGGACGAAAGGAACCTACTTCTTGATGAACTTTCAAATTACATGAAAATTGACGTTAAATATTCACCAAAGGAAGTAGCCGGTGGCATTGTCGTTGAAGATGTTACAATTAACATGGTTGGATCTGACGGAAATTCAGAGCCTCTAATCTTTAATGACTCTTCCGCAATCTTTAACGTTAAGACCAAGGGAGAGGACGGAACAGACAAAGCAATTGTTACTATTGATAACTCTGCTTTACCTGCTAAGGAGGCGGTTACTAAGATTAACGACCTTCTTAAGGCTATAGCCATAGGAAATTCAACGCTACAGTCTATTAATGACGATTTAGCTAAAATGTATCCCGGTGACCCTACTGCAGTCCCTCCTATTCCGGCTTTAACTTACAAGGAATTGGGAGCTAAAATTACGGAAATATCTGATTCAATAACCGGTGCCGGAGGCTTTAACGAGCAAATTGACGCGGCAAACACTGCTATTGAAACGGCAAGAAAGGCTCTTAGCGACCGACTTGCAGACAAGGTTAACCCTCCAACAGCAGATGAAAAGAAAGCACTGGAAAAGGCTGTAAATGATGCTGTTAAAGTTAGAACAGATCTTTATAGTAAGCGTGATGCTGCGGCAAAAGAAAGAGATAAACTTAAAGACATCAATTCTACTGCAACGAAATATGCTAATGGTATCACCAGTTATGATGCCGCATTAAAAAATACTTTGGCAGCCCACGGTATTACCGCAACACAAAAATGGACTGAGGGAGACTATAATAGTTGTTTTTATAGTTTTACAGATGCCGGTGGAAATCCTATTGTAGATGCAGACGGTAACCCCGTACAATGGAAAGTCGGTAGTAATTATGATAAAATTGATAGAGATTCCCTTGCTGCAATAGGCGTTGTCTTTGAAAGTTCATTTAACGCTGAAGAACTAGGTTCTCCCGGAGAACTAAAGGGAGCTTTAGATATGCTGAATTGTGAAGGAATCTTTAATTACAATTCAACTGAGGTAAGAGGCGTTGGATATTATGAAAAAATGTTGGACTCTCTTGCTAACCAATTGGCAACTACTCTGAATAAGATTAATGATAAAGAAGATACTCCTATTTCAGAAAACTTGTTCCAAACATCTGATGGGTCTTCAACATTTACCGCAGAAAACCTTAGGATTGCTGAGGGTTGGTTAGATGGTAAGTATGGCATTACCGGAACTAAGGGTGTTGCTGCCGGTGATAATTCAGCTAAAAATGATAATATCCTTTTGATGATTTCAACTATTTCATCAAAAATGACTTATTCAACAGGACCTATACCAAACAAGGATGCAAATGGTAACTTTTTAAAAACCAATCCGGATGGAACTACATCTATTGTTGCAAACGGTGTAGATTCTGACGGTAACTATACTCTTGATGGAGTTCTTGTTGCCAATAAGGATATGGTTAATTATAAGAGTATTGAGCTTACAAAAGTAGATGATGATAATTATGTTGATGGGTCTGGTAATGTTTATACTAAGACTGCCGATAATGTATTCACATATACTGATGGCACAGGAAAAAGCACATCCGTGGATCAAAATGGCCTTGTTTATAAAGGTGATGGAACAAGTGGAGAATATCAACTTGATGCAAAAACTTTATCAGAAGATCCTGCTACTCCGGGAACATACCTTGATCCCGATGGAAATGTTGTTGCCAATGGCAAAGATTCCGATGGAAACTATGTAATGATAACAACTGACGCAGATGGCAAACAAACATCTAAACTAGTTGCAAACTCTGATGGCGTTATGTATAAAACTGATGTGGACGGCTCTCTTTCAAAGGATAAGGAAGGAAATCCTATTTTGGATGCTGCACCAAGTAAGCTTGATTACAAGAGCGAGAAATTCTTATATAAAGGAACATTCCAAGAATATCTAGCTAATATTAGTAATGTTTTATCCTTAGATATAAGTTCAACAAGTAACAAATTTGCTAACCACAAAACAGTTATTGACAGCATACAACTATCTAAAGATTCAATATCTAGTGTTTCTCTTGATGAGGAAGGTGTTAATATCATGCAGTTCCAAAAAGCTTACAATGCCGCTGCTAGAATAATGACTGCCCTAGATGAAGCTGTTGAGCGAATTATAAATCAGATGGGTACAGTTGGAAGGTAATGATGAGGTGAATTTATTATGAGAGTTACACAATCGATGATGTCTCGTCAGTATACAAGGCGAGTTAGTGATACACTTGGAAATTTAAATTATGTAAATAAACAGGTTGGTACAGGTCGTAAATTTTTTAAGGGTTCTGAAAATCCTGCCGGTGCCGCTAAAGCGTACCAGCTTAGAAGACAGTCTTCTCAAGTAAATGATTATATAAGTAATGTAGACGAATGCGTATCCACTTTACAGACTAAAGAAAGCAGTATGACGCAGGTTAGTAAGGCATTAGAAGATGTATATAAAAGCTTATTGGGAGTTATGAATGGAACCAATAACACTCCTGAAGATAAGGCTATTGTTGCACAACAATTTAGAGCTGTTCAAGAAACCATTGTAAAGGATATGAATACAAAATATGGTGATAAATTTATCTTTGGCGGTGCCAGCGTAAGTGAAGTCCCATTTGAATTAAAAGATGGTGTTCTTACTTACAGGGGTGTAGATGTAAGTGGTAAAAATGATTATGTTTGGCCTGAGGGTACAGAGCTTGCAGGTACAAAGACAAACGCTATGGATTTGCTTAAGCAGTTATCTACCGATTCCATTTATGTAGATTTAGGCTTTGGACTTTCCTTTGAAGGTGATAAAATCGTTAGCAGTAGTGCCTATGATAGTTCCACTCCGGGAATAAACGTTTTAGGATATGGAACTGATGAAAACGGTTTATCAAACAATATCGTTTTATTAATTGGAGAAATGGCTACACTGCTTGAAAATGACTGCCCACAATCGGCCTTAGATCCATATTTAACAAAATTTAATGAGCAGAAACAAACTGTCTTAAACTCAATAACCAAAACAGGAAGTGATAGTATGTTCCTAGAATATACTCAAACAAGGCTAGAAGACCTTCAAGATAATTTAGCTGAAAAGACTAGTAAAACAGAATATATTGATGCGGAAGAAGCTATTATGAATCTTAATACCATAGACTATATGTTTCAAGCTCTTTTAAAAACAGGTAAAAATATATTATCAAATTCATTCATTGACTTTATGTCATAATGAGTAAGTGTGTTGTACTAGGAGGAGGGATATAAATGCAGCCGCTCATAGAAATTAAGACGGTTCCTATATCTATTGAATTTAAAACTACAGTAGGTGAGTTTAAGCCCGCACAATCTACTGCAGAATTGGAACTATCCACTGATAAAGGTGGCATACAAATTAAAAGCAGGCCAATAAAACTTAATGTAGATACCTTTGAGGCAAGAAATAGTGTATCTCCTACTGTCAAAGCAACTGTGGAGTCTTATGGGGAAAAAGGACGACAAGCCGCATATCAAGCTACAGCTAGGTTTGTGCAGGAAGGCGAAATCCTAATGGAGGTTCAGTTTACAGATGAAGCGCTCCAACAAATCGCTGATTTACGCCTTGGTAACAATGTACATAAGGTTCCAAATATTAAATGGATTCCGGATGTACCTCCTGAAATCACTTGGGAGCCTGGAGATTTAAGCATTAGGTATGAGATGGATAAACTCAACTTTGATTTGAACCAGCAAAAAGAACCATTGGAATTTATACCGGGCAATATTGAACTAGTAGTTACCCAAAAACCTGAGGTAATTATAGACTATATAGGAGGCCCTATTTATGTTCCCCCTAGTGCAGACCCTAATTACGTTGATACAAAAGGTTAAGAACTACAATTTAGAGGTAAATTATATATGAATACAAAATATTTTGGAGAAATAGATTTAGATAATGAAGAAATAATTCATTTTCCAAATGGCCTATTTGGTTTTGAAGATAATAAAGAATACGTTCTTCTTAGCTTTTTAGATGATGACGGTCAAACCAGTGAAGACTTTTTACTTTGCCTTCAGTCAGTTGAAACACCTGAGCTGGCGTTTATAGTCATGAATCCTTATTTCATATGTCAAGACTATGACCCTTATCAAATATCCGAAAAACAGTTACAAGAAATAAATTTAGGTCAACAAACAAAACATACGGTTTGTTGCGTCGCTGTTATTAGAGATAATTTTGAGGAATCCACTATAAACCTTAAGTGTCCAATTATCATAAATCTAGAAAATAAGGTTGCAAAACAATTTATATTAGAGGATTCAAATTACTCTATGCGTCATTCTGTTGTTATAAAGGAGGTCTAACCTATATGCTTATATTAACCAGAAAACAAGGTGAAGCTTTTCTTCTCGGTGATAATATAGAGATTTCCATTTCAGAAATTAATGGCGATAGAGTTAGAATTGCAATTAATGCGCCTAAAGATGTAAAAATTTTAAGGAAGGAACTAATGGATGCCGTGGAGTTGAATAAAGAAGCGGCCTCAAATTCAGTAAACCCCTCTTCCACATTTATTTCAGATTTGGTAAAGTTATCAAAATCAAAAAAATAGTGTTTTGAGGCATATACTTTAGAATTTATTTTACATACTGTAAATTTATAATAAAAGCAAGTAAACAATTAGTTTATTTGCTTTTTATTATTTATCAGTACTTTTATTTTTTACCCCCATTAACTTTTCTTTCAATAAAATAACCAGCCACGCTGATACAATCCCACTTAAGTAGACATATGAAATAATTAAATTTCATTTATCTATGGAGGTGGGATTTTATTATGTCCAGAAAATCAAGTTATACAGTTGAAGAAAAAATAAAAGCATGTA
>JBKECQ010000121.1:0-10847 GCA_047974845.1 Aminipila sp. | reverse complement strand
GACTAATAACAGGAGTGCTAGGATTTGATGAAACAGGAACAGCCTTAATGCTGACAATCTTTGCATTGCAGGATAGCTTCGGAACAGCGTGTAATGTAACAGGAGATGGAGCATTGACATTAATGTTAACGGGGTATGCGGATAAACACAAAATAGAAAACCAAAGGATAAGTGTAGACTTATAGAAAACAAATATTTAGAATTAAAGAATAAGTGCAGACTTATAGAGAACAAATATTTAAAAGCATGAAATAAATATAATTTATTAAAATAAGTATTTTTATAAATACAAATATAAAATACACAATAAAAATGACCTTAATAAGGTCATTTTTTTTGTACATTTGTAATACATTGTGATGATGAGGTGAGATTAATGTATGGATATCAAAAATGAATTACTTTATGATTTTAACTTGAATATGCCCAGAGTGCTTGTGAGCGGAAGAACCGGTGTAATAGATAATGTCAAAAAAATTGTCTTTGTTTCAGAAAACAGTATAGTAATAGACAATGGAAAACAGTTTACATCACTAAATGGGCGAGACTTGATTATTACTCAAATAGAAGATGAAAGGGTGCTGGTAGCCGGTGAAATCAAATCAATCGAGTTTTATGGAACATTACCTTCAGATAAGGATTGAAGGCTTTAAACAGCAAGAGTTCATTTCTGAATGCATGAAAAAGAAAATAACTCTTAGAAATGTTAAAATTAAAAACAATATAGAAATGACACTTAAGATAAAGACAGAGGATTTTGAAATGCTTAAGTCCATTGGAAAAAATAAATATAAATTTACTATTATTTCAGAAGGTGGTTACATAAATATATTAAATAGAGTTTTAAACAATAAAGCTAGAATTTGTGGTATATTATTATTTATATTTATAGTGTATTTCCAAACTCTGTTTATTTCAGAAATTAGAATATATGGTTATGAAGCGTTTACAGAACGTGAAATAAGGGAATGCTTAAAAGAAGGGGGATTGTTTGAAGGGTGTAAAAAAGGCGGAGATATTGATAAACTAAAGCTATCATTATATGATAAGCTTGGAAATGTTTCATTTGTCGGTATATCTTTAAAGGGGTGTTTGGCGGAAGTTAAGATTGTAGAGGGCACAATAAATCTAGAAAAGGTCGATAAGTCAAAACCTTGTGATGTAGTTGCAAGCAAGGAAGGCTATGTATATCGAGTAGTTCCCATTGAAGGAATCAGATCTGCAGATACAGGAACCTATGTAAAAAAAGGTGATGTAGTTATTTCAGGAACAGTTCCTATAAAATCTACAGCATATGGTCAGCCGGAAAGCAGCCTTACAGAAAGGTATGTTCATGCGGAAGGCTCGGTATTAGCCAAGATACCGTATAGATTTGTTTATAACCAAAGCGCTTTTGAAATTGTCAAGAAAAATACCGGGAAATTCTTTTTAGCTCTTGATGTGGGAATTGGAGATAAAAAAATTTGTACATCAAACCTATTCAACCCATATGAGGTTTCCTCTGTGGATACAATTAAAACATTTAAAGGTATTCGTCCATTTCCTTTTTCTATTTCTCTTTCTAAGGTCAATGAGGTTGAATTACAACAAAGAAAAAGGTCTAAAGAAGAGATAGAAAAGGAAGTAAATAAGCTTGCAAGACAAGATATTAAAGAAAAGTTACCTGAAAACGCACAAATTTTAAATAAAAGTTTGTATTTTGGTCAGGAAAAAAATATAATAGAAGTATCTGTAATGTTAGAGTCATTACAGGAAATCGGAACAGAACAGGAGATTGTTGTTGGAGAACAGATTAAGCGAGGGGAAGAAGCTTCCAATCAGTGAAGCTATTGACAGAGGCGAGCTTTTTGGAAGCTTGGATTCAAACTTAAAAATTATTGAAGACCACTTTAGTGTAAGCATTATTCAGCGAGATAATGAGCTTATTATAAAAGGTGAAAAACAACTTGATGCCGAGAAAGCCATAAAAGAAATGATGTCTATTATTGAAATGGGAGAAAAGCTGGACACACAAAAGATTAACTATGTAATTACTTTGTGTGAAAACGGAATGTCCTATAAAGAAAGCAAAGTAAATAAAGACATTATTTGCTTTACCCACAAAGGGAAACCTCTAAAGCCTAAAACATTAGGCCAAAAAGATTATGTAAAAAGTATAAGAAATAAAGATATAGTATTTGGCGTGGGTCCCGCAGGTACCGGTAAAACGTACATTGCTGTTGCCATGGCAGTAAGTGCTTTTAAAAATAAAGAAGTTCAAAAAATAATTTTGGCAAGACCTGCTGTAGAAGCAGGAGAAAGGCTGGGTTTCCTTCCCGGCGACCTACAGGAAAAAGTTGACCCGTATCTAAGACCATTATATGATGCCTTATATGATATTTTGGGAAGAGAAGGCGCTTTGAGACTTAAGGAAAAAGAAGCCATAGAAGTAATACCACTTGCCTACATGAGGGGTAGAACTCTGGATAATTCTTTTATTATTTTGGATGAGGCACAAAATACAACTAAAGAACAAATGAAAATGTTTTTAACCAGACTTGGATTTGGTTCTAAAGCCGTTATAACAGGTGACATTACGCAGATTGACTTGCCTAGAGGAAAAAAATCAGGTTTAGTTGATGCTATTAATGTGCTTAATGATGTTAAAGACATAGATTTTTGTTACTTAAAAGACGTTGATGTTGTAAGACATGAATTGGTTAAAAAAATCATAAATGCTTATGATAGGTACTATAGAGAAAATCCGGAGAGTGATGAATAGCTTGATTTTTTCAAGCTATTATTATACGGAAAGAGGTGAAGGTTATGAACATTATTTTTAGTGAAGAAAGAATGCCGGGACAAGCCGTCGTGGACAAAATGTTTCAAGCTGGTGAATTGTGCGTTTTGGAAGAAGGCCTGAATCCGGACAGTATTGTAATAAGTGTTACCTTCGTTGATGAAGAAGAGATTCATGCACTTAATAAACAATACCGAGGAGTTGATAGAGTTACAGATGTTTTGTCTTTCCCTCAGTTTGATGATTTAAATGATTTACCGGAAAAAGGTGATGTTTGTATTGGTGATGTCGTAATATGTCCGGAGCAGGCATTGCTGCAAGCAGACGATTTTGGTCATTCACCGGAAAGAGAACTTATTTATCTTTTTGTTCATAGTGTTTTTCATTTGCTTGGATATGACCATATGGAAGAAGAAGAAAAGGCTGAAATGAGGGCGAAAGAAGAGCTTATTATGAGCAAAATAGGAGTAGAAAGGTAAATTTTTATGGAATATAAAGATTTGTTTATAAAATCCCGTGAAGTTGCAAAAAATGCATATGCTCCTTTCTCAAAGTTTAATGTTGGGGCGGCACTTTTAGCTTCTGACGGAAGAGTTTTTACAGGTGTAAATGTAGAAAATTCATCCTTTGGAGGAACTATTTGCGCCGAAAGAACAGCGTTTACAAAGGCAATTTCTGAGGGTGTTAGGGAATTTACTGCAATAGCAATAACCGGCAATGGCAAAGAAGCGTGGCCATGTGGAATATGCAGACAGTTTATGTATGAGTTTGCTCCGGATTTGACTGTAATTACCGGAGATAGTGAAGAAGATTTGCAGATAATGCCTCTAAGGGAGTTACTTCCTCACGGTTTTAAATTATAACTTAGATTAATATTTATTTTAATATACAAAAGAGAAATAGGAGAAGGAATTTGAAGTCAGGATTTATAGGAATAATAGGAAGACCTAATGTTGGGAAATCGACATTATTAAATGCCATATTAGGAGAAAAAATTTCAATTACAACAGATAAACCTCAAACTACGAGAAACAGTATAAGAGGTATTTATACTAAAATGGCAGAAAGTAAAAATGAAAATGATGTTCAAATGATTTTTATTGATACTCCGGGCATTCATAAACCTAAGAACAAATTAGGTAGTTATATGACTGGAATGGCAGTGAACACTTTTAAGGAAGTAGAAGTAATCATTTTTATTGTTGACGATGAGCTTTCAGCTGGAACCGGCGATAAATATATACTGGATTTGCTTAAGGGTGTTGACACACCAAAAATCTTAGTAATAAATAAAATTGACAAGCTTGAACCTGAAAAGTATCGTAGAATTTATGAAGAGTATAATGCACTTGGAATGTTCCATGCTATTTTCGGTGCCGCGGCAATCGAAGGCAAAAACGTTGATGTAATCCTTAAGGAGATTGAAAGTCTGCTTGAAGACGGACCTATGTATTTCCCGGAAGATATGGTTACAGATCACCCTGAGAGATTTATAGTAAGTGAAATAATCAGAGAAAAAGCTCTTTTATACCTAGAAAAAGAAGTTCCACATGGTATAGCCATTGAAATAGAAAGCTACAAGGAAACAGATAGGCTGACAAAGATAGGTGCCGTTATTTACTGCGAGAGAAAATCTCATAAGGGTATTATTATAGGTAAAGACGGTAAGAAGCTAAAGGGAATAGGAAAAAGTTCAAGAATTGAAATAGAAGCTTTACTTGGAACTAAGGTATTTTTAGAAATATGGGTAAAGGTTAAGGAAAACTGGAGAGATAGCGATTTTGCTTTATCGAACTTTGGTTATGATAACAAGGAATAAGTATGTACACTGATACTGAGGGCATAGTTTTAAAAAATATTAAAATTTCTGGAGGCAGAAAAATATTGGTATTATTTTCATTGAAATATGGAAAAATAAGTGCTGGTACCAATATAAATGAAAAAGGGAGAAGCAAATCTACATTAGCATTAAGACCTTTTACCTATAGTAAATTTGAAATCTATAAGAGTAGGGAAAACTATAATGTAAACAGTGCAGAAGTGATAAAGAGTTTCTACAAAATAGGTGAAGATGTTGATAAATATATGTATGCATCATATATTTTAGAGTTTACCGAAAAAATAATTGTAGAAAATGAACGTTCACCTCATATTTTTGACTTACTTCTTTCATATTTAGAAACACTTGAGAAAAGAAATAAAAAATATGCCACATTGGCACTTGCATATCAATTAAAGGCACTGTTTTATGTTGGTTGTGCACCTCAAACAAAAAAGTGCGTGAGCTGTGGGGAAAAGGACAAACTTAGTTATTTTTCAATTAAAGATGGGGGCCTTGTTTGTGAAGATTGTTTTTGTAAAGTAAAAACTAATAATATTAAGGAATCATTGATTTTTGACACAAATTTTGGTATTATTGAAGTAATGAACTATATTCTGTCAAATCCTCTTAAAAATTTGGAAAATTTGGCTTTAAATGACATAACGCAAGAGAGACTTAAACAAATTATAAAAAGTTATATAGCGTATCATTTAGATATTAAGGAGTTAAAAAGCGAAAGCTTTCTAATCGAATAAAAGTAGTAAAGATTCAGTTTAATTTTTATTTTATAATGTTTTACATAAGTTAACTTATTAAAATTAAATTTTATTGATCTTACGATATCGTATAAAGCGATATTCTCTACATAATGAAAACATTAAGGAGGTAGATTATGGAGATTACATTAGAAAAGATAGAATTAGTGAAAGATAGAACAGGTGTAAGCTATAAAGAGGCTAAAGAGGCACTGGAAGCGGCAAACGGAAGCGTAGTGGACGCAATTATTAATATAGAAGAGTCTATAGACGAAAAAGGAAAGTCAAAGATTGGTGAAAGCAGCACACAAATTGTAGAGAAGATTAAAGAGGCTGTAAGAAAAGGTAACGTATCTAAAATTGTTGTAAAGAAGGACGAAGAGGTAATTCTTAATTTACCTGTAAATATTGGTATTGTAGGAACTGTTCTTGCTCCTTGGGCGGCTCTAGCCGGTGCTATTGCAGCTTTTGGTACAAAGTGCGTTATTGAACTTATCAAGGATGATGGAGCAATTATCGACATAAGTGAGATGGCCAATGATACTTTTGAAGACATAGTTGAAAAGGGAACAGTTATTGCAGAAGAAGTTAAGGTAAAAGGAAGCGATGTTTATAACAGTGTAAAAAATAAGACTTCCGATGCTTTAAATAAGGCTAAGAAAGAGTCCGATGATGAGGGCTGTTGTTTTGATGATGAAGAATGTGATTCAACTGAAAAGCATGGCTGTTGTTGCGGTGACGACTCAGAAGATAAAGAAGAATGCCAGTGCGGTTGTTCTTGCAGTGATGAAAAAGAAGAACAATAATATATGTATCTGGATTAATTGTTAATAAACTTCAAAAGACGAGCTTTTGCTCGTTTTTTGGATATGAAATAAAAAACTTAGGAATGGTAGGTAGTTATGAGCAAAGAAATTACAATGGAGAAAATTACAGCTTTAGCTAAAAACAGAGGTTTTGTATATTCAGGCTCCGAGATTTACGGCGGATTAGCAAATACATGGGATTATGGTCCTATCGGTGTTGAATTAAAAAACAATGTAAAAAAAGCTTGGTGGAGAAAATTTGTACAAGAATCAAAGTACAATGTAGGATTAGACGCAGCTATTTTGATGAATCCAAAAACTTGGGTTGCTTCTGGACATGTAGGCGGTTTTGCTGATCCACTAATTGATTGTAAGAGTTGTAAGGCAAGATTTAGAGCAGATAAGCTTATTGAAGATTTTCTAAAGGAAAATAACATTACAGATGTTGCTGTAGATGGCTGGTCTAATGAAAAACTTGAGGAATATATAAAAGAAAAGCAGATTGCTTGTCCTGAATGCGGTAAGAGCGACTTTACAAGCATTAGACAGTTTAATCTTATGTTTAAAACATTCCAAGGTGTAACAGAAGATTCTAAAGCAGAAATTTTCTTAAGACCTGAAACTGCACAAGGAATCTTTGTTAACTTTAAAAATGTTCAGAGAACTTCAAGGAAAAAAATTCCATTTGGTATTGCTCAGGTAGGTAAATCATTTAGAAATGAAATTACTCCGGGTAACTTTACTTTTAGAACAAGAGAATTTGAGCAGATGGAGCTGGAATTTTTCTGTAAGCCCGGAACTGATTTAGAATGGTTCGGTTATTGGAAGGATTATTGTAAGAACTTCCTTATTGCTCTTAATATGTCTACTGATAACTTTAGAATGAGAGATCACGAACAGGAAGAGCTATCACACTACAGTAATGCTACTACTGATATTGAATACTTATTCCCATTTGGTTGGGGTGAACTTTGGGGTATTGCAGATAGAACTGACTTTGACTTAAAGCAGCACAGTGAACATTCCGGTCAGGAAATGAACTATATTGACCCTGAAACAAATGAAAGATATATTCCATACTGCATTGAGCCTTCATTGGGTGCAGATAGAGTAACTTTAGCCTTCTTATGTGAAGCTTACGATGAAGAAGTTCTAACAGATGCAAATGGCAAGGAAGATGTAAGAGTTGTATTAAGATTCCATCCGGCATTGGCACCATTTAAAGCAGCGGTACTTCCTTTAGCCAAAAAACTTGCACCGGTTGCTCAGCCTATTTATGAAGAATTATCAAAATACTTTATGGTGGATTATGATGAGGCCGGCTCTATAGGAAAGAGATATAGAAGAGAAGATGAAATTGGAACACCTTTTAGTATTTGTGTTGACTTTGATACAGAAACAGACGGTTGTGTGACAATTAGAGATAGAGATACAATGGAGCAGGTAAGAATTCCGGTTTCAGAAGTTAAACAGTATATTGAAGAAAGATTAGCATTCTAAATTTTTATTGCGTAGGAAATATTACAAAATAAGATATACTTATTTCCACTTTTTTTAAAAGGAGAGGCGAAGATGGGAAAGTTTGTTTACTCATTTAATGAAGGATCTAAAGATATGAGATCTCTTTTAGGAGGTAAAGGTGCAAATTTAGCGGAGATGACTAAAATTGGTCTTCCTGTTCCTTTTGGCTTTACCATCACCACTGATGCTTGCAATAGATATTACAAAGAGAATCATCAAATTGGAGAGGATATCATAGAGCAGATCTTTGATAAACTTAATGAATTAGAAAATGTAACAGGTAAAGTTTTTGGAGATGTTTCTAATCCTCTTTTGGTTTCTGTTCGTTCCGGTTCAGTTTTTTCTATGCCGGGTATGATGGATACAATCCTAAACCTTGGGCTTAATGACGAGACAGTTATTGGGCTTGCAACTCTTACTGAAAACGAGAGATTCGCCTATGATAGTTATAGAAGATTTATTCAAATGTTTGGTGATGTTGTACTTGGGATTTCAAAGTCAAAATTTGATGAGATTTTTGATGCTAAAAAGGTAGAAAAGCATTATCAATATGATGTTGATTTAACTACGGAAGATTTGAAAAACATTATTGCATCATATAAGGATTTGGTTAAAAGAGAAATAAAAAGGGAATTTACTCAAGACCCTAAAATGCAGCTTATGGAATCTGTTATGGCAGTATTTCGTTCTTGGAATAATGAAAGAGCTGTATTGTACAGACAGTTAAACAACATACCGTCGAACCTTGGAACAGCTGTAAATGTACAGTCTATGGTTTTCGGCAATATGGGGGATACTTCTGGAACAGGAGTAGCATTTACAAGAAATCCAATAAACGGCAACTTAGGTATTTTTGGCGAATTTTTAGTTAATGCACAGGGAGAAGATGTTGTGGCAGGGATTAGAACTCCGCAACCTATTGCTCAGATGGCTGAGGCTTTCCCGGAGGCATACAAAGAGTTTACCAGAATAGCAGAGCTTTTAGAAAAGCATTTCACCGATATGCAAGATATTGAATTTACCATAGAAAATAATAAGCTGTATATGTTGCAGGCAAGAAATGGAAAAAGAACTGCGGCAGCGGCGGTTAAAATTGCAGTAGATATGGAGCAGGAAGGTCTTATTTCAAAGAAGACTGCTGTTACAAGGCTTGAATGCTCGCAGATTGACCAACTTTTACATCCTATGTTTGATACAAAGGAATTAAACAAAGCGGATAAATTGACTCAAGGTCTTGCGGCTTCACCGGGTGCTGTTTCAGGAAAACTTTACTTTAAGGCAAATGATGCAGAAAAAGCGGCTTCATTAGGGGAAAAAGTTATTCTTGTAAGACAGGAAACTTCACCGGAGGATTTAGCGGGAATGGTGGCAGCTGAAGGAATTTTGACTGCAAGAGGTGGAATGACCTCCCATGCTGCGGTAGTTGCAAGAGGAATGGGAAGATGCTGCGTTGTAGGTTGCTCTGAAATAGAAGTTGACGAAGAACAGAAAACTTTAAAAATAAGAGATCTTTGCTTAAATGAAGGGGAGTACATATCATTAGATGGGAACACAGGTATTGTATATAGAGGCAAGATTGCAACTATAGAACCTGAGCTTTCCGGAGATTTTGGTACTATTATGAAATGGGCTGATGAAATAAGAACATTAAAAGTCAGAACAAATGCAGATACTCCAAAAGAAGCAAAGCTTGCAGTTGATTTTGGTGCAGAAGGCATAGGGCTTTGCAGAACAGAGCATATGTTTTTTGAAGAAAACAGAATTCCTGCTGTGAGAAAAATGATTTTAGCTGACAATGAGGAACAAAGAAGAAAAGCTTTAGCAGAACTTCTGCCATTCCAAAAAGGAGATTTTAAAGGTATTTATGAAGTTATGGGCGATAGGCCTGTAACCATTAGATTGCTTGACCCTCCGCTTCATGAATTTTTACCTTATGCAGAAGAAGATATAAGAAAACTAGCGGAACAGATGGACGTTTCCTATGATAGGCTGGTTCATAAGATAAATGAGTTACATGAAGCTAATCCGATGCTTGGTCATAGAGGTTGCAGATTGGCTGTTACATATCCTGAAGTTGCACAAATGCAGGCGGAAGCCATTATAATGGCGGCAATAGAGCTTAAAAAAGAAAAAGATTTGGATATTGTACCTGAGATAATGATTCCTTTAATAGGACTTGAAAAAGAACTGGTTGTAGTTAAAAATACAGTTATAAGCACTATAGAGGAATGCTTTGAGCGTGAGGGAATAAGGCTAAATTATCTTATAGGAACAATGATTGAAATCCCTAGAGCGGCTCTTACTGCTGATGAAATTGCAAAAGAAGCTGAGTTTTTCTCATTTGGCACAAATGATTTAACTCAGATGACCTTGGGTCTGTCAAGAGATGATTCACAAAAGGTAATTAAAGAATACAAGGAAAAGCTTATTTTTGAGGATGACCCTTTTCAAACTATAGATATAAAGGGTGTAGGAAAACTAATGAAGATGGCAGTAGATTTAGGAAAGTCTACAAGGTCTAATATTAAGCTTGGCATTTGTGGTGAGCATGGTGGAGATCCAAGAACTGTAGAATTTTGTTATGAGATAGGGCTAAACTATGTTTCTTGTTCACCATTTAGAGTTCCAATTGCCAGACTGGCGGCTGCACAAGCAGTTGTAAAGGCGGAATCTAAATAGTAGGCTAAATGAATATATAATTACTGTAATGGCAGACATTATATAGATTGAAGAGCCGTGAAAAAATTTCGCCGACGGCGAAAAGGCACATGGCTGATTAAATCATAAAACCTTTCGATTTTATGATATTATAAAGATTTTAAAAGGCAAAAGCTATACACGCTTTTGCCTTTTTGTTGTTGAAGCCTTGCCCATATCTATGATATGGCGCGCAAGTCTCATACAGAAATTCCCCGACTTCAGGTTGAAAGGAATTTTTCAGTTGAAGCCTTGCCCATATCTATGATATGGCGCGCAAGTCTCATACAGAAATTCCCCGACTTCAGATTGAAAGGAATTTTTCAGTTGAAGCCTTGCACATATCTATGGTATGGCGCGCAAGTCTCATACATAAATTCCCCGACTTCAGGTTGATAGGAATTTTTCAGTTGAAGCCTTGCCCATATCTATGTAATGGCGCGCAAGTCTAATACATAAATCCTCCG
>JBKECQ010000053.1:0-3121 GCA_047974845.1 Aminipila sp. | reverse complement strand
CCACAAATGGCGGAAACCAGATGGATGGTTTGTGATGATGTTGATTATGAAACGGTAAATGAACAAATAACCGAGCTTACAAATCTTATAAAAGAGTATGGCACAGAAAATTCTATTAAGTTAATAGACACTAACTATGCATATAGTGAATATGTAGAAATAGTTGGAGCGCTAGGTGCATTTTATGATGGAATACATCCAACACGGGATGGACATAAATTTTTAGCAGAAATGATGTATAAACTATTATAAGATAATAAATAGAGGAAGCTAACTACATGATGGTATCAGCTATTATGTAAAATATCTAAAATTATAAGTGAAAACATAAATACAAATAAGATTATTAAAATAAAAACAAAGAAGAGCCTTCTTAAGTTAAAAAACTAAAGATGCTCTTCTTATATGGGGATAGTTTTATTACATTTACAGATACATAAACATTAATATTTACATTTACATTTAAATTTAAATTTAAATTAGTATTTATGCTTATACTTAATAATTCATATTTACATTAAAATTTATGCTTATACTTAGTAATTCGTCATTAAAGAAATTTTAATAACTAAAACAAGATATAAAAAAACTAGTAAAATAACGTGTTTTTAGACAAATGGTGACATTTAAAAGAAATACGCAGATTGCACATAATTTATGGTATACTTATTAAGTTAAAATAAAGTAGACTTAAGGATAAATTTTTATATGAGTTGATAATACTAAAGATAGAGTGTAATCACAAACATATGAATAGAGTACTTTGACAAGGTGGGGATATTTATGAAAAAACATGAAACAGAAATAAGGGTTATATATGCTGATACAGACGCTATGGGTATAGTATACCATACTAATTATATCAAATGGTTTGAGGTTGGTAGAAACGAATACCTTAGGCAGTTGGGATATCCATATTCTAGGCTTGAAGAGGAGGGGGTATGGCTTCCTGTGGCAGCAGTTAACTGTGAATATAAATCACCTGGCAAATATGATGATATACTTTTAATAAGAACTAAGATAAAATCTTTAGGAGCCGCTACTGTTGTAATGGCTTATGAAATATTAAGAAAAAGCACTGGAGAACTTCTTGTTTCGGGAACTACCAAACATGGAATAACTTCACCGGAGCTAAAACCTATAAGATTAAAAAAGATAAATCCAGAGCTTTATAAAAAGCTGGAAGAAGATATGGAAGGATAAATAAATGGAAAAAGGACAAAAAGTTAAATTAATAATACAAGACATGAGCAATGAAGGCCAAGGTATCGGAAGAGTAGAGGGTATGGCTGTATTTGTAAAGGGGGCTATTCCGGGAGACACAGTAATTGCAGAGATTACAAAAGTAAAAAAGAATTATGCTTTTGCTGTCACTTGTGAGATTGAAGAACCTTCGGAGTATAGGATTGACACACAATGTGAATATGCCGGTAAGTGCGGAGGTTGCCTATATAGTGGAGTGAGCTATGAGGGTCAGTTAGCAATTAAAGAAAATCAAGTTAGAGAGAAACTAACTAGATTGGGAGGTCTACAAAATCCAAAACTTAACCCTATAGTGGGAATGAACTCTCCATACAATTATAGGAATAAGGCACAAATGCCAATTAGTACAGGAGGAATTATTACTAGGAAAGGCGGAATTGTAGAAAACTTAGGTGAGTGCACTATTGGTTTCTACAAGGCCAAAAGTCATGATGTGATAGATTGTAAAGAATGTCTTTTACAATCAACTCCAGTAGGTGCGGTTGCACAAGCTGTTAGAGGGTTTATGAGAAGCGATAACATTACTGCCTATGACCCTAAATGGGAAAAGGGCTTGATGAGACACTTAATTGTAAAAACTGCACATGGAACAGGCGAAGTAATGGTGATATTAGTTATAAATGGTAAAGGCATACCTAATAGTGCAAAATTAGTAGAAATGCTTGATGACGCAATTTATAACTTACCACCAAGAGAAGACGGAGTGGAATATAATCTTGAAAGCGTAGTTGTAAATATCAATAAAGAAAAGACGTCTGAAATAATGGGAAAAGAATGTATAACTATTGCGGGAAAACCTACTATTTTAGAGAGTGTAGGCGATATGGAGTTTGAAGTATCTCCACTAGCGTTTTATCAGGTTAATCCGGAACAAATGAAGGTCTTATATGACAAGGTTCTTGATTATGCAGATTTATCAGGTGACGAATATGTTTTAGACTTGTATTGTGGTGTAGGCTCTATTGGTCTATATTGTGCCAACGATATGAAGAAGAAAACAGCTGGAAATGGCAAGGGCAAGGTTCTAGGAATCGAATCTGTAAAGAGTGCAGTCTTGGATGCCAATAGAAATGCAGTAATCAATGGTTTGGTAAATGCGGAATTCATATATGGGCGTGTTGAAGAGGTACTTGCAAGTATTGTGGACAAGGAAGAATGGGAAGCTTCACCATTAAAAGAAAAGGTGTCTGCCATTGCTAAAGGCCCTATTTCACCAAACGTAGTTATTTTAGACCCTCCTAGAGCTGGTTGTGACATAGCAACACTTGAAGCTGTCTCAAAGGCTAGTCCAGATAAAATAGTATATGTATCTTGCGACCCAGCAACATTGGCAAGAGACATAAAAGTATTGTCTGATCTTGGGTATGAATTTGTAGAAGGCACTCCGGTGGATATGTTCCCTTGGACTGGGCATGTGGAAGCGATAATAATGATGACAAGGGCATAAAATCCAGTAACCATGCGGGTTTGCGGCACTTTTTAACAGCTATTTTTGACCCCTAAAAAATAGCTAAAATATAGATGACATAGGGTATTTCATAAGATGAACCGATAAAATCGAATAGTAAGCACACAAATAGGCAGTGGAATATTAAAAAATCCACTGCCTATTTTTTATGCCATAAATCCCCCAGAAAGGAGTTTTTTAAATGTCAAGATATTTTTTATATGATACAAGATTTTCTGAATTTGAACAAATGATGATGCTTGTACCAAATTTTATTCCAAGAGAAAGAGGACTGATTATCATGGAAAATTTAATGGCTGAGGGCAGCCAAGGCAGCGCCGACTATAAAAGATTGGTGAAAAGCTGTTTTACAACTTATCATAATCGTTACTTAAACAAGAGATTGCAAAA
>JBKECQ010000023.1:0-23606 GCA_047974845.1 Aminipila sp. | reverse complement strand
GCTTCTGAAACAACAAAGCAAGTTGGACAGCAATATCAAACAGACCATCTTAATAAATTAGGGGATAATGCAAAATCAATAACCCTTGACAGTTCTCATTATATTTACCATGCAAATATTATAGATATTTGTGATGCAACACGTACTTTCCTTGTAGACTTTGTAAAATAAAAATAGGAGTAACCTTTTGGTTACTCCTTCTTACAAAATGTTCATTGTCTTTATAACATTAACTTTGTGCGAGTTAGTCGTTGTAGATGTGAAGTCGTTCCTATTAGAGGCTTCGAACTAACACGACATATTATGTTCATAATCTTACCAACAAATTAACCCTTGGTTAACGTTAATTTTTCTATTGCTTGCTCTTTTGTTCCTGCAAAGAAAAAGTCATTACCCTTGTTTGACTCGTGGATGAAATCTTTTAACGTCTTGCTTATATACTTTGAATAATCTCCCCAAATTGCCATTTTAAAGTGATAGTTAATAAATTTTTGTAGTATTTCTCCTGCCATTCCTGAGCTTAATATAAAAAAATCATCAGCAATAATTTTCTTATCAATAGCAATCATTGTACATTCAGTTTCATATTTCACAGTCATTGCCAAATCCAATGCTGATTGTGCATCAATAATAACTTTTTCATTAGACGTGATAACCGCAATATTTTCGTTAATTTTGTTAATCTTCATCGTTATCAAATGTAACACTCCCTTTCTGTAAAGTTTTAATTATTTGGTTGTTCATTCATGAATGGAAATATATACTCAAGTGAATTGGTTATGACATGGCCACAATTAGAAATTAACAATGTTTTTGCTGATGGGATTAACCGAGATAATCTATCGATGGATTCTTTTGAGTTTATTATTACATCATCTTGACCATTCAACATCAAAATTGGCATATTAAGGTTTAATAATTGCTTATCATCGAATAACGGTAATTCTTGTATAGGGTCGTAGCTTTGTGCAATTAGGTTCATAAATTCTAATACTTCTTTAGGAATGTCTGATTCACCTATAATATTTTCTGAAACTTCCACAGTGCCATCATCAAGTTTAGAATTGTCTACATTCTTTAAAAATTGTTCATGGATTGGTGCGAGTCCGGCAGCTGCTATCAAAATAAGTTTTGAAACACTATCCGGAAACACTGTGGAAAATTTTAGTGACATCCAACCTCCAAGTGAATTCCCAATTAAAATAGATTTTTCAATACCAAGTGCATTTTGAACTTCTTTCATCCAATGTGCAAAATCATCTGAATTAAGATTAGGTCTATATTCACAACTATTCCCGGATTCGCCTAAAATATCAACAGCATAAACTCTGTAATTTGACGACAATGCCATCAATTCTGGAAACCAAAATGCGCTGTTACTATTTGAACCGTGCAACAAAATAATTGGAACATCAGATTCTTTTCCAGCAGCTAAAGCAAAAGTCTCTCCGTAGCTTGTTTCAATAAATTTCTGTTCAAATGGAAAACTACTTAAAATAGCATTGTAGTGGTTTCTCATTTGGTCACGTTTTTCTTCTGACTTAAAAACGCTTTTTTTCATTTTCTTCTCCTTTTTGTTCCGTTAAATTAGTAGCTAAATCTGCAATTACAGAAATAAATCTTATATCACCCCACATGGTAACTCGAACTAAATTTTGGTTTTCAATGTATTGTGTGTGCATTGATGAATTAGAAAATTCTGAAGGCTTAGAATTGAGTGCAGATGCAAACAAATTCATAACTCTAATGGCATCGTCGCTTCCGTTTGTGGAAATATCCATAACCAATGAAGCAATAATATTATTATTAAGATTATCACTTCCTTTGTTAACACTATTACTTTCAATAAACTTACTTAAGTCGTGCCCGCTAATCCTCCAACATTTACCGATTTTTGAAGCTTGTAATTTACCTTCCCTAATATATCGTTGGATTGTTTTGACATGAACACAAAGTAGTTCAGATATTTGTTCGACTGTATAGAAATTATTATCCATAACACTCTCCTTATTATCACTTATCGTTACCCATTGTTACTTGTTAGGTAATTATAAGTGACAATACGTAATATGTCAAGCCCTTTTAAAATATTTTGATGATTCATGAAAGTTAAGTGACTAAAAAAATAAATACCTATTTAAATATCTACTCATGGTCATAATGTAAGTTATATAAATAATCTTTACTTCATAATTCTACAAAATTATATAAAAAAAGACTTAACTCCCTTTAACGGGAAATTAAGTCTTTTTTGATGCAGTTGGCTCACTTATATCCGAACAATCTATATCCTCAAGATTTACAATCTGTGCCTCAGATTTATAGTTGAAAATAAAAATCATTCTATCATCATAGAGGTAAATTGAGTTGACAAAGTTATCAATTAAGATTTGTCTATCGTCTTCTTTGGTCATATCCAGCTGCCTAAACTTCAAAAGCCAAAATTTAATCTGGTCTTTTTCAAGGACAGGCTTTTTGATTTCCTCTCGTGCAAGATTGATTTGCAGGTTCTCTTTGGTCTGCTCTAATTCCTGTAATCTATCCTTGGTGGAGTCTGTAATAATACCTTGCTCGATTGCCTTTATCATATTGTTGATTGATTTTTCTGTTTCGGCAAGCTGCTTTTTAATCTGTGGAATGACAGTGCTTTCTTTGCCCTGTGCTTCAAAAGCCATGTCAGCAATTTGATTGATATAATCATCGTCCATCAGCTTTTCCATAGCATATCGAATAACAATGTTTTCAATCCAACCCTTGAGAACCGTCTTTTTATCACAGCCTTTATGATTTTTCACATTGACGCATTTGTAATATTGGTGAAAATTTCCGTTGCGGCTTGTACCACTTTCACCCACCATATAGGCACCACACTTGCCACACAACAGCTTAGTTGTAAGTATGTACATATCGGCTTTTGCCTTCTGCCTTGCAGGGGCTTTTTTGTTTTTTGCCATTCTTTGTTGTGCCTTGTTGAATAACTCCTCTGACACAATAGATGGAATACCATTGGGTGTTACTATATCTCGATAGGAGTATTCACCAATATATTTTCTGTTTTTAAGCAGTAGCTTAACAGCATCAATACTCAAATATCCACCACGATAATTTTTGACGCCCAATTCCTTTAAGTAATCCACCAAGTTTTTAATGGTAGCACCATCAACATATCTTTTAAAAACGTCTTGAATAATGGGTGCAACAACTGGGTCGATTTGAAAATATTGTTCACTGTTGATCTTGTAACCGAGTATCATTCCACCACCGTTGTATTTGCATTTCAGTGCATTTTCAGTAAGTCCACGAATAACCTTTTCGGATAAATCAGCGGAATAATATTCAGCAAAGCCCTCAAGCATAGATTCAAGCAATATGCCAGAAGCATCGTCGGAAATGCTTTCAGTGGCAGATACCACCTTAACATTGTTCTTTTTTAGCTGTGCTTTATAGTGTGCCGAGTCATAACGATTTCGAGAAAATCTGTCTAACTTCCAGACAATGACGACCTCAAACTTTCGCTTGATAGACTCTTTAAGCATTCGCTGAAACTCTGGGCGATTATCGGTTTTGGCTGATAATGCTCTATCAATATAGCTTTCAATTATGGTAAGTCCCTTGCTTTCGGCAAAAGCCATACATTCACGAAGCTGACCTTCGATGCTTTCTTCTCTCTGGTTATCAGAGGAATATCTTGCGTAAATTACTGCATTCACAGTGCCACCTCCCTTACAAATTAGTTGTATTGTAGCTTGGAAAAAATTATTTTGCAAGAGCTATTCAGTTTTAAGATAGCTTTCGTCAAACAATTCGTTTGCCTAATAAAAACAGTAGCTAAATTTATTCAAAAGTGTATCCATATTGAAGCAATCTATCTTTACATTGTTTTTTCTCCGACTCCGTAAACAACGTTGAAAATTCCTCACGTAAAACAAGAACCTCAATAGATAGATCTAGACGGGAGTGTTCCCACAGCACACCAAACCCATAAGTTCCATCGTCTTTATAGATTAACTGTTTAGCAGCAGCGATTCCACCGATTTTTGAAACTAACTGAAGGAAGCGAGTTGGATTGTATTTAAGTTCTTTTTTAGATGTTTCATAAATATTTAGCATTTCACTGTGAAATTTATTTTCCAACTGCCTCATGAAAAACACCTCCTCCTCACTATAATCATTAAATATATCTGTATCAATTACTTTGATTTCAAATGTCTTTTTTGTGCTAACTCCAAAGTTATGATCAATCATAAGTTTAGCAAGTTTCTGACCGTCAATTAAGATAATATGTTGGTGATTGGCATAATCAGAGGCTTGCTTAAAATATTTTGCAGTTGTTACAAACAAGCCTTTACCACCCTTACCAGAGATAGCACTCACAAAGTTTTGCACTTCTAGACGACCGACTGTTCTATCTAAATCCCATTTTTTGCCTGAATATAGATAAGGTTAAAGCCTAGCTTGTCCTCCATAATAATGTCATCAATGCCCTCATCCCCTGAAGTAGCTGTGGTTCGTCCTGCATTTTCAAATGCACCATATCCCATTTTAGACAATAAATCAATGAACATTCGTTCAAAGGAAACAGGGAATAGCTTAACAACCTCTGAAAGCAAGTCATCAGCAAGGCTGTCATTTATCTTTTTGAAAGATTCTTCAACCATATTCACCATACATTGTAACAAAACTCCAAAACTATTCCCATTTCTTTACAAATGAGAACTTAAAAAACAAGTCCTTTTGCCACAGTCAATAGTTCCTTAAAAGAATTCACGACATCCTCAAAATCAGATTCTGATCCCCAGCTAACTCTAACTGAGTTCTCTATCTTCTCAACCGGAATTCCCATCGTAGTCAAGACATAGCTTGGCTCATATGATTTGGAATTGCATGCAGATCCGTTGGAAATACCGCAATATTGTTTAGTAGAAAGCATTAACGCTTCTGATGAAACCCCATTGAAGCAAATATTCAAAGTACTTGGTACACAGAAGTTCTGATCTCCGTTAATTTCGTACTTGATACCTGATTTTTTAAGTTCCTCTAGCAGGGCATTCTTTATCTTTAAGCACTTTTCTTGATTCTGCTTATACTCAGACGCTGCCAATGAACATGCAGATCCAAGTCCAACCACCAATGCTACCGGTATCGTTCCTGGTCGAATTCCACGCTCTTGCTGTCCACCATACATGATTCCTTTTACAGGCGGTAGTTTATACCGTTTCTTTCTTAAAATCAAAGCACCAATACCTTGAGGACCACATATTTTATGGGCACTCATAGACAGCATGTCATACTTAATTTCTTTTAACTCATCTACTAATTTTCCAAAGCTTTGAGTTGCATCTATGTGAAAAAATGTATCTTTTTCTTCCAGAAAATCTCCTATTTCTTTTACCGGTTGAATGACACCAGTCTCATTGTTTACATGCATAACACTTACCAATAAAGTATCATCTCTAACTAAGCCTAATACTTCAGCTAGAGGTATCCTTCCATCAATTCCCGGATTCACATAAGAAACTTCAAATCCTTGCTTTTCCATTGCTCTACAAGCCACTACAACAGCTTTGTGTTCCACCGATGTGGTTATGATATGTTTCTTACCCGTTTTCTCAGCATATTCCCTTATCCCCTGAATAACAATGTTATTGCTCTCAGTGGCTCCACTGGTAAAGAACACCTCATCTTTACCGATACTTAGTAAAGACGCAACTTCATCTCTTGCGGCTTCGACAACCTGCCTTGCATTATCTCCAAAACTATGAGTTCTACTGTCTGCGTTGCCTGGTACATTTCTATACACCGATATCATTTCATTAAGTACTCTTTCCTCGATAGGTGTTGTTGAATTAAAATCCAAATATACCCCCATTACTACACCTCCAAAACTAGATTTAAGAGATCATCCAAATTTTTAATGAAATTTGTTCCAGACAGGTAAGAGATACCTCTTTCTAAATGTAATTTAAAATATTTGTAAACAGTCTCATCATCCGTAGGAATTTTTTTCTTTATGCACCACGCTTTAATCAAAGCTTCATATAATTCGCTATGTTCTCCGCCAAATGTATACCAAGACATCTCCACATTACTATCGGCAATAATCGGAATATTTGTCGGAATTGTGTTTTCTTTTAACGAATAACAAAGTGCCCATCTACATAATACATTCCAATTTTTTATTCCAGTTTTACCTTTCAATCTCGAAAGGCGGTCTTTTGATTGACTGGAAAGCTTTATTTGTTTAATTATCATATCAGTCACCTAAAAAATAGCCTTTCTTAATTTTTGAGCATTTCAATTCATCATCATATACCAATGTGAATTTATCACCAACAGTATCCTTCATGATTTCATAATAATGCTGATCAATTTCAGAATCTGTTGACAGGATAATGGTCTGA
This sequence comes from Aminipila sp., assembly GCA_047974845.1. GTDB lineage: Bacteria > Bacillota > Clostridia > Peptostreptococcales > Anaerovoracaceae > Aminipila. The sequence continues at coordinate 17,205 of JBKECQ010000023.1, read as the reverse complement.
TCGCTTGCATTTGGGAAATATGTTTTAATTAAAGCTACACGATGTACTGAATCCATTCTTGATAATGGTGTGTCAATGATTACAGGTAACTTTTTCTTAGAACAAATTGCTAATGCCCATAGAAGAGAAATAACCATTAACTGCTTTTCACCTGCAGATAAGGATTCTTTGGGAACAATCTGATTATCGGGATTCAAATAAACAAAATCCAAAGTGACTGCGTCCATGTCAATTCGGCTAATTAAGTTCTTCTTATTAGCGAGCAGTTTATAGCACTTTGTCATTGTATCGGCTAGGGTTCCGATTTTTTTCTTTTGCAAACGGATTTTATATTCTGCCAGAACCTGCGTTGCATAGTGTGCATATTTTAAAATTCTGCCGTTATCATCATCACTTTCTAAGTTTGACAGCATATTTTCAACAAAGCGATTATACTCTGAAGTTGCTCTCATAACATCGCCATTTAGTCCGGTACGCTGCTTTTGGTCAGCTTCTAAAGAAACCTCATATTCAATTATCTCTTGCTCAAGAGTTTTGATCTTTTTATAGATCTTGGACAACGCCTTTTCATCTATATCCACACTCAGATAACTATCAATCTCGTCTATCTTGGCGATTCCTTTTTGACAGGTTGCCATGTTTTGCAACATATTGCCTTGGGCATTCATTAACCCAGTTCCAAGCAATGATGTTAATTGATAAAAGCTCTGATCAGAAATGTCAAATACGATTTCAGTGCTTTCCTCTGCGGCCTTGTTTTCTACATAAGCAATAAAGTCTTTGACGCTACTTTTATCACCGCCATCTCTGTAAGTTTCAAACATGGAATGAATCTTATCAACAGTGTACCCAAGTAGTTTTGTTTCATGTTCTTTAGCCGCTTGTACGCTTATGTCTTCGAGTAAATCTTTTACCAGCATGAGTGGTAACTCACTCGCAGCCACTCCAATCAAGGTTTCTTTGCCCTGTTCAACCTTTGCTACAAGAGCTGTTCTCTCTGTAAACAAATCCTGTCTCTGAACTACAATATCTCCGCCTTTTGAAGTGTACTCAATTTTTGCTTTTTCTAATTTCTTTCTAGTTTCTTCAATCTGTGTTGTAGTTTCGTCAATACGATCATCTATAATTTGAAGTGCAACTTCTGCTTGATTTTTTCGTTCTCTTAGAATCTCCAATTCCTTTGTATGAACTTGATCATTGGATCTTTTTCCAACCCTATTTACAATTCGAGAAATATCATTATCCAAAAGATCAAGCACGGATATTCCTAAAAGGGTTTTAATTGACTCTTTCATCTGAACATTGGTATTTTCTACCGCTAGTTCAGATATTTTTTCTCCATCAAAGAAGAAAAAACTGGACAATCCACTAGGGAGAATATTTTCTATAAACATCGCCCAGTTATCTGTCAAAAATGTATTGTCTTGTCCATCCTTTTTAACCTGAATGGTTTCTCGTGTTCTTTGTCCGTTTCCTGACCAAGAGCGTCTGATCAAGTATCTATCATCTGTCTCGTTTTCAAGCTTAAACTCTAACTCGACATATGTTTCCATGCTTCCATCAGCAGTATTGACAAATGACTTAAGATACTGCCCGTAACTTGAATATTTGCTTTCGCTATACGCAAATGAATTTGCACCATACAAAGAAAGTAAAACACCTTCCAAGAAAGTTGTCTTTCCTCTACCATTCATGCCGCCGATTAGAACAACAGGCTTTGAAGATTCAAATTCAAATACATTATTTCCGGCATACACTCCGAAATTATTAAATGCCAATTTTGTTATTATCATTAGAATTCTTCTCCTGCAATAGCTGCCTCTTCTTCAGAGCCTTCGCCTTCAAATTCTTCTGCCTCACTTCGAATATGTGCAAAGAATTTATCATTGAATTTTCCACCTAATTCTTTTTTTCTTGTAATACGATCTTCGTAATACTTTGTTGCATCTTCTTCATTCATATAGAATGTATGAGAAATGCACTTTTCTAAATCATCCAAGATTCCTTTTCGCTGATTAAGGCTATTGGACTGATTCTCTATATCAATCATGCTATATAGCATCTCAAAGGTAAGCGCTTCTTCTGGGAACAGATCATCGCAAACCGACTTTAATACATCCCATTCTTCTTTTCTAAATGCCTCTGAGCCTACCCATTCTGGGTCTAAAAACTTTTCTCCTGTTACTTTTTCAAAAATTCCAGGTAGAGAATCATCAAATTCATGTTTGTCATAAACCCATATACGTCGAATTGCTCGCAATTCTTCCATTGTTATTAAAGAAACATCATTAAAGCCTTCTGGGCCTATCTGCTTGATTTCTTCTTGCATACGAAGTAATTTTTCTAGCCAATTTTCACGAATTTCTTTTTTGTAAGGTCCATGGTGTAAGCGACCAAAACTTCCCTGAAGAAATCCTCCCATTTTTCTGAAACTTCGTCTTTCTCTATCTTGTTCTTCATCACCAAATTCGTTACGAAACTCCAGTAATGGCGTCATCCATGCCTTCTCTTCGTCATTTGCTATCATTGCTTCCATAGATTTGTCTTTTTCAACCATTGTACAAACCCAACAGCCAAATCTACTTCTACCACAACTTGGTAAATCTTTTTCAACCATCAATGGACATTCATTATCCGCTGTTGCACCTTTATACAAAGTAAGCAACTCTTGATTAGAGTACTCCCAAGGATTCTTATACTGCATCAGGAATACCCAAACATCATCATCTGTCCACTCAGCTAGCGGTGCAAAAACAAGCTCATTTACCATTGTTGGGTTTGGGCTCAACAATTCTCTCACTCGTTTCTTTTCATAATTAGCCATAGTTTTAGCACGGTTAGCACTTTCCGCCTTTCGTGTTCCTAAAACCATGATGATCTCACCGTGTTCGGCAATCCTGTCTTTTACAAACTTGTTTACAGGCTGAATTTTCAATCTGTCTGTACACCATCTGAATTTTTTTCTAGGGAAAGGATAACCCCTACCTAAAAGATTAACCCAAAATGAATTGTCATATTCTGGAATTAATCTATGTGGTACAAATGGCAACCCCTGCCCGCTTGCTGCATCTTTCATCTTTTTCAAGGACTGTATTGCCCAGTGAGCAACAACTGGAGATTCAACAAGGGTGTCCGTATTTATAATATGGATCGTCTTATTCCTTTTTTCTACAGGAAGCCCTTGAATAGATATCCACACAAGTTGAAGTGTGGCTGTACTATCCTTACCACCTGAGTAACCAATAACCCACGGAATATCATCTGCCTGATAAAGATCCCGCACTGTCTCCATCAGTTTATTTATATCTTCTCTATTTATTGACATTTCATCTCATTCATCCAATCATTTATTTATACTTTGCAGAAATTTCTTTTCTCGAATTGATTCGTCGCTATCAAGAGGAATGTTCAAATTTTCCTTGATAATATTCGCTGTCAGAATAATCGCAGCATCGCTACTTATCATTCTTCCATTTGCACGGATGGTTCTCAATTTCCACGAAGAAGCACTTCTTCGCCAATCAATCTCCCTTAACAAACGCAAAATAGTATCCATATCCTCATCCTTGTGCGTAAAGAAATAATTGCCTACACGCCCTAAGGACTGAATGACTACAGCTTGTGTGATAATATAGTTTTCTCTTAAATCAACTTTGCTGATTTCTTTATTTTGGAGCTCATTCCATTGCGTCATGTTTTCTGCAACTAAAGTCCAAAACTTCGTTAGAAACTCTAATGCATCTCTCGAATTATCTTTTTGAATTATCCTTTTATTAGCTGAGTAGAACGTATTCAGAGTGAATAAGTTGGAAGAATACTTGCCCAAAATATCTTTTTCTTTGTCAGTATATGTATTGATAAATGGAACCTTTGAAATGACCTCTCTCGTTATTACTGCTAAATCATCACGAGAATCATACAATTCTGCAATAGAATTCGATGTTTTTACTGCGTGTTTATTTAAATCTGTAAAAATCTGTTGGCTTCTTTCCAAACCTTTATCTTCAAAAAATACTACAGAAATACTTTCATCACCAAGTGTTTTATCATTTGATAAAGCTTCCAAAATAGCCGCTTTTCTATGCTGTCCATCGTTAATTAAAAAAACAGCATCCATGGAAACTTCCAAAACACCAATATCGGCGTTCTCTTGTGTAGAGATAAACTTGAAATTCCCATCAATAGATGCTGCCAAAGCCGAAAACACATAATCATCGCGGTTAATTAAGATATACTTACTGATAACTGGTATTCTTGCTGTATTTAATCGTCGTTGAGCCCTGTACTCAGGCAAAACATATTCATCATCCGAAGGAAACAGCCTTGGAATCATCTTTAATGGAACCATACCTATATAATACTCTCGTTTTGCTTGGATTCCTTTAACCACAGGAAAACGATATACAAAGTCCATAACAACCTCCTCTAATAGCAAAACGCTATACTTAAGTATACTACTTAAGTATAGCGTTTTATTTGCGTTTTGTCAATGAATTATGTGTCTACCAAAAGCCTTTACTCATCTAGAAACATTGACTTATAAAGTTCCCAAAATGCCTTATCATGAATGTATTTAGGTTTAGAATTTCCTATTTTCACAATACTATAGTGCTTATTAAGCCCCTTAATATCGTTGTACAAAGTTTGGCTGTCGGCACTCTTACCCTCTACTTGGAGCACAAACTCAACATCAGCGCTTTTCAAATCAGCTACATTATGAACAACCCATGTTAGAATGTACTTTGAGTAATCATCTTCACCTGAACCAAAATGCTTCAAGAACTGCGTGGATAAGATTGTACCAACACCAAATTCTCTACCTTCTTTGAGGATTTTTTTCAACGCAGGGAATCCTTCGCTCATAAAATTATCTGCCTCATCTACCAAGATCAACTTAGTAATTTGGCGATATTTATTATTGAGCTCACTTGAGCCTGCTGCCTGCATCTGAGAATAGAACAAATCCAAAGTAATTGCTACGATTAAACTTTGAATATCAGCATCATATCCAGACAAGTCAATCACAACAACCCCTTTCAATAAATCAAAAAGTGATTGTGTCTTGCTTGCGTTCCCTTCAAAAACTTGGAACTGATAGAGCTTATCCATAGCTGCTGCTAACGAATCATTTTTCTTTATATCATCGTTATTAGAATATAGGCTGTAAACCATATCAAATGTAGGCGGAGTATTGTCCCATGTTGCTGGATTTGCTGCCATAATTCCCCGTGCAGCGTAAGCATCAATGATGCATTGGAATAGTGTATTTTGCTGCTTTGGTCCTAATGAGTACACCTTTGACAATGTATCTTTAAATGCGTTTGCAGTGTGAGTCGGAAGTAACGGCTTAAACACTTTTGATTTTGTAAGAGACAAAGGATTAAACGGCAAGTGATACGGCTTTAATACCTTTGCATCCGTTGCTCGAATAAAGTCTTCTTTGCTTTCGTTATAATCTCCTTTATAGTCAAAAATCAAAATGCCAATATCGCCACTGCCAAAGTTGTCTTTTCGATTCTGGTATAACTGTGTAATCATAGATTTTGTGAACTGTGTTTTACCAGTTCCCATAGTGCCTATAATACCAGTGTTCGTATGAAAGATCTGCTCTGTATCATTGGGACACCAATGAAGCGGTTCACCATTTGTAATGTCCGTTCCAAATAAAACCTGCATTCCTTCTTTGATTTCAACTGGAGTAACCGGTATTTCTTCCGTTACCTCATCTTTAGTAGAAACTTCTGACTCAAATTGACTATCACCAGTCTCATACTGTACAGGCTCCTCAGCAACCTTGCCAATACTATCCTCAGCAAGATTCCTATTTGAGATATACGTAATATTACCTGGAGTTTCAGCTGCATCTCCAAATGAATTTTTCACACTGAATGCTGGTGCCGGGCGATATTCCTTTTTAAATCGTTTAGGCAACTCTTCTGTGGCAAGGTCAAGTTCGTTCCCAATTTCCTTTGCAGATAAAACCATATAGGAAGATCCCAATTTTTCAGGCATTTCTATCAAGCATATTCCATCTGAATTGAGTTCTCCTGACTTGTTCAAAACATTCGTACCAAAAGAAACTACAGTGCCTCTCCCAATGAATTCATCCATTGCATCCGAAATTGTATATCTTTCATTCAATAGATTTTCTCTATATTCATCAAGAACCGCATCCCAGTTTTCATCAGGATAGATTTTGTAAAGCTTTAACTTTTCACAACAAACCAAAATCAGCTGCATGAAAAAGTTTCGAGACAATTTACGTTCCAATGAATCTCGACCTATATCAGGCCAAAGCGCATCATGTAGACCATTAAAAGTGTTCTTTACTTGCTCTTTGGCTTTATCTATTACAGCAGACTGATTAAGTCCAATTTTAACCTCTACTGGATGAAGATATATCTTGATGTTATCTTTGGGTCCTTCAATTCCAACAAGTAGAATGTCATCACTTGTTGCTCGCTGTTCAAAACCAAGATTTTTCGCAGAGAGCATTCCATCTTTTTGCGATAGACCCGCACCGCCTGATACTCGCAACATCTCCTCCAAAGAGATTGGAACCCATGTAATATTCGGATGATTATAGTAAGCCATACAAAGTTTTATCGCAGACAAAATACTCATTTTTTCTCTGCTAAAATAGCTATCTGCCGCACCAGTAAGTTTTTTCGCCGTGATTAAGCGAAGCATCCACCCACCGTTAATAGCATTGAATAAGCTGATAATACCGTTAATATTATCACTGTTTGCTGTTATGCCTTTCTTTTGCAATTGATCAGAAATAATCTCATTATATTGGTTTGACTTTTGAGTAACGGTAATGTCATCATATCCACTAGCAGACGTGTATTGGTCACTATAATGAATAATCATCGCTTCATCATCAGCAGTACTTTTCTTCTGGAAGAACGACAAGTCAACTTTAGGATCAACAAATACAACCCAGTTAGAAGACTTATAGATTTTACCCAGTTGTCCTTCTTGCCCTTGCTCAATCTCTGTGAATATGCTGGAGTCTGGTTCGTAGCAACTTCCAGAGAAAGCCACGCGGAACATAGCATTGTAATATGCCGCCATTCGAATTAACTGATTATTCTTTGCATCGGCATATTTAGTTCCAAACCCAGTTTTATACCAATCAGCATTTAATACTGACGGCGTTCCTGAAGTTATTCCTCCCAGCGAAATACCTGTTGTAATCGCCTCCATTCTACTTGCACCTGTATCTTCAGAAGATGCCATCTCGTAAAATGTCAAATGAGCATACTCATATTCAGTTTCGTCTGGATTTTTGTAGAAGCATCGGATTTTACTTGTCATTACCAGTGCAAGTTCACTAGCATCTTCAAGTTCTTTTGCTCCATAGCTATCTTTAATCGCTTGCTTCAATTTGTGCATATCTGCCAGCAATGAAAATTCATTATAACTTCCTTTTTTAGCATAGACTTTCACATCAAAGCTAAGCATATCATCGTAATCAATACCATCTTTGGCACTTTGAACATAGTATCTAATGAATCCCCGGAAAATCTCTCTACAATCTCCCATATTGATCAAATTAATGCATAACAAGCGATTACAAATATCATCGAACAAGAAAGAAAAATGTTCTTTATATTGATTGATCTTGTCACACACCAATTTCTGCACGAAATTTCGTGCTCCTAAGTATCTTCTATTTGATGCTGGAGCATAATATCTCCACTCCGGAGAATGCTTTTGTTCTATGGCGTGGTAAAGAATTTTGTCAGAATCCTTAACAAAAGGTAGCAAATACAATGCAGTAAGTTTCTCGACTAAATTCTCACGAACCTCGCCCACTTGATTTTCTTCAAGAAGCTTTAGTTGATACAATATATTTAAAGGATGAAGAGGACTCATTTCTATTGTCTTTTCATCAGAATTCTTGACAACACACCCAATTAGAAGAGTCTGATTATCAACGTTAGACAATGACTGTCCTTCTTGCACATGTTCAAAGGTGTATTCTATCGCCGACACATACTCATATGCGGCTCTATACAAGTCAGAATCTTTCTTATAAAAGGCTAAGCTAGGCACAGTTCTAAGTTTTCTGAACTCCTCAAGCAACTTCTGGTATGCATCATGAATATTAGGGGCAACATCCAATTTACACTCTTCCGCACCATCAATCGTTTCACGGATTGCTAACCATTGCTTATCAATAAATAATTGCTCAATCTCTAAGGAAGACTTGAATGGGTCTCTTGCAAAATATTCCTTAGTCCCAACAACTATTTTATTCCCAGCTCTATACTCCAAACTTTTTTGCAGCGAGTGCTTAAGCTTAAATGCTGATACACCTGTTAATTCAGTAGGTTTAACAGGTTCATCTTGTATTTGGAGAGGAATCTCTATGTTGCCTACTTTTAACAAACAATCTAAGGTTCCGGTATCAGAATCAATTGCTTCTTCGCCAATTAAAACATTTAATGTTTTGTCATGTGTAGCATCTAAAACTTTACCTTGCTCCAATTTGACATCTTCGACATTGCGGTTAGGGTTGATAAGTAAACTATCCTTTAATCCGAAAATCTGAATCTTACCATTCTTAATGCTTTTGGTTAAAGCAAGGATATATGATGTCTGAATATTTTCCAAATATTCTGGAAGAATGTTCAGGACGCATATTTTAAGAATATAGACAATTTTATTATTTGTATCTTGTATCTTCGCATAAGCAAAAGAGCAGCCTGTAGGTTTAATCATTAATGAGACTTCCCTTGAAGAAGTTGTAAATGTAGCTCCAACACATTCTTCAACCCAAGATGGTTTTACATAAATATTCGTATCAATCGAAATTGTCACTTCATCTTTGAGATCCGGATTGAAGATAAGAATATTTTTCCTACTCTGTTTTGCTTTCGTTTCCCCATCACATCTAACGAAAAGCAACGTATCCTCTCCAAAATTATACATGACTGGAGAACTATGATACGCACTTATTCCAGTATCTACTATCTCAAGTGGATTATCCAATTTCTTTTTCAATTTATCCTGAGATGCCTTAACTAAATCGTAGGTCAAATTTTCATGCCAAGGTAAGGAATTCTTTTTACTTGTTGCAATTTGCTTTACAAGATCTTTATCAAATTCATTTCCAAGTTCGTCCTGAATGTTCCCGTGTTTGTATACTCTATTAATTTCCTCAAAGAATTTGTGGTTATCTTCCAATCTGGAAATTATTTTCTTTGGGTCAACCATGTTCTTTATTGTAGGATCTATTAAAAGAGAAAAGCTTGGATAGTCCTCATCTACCACATATCCTCTTCCTAACACAGTTAATAGATCTGAATACTCAAACAACGAAGATTTATCGCTATATCGATCGCTCTGTTTTCTTTTTAATTCAACTGCAAGCAATGTTCGATCTGCCACCGATAACTGCGCTTTAGATATATCTTCTTTAATCTTTTCGATGATAGACTGTACGTGAAATGGCATTCCTTTAGCAGCTAAATCTCCAGTACCACTGGTAATTGTGTCAATTGCAGAATGCGTAATCATCAAAATAGGAAATCTATTTTCTGTTAATTCTGCATTTCTTAATGTTGCCAAAAAATCATCAGTCATACCATCTCTTTTGGCAGCAACGACTACTTGCATTTTATCAGAAATTTTCAATGTAAAAGTTGAATACACATTGCCGTAAGAATAACTTCCTTGGATATTATTCTTACCAGTAACATTTCTTAATGCATCATCGACACCCTTGACCATTTCTTCTGTGTCCAATTTCAAACAATATCGCTCACCATATTGAAGAGCATCCCCCTTACTTTGAAAAAAACATAGGGTATTATTTGCAATATAATTATAAAATTCGTTTAACATATTTTGCATCCCCACTATCGCTCTTCTTTTCAATCAAGTTGAGCTTCTCATAATAACTGGTTACTTGTTGCTTTGAAATATCATCCAGAAAAACTCCACGTCTCTCAAATTCATCAAAAACATCTTTTAGACGCATTTGCTCGTTATCTTTTATTGATATCTTTGTCAAAAATATAAGTATTTCCTCAGATAGGCTTAGCATTAACCCGCTTCGACCTCTACTTTTCAAATACTTATAGCAAAAACTCTCATATTTTTTTGCATAAGAGTTATATGCTCTTGCTCGTACTGTATTTTCAAACTGGCACTTTACACTTGAAAATAAGAATTTCAACGAAGCTAAAACTGGGTCATCATCATTTTCTTTTTTAAGTTCACTCATTTCCGCACAATCACTGATCGATTGGCGATACAACGATGCTAGTTCGTCAATGATTGTTGCAATATCATTCTCTTTTTCTGGATTCTCTTCTACATACTTTTTCAAAGCGATATAATCAAATCTATCCGAACCAGGTTCTGTATGATTCAAAATTTCCAGCGTTACAACATGAGCAAACATTTTCTCTACAGAATACTGCAATCTTTGCCATCCATCAGTAAAGCATTGTCTACTTTGACTTGTCTTTTCCCAATCTAAACAAAAATACAATGGAATGTTGGTTCTTCTCTCTCCGTCCAAAAATCTGTCTAATTGTAAGCTCGTTTGTGCTGTATATGAAAAGAAATAGAGTTCTAACAGGGGAACTAAGTACCCTCTCACTCTGTTTTGATTTTCCAGTATGTACTGAAAATCACTTTCAAAAGCTTCTGTTAATGCGGTTACCACGCCATAATAAGGAATGTCATCCGCATCTTTTTCATCCAAACTTTTCAAATGTTTCAAAACCAATTGTTCAAATACATTTGAAGTTGCCAACTCTCTTGATTTAGCCGCCGTTACCATGCCTTTTAAATTGTCTCTATTTCCGAGTACATCAACTAAATAGTCCGCAACTTTTTCTTCACTTACTTCTTTGTGAGGTATGTGTGACAACATTTGCAAATTCAAAGGACACAACTGCTCGTTGGAACTGAAAAAGAGCTGCTTTACAGTTTCACAAAACAGTTGTTCCTGTCCCACTTCGATATCGGTGTCTTGCTTAAGGTCAGTAGCCAGTTCCGATACAGTTATTTTTTCAGGTTTTTTTCCTTCAATCTTACACAAAAATGTTCCTACCAGTTGTGATAAATCCTCAATCGGTACACTATTAGGCTGAGTAACAAATGGAAATAATTTAAATCTATTACCCGTTTTGTGGATGAACTTTCCATTAGAATCAAACATTTTTCCAGACTGAAACTCAGCAAGGCTCAAATTATATTCCATTATTTCACCACCTTAAATTCAAATCCAAAATCATTTTCTTCAAAAACAATCTGATATTTTTTATCACCATCTTTTGGTACTATTGTTACTCGCTCTTCCTTATTTCCAAGTTCTATAAGTTGTTGAATAAAGCTCACAAAATCTGTGTGTCGATTCTTATCTTGCATTGTAGGGCGATATCCCGACTTCATATCTGAAATAAGTTCATACAATGCAAAATCTATTTTTATAGACACAGGCTTCGCATTATCTTGCCCATCTTTTTTATAACGCAAGCTGATAATCGGAGAGAAACGCTGGATTTCTCCAATAGTTTTTAGAGCATTTTTGTTAATAGCCGCTTTAAGTTTAAGTTCTTCCAAAATCCAATGATGTTCATTGGATTCATCTATACAGATGTAGTCGCCGCCAAACTCTCCATCCCAATTCAAAACAGCTTTTTTTGTTGACTCGTAAAGTACAGCCAACTTCTTTTCATTGCCACTATTTTGATTGTACAGATAGGTTAAATATTGTTCAAAGCGAACTTCTTTCTCACTTTTATTTTCATATTGCCCCATTGCTCTAAGTCGTGCAATAAACCTATAGACAATTTTCTTCAACTCAGGTTTAATTCCGCCAAGTTGGGAAACATTTGAAATCGTATTAAGAATGATATACGGAGTTCCATTAGTTGTGTTTTCAAACACTTTTTCTATATTATCTAACGAATGAAATCTGGTTGCTTCTTCATCAGCGATAGCTGTTCTATTTTTAAGAACATCATGGCTTCTCATCGCATTGATTAAAGGCGAAATATCCTCATATTCATTAAGCAACATAGGAGTTGTCCAACTAATGTAATCACTCAAGTACTGCACATCGGATGTACCAATAGCTATTTTTTGTTTATCAAAATCCGGAGGTACTATTAAATCGTACAGAAGATTTAAAACATCTCTTGTTGCCACAATCGTTTTATCAATGATGACCGCTTGAACAATTCTATGTATGAGCACTTTTTGATTCTTTAGATCTGATAAGAATTCAAAATTATGACGAACAGGGCAGCGTTGGCACAACTGACAATTTGTTTCTTCTTTTTTGTAAGCTTGATAGAATGGATTATCATCCTGCTGGCTAAGCACCTTTTCTAATAGCTTTTCCAAAAATTCTGTTTGTATGCCATTTTCGCTTAAAGAAAAGACTTGATAATCAGCAAAACTGACATGCTGAAAAATGCTATTATCTTTATATCCAGTCTCATATGTATAACTTGATAAAATCTCATTTTCCTCAACATACTTACGAAGCTTTGTAAAAGTCTTTCCCTTTGCTGATTCGATGAAATTATTCAATGTACCCAAGTTGATGGCAATTATCATTTTCGTTCCATCACCAACATCGTAATGCTCATCATCAAAATTTGTGAGCTTATCCGCCAGTGTGTCGACAGAAGTTAATGTTGGCTCACTGCTTTCGGTTGCATCATTATATAACTCGTAGCCATTCAGCAACCCTTCGTTGTCTGAATTTTTCATATAAGAGATCAAGTGCGACTTTCCATCACCTGCACTACCGCATAGTAACACCAAGCACTTCTCTTGTTTTTCATTAACACTACGAAGTAACTTTCTTAGTTCAATTTCAACTTGTCTTTCTACATGCAAATACTCTTTAAAATGGTTAAAAGCATTTGTATTTTCTACAGACTCTGCAGATGATTTACACAGTTTGCTAAGCTGCATTATAAATTCACATGCCATTGTATTTCCTCCATTTTATCATTTGTATTTACAGTAAAATTCTTTGACTATTTTATCAAATTTTGCAGGATCCCTTTTATATAAATCATATACCTCGTAAAAAATCTTACTTACATTTGATAAGCCCTCATTGCCATTTGTAACAACATGATGAATGCATCCTATTTGCATTGTGAGTCCAGTTACGTTTCTGAATTTTTCATCTGTTACTAACCCTTTAATGGTCGCTCTATATTTCATAATGGCAGAAAGTTCATCAAGCTTATCTTTATCAATACTTAAGGTCTGTCCTGACTTAAAATATAGATCATACAGAACAACAGCCTCTTCTAAATCCCACTTAACTTTTATCATTGCCATATTCCTCACTTGGTTTCTTTATATATTTTCCACTTTTAATTCTTGCATCTGCTGGTTTTTCCGCATCACTAGGTATCGCCCACGCAAATCCAATTCTAATAGCGCCTTTAATTCTATTCTCTGAACACAATACCTGAATACGTCTTCTTGATACTCCCCATTTTTCTGCCATTTGGCTTATAGATAAGTATTCCATCTATTCCTCCACAGTATATTTACAATACGCCCATAATAACTATTCTATTAAGTACAATTATAGTCTTATATGCGAATAAAATCAAGGAAAACTATTGTTGTATAAAGTACCCTATTGAATCTATGGACTATTGTAAATGTGGAAAGCAATGTAGCTCATTTTAAACTGGGTGTAAGTCTTGCAATAGAAACAATGAATGATGATATTTTCCAGTGTTTAAAAGAGTTGATCTAACGTAATAAAGCTAAGGTCATAGTTTGTGACCTTAACTTTTCTCTCACTTAATATAATTAATTTTATTAGTGTATTCCTCTAAGTCAAACTCTAATCCGCAAGCCCTTGCATTTTCATAAATCGGTAAATTTTCATCACGAATTTGCTCAGCTTTTATTGCCCAGCTGTTAAATTCAGGTTTTGTCATCTTGCCCTTTGCAATCCTTGCATAATATTTTTTATATGCTCGTTGATGAATTTTCCATATATCATTATTGGCTGTTTTATCTTTGAAACTTTTAGCCGAGCCTATATCACGACAAGTTTTATTGTCCTCATATATATTATTGCAGTACTCATAAGTGAATCCTTTTTCTTGCAAAAAGTAAGTTCCACAAAGTTTGCATTTTTTCGGAATAGCCCCTTTCATAATTCCTTTGTAAAAATCTGTGTAGAAAAAATCTAGCAGATTACTAAATGTAATTTGCTCAAATATTTGTGGGTTGCCTTGCTCATCTTCTATTAAAACATATTGAATTTTAGAGGTAGTAGCTTCCCAATTGCCGGCAGAACACAATGTTTTATCAGAAACATAAGCAGCCATTCCATTCATATTGATTTGATGAATAAAGCTCTTTTCTTTTTTGCAATTCACCTCATCTAAAAACCAACGATACTTCTCTATAAAGTTAATACTTTTTAAAATGTTATCAAAATCACTTTCTTCTATCCTGCGATTACGAAACGTCTCTGAAAACTCTTCACCCTCAAACATTTTAAGCATAGGTACCACATCTTCATAATAAAAGTCTCTATACAAAGGTAGCTTCAAAGCTGCCTTCTTTTTTTGTGTGGCAGTAGAGTTCTCGCTCATAACTTGTTTGAATTCTGTAAAATCAAAATTCAAACACTGCACTGTAATCTCGTTATATTTGTAGCTTTTTCCATTTATTTTAATATCATCTACACCAAACAGTGCATCAAACTCAAAAAATCCATTGTTGTAGTGGACTAAGTCTTTGAAAAACTGTGCCATGGTATCCTCCCTTAAAATAGATAATCTATTCCGTTTGATAGAGTATGTATTTATATTATCTCATTTTCTATTTACAAAGTCAATGGGAGTTGCTAAAATCAAAATATAAAATATATTTATAAATTAAATTATCTATAATTAAACCTTGAAAATTAAATGATTCGGCTAAGGTTGATACGACACAAAGACCTCATAAGAGCGAGCGTGAAAACGATGGAGTGAAATTCTCGGTCAGGAACTATCTTAGATGTACCGAACAAACAAATTTAAAAATAAAAAAGAAAGGAAAATAAAATGAAAAAGTTTAACACAATTACTACGGCAGAACTCTATGCAAAAAACATTGAACGAACACCATTTATCGTTGATGAAATTTTACCACGAGGACTCACAATCCTCGGTGGCCTTGGCAAGGTGGGTAAATCTTGGTTTTCATTTTGGCTTGCTATGCAGGTTGCAAACGGAGAACCTGTTTGGGGGTTCAAAACCACAAAAGGCACAACCTTGTATTTAGCGTTTGAAGATTCAGAAGAACGATTGCAAGACAGGCTATTTATACTTAGTGATGAAATTGAAAACGCACCAAATAATGCTCATCTCTGTGTTGAAATCTCGAAGATGGGAGGTGAACTGGAAAGTAGCATAAGAAATTTTATTTTTGATTATCCAGATACAAAGCTGATTATCATTGACACACTTCAAAAGGTTCGTGGCAACACAGAGAGCAATTACATTTCTGATTATGAGAACCTCAACATTCTTAAAAATCTTGCTGACGAATATAAAATTGCAATTATTGTCATTCACCATTTAAGAAAACAAAAAGATACAGATATTTTTAATGAGCTAACCGGTTCTACTGCAATACAAGGTGCAGTGGATACCATGATGGTCATTGCACAAAGCAAACGCGGAGATACCTTTGCTGATTTTCATATCGTAGGTTGAGATGTGAAAAGACGACAATTTGAGTTAGAGCGTGGCGAAGATAACTTTTGGCTTAAACTTTCTGACAGCTTAAATGAGATGAATATGAAAGACAGCAAATTTGTAAATGCCATTGAAAAGCTCATGATAGGAGTAGATATTTGGTCTACTAACCCTACCGAATTATCGCCCCTTGTTAGTGAAGAAAGTGGCGATCATTATTCCAATAAAATGATAACAAAAGTACTACGCAGGCTTGCTAAAAATCTTGAAAAGATTGATATTTACTGCAATATTCGCAAAAGCAATGGTAATCGGATTATTGAAATCATTAAGAAAAGGGGCGAAAGTAGCGATAAAAATAGACTCACAGAATAATCGCCCTATCGCCCCTGTGAGCCAGTTGTTGCCCTTGTGTGCCGTTTTAAGCAAGGGGTATGGCAGTAAGCCACCTAGCACCCTGAACGGCAAATTTGGCGAGATTTGAAAAAATCAAAAACAGCTAAATTGCAGCACAATAATGCACAAATGTCCCATAAAACTGCCTAAACCCACCGTTCGATTTATGTGCAGGATAAAGCAAGGTGCTCTAAAGAGCACTCTTGCAATCACAGCGGACGGCAATGCCGACCACTAAAGTCCCACCATTAGGGCGTTTGTGAGCTGTTTCCGATTTTGGATTATGTAGTATTTTTAGGTGGTCGGTTTTGGGATTTTGAGTCAGCAAGGTGGTCGTAATAAGAGAAAATCCACTATTTTAGCCATTTTAAAAGTGGTCAGCAAGGTGGACAAGCAAAGAAGTGCCATGTGGTTATACCCCGAAACCTATCAAAAGATGGATAGAAATATAGATGTTGCTGACTGTAAAAACCGCAGTGATTTTCTTGAAAAGGCAATTGATTTTTATGTAGGATACCTCACTAGCCAACATGCTACAACCTATTTATCCAAGATTTTATTGGAAGCTATCGCAGGAACACTCAAGGAAAATGAAAATTGACAGTCAACAAATCTATTTCGTTTATCAGTAGAAATGAGCATGATGATGAATATTCTTGCTGCCGGTCTTGAAATCAGTGACGAGGATATGCGAAAGCTTCGTGGCAGATGCGTACATGAAGTTAAACGCAACAAAGGCAGAATCAACATGGAGGATGCCATAAAATATCAGCAAGGTTTGATTGATTAAGGAAAATTTATAGAAAGGACAACGATACTATGAAGACAATACATGACCAAATTTGTGAGATATTAGATCTCATGAAAGAGCTAAATGATAAGGGTATTGAAGTTACAATCCTCTGTAAACCGCAGGAATTATTAGATATTCCCGATGAAGTAACAGAGTCTTTAGTCAATGCCTACCTACCGAGAATTTTGGAGTTTTATCAAAATGAGGATAACATGAAAGCCTATGAACAGTGGAAACATCAGCAAGAGGAACAGAAAAAAGCAATCGCATAAAATAGCAAAAGCCGATGGAAACCAAAATTCCATCGGCTTA
>JBKECQ010000094.1:0-9292 GCA_047974845.1 Aminipila sp. | reverse complement strand
TATCCGCATCAGGTTCCAGGGTCGAAGTTTGGTAACTTCCTCTCAGCCTGTAACACAAGCTCCCCATATTTAAGTATATTATAATGCTGTAATAAAAAAAAAACAAGAGAAATGAGTGATTAATTATGGACTTTTTCAGCAGCTTCTAAAGACTATACACCTTCATGAATAATTCAAGCTAATTATTCAAAATTCTAGTTTACAAAATGTTATACTTTTTCTTTTTACATTATAGAAACAATTAATGATGGCTCAAGGCATTATGATATAGTTTCAAAATAAAAAAATGGAGGATAAAATAATGGCATTACATGGATGGCAAGTAAATTTAACTGGAAGGGAAATAATTGTATATGATGACAGTAAAAAGTTTATGCAAAAAGGCAATCAATGTGGTAAATTAACTAAAAATGAATGTTTTACAGAAGGAAGCGTAATTGGCGCACCATGGGAAGGCGATGGCTCGCCAGTTATATTTAAAAATGCTTCTGGTGTAATGGTGCAAGGAGCAGTCTATGATGACTATGGTGATTATGACTTCGCTAATTATGCATCCAATGGTACATCTTGGGTTTCTGTAAAAGATTTAAAAAGAAAAGTTGTATACACCACTCGTGCATATTATGCAGATGGCACCGGGAACATTTTACTAGAATCTAGTTCCTATGTTTGGCTTACGCAAAACTGTACACGTGGGAACAAAAATCCTAACTATGTAGCTGTTACAAAAGTGCAAAAAGCAGACGGAAGCACCGTAACATTTAACGGCAACGGATTTGTAGATTTAACATATGGTGGTCGTTGGTTAAATGTGGGAAGCATATTATTAAGAAAAGGTTAAATTTCTTCACGTAACTTATTGTTCTTGCGACTATTTTGCCACCTGTTTTTGTAGAACTATTTTCTAATCATTTTTTACAATTCATCCATCGATTCATCATATTCAGCCTTCGTACATATCACAAATTCTCATGTTTTGTCAATTTCTATTTCACTACATCCATTTCTATTGTTTTTATTTGATAAATCCAACACTCTTTAATTAGCTAGTTCTTGAAATCCTATACTTTGCATGTGATAAAAGCATTTAGTTTAATTTTCTGTGTTTTTCCACATAAAGTCGCGTATTTATTATTATCTGTAAGGTACACTATTTCATAATTAATCCATTAGTTTGCATGAAAAACACTAAAAATCAGATCTTATTGAATTTTTAGGTGGAAAATTTCATAAAACTAATATACCTACTATAATAATCTAATCTAAAATTCTATTTTCTCATCAAACATTCCCTCATATTTATAAAATTCGCTCGAACAAATAACAGTAAACTCGGCTACCTCATAATAATACGGAATCGTCTTTTCCTCCGTTCCAATATTAATTCCACAAATCCAATAGCTACCGTCACTTTTTTGAATAATAGTATTTTCCATACGTCTATTATCATCTTGATTTGCTTCACTACCAGCTGAATCAAGATTGTAGCTAAATATGTTTGTCCAAACCATCATAACGTCTTCTGCTACCTTTTCAGGTGTACTGATAACGTTTTTTCCTTCAACTCCACAGTTGCCAGTATAATTATAGCCCCAAGTCCATACGCTTCCATCTTTCAGAAGTGCCGCATGATTATACATACCTCCCGTCACAAGTAATGCATCATCCAACACTTTTGTAGGTTTAGAAACATATTCCATATTTCCACCACCTTGATCCCAAATAATTCCCCATACATATACACCAAAATTTTTTATTGCAACAATATCATCTCTTCCGCAGCTAGCATAGCTAACATCTTCTAACAGCAAAACCGGAGATGTTACTACATATTGTTCTCCATTAATATATGGTACGCCCTCTACATCCGTACTTTGCAGTAGTGCACCAGTACCACCATTTCCCATTCCATATAATTTACCATCCGTTGTAAGAAAAATAGTAAATCCACTTTCAGAATAATCTACATGAATAACATCTTCTGCAATTTGAACAAATTCGGAATAATATTCATAGTCTTGAGTTCCAATTCCTAATTGACCATATTGATTCTCACCAGCTCCCCATAAAATTTTTTGTTCGTCAATATAATACATACAAGTACCTTCTCCCGTATTTGTAATGTATTGCTCACTTATTGTAATTGTTGGTAATCTATCAATATTTTCTGCAGTTTCAATATTTTCTGTATTATCTTCAATGTTTAAAGATACCTCATTTATTTGTTCTTCTGTACTCTGCAACATTGTAGTTTCATCTGACATGTCATTCAAGGATGTTTTTTTGCTAGTTAAAATTACGAAAATAATAAACACAATAATCAAGCTCAAAGCACCAATACAAATAATTCTAAATTTTATTTCCTTCATTTTGTTTTCCCTCACAATTCATACAAATATTTCTATTTTTCAACACCTATCTTATTCGCAGACAAACATAAAACATCTTTAGTTATTATTAAAGATAACTCAAACGCCACTTATAAGTTAATAACCTTACAAGTACTATCTAGATACACCTGGCCTCTCCTGATGACTGTTTTTAACAAATCAGGGGAGGGATACTCGTTCTCTACTCTTACAATCAATAATTGTTCATATTACTTTTATGTTACCATTGTCGTATACTAAAATCCTAACCGTCTATCATAATTTTCTCATCTTCTATTATTAAGGTGTCTTTAGATTCAGGTTCTATTCTAATACGTGCTTTATAACTGTTGTCCCAGCCTTCTTGATATGTGGCAAGATGCTCATCTGGAACTTTAACCAAATTAAATTGCTTCTTAAATTCTTCTCCACAAATTAGTTTTCCATTTAGCGTCGCAAACTCCGGACTATAGTCATCATACATTAATGTTAAGTACTCTCCATTTTCGTATGTAAAGCCAGTATATCCACATCCGTAGGAGCCACTATTTAGAAGAATTAGCTTTTTATCTTTAAATCTCAACCCATTTATGCATACTCAAGACTCTGGCATATATACGTCAACAACCTTTTTGCTCATATTATTTTCATAAGTAAATATGGCAACGGCTATAAGGTCTCCTATAATTAACTCATATACATCATTATCGTCACATTTTCATTTTCTGAATACTAATTTTTTATTACTTTTATCATTCATGCTTTCTTTAATATAACATTTTATTGTCTCTTTACATATCATTTATTAGTCAAAGGAATAAATATTTCGGTCTATAGACAGTCGAATTGGGGAAACAGTTCCAATATTGGAACCTTAACAATATAGAAATATTTACATTCACCCAGAAACATAACGGATAAATAAACAAATTATCGATACCATGCATCTGCTTCTTTGTTTTATAATTTTGCGATAAATAATAAATAAGAAAATAACAAACCAATTCACTCAAAATATGATTGTTCTGGATAAACTAAGTATTTTCAAAAATTAAGGAAGAAATATCTACCAATATAGATTATTTTCATATGAAATCCCTCCAAATAAGACTTCAGCGGAATAAATGTTATAAAGAAAATAATACCTTTAATAAATTTTCTCCATAAACAACATATCATATCGCACGTAAAAAAAGAAAAGCTTATCTCCAATGTCATCTGCATCCTATATTTGTATATATTGTACATAGACTCTATAATAATTCTCATATTTATGATAAAATCATGTAGAAATTAGGAGTCCCTACGTAAGTTTTCCGATACGGGTCTTAAACGGCTTTGACCCCCCTTAATTAATATACACCCATAAAAGTCGGTATCGGCTTTATTTTTCAATTTTTAAAGTTATACACTAACAGAGCGTAATTTTTATGATACCAATATTATGCAATAGTTCTAGAAGCGATATTCAACCATATCTGGTTCTGGCGAAGGAATTAAAACAGAACTTATGAAAGCGAGGAAAAAAGTCTATTCACACTTTATCTAGACTTGACCTCTCTTTCTTAGTTTGCACCAGTTCGTGACATTCCCGACCGATGCCCGAAACGTCCCGACCAAAGAGGTCAGTAATGTTATAAAATTATTTGTACATACTATATTAGAACTTTCCTATAATACATTTTTAGTTCCAAGAATTCTCATTGACTACATAACAAAATTCAGTTATAATTTTGTTACATTAAAGGAGGTATTCCTATGCCAACAATTAGATCAAGTGCCGATTTGCGCAACAATTATAATGAAATATCCACTCTCTGCCACAGTTATGCTGAACCTGTATTTATTACCAAAAATGGAAAAGGCGATTTAGCAGTTATGAGCATTGAGTCTTACGAAGCATTAAACAATCGCTTTGAGTTATACGGACTGATAAAAGAAGGATTAGATGATATTGCTGGTGGCAATACACGTCCATTCTCTGAGGCAATTTCTTCTATAAAGAGCCGATACAATCAATGAGTTATGATATTCATATCACCACAGCTGCTGAGCGTGACCTTGCTGGTGCCTCAGACCATATAGCGTTTATTTTAAAGAATCAAGCGGCTGCTGATGATTTGCTAAATGAAGCTGAAAAGCAAATTCTTTCACTGTCCAAATACCCTAAAAGATACAGACTTGTCGAAGACCCTATCCTCGCTTCCTGGGGAATTCGTTTTGTACTTGTAAAAGGATATCTTGCTTTTTATATTATTTCTGAAGAAACCAATCGTATCATTGTTGTTCGATTCATGTTTCAGAAAAGCAACTGGGCATCCATCCTACGTAATGGAATTTCATTAGAATAGTCAAAGGAACTTTCGTAGGGTTGACTTCCATTTTTTTATTGGTTACTTTCAAAACATAACAAAGGCTATAATAATTTGCAACTACTTTTGCACTTTATTATAGCCTTTTTTTTGTTGTGGAGAAAATAAAACAACAATAAATCAAAAATAGAGGAGAGTGAAGTTCGCAAATCTACACGTAAGATATTGCGGGAGACATATTATGACAGTTACATATAGTAAACAGAATGGAGGATGAAAATGAAACAAACGTTTATAACATTAAATAATGGGTGCAGGATCCCTCAATTTGGTATTGGCGTATATATGATCACGGGCGATACAGCCACGGAGCAAGCCTGTGCGAAAGCATTAGAACTGGGATATCGCCACATTGATACTGCACATGCCTATCAGAATGAACGAGGTGTAGGTACAGCTGTTAAAAAAAGCGGAATACCAAGAGAAGAAGTCTGGATTACATCAAAACTTTGGCCAAACGAGTATGGTGAAGGTAAAACCATGGAAGGCATTGATAAAATGTTGAAACGTTTGGATACGGACTACATCGATTTACTTTTGTTACATCAGCAGATAGGTGATTATCTTGGAGCTTGGAAAGACATGGAGAAGGCAGTGAAACTTGGCAAAGTCAGATCTATTGGTATTTCTAATTTTGAATTAAAAAGATTGGAAAAGCTATGTGAAACAGTAACCATCAAACCAGCAGTGCTACAGGTAGAATGTCATCCATATTATCCACAGAACGAACTAAAGGCATTCATTGAAAAATATGGAACCGTTTTAGAGAGCTGGTATCCTCTTGGACATGCCAATAAGAAATTACTACAGGAAGAAGTGATTACTGAGATTGCAAAAAAACATGAAAAAACAAATGCTCAGATTATTTTAAGATGGCACATAGAAGAAGGAAATATCGTTTTTCCGAAATCTGAAAATCCAGTTCACCTAAAAGAAAATATCAATATTTTCGATTTCGAGTTAACCCAGGAGGAACGTAACAAAATGAAACAGCTGAATACAGGGAAAAGTTTTTTTAATGTTCCATTATGGGTTCAGAATATTATGTTTCGTCTTATAAAACCAGCAGATTAATGAAAGGAGAGATAGAGAATATGAAGACATTTACAATGAATAATGGATTAGAAATTCCCTTAATAGGATTTGGTGTGTTTATGCTTACACCAGATGAGTGTGAGAAAAGTGTACTAGAAGCATTAAAAAGTGGTTATCGCCTGATAGATACAGCAAATGCTTATATGAATGAAAGGGCTGTTGGACGTGCTATAAAAAAATCAGGGCTAAAAAGGGAAGAAATATTTCTAACTACCAAAATTATGCCAATCGACTTTGGATATGAAAATGCAAAAAAAGCTATTGATGAGACATTACTACGACTAGATACTTCGTATATAGATCTGTTGCTTCTACACATTCGATTTGGAGATTATATGGGAGCGTGGAAAGCTCTAGAAGAAGCTGTGGATGAAGGGAAAATCAAATCTATTGGAATAAGTAATTTCAACGAAGAACAGATAAAAGAAATTGTTGAAAATGGAAGAATCATACCACAAGTCGATCAAATAGAATGTCATCCATATTTTCAAGAAAGAACACTTCGTAAGCTTCTTGAACAGTATAAGATTCAGGTCGAATGTTTTTACCCAGTTGGTCACGGAGACCAGAAATTGGTAAGTGAGTCAGTGTTGCAGGAACTGGCAGTAAAATATGAAAAGTCAGTAGTTCAGATCATTTTAAGATGGCATGTGCAGGAAGGCTTTGTGCCACTTCCAAAATCAGTCAACCCACAACATATCAAAGAAAATACAGATATTTTTGACTTTGAATTAACAAATGAGGATATGGACAAAATACGCGGACTTGATACAGATACAAGCTATTTTGCAACACACCTTGCAACAATAACAGAAGAAGAGCATGGAGCAAGATATCTTAATATACCAAGACCTGATTATAATGCACAGGAATAAATTTATTTAGGCAACTGTATGGAATGTGTAGTATAGCAAAAATCTGAAAACAGTGAATTCTTTAAATATTAGCGAGGAATGAACTATGGAAAAACGAATTTTAGGACAAGATTTAGAGGTATCGGCAGTTGGATTTGGATGTATGGGAATGACGCATACATTTGGTGCAGCTGCTGATAAACGGGAAATGACAAGAATTCTTCAAGGTGCGGTGGAGGAAGGATACACATATTTTGATACAGCAGAAGTTTATGTTAGTGATGATGGATTAAATGAACATAATGAAGATTTAGTAGGAAATGCATTACATCCTTACCGTAATCATGTAAAAATTGCAACCAAATTTGGAGTTGCTTTTGGAGCAAGTGGGTTTATCTATGATACAAGAGCTGAAAAAATTCGTTCTTCATTAGAAACTTCTTTGAAAAGATTAAAAACGGATTATATCGATTTGTATTATCTGCATCGATATAATCCAGAAGACTCTATTGAAGAAATTGCAGGAACAATGAGTGAACTGATCAAGGAAGGCAATATAACGCATTGGGGTATATCGACAGTTGGTGAAGATGTAATACGAAAGGCACATGCAGTATGTCCAGTTACTGCTGTTCAGAATCAATTTTCTATGCTCCATAGGAATATGGAAGCACCACTACCATTGTATGAGGAACTTGGAATAGGACTTGTAACTCATTGTCCACTCGCCAAAGGATTTCTTACTGCCGCTTATGGTAAAGGCACTGTATTTCCAGAAGGAGACTGGCGTGGAAGAATGCAATTGTTTACAGAAAAAGGACTTGATAAAAATCAAGTAGTTCTCGAATATCTTCATAAAATGGCACAGATAAAAGACGCAACACCAGCACAGATATCACTTGCATATCTTTTGGGAAAGAGTCAAAAAGTAGTGCCAATACCTGGAACAAGAAATTATGAGAGAATGGTAGAAAATGCAGGAGCTGCAAACATACATTTTTCAATAAAAGAAATTGCAGAGATTGATGAATTGCTTGATGCTGCAGATTTAGTTGAAATGTAAAGGAGGAATTAGGAAAAACATATGGGTAACACAACGTTTGATTTAAATAAAAGAACAGTTATGTTGAATAGTGGGTATGAAATGCCTATTTTGGGAATCGGAACGTATCTCTTATCAGATAAGCAAGCCGAAGATTCCGTATATACTGCTTTAAATTATGGGTATCGTCTTATAGACACTGCCCGCATTTATGGAAATGAAAGGGGTGTAGGCAAGGGCATAAAAAAATCTGGGGTACTGAGAGAAGAAATTTTTCTCACGACAAAGTTATGGACAGCAGATTTTAATTTTGCAGCAAAAGCAATAGATATATCCTTAGAAAAACTTGATGTAGAGTATATTGATTTACTCTTGCTACATCATACAGCAAGCTATGATGAAGAGGCATATAAAGCTATGGAAAATGCTGTGAAAGCGGGTAAGGTACGCTCCATTGGAATATCAAATTTCTATGAAAAAGATTATGACAGAATCATGAAGATGGCTACGATTACACCAGCAGTTGTTCAGAATGAGACACATCCATATTATCAGGAAAATGGAGTAAAGAAACATATCAAGCTATATGGGACAGTGATGGAATCTTGGTTTCCTGTTGGTGGAAAGGGAACAACTCATATATTATTCAATGATAAAACGATTGCAGAAATTGCCGAGGCTCATGATAAAACTTCAGCACAGGTTTTACTAAGATGGCATCTTCAGGTAGGAAATGTAGCCATTCCTGGCTCGAGTAGCAAAAAACATATTAAAGAAGATATTGAAATCTTTGATTTCGAACTGACAGAGGATGAGATGACTCGTATCGCTGCTTTAGACCAAGGTAGAAGATTTGCGACATATTAAAATTGTTAAAAAAGAAAAGGGCTTAAATCCACTTACGGAATTGAGAAAGTCACCATTAGTCCTAGAAAATATAACGTATGACCATCCTAATGTGAAACACTGGCATGGAGCAAAAGCGGATTCATGGTTTAGTCATATTTCGGTTGAAGTACCGGGAGAAAATGGAAGTGATGAATGGTGTGAACCTATTTTAGAGGGAGATTATTCCTTATTATAGAAATGAAAGATATTAAATAAAGTAAAAACGGAGGATTTTAATTATGAAGACAGTTACATTAAATAATGGTATTGAGATGCCAATTTTAGGATATGGAGTATTTCAGATTCCAGATGCAGAAGAATGTGAGCAAGGAGTTTATGATGCGATTATGGCTGGATACCGCTTGATTGATACAGCCTCAGCTTATATGAATGAAGAAGCTGTTGGTCGTGCAATAAAAAGAAGTGGTGTTCCAAGAGAAGAATTATTTATTACAACAAAACTCTGGATTCTGGATCAGGGATATGAAAATACAAAGAAAGCTTTTCAAATTTCCTTAGATAAACTTGGTTTAGAATATCTCGATTTATACCTTATTCACCAACCTTATAATGATTACTATGGTTCTTGGAAGGCAATGGAAGAATTATATAATATAGGAAAGATACGTGCCATTGGAGTTTGTAATTTCAATGAGAACCGTATGGTAGATT
>JBKECQ010000083.1:0-27173 GCA_047974845.1 Aminipila sp. | reverse complement strand
ATTCAGACAGGTCTCATGCAATAAAATCACAAACTTTAGTTTGTAGATTTTTACTGCCGACTCAGCTAAAACGCATTGCGCTTCGCTAATTTTCTATAAATTTATGCATACTAGCCTACTCAATTTTCAAAGAAAATTGTCAGTAGACTTATGCAAGAAATTCACAAATCTACGATTTGTAGAATTTTACTGTAAACATAAATCCAAGAATTATTGTTTTTTAAGAAATTGTACGTTGACTTCCAAAACAAGTTTTGGTCATCTTACCAATCACTTTGTGATTGCTGTTGTACTTAGTGTGGAAACAACTTAATGTTTCCTTGACTAATTCTTTTGTACTATGAAGTTTTCAAAGTTCATTGCACTTGATACTTACGAATTAAGTTTTTCAAGCGCGTCCCGCTCTTAACGGAACTTTTATAGTCTACCATTCTTTCAAAACTTTGTCAACAACTTTTTTATCTTTTTTTCAAATTATTTTTCAAATTTGTTTTTCGTAGTCATACCATATATAGCTCAGAATTCCTCTGACCGATACATGAACTACAAGATGTAGTATGTTGTGTATTTTGAAATGTGGTTGCTGTCTCACGGGACAGCTTTAATAGAATACCAAAGATATCCTATTGTGTCAACACTTTTTCTTACTTTTTTCGGCTATTTTTTTCCCATTTCGACAAAACGTGTATTTTTAGCCATTTATCCCATTACCTCTCAACTTAGAAATTTGCTTTTGCTTCATATATAATGCTTGCTTCATAAATATATCTTATAAAATATAATAGATTACATCTCTTTCATTCCTTTTCTGCTGGCTCTTTTCATTTCTTTCCTGCTAGCTCTTTTCATTCCTTTTCCGCTCGCTCTTTTCTTTTCATTTACTATACAGCCTATATATATCATTTATATGTATTATTTATATGTAGCATTTATATGTAGCATTTATATGTAGCTAATAAGTACTTATATTAACTATATATATTGTTTCACATTATTTAAAAGAAACTTATTATTGCATACTACTAAATAAGTACCTTAATCTAGTCTTAGCCTAATTGTAATCTAACCCCTAAAAAAATCTCTACTATTATATATAAAAAAAGTAAATCAATAATTATTAAATTATCTACTAATTATTAAGTGTTTAACATATGTATAATATCTAAGGTTTTACTTTCAAATCATTTGCATTTATACCTTTTAATGTTTTCTATATATATGATACTACTATGATATTTTATATATAGGCAATTTGCATAATTTTTGCATTATTTCGTCTCTTTATAACTTTAACCCTATATCACTATACATTGTTAACTGTATATTTATTCATTTTTGATACAAGTTTATTATTGTCATTTATTAAGCTTTTCTGTCAAACCCTGATATTTACGGATTCCAAAATCGTATACACTTGGCATTTTCTTTTTTTTATACATATATATACCAAAATATATATGTATATTCTTTCTTGACAACACATAATAAGGCTCCTATAATTAAATTGTGAGAGTTGCGAAAATTTTCACACTATTTTACCATTTTTTTTATCATTTATTTTTATTTATTTAAGGAGGACTTATTATGGGTAAAAAAATACCTATGTGGCAATGCATTGTCACAATGCTCTTTACGCTTGTTTCCTTATGCTATGCACTAGGAATATTCGGAAAATTATTTGGTCCAGCATTTGACTGTAGTTACGGCGAAGTACATATTCCGCTTATTTGTTCAGCTATCTTTGCTGCTACAGTTGCTATTCTTAATGGCTACAAATGGTCATTCCTTGAAGCCGGAATTCTAGCTTCAATCAACAGATCCATGCAGGCGATGTTAATTCTTTTGACTGTAGGTCTGTTAATCGGTTCTTGGATTGCTGCCGGTGTAGTTCCTGCAATGATTTATTATGGTTTAAAAATTTTAAGCCCTGGAATTTTCTTAATTGCTTCTTGTATCCTTTGCGCTATCGTAGCTCTTGCAACCGGTTCTTCATGGACTACAGCTGGTACTATCGGTATCGCTCTTATCGGTGTTGGTCACGGTCTTGGCATCGACCCAGCTATGACTGCTGGTGCTATCGTATCCGGTGCTTACTTCGGTGACAAAATGTCTCCTTTATCAGATACTACTAACTTAGCTCCTGCTATGGCTGGCACTACTTTATTTGATCATATCAGACACATGGTATGGACAGTAACACCATCTTTATTAATTACTCTTGTTATCTTCGGCGTTTTAGGTATGGGTAGAGCCGGCGACGCTGTAGATTTGTCAGTTGTAAACTCATTACAAGAAGGGTTAAAAGAAAGTTTTGTTATTAACCCTGCATTATTAATTCCACCGGTAGTTGTAATTTTAATCGTAGCATTAAAGTTACCAGCTCTTCCTGGATTAATGGGCGGTATCTTCTTAGGTTGTCTACTAGGTTCTATTTTCCAAGGTGTTTCCCTTGCCGATTGGCCTGGAATCCTTCACTATGGATTTGAATTTGCTGATCCTGACGTAGTTATGCCTGAATTAGTTGATCTACTTACCGGAGGCGGTATGAGTAGTATGCTTTGGACTATTAACTTAATCATTTGTGCAATGTGCTTCGGTGGTATCATGGATGCTTCCGGTATGCTTGCAACAATTGCTGAAGGATTATTAAAGGTAGCAAAGAATACAGGATCCCTTGTTACAATTACGATCTTCAGCTGTATCTTCATGAATATAATCGCTGCTGACCAGTATCTATCAATTGTACTTCCTGGTAGAATGTACAAAGAAGCTTGGGAAGACAGAAGACTTGCTCCACAGAACTTGTCAAGGTGTCTTGAAGACTCAGGTACAATTACCTCTGCTCTAGTTCCTTGGAACACCTGCGGTGCTACAATGTCTACATTCCTAGGAGTTCCAACCGCTGTCTATGCAAGATATGCCTTCTTAAATATTATTAACCCGTTGGTATCAATCTTCTATGGATTTACCGGAATCTCAATGACTAAGATGACGGAAGAACAATATGCTAAGATCTTAGAGGAAAGAGAAGCAGAAAAGGCTGCTGCTTTAAGAGCTCTAGAAGCATAAATCTTACTATAAAAACTATATTGCAAATAGATGGATCTTTTGTTTAGAGTCCATTAAGATAAAAGAAAAGGAGATAGTTTAAAACTATCTCCTCTTTTTTATGCCCTGTTCAATATATAAGGAATATTAACCTTAATACTATCTTGTATCACTCTTACTTTGGTGATAACATTTGACCTACTTGTTGCTTCCGGGTCTGTACCATAAATGATAAGGCCTATTTTATGTCCCGACCTTACAGTATAGTCCATTGGTATCATGTTAAACTTATATAAATAAAACTTGTCTTTTTCTATTTCTTCTTTACTGCAAATACTACTTCTGTTTTGTACATTCAGCCACCCCCTAGATATAACCTTAAATTTAGAAGGCTCTTTTTCCAGCACAAATTCGATTTTATCAGCAAGTGGTGTGTTTTTGCCCCACGCAATTGATTTTGCCTCTACGACCTTTTGCTCATTTGTAATCCTACGGTCACTACCTAAATCAACCAGCATTGCACTCAGCGGACAGGTGTCTTGATTTATTGCCGCCTCAAAAGATATTTGCACAGTTCCACATATTCTTAATTCTCTCCTGGTTTTCATAAAGTACCGCAATGCGTTATGATTCAATTCTTCAGGTATAATTAGTTGATTTTGCCATGTTAAAAAGTTATTTTCATTATTTTTATACTCCATTTTATCTAAATCATCTACAAACGAAGCTATCCCCTTATCTTCAATTTGAAAATTCATA
This sequence comes from Aminipila sp., assembly GCA_047974845.1. Lineage (GTDB taxonomy): Bacteria > Bacillota > Clostridia > Peptostreptococcales > Anaerovoracaceae > Aminipila. The sequence goes on along the minus strand of JBKECQ010000083.1, from coordinate 23,366 downwards.
ATGCTTGAATTTTCCGGACTCCATTCCCCAGACTTATACCAGTGCCTTTGGTCTATATTGCTTTGTACCAATACTTCTGATTTAATTTGGGATGTATCATTCTCAATTCCATATAGCCAATAATCTAACCAACTTTGCATTATATCCGTAAATTGCAAATCTGCCAAATTGCTGATATAAATATGTTCTCCCTGGTGAAGTATCATTCTTCTATTTATATTTCTTTTGGTAAGTTCATCCCAAAACAGTATACATTGATTAGTTTTTACATTCCAATCATTTAGCCCATGTATGATAAAGACCGATGCCTTTATTCTATCCATACAATTCAAATAATTTCTTTCATCCCAAAATTTATTGTAATTACCGCTTTCTCTGTCTTGTTCTATCTCCATCTGAGAAATACGGTTTTCATACAACGCCTTTATTTTTTCATAGTCGTCTTCGTCCTTTGCTCTACTACAGCAATATTTTGATAAAAGAGAGATATCATCGCCTTGCCACCCTAAAGGCGGTACAACAAGCCCATTATACCTGTCATATTCATACCAGTTGGATATAGCTGCCTCAGGTATAATAGTTTCTAACCCCTCAACACCTGTAGTTGCCACACCAATACTCATAGTACCTAAATATGATTTTCCGGTCATTGCAACCTTTCCTGTACACCAATCAGCCTTAATTTCAATATTATCAGTTGTATTTGTAAAAGCTCTACATCTTCCATTTAGCCAATCAATTACAGCCTTAAATGCTACAACTTCTTCTCTTGATCCCGTAATAGTCACCCCTTGTGACCCTCTGGTTCCTAAACCGCCACAAAACACTGAGGCATATCCCCTAGAGTTAAAGTAGGTATACCAGTCAGCAATGCAATCTAAAGAGATTTCTTCCGTCCCTGCGGTTTGTACAAAGCCTTTTGTTTCTCTCACCAACTTAGGAGTTACGCTTATTTCCTTATTAAAGTCGTAACGAATATCACCCATACCTATATTCTGTTTGGGGAAAACCTCTATATTTTTATCTACATCATAAGGAATATATAGCTCTTCATTACATTCCATCATATATGGATTTGCAACATATATTGCAGGGACTCTAAATCCTTTAAGGGTTTCTTTGGGTCTTCTTATATATACCGCAATAAGATCCAATAGCCCATCCTCATCGGTGTCTACAGGCGTTTCTACATAAACCTTTTCAAACAAACATTCCTTATAGTCCACAATAGGCTGTGTTTTTGCATCCTTAATAATATTGGGAATAAAATTATAATTTTGCATTCTATTCTTCCTCTGCTCTTTTTAAATAATTCTTCCATACTAAAACGAAACCTGCACCTATTACCAGCATCACGATTAGGAAGCCAAAGAAATATCTAAACCCGGTAATGCCAGGGAAACCATCAATGAGAATTCCTGCCAGTAGCGAACAAAAGATTTCCGGAAGATAACCAACTGTAGAGATTACACCAGCTGCAGTTCCCGAATATTTTTCAGGAATTTTACCCTCATCCATCATAGCCCAGGTCATTGCATAATTAACGTTATAAAAGAAGTATATAACAAGGAATAAAACTGTAAATACAGCTATCATACTACTGCTTGCCGGTAAAAATAAAATTCCCGCTGTACCTGCCGCCATAATTATAAAAGATACCAAAAGTAAATTGCCCGTTCCAACTTTATCTGCCAAATATCCACCGCCTACATTGGAAATCGGACAAATAAACCTCTTTACCGCCGCCAGGGTAGCTCCAAAAGTAACTGTTGCTCCTAAGATACCTGTTGCATAAGGTGTAAAGTAATATAAGGACAAAGTAAATACGTAGTTACAAAAAGTTACGATACCTATAATCCATACGGCCGGAAGTCGTAAAACTTTACCTATGTCCCCAAAAGAAATTCTTTCGCTTCCACCAATTTTTTCATTATTCATCTTAAAAAATACCATCAGACCACAAAGTATAGTTAGTGCAGAATAAAATATAATTACATATCTCATACCTGTTTCGTCATTAACTTGTTTAACTCCAATCTGAAAGGCAATAACTGCTAAAGGAGCCATTATTGCCGCCGCACCCCTCTTCCGCCTTCAAACCAGCCAAAGGCCTTTCCTTGATCGTCAGAATCAGAAAGCACACGTACCGCCTTAACACACGCAGGCCAGAAAGCAAATAAAGAAGTCACACCCCAAAATGCGTACAGGCAGACTAACGCAGTAAAGTTTAGTGGCAATAAGTGTATTAAACCACCAATACCAGTTCCAAGAAGTGATAATGTTAAAATCGTTCTGATAGAAAACCTATCTGCTACAATGCCACCAAAAAGGTAGGATATCATTCCAAAAATCCCTAGCACACTTCCGAACACACCCATCTGTGTATTGGTTAAGTTGTATGCCTCAAGGTATGCATCATAATAGTCATATCTAAAGTATGGTAATCCATAAATAATTGAACCACTTGCAGCAACCAGCAATATTACTAAAAAGTTTTTTGACATCTTCTCACCAAGACCCAGCTTAGAAAATACATTGCCCATTTTTCAACCTCCATGTTTTAATCAATATACTTGCACTTTATATACTTTATATAATCTTCTGCCGAAAGCCCATTCTCTGCAATCTTACCAATCATCTCAGATGATGTATATGTCGCTCCAAATTTATGAAGGTGATGTTTCAGCCACTGATGTATTTGTTCAAAATCACCTGATGCAATTAATTCATCAATAGGTTTTAATTCATTTTCAATATTTCCCGCCAATTGTGCAGACAATAAGTTTGCCAGTATATAGCTTGGGAAAAATCCAAAATAGCCCGCAGCCCAATGTATGTCTTGTAGAACACCGTCGCTATGATTTTTTGGCTCAATTCCTAAATACTCTTTATACTTTCTTTTCCATTCCTTTGGTAAATCATTTACCGCTATTTTCCCCGTAATTAATTCCTTCTCCAACTCATATCTGATAATAATGTGAAGCATATATGTTACTTCATCTGCATTAATTCTTATAAAAGATGGTTCTACGTAATTTACAGAGTTATAGAAGGCTTGATAATCTATCTTTGTATTTGGACATAATTCATAGATTTTATCACATAACTGCTTTATAAACTCTTTGTTCCTTCCAATAATGTTCTCATAGAATCTACCAACAGCTTCTTCTATTCCAAATGATGCAACCTCAGCCAGCAAAGTCCCCATTAGATTTTCATCTATATCTTGTTCATATAGACCCTTGCCTCCCTCATGAAGCGTATTAAATATTCCTGTTCTAATATCACTTTCATCATAGGATGTGACTATTCGCACATCTTTAGGAGAGTTGGCAAGTGTTGTAGGGTGTGCTCCGGCGTCCAACCTCCCTGATGAAAAACTAAAGCCTATAGTTTCAAGTATCCATTTAGACAACTTTTCCTGTTCCTCCACGGCCATAGGGACTCTATAAGAATGGCTTAACGGTCGCTCATTGCACTTAGCTTGTTTCTCTTGTATGATTTTTAGGTTTTCTACTATAAAATTCCTTAATTCTTTGACCATTTTATCAAGATTTTCTACAGTCACGCCTTCTTCGTAATATCCCACACAAGCATCATATGGATGTTTCTCATATCCCCAATACTCTGCAAATTCTTTAAAGTATTCAACGATTTGCTCTAAATAAGGATTAAATAACTGAAAGTCACTTTCTTTCTTTGCCTTCTCCCAAACCTGTTCTGCATTTGCTACGAGAGAAATATACTCTCCATATTTTTTCTGAGGTATTTTCCCCACATACGAATTGTTTCTTTTCAACCTAACAATCATACCGTTTACCACATCATCATTTTCTTCATTACCATGGAAAAAGTCTAAATACTTTTGTAGTTTTACATCTGATAATGATTTGTAAAGTTCTTCTGCTAAAAATCCCATCACTTGACTTCTATACCCTATGGAATCTACAGGCATATTCGTTATCTTATCCCAATAAATCAAAGAGTTAACAGTGTATTTAAGGTATTCTATCCTTTTTATTTTCTCCTTAAATTCCACTAACTTTTTACTGTATTGGCCGTTATATCTTTTCATACCTTGCCACTCACTTTCTTCAACTATTTGTATTTAAACTGCGTAAAAAAAGGATGTAACGAATTTATTTCAAATAAAGTATTATTTTTAGAGGTAATCGTTTCACTTGGTTCTTTTGGTTTAACCTTATTTAAGAAGTTTTCATCTTCCACCGTCTCAATTAGTGCCAATAGGATTTTTGCTTCTCTTTTGGCTTTTTGAAGATTAAATTTATGTGTTCTAACTGTTGCCGCACTTATACCCATATTCTCTCCAATTGTCTTATTATCATTTTGATCGTATAAATTAGTCAGTATGCTTTTTTGAATATCAGTTAGCCCACAAATCTGTTTATCCAAATTAATTAATACTTGAAATGCACCTCCATGAACTTCATTAATATGCTCTTCCACCGCCTTTTCAGCAGTAAGCAGTCTTTCGCCACAAGTATAAATTATTCCTTCTTCAAAAACCTCTCCGCAAAATATACAGCAGTAGTCATTGGTTTCATTCCTCTTAAAGTAACCATTCATTAGTTCTTTCACTGTTAAATCTTTAAAGTCGCATAAATTCTCATTTTCTTCCAATCTCATCTTTATCCTCTTACCTTTATACCCTTGTCCTTCAAAACATTTTGCGTTAACGTTTATTTATAAGTAAACATTAACATATTTTGTTTGCGTTTTCAATGAATTTATTAACAAAACATAAAATTCCCAAAATTTAAGTAATTAAATAAAAGTAAATAAAAATGGATGTTTCATAATGAAACATCCATACTTATTTATCTAATACTCAACTAATTGACTTAAAATTTTTAATTTTTCACGATCCATAGGTTCTGTATCTTCAAGTCTATACTTTAATCCAAGTTTTTCATACTTATCTACTGCCATATTATGGTACCCTAGAAGCTCAACCTTGTCGACACACTTTATTTTCTTAATAAACTTATTCAATTCTTTAACATTATCTTCAGTATCATTAATGCCCGGCACAATAACTTGACGTATCCACACCGGTTTTTCATGTTTATTGATAAGCTCAATAATCTCCAAAAGTGTATCTTGTTTCTTGCCTACAATCTCCGAAAACTTATTAGGATCTGTATGCTTAATATCCAGTAGCAACATCTGACATTCTTCAATAGCCGTTTCTGTGAACTCATCAATATAAGTTCCACTTGTATCAATTATAGAATTTATACCAACCTCTTTTAGTGCTCTAATTGTTTGAATTAGAAACTCCCCTTGCAGCAGTGGTTCACCACCTGAAAAGGTAACACCTCCATCTTTTCCGTAGTATGTCATTCCTCTTTTGGCTCTTTCTACAATTGTTTCGGTATCAACCTCACTACCTCCACATTTGTCCCACGTATCTGGATTATGACAGTATAGACACCTTGCCGGACAACCCTGCAAAAAGACAACAGTTCTTATCCCCGGACCATCTACTGCTCCAAAAGTCTCAAATGAATGAAGTCTTCCTTTAATCATAACAACCACCTCTACAGCACAAAACACTTATCGAAATAAGTGTCTGCGCCTACATTAAATTAAGTTAATTTTATATAAGGAGTTTTATCTCACCAAATCTAAATTGCCTTATGGAATGTTCTAGCAATAACTTCTTTCTGGTGATCCTTGGACAAAGCATTAAACTTAACAGCATATCCTGATACTCTTATAGTAAGGTTAGGATATTTATCTGGGTTTTCATACGCATCCATTAATAAATCTCTATTTAAAACATTTACGTTCAAGTGGTGAGCACCTCTGTTAAAGTATCCTCCCATCAATCCTACTAAAGTATCTTTTTGCGCTTCCTTATCTTTACCCAAAGTATCAGGAGTTATACTGAAAGTATATGATACTCCGTCTTGACAATCTTCCCATTTAACCTTTGAAACGGAATTCAATGATGCTACAGCGCCAAGAGAATCTCTACAGTGCATTGGGTTAGCTCCCGGAGCAAATGGTTCACCTGCTCTTCTTCCGTCAGGAGTGTTACCGGTCTTCTTACCATATACTACATTTGAAGTAATTGTAAGAATTGAAAGTGTGTGAACAGCGTCTCTATATGTCGGATGACTTCTAAGTGCATCAATAGTTCCTTTTGTAAGTTCAACCGCAAAGCTGTCTACTCTATCGTCGTCATTACCAAACTTAGGGAATTCTCCTTCTGTTTTGTAGTCAACAATTATGCCTTCTTCATTTCTAATCGGATAAACCTTCGCATATTTTATAGCACTAAATGAGTCCGCTGCTACAGAAAGTCCTGCTATACCAAATGCCATAAGTCTCTTAACATCTGTATTTAGGAAAGCCATCTGGCTTCTTTCATAGTCATACTTATCATGCATATAGTGAATAATGTTCATGATGTTTACATATAGTTCACATAACCAATCTTTGTAAATGTTAAACCTTCTCATAGCTTCTTCATAGTCTATTGGTCCATCGCCTTGAATTGGTTCCATTTGTGGTCCGCATCTCATTCCGGTCTTTTCATCAACACCACCATTCAATGCTAAGCAAAGAATTTTAGCCAAGTTGTATCTTGCTCCAAAGAACTGCATTTGTTCACCCATTTGGATTGCTGATACGCAACAAGCAATTGAGTAGTCCTGGCCATATGATGGTCTCATAACATCATCATTTTCATACTGAATTGAATCTGTATCAATTGAAACCTGCGCACAGTATCTCTTAAATGGAGCCGGAAGTGCATCTGACCATAAAACTGTTAAGTTTGGTTCTGGTGAAGGTCCTAAGTTATATAATGTGTTTAAATATCTATATGAGTTCTTAGTAACTCTTGTTCTGCCGTCAGCACCCATTCCACCAAGACCTTCTGTAATCCACATTGGATCTCCGCCGAATAACTCATTGTATTCAGGAGTTCTTAAGTGTCTTGCTACTCTAAGCTTTAAGATAAAGTCATCAACAAATTCCTGTATCTGTTCTTCAGTAAAAGTGCCATTAGCTAAGTCTCTTTCAGCATATATGTCAATAAAGGTAGAAGTTCTTCCTATTGACATAGCCGCACCGTTTTCTTCTTTAATAGCGCCAAGGTATGCAAAATATAACCACTGAATAGCTTCTTTTGTGTTTGTAGCAGGCTGTGAAATATCAAATCCATAGTCAGCTGCCATCTTCTTTAATTCTGTAAAGTAGTCAATTTGTTTCTGAACTTCTTCGATAAGTCTTATAGTTTGTTCGTTCATTTCACGTTTGTATAACGCAAGCTTATCTTTTTTCTTTTCTTCAATTAGATGGTCAACACCATAAAGAGCTGCTCTTCTATAGTCTCCAATGATTCTTCCTCTTCCATAAGCATCAGGAAGACCTGTTATGAATCCTAATTTTCTAACTAAAAGCATTTCATCAGAATATGCATTGAATACACCATCATTATGTGTAGTTACATACTTAAACTCTTCTTCAACACTTGGGTCAAGTTTTACGCCATAAGCTTCTGCTGACTGTCTAGCCATTCTTATTCCACCAAATGGGCAAATACCTCTCTTAAGAGTTTCGTCAGTCTGTAGACCTACGATTACGTCCTTATCTTTGTCAATATAACCTGGAGGGAATGCGGTTACTCTCATAACACGACTTGCATCAACCGCTAAAACACCGTTATTAGCTCTTTCTGCTCTTAATAAATCCTGGACTTTTTCTGACACAGCAGTAGTTCTTGCTGTAGGCCCCGCTAAAAATGATTCATCACCTTCATACGGAGTATAGTTGATGTTTATAAAGTTATCTACATCAATTACGTCATTCCATGCACCATTCTTAAAACCATCCCATGCTTTAATCATTTAATTTTTCCTCCTTGCTTTTCAATCAGGCTTATAGCCTCCCAGAGCATTGAATTTTTGCAAATATACTTCTGCAAAATCTAGCATCGAAACACTGATTATTTCTACCTATAATCAGTAAAATTATATTGAAAAAATACGGCCTGTATTTTGTATACATATACCTCTTGTTATTTTATAACAAGTAAAACTAGCTCTGACCTTGCGCCGTATTCTGTATCTTGTATACATAATATACCCATTCCCAAATTTCGTCAAACATTTTTTTATGCTTTTTTTCGCAATTTACGGAAAATATACACGCAATTTTTTACATTTTCTTTCCAAAGCTTTAACAATAATTGAATTTTCAACAGTACAAATTTCTGGTGCAATAATGCACTTTTTTTCAAACATATTTTCTATAAAAATATACTTGGCATTCTTTCTATCTGTAAACCCTGTTTTGCCAAAAAGATGCTCGCTTACCATCAACGGTATTGCGCCTTCAAACATAACCTCTTTGTCCCAATCCTCATCGTTATTTAAGTTGTTTTTCACTTCATGAGAAGGAACATAGTCTACAAAATTCATATTTTTTATCAAACGTATACTTTCTTTGTTATATATGTTTAATCCATAATCAGCATATAGCTTAACACCTGCATTTCTAAATTCATTTATCCATCCCAGATTTCCCAAAGCAATTCCTGTTTCTTTGCAGTATGATACAATACGATTAAAGTTCTCTTCTATAAATTCATCATATCTTCCCTTTGTTATGTTTGGTAAATATGGAATCACCTCAATAATATCAGAATCAATTTTTTTGTTGTCAGTATTTTCATTTAAACTTAATGCTTTATTAATAATAACATCTATAGATAAATTTGGCTTCTGTTTTCTTTCAATAAAAGTATTTAATGGAATATACATTTTTATATTCCTTATTTTTCGTTGTTCTATATTGTCCTTTATACAAAGGTCAGTAAAGATTTGATTAAGGCTGTTAACCGTAAGTTTTGTAATGGTATGAAAATAAAGTTCCAGCTGTATACCCTTGTCTTCAGCTAACCTATCACTATATATTTCATTATGCTTATCAACTGAATCAGTACCCTTATTAAGCTGGTAAAATAAATCCCGTTCCTGCGAGTTTAATTTTCTGCCCTTTGTTTTTTCCTTTATCAATAAATCAAAAGCTTCTCTTCTCATCTGGTTTATAGCCGACATTGGCATAGAAATGTTGTCATCAATATCAAAATTAATATTTTCAATCCTAAAAGGAACATCTCCCGTTTTATTTAACTGTTTGGAAATTAGTTCCTCAGTTATTGGTTTATTTACTGCTTTTTCTACAATCTGCTCACTTTGGCTTGTAACATGGTTTTCACCCTCAATTAAAACTAGTTCTGCCTTTTTTCCTAATCCGGCTTTAAAAATAACTTCCACAGGAATTTTTTTGTAGCCTTGTTTTTCTATACTGCTTTGTCCTTCATAGCTTTTTTTTGCTTCTTCCAAAAGAACTTTATCAGAGATTTTGTAAACCTTATCTCCTGGAAAAACAGTACCCTTTATATCTCCAATTCTAACAGTATTACCTTTTAATTGTTTTAAATAGGTAACAATATTTCCTGGCATATTCTTATTTCTTATCTCAATGCCATCTCCAATTGAAAGCTTGTCTTCCAGTTCAATATCAATCAAACTTCTTTGAGCGGCACCAATAACCTTTCCTATATATACACCTTGGTGTTTAGAAAGCTCCGTGGACATAAGTTCCTCTCCGGGATTACCTTCCATATAACCTGAGGTAAACTTTCCTCTATTAAATATTTGTTCTAATTTTATACGGTCTTCCTGCTGAACAACATACTCCCCTTGTTCTTTGTACTTGTCCAAATATTTTCTGTATATACCTGTTACTATTGCAACATATTCCGGAGATTTCATTCTACCTTCTACTTTTAGGGAAGAAACTCCTGCATCACAAAGCTCTTGTAAGTAGTCTATTGCACATAAATCCTTTGGACTCAATAAATGCGTATTTTCATCCTCTGAGTCAAATGCCAATCTACATGGTTGCGCACAAAGCCCTCTATTTCCACTTCGTCCACCTAATATCCTACTCATTTGACATTGCCCAGAATAGCATATACAAAGTGCCCCATGAACAAAAACTTCCGTTTCAATTAAATTAGCTTTGGTTATATTCTTCATTTCATGTAAAGAAACCTCTCTGGCTAATACAACCCGTTCAAAACCTAATGCCTTAGCAGCCTTGGCTCCCGATAGATTATAAACAGTTCCTTGTGTGGATAAATGAATCTTCATGGATGGAAGCCTTTTTTGCAATAATGAAGCAAATCCTAAATCTTGAACAATTATTGCATCTGCCCCTATTTCATATAGTGTCTTTGCATAGTCTAATGCTTCCTCCAATTCAGAGTCCTTAAGCAATACATTCATTGTAATATAGACTTTAACATTTCTCAAATGTGCATATTCAACGGCTTCCTTTAATGTCTCATCATCAAAGTTATCCGCATTTATTCTTGCATTCATTAGTTTTCCACCAAGATAAACCGCATCCGCTCCATTCTCAACTGCTGCTTTCAATTGGCCCATCCCACCTACGGGAGCTAATAATTCGGGTATATTTCTCATTCTGACCTCCATTTTAATTATCTATGTAAAATTCTTTCTTTCTATCTAAAGTTTGTCCTTGTTTGTATCGGTGTAAAACTATATAATAATGGATATAATTTTTATTAGCAAGAATCTAATTTTTAAACAGATTTTATTGCAGTTATTATGCTTTTACTATTGATAACATTAATAAATTTTGTTAAATTATATCATACTATTTATAAAAAATATAAGTGACTGTATTAATGCTTATATTATTTTATACATAATAAAAGAAAGGCGCCATTATGTCAAATTTAAAAGAATATTTACCTGATAAACGCTGGTGGAAGTATGCCTCATTTGTAGGCTTTACTGCCGCTCTATTATATGCTCTCTACTTTATAATAAAAAACATGAATGTTATAGCTGCAATATTGTTATCCGGTGTAGCCAGTATAACTGCGGCTCTCACACCACTTTTTATTGGACTGGTTTTAACATATTTACTAAGCCCTCTTGTTGATATTATAAACACTAAAATCATGAGCAAAATTATCTTTTCTAAGGCTAAGGATAGCTCCAAACTACAAAAACTGGAAAAAAAGAAAAGACTTATAAGTGTTTTACTCACATATGTATTAATAATAACTGCCGTAGTTGCAATTATCTATGCATTCGCAGTATTAATTCTCGGAGAATTTGTATTTACAGGTATTGGGAGTATGGTTGATGCATTAGTCAATTACATCTCAACTTACGAAACAAGTATAAAAAGTTGGGTTGCAGGCTTACCTGATATGGGTATTGCTGAGTATGTGCAAAACTTTGCAAATAAGGGCATGATTTGGCTGTCATCACACTTTAATGCCGGTGCTGCCATTAGTCAAATAACACAAATTGGTGGTAGTATCGTAAATATGGCCATTGGCACCATCATAAGTATTTATATTTTAATGGATAAAGAATTTTTTATCAGGCTATGGCGGAAGTTTTTACATTTGGTATTACCGCAAAAAGCAAATGCTGTTTTAACAGAGAATTTAAACGATATAAACGGTGTACTGTCTGCCTTTATAAGAGGAGCTTTACTTGATGCTTTAATTATTGCTATTCTGTCCTCAATAGGACTTTCCATCTTAGGTTTGGACTTCGCAGTATTTATTGGCTGTTTTGCCGGTATAGCAAACGTTATTCCTTACTTTGGCCCTGTTTTAGGTATGATTCCTGCTTTTATTGTAGGAACTTTCACAGAGGGAATAACACATGGTATTTTGGCTGTGCTTACTCTATTAATAATACAACAGATAGATTGCAACCTAATTTATCCTAAGATTGTGGGCTCTACTACAGGTCTTCATCCTTTATTCGTACTTCTTGCTGTATCTGTTGCAGGGTACTATGGTGGTATAGTAGGTATGATTTTAGCGGTACCTATTGCGGGTATAATACAAACCTTTGTACTAAAGTGGGTTCATTCAAGAGAAGTTAAACTGTCCGCAGAAATAGAAAAGAAAACGTGTTAAAATAAAGAATATAATGTTTAATAAAAAGCCGGTAGCTATTGCAATAAAATAGCTACCGGTTTTGTTAATAACAAACAATTTAAAAACAAAATCTTTTATTCTCCTTGGGTTGTAATTTCAGATTGTGATTTAGCTGGCTCCCAATGCACTTCTCTAATATACCTTTCCAGCTCTTCCACTTTCTTTTCTTTAAATAAACGTAACATTTCTCTATGTTCGTTGTTTGTGTCATATAATAGTGTCTTTGCATTTTCCAGATTAGATAGGTCATAATTCTTAGTCATAAATTTATTTTTTAACTGTAGTATATTTTCTATTAGAATATCGTTACCGCATTCCATTAAATAAAGCTGATGAAATATCTCTTGTTGTTTATGATACATTTCATAGTTATAAGAATTGATTGCTAAGTCCATACTATCTATATAGAATTCCATATCTTTTAGAGTCTTCGCTGACAAATTTAAGCAGGATAGCCTTGCAGAGTATCCATCCAGTATACCAACTACCTCATAAATTTCGGCAGCCTCTTTTGGATTTAAGGTCTTTAAAACAAAGCCCTTTCTTGGAACATTCTCCAATACACCCTCACTGGAGAGTTGTATTAAGGCTTCTCTGACAGGAGTCCTACTTATATTTAATTCCTGACAGATTTTATTCTCATTAATTTTTTCGTTAGATTGTAAAGCACCTTTTAAAATCTGATCAGCTATATACTCATATACATGATCTTTTAAGCTCTGAAATTTATACATATGTAGCCTTCCCCTTCTATTTATTTGAACCGCTTATTTATTTACATATACTTGTATAGATATAATTTATATTAACATTGCCGGTTATAAGAATCAATAATGTATTAAATAATTATTCAGTATATGCTTGACAAATATATTATATATTATATATTATATAAAAAACAAGTTTTCTAAAAATTCAATTAATTACGGAGGTAATCGTATGTTTAAGAACTGTATAGTTAGAAGACCATGTAAAGCCATGGTAGAGGGCATCACATCTGCACCAGAGCTGGGAAAGCCTGATTACGACTTAGCATTAAAACAGCATGATGCTTATATTGAAGCATTAAAGCAATGTGGTGTGGAAGTTACTGTACTTGAAAAACTGGAAGAATACCCAGATTCATGCTTTGTAGAGGATCCGGCAGTAATTACCAGTAAATGTGCCATCATCGCTAACCCGGGTGCATCTTCCAGAAATGGTGAAAAAGATGAAATTCTTCCCGCAATAAAGAAATTTTTCAGCGATGATAAAATTGAATTCATAAAGTCTCCGGGAACTCTTGATGGTGGAGATGTTATGATGGTTGGCAATCATTTCTATGTAGGTCAGTCAGCAAGAACAAATGCTGAGGGCATAAAACAGTTTATTGAAATATTAGAAAAACACGGCCTAAGCGGCTCTGAAGTCCCTCTGGAAAAGGTTCTTCACTTAAAAACCGGCGTCAACTATATAGAAAATAATAATATGTTAGTTTCCGGAGAATTTATAACCAAACCGGATTTCGACAAATATAACAAGATTATTATTCCTGAAGATGAAGCATATGCTGCCAATTGCATTTGGATGAACGGAAAGGTTATTGTTCCTGAGGGATATCCTTCTGTAGAAAAAGCAGTAAGAGATGCCGGCTATGAAGTACTTCTTGTTGATACTTCTGAATATAGAAAGCTTGATGGTGGACTTAGCTGTTTATCACTAAGATTCTAACCCCTAATTCGCAATAAAAAATGAGCCTGAATTTAAAATAGTTTGTAATCAAATAAAAAAGAGGTGTATAAAACCACCTCCAATGGTTAATAACCATTAAAGAAAGGAGAATTATTTTATGAGTGATAATTCTTTAGAACAGACTAGAAATCTCGGGACTTTAAAATTAACAATGTTTGCAATCGGCACTACCTTAGCAAGTGGTGTATTCAGTTTATCCGGTGACTTTGCTGCCGGTGGAGCGCATACTCTTGCGGTTTTACTAGGTTGGCTAATTTGTGGAATCGGTATGCTTGGTTTATGTATGTGCTTCTTTAGATTAAGTATTATAAAACCGGAGCTTACCAGCGGTATCTATAGCTATGCTAAAAATGGGTTTGGTGAATATATCGGGTTTAACGCCGCATGGGGTTATTGGCTCAGTGCAATTTTAGCTCAAATTTCATTTGTCACCCTATTTTTCTCCGCACTTAGCTATTTTATTCCTGCATTTGGTTCAGGGAGTAACCTACTTTCAATAATTTGTGGTTCTGCTATTATATGGTTAATTGCCTTACTTATACTAAAAGGCGTTAATCAAGCTATAGGTATCAATGTTATTGTTGTATGTGCCAAAATACTGCCTATTATTGTAATGTTGGTTGCTATTGTCTTAGCCGGAGCTTTTGATCCTAAAATTTTTATGGAGAACTTTAAAGGCGTGGATGGCGGACTAAACCTTTTAGACCAAGTTAAATCTACCACCTATGTTACTGTTTGGGTTTTTATTGGTATTGAAGGAGCGGTAGTACTTTCCGGTAGAGCAAAAAGTACCCTTATTGCAGGGCGAGCAACCGCTATATCCTTCTTTTCTCTATTAGTATTATACGTTGTAATTTCTATACTAAGCATGGGCGTACTCTCTACTGAAGAGCTTGCAGCTTTAGGAAATCCTCCTATGGCAGGAGTTCTTGAAGCAGTAGTTGGACCTTGGGGTGCCGCTCTTGTAAATCTAGCTGTAATCATATCTCTTGGTGGTGCCATGTTTACCTATTCAATTTTAAGTATTGATAGTGCATATGGACCTGCGACGCAGCAATGTTTTCCTAAAATATTTACTAAACTAAATAATAATAGCTCACCTGTAGTGTCGGTTATAATAACAACTCTTATAGTACAAATGTTTTTAATTATTGTATATTTTAATGAGTCCTCATATCAGGTTTGCTATACTTTATCAACCAGCGCTATTATGTTCCCTTATATATTTTCCGCTCTATATTGTTTACAAGTCACTATCAAGGGAGACGGGCTTGAAAATGCAACCAGCGGAGAAAAGAGCAAAGCATGGATATTTGCTATAATCGGAAGTATATACGGAGCATGGCTTCTTTATGCAAGTGGCGCAACTTATATGTTGATTTCTGCACTTTTATACGGCCCTGGTACAATTCTGTATCTTTATACTAGAAAACAGCAGAATGAAAAATTCTTACCAAAAAGTATAGACAAAATTGGGCTGGTTATTCTGGTTGCCGCATTTATCTTATCTATAGTAATGCTGGCAAACGGCACTATACAGCCATTTTAGCTAATGCTTTATAATATATTCATTAGATAGTTTTAAACATTTATTGAATAAACATCACATTAAACGTTAAAAGCAAATATCCGGGATTTACCCTAGATATTTGCTTTTAGATTTTTATTATATATTATCTTTAACCCTATCATTATAAATAGAGTGTAATCTATTACAAGTTCTAATTCTGATAGACTAACAACCTAGGATGCAATAATCAAGCTCTGTATTCATGTCCTTTAATCTAATAGCCTTCATAAATACTTCCGCAGTATCCATGCAAGTTAAAACCGGCAATCCTCTTTCTATGGCTTTTCTTCTTAACATAAAGTCTTCACGCTCCGGTCTATTTGCTATACTTGGTACATTTATAAAAATATCAATTCCTTCACCAATCATGTCCTTGGCCTTTTCAAATGGCAATGCAATGGCATCAATACCATTTTCAATAAAATAGTCATATGTCCATTCTGAGCAATACATTATGTATCCTTGATCCCTGTACATTTTAACTACATCTAAGGTATGAGGGGTTCTCTCTGTATCCCTAAGTGCAAAGTAAGCTCCACCCTTAGTTGGTATTTTTATATTAGCGGCAAGAAATCCCTTATATATAGCTTTATCTAAATCCGTATCAATACCCAAAACTTCTCCGGTAGACTTCATTTCAGGTCCTAATGTTACATCAACATCAGTTAGCTTTGCACCAGAGAACACCGGCACCTTTACCGCAAACTTGCCTGTATGTTCATACAAGCCTGTACCATATCCCATATCCTCAATTTTGTTACCAAGCATTGAAGCTATAGCTAATTTTATCATTGGTACTCCTGTTACCTTGCTCAAAATAGGAACAGTTCTTGAGGCTCTTGGATTTACCTCTATTACATATACATTCTTACCATCGAAAGCATATTGTATATTTACAAGCCCTATTACCTTTAATTCCTTTGAAATCTTTTCTGTATAATCAATAATGGTGTTAATAGTACTCTTTTCCAATGAGAATGGTGGATATACAGTCATACTATCCCCGGAGTGGACTCCGGTTCTTTCAATATGTTCCATAATTCCCGGAATCAATATGTTTTCACCATCTCCAATGGCATCAACTTCAATTTCTTTACCCTGAATATACTTGTCTATCAATACAGGGTGTTCTGTAGTTAAAGATACTGCCTCTCTTAAATATTTTTGGAGTTCTTCATCACTATAAACAACTTGCATAGCTCTTCCCCCAATAACATAAGAAGGTCTTACTACCACAGGGTATCCAAGCTCTGCCACTGCCTTAAATGCGCCCTCTTCATTAGTTACTGCACAACCTTCCGGCGTAGGTATACCAAGTTTTTTCAGTAATTCTATAAACTTCTCTCTATCTTCTGCTAAATCTATTGATTTAAAAGATGTTCCCAATAAGTTAATGCTTCTCTTATGTAATTTTTCTGCTAAGTTCAATGAAGTTTGCCCTCCGAATTGAAGAACTACTCCGTATGGTCTTTCCTTTTTTATTACGTTCATTACATTGTCAACATGTAATGATTCAAAATACAGTTTGTCCGCAGTATCAAAGTCAGTACTAACAGTTTCAGGGTTATTATTCATAATGATGGCTTCATATCCCATGTCTTTAATAGACCAAACACCCTGTACGCAACAGTAGTCAAACTCTATACCCTGTCCGATTCTAATAGGGCCTGAACCCACCACTAAAATCTTTTTATTGTTTGTTATTCTGCTCTCGTCTTCGCTATCGTAACAAGAATAATAGTAAGGAGTAACGGCATCAAATTCTCCGCCACAAGTGTCTACCACCTTATATACCGGATATATATCGTGGTAAACCCTCATATCCTGTAAGACTTCTCTGCTTGTTCCGGTTATCTCCAGAATTTCTACATCAGTAAAGCCCATAGCTTCTGCTTCCCTAAGAAGATCCGCATTTAGTTCTTTATTACTTAAGGTCTTTTCCATTTCTATAATATTTTTAATTTTATTTAAAAACCATCTGTCTATTTTAGTTCTTTCAAATATATCTTCGATGGTATAGCCTCTTCTCATAGCTTCTGCTACACAGAAAATTCTTTCATCATCGCAAGCTTCCAATTTACTTATTAGTCTATCATTTTCCAGTTTAGTTACAAATGGTACTCTAAGCCCATTACATTTAACCTCCAATGATGTTACAGCTTTTAAAAGTGCACTTTCAAAGGTTCTGCATATTGACATTACTTCACCGGTGGCTTTCATCTGAGTTCCTAATTTTCTTGATGCATTACTAAACTTATCAAAAGGCCACTTAGGAAACTTAACTACACAGTAGTCTAAAGTCGGTTCAAAGCAAGCACTTGTAGTTTGCGTTACATAATTTTTAAGTTCATCAAGATTGTATCCCAAGGAAATTTTAGCTGCAATTTTTGCAATAGGGTATCCTGCTGCCTTAGACGCCAATGCTGACGAACGGCTAACTCGTGGATTAACCTCTATAACTATATATTCACTTGTAATGGGGTTTAATGCGAATTGAACATTGCACCCACCTTCAATTTTCAGACTCCTAATTATCTTTAGAGAAGAATCTCTAAGCATTTGGTATTCTTCATCTCTTAATGTTTGGGTGGGAGCAACAACGATACTGTCTCCTGTATGTACGCCTACCGGGTCAAGGTTCTCCATGCTACATATAATAATGCAGTTATCCTTTGAATCACGCATTACCTCGTATTCAACCTCTTTCCATCCTGCAACTGATTTTTCAAGCAGAATCTGACCAATAGCACTATTCTCCAGACCTCTTTGGCAGAATAGCTTTAATTCATCATCATTATTAGCAATACCTCCACCTGTACCTCCTAATGTAAATGCAGGTCTAATGATAACGGGATACCCCGCATCAGCTACGAATTTTTTACATTCTTCAAGTGTAGTTGCTATAATGCTCTTTGGAATAGGTTCACCAATGTTTAGCATTAGTTCCCTAAATTCCTCTCTGTCCTCTGCCTTTTTTATGCTGTCTTTATTAATACCAAGAAGCTCTATGCCCAATTCTTTAAGAGTACCCTTTTCATCAAGTTCCATTGCAAGATTTAATCCTGTCTGGCCTCCAAATCCTGCCAATATTCCATCCGGTCTTTCTTTTTCTAGAATCTGCTTTAAAGCTTCTTCTGTTAATGGTTCCATGTATACTTTATCTGCGATGCCTTCATCTGTCATAATAGTAGCGGGGTTACTATTAACCAAAATAGTTTCGATACCTTCTTCTTTAATGGCTTTACAAGCCTGTGTTCCTGCGTAATCAAACTCAGCTGCTTGTCCTATAATAATCGGTCCTGACCCTATTATTAGAACTTTCTTTAGGTAATTCTTCTTTGGCACTATAATACACCGCCTTTCATCATGTCTATAAATCTATCAAATAAGTATTCGTTGTCGTTAGGTCCCGGTGAAGCTTCCGGATGATATTGCACAGAAAAAATAGGTAAATCTCTATGCTTCATTCCCTCTACGGTTCCATCATTTAAGTTAATATGTGTAACTTCCATGCCCTTTAATATGATGCTATTGGAATCTACTGCATATCCATGATTTTGTGATGTAATATATGAACGGTTCGTATCCTTATCGTATACACCGTGGTTTCCACCTCTATGTCCATATTTCAACTTATATGTATTTCCGCCGGCTGCAAGGGCTAGTATCTGGTGACCCATGCATATTCCGAAAGTGGGTACATTACCCATTATCTGTCTCGTTATCTCTATAGCCTCTGTGGCTTCTGCCGGATCTCCCGGCCCATTTGTAAGAAAAATCCCATGGGGATTAATACTCATAATTTCCTCAGCACTTGTTCCGTATGGAAACATATGTAACTCACAGCCTCTTTTATTCAGTCCGTCAAGAATACTCTTCTTCACACCAAAATCCAGAACTGCAACCTTTTTTACTTCAGTATTTTCAGGTGCTGAAATCACTTGCTTTTCATTTATGGAAGCATCTTTCATGAAGTCACCTCTTAATTCTGTCTGTGCGCAAAGTCTCTGAGCTTCTTCAACAGAAATACCTTCATTGCTTATTACACATTTTATAGTTCCTTCATTTCTAATTTTCTTGGTTATCTTTCTAGTGTCTACATTCCAAACACCAGGGATTTTCATTTCCTTTAACCACTCGTCAATGTTCATTATACAATTTGAGTTTGATGGAGTAAAACAAACATCTTTTGCTACTACTCCAAAGGCATAAATTTTATCTGATTCATTGTCAATACTACTTATTCCATAATTCCCTATAAGCGGATATGTCATAGTAATAATTTGACCCATATATGATGGGTCTGTTAGCGTCTTCTGATAACCAGTCATTGCTGTATTAAACACCAATTCGCCTACTCTTGTTGTCTTGTATCCGAAACCTTTTCCCGCAATAACAGTTCCGTCTTCCAAATATAACAGTGCTTCCATGTTACGACCTTCCCTTTCCTACTAAAATGATAACTTCTTGCCACGACCTAATAATTATACACGTTTACTAATTTTTATGCAATATATACCTGCGTAATTATTTTTTTGTTCAGGCCTCTAACCCATTAGTATACAACATTTTTTATATTTTGTCACTATATTTTTTTCATTACACAACAAAAACCTTTTCAGATTTCTTGAAAGTATTTAAAATACTCACTTCTTTCTAAAAAGGTTTTGTTGTGTGTTTTTATATTTATGCTTTTGATTTTTTAACTATTTCTTTTATTACTCTATATATCTGAATTATTATTGTAGGTGCTACAGCACATCCAACCATATAAAGCATATTATCTGAATCTAAAGGAACAACTTCAAAAACTCTCTGTAGTATTGGTAAATACAATACTGCAAACAGTAAAGCTGAGCCCAGTGCAAATGCACCTAAACTATATACATTGCTGAATAATCCTAACTTAAATAGAGATTGTTTTCCCCTTGAGTTAAATCCGTGCCAAAGTCTTGCAAAGCAAAGAGTTGCAAATGCCATGGTTGACGCTGCTGCCGGACTTACAGTTAGTCCTTGGTAATATGCAAATAACGTAAATATAGCAATTAACAGACCTTGAATACCTATTTCCATAAGGTATTGCTTTGTTAATATTGGTTCATCACTTTTTCTAGGAGCTTCTTTAAGCAAATCTGCTTTAGGTTTTTCCATGCTTATTGCAATAGCAGGTAAGCTGTCTGTAAGCAGATTAATAAACAATAAATGTACCGCCATAAAAGGAATTGGTAATGCCATTAGTGATGTATACACTACTGATATTATTCCCGCAGTATTTCCTGACAATAAGAACTTAATTGAGTTCTTAATATTATTATAAATATTTCTTCCATTAGCTACTGATTTTACAATTGTAGCAAAATTGTCATCGGTTAGAATCATTGATGCCGCATCTTTTGATACATCTGTACCTGTAATACCCATTGCGATACCTATGTCAGCTTTTTTTAGTGCAGGTGCATCATTTACACCGTCTCCCGTCATAGCAACGATATTACCCTTTTTCTGCCAAGCATCAACAATACGAATTTTGTGGGCAGGTGTTACTCTTGCATAAACTGCAATTTCCTCGATAGATCTATCCAGTTCTTCATCTGAAATCTCATCCAATTCCATACCTGTAATAGCTCTTTTGCCTTCCTTAAGTATGCCAACCTCTTCCGCAATGGCAGATGCAGTAATCTTATGGTCACCTGTAATCATAACCGGCATAATACCGGCAGTTAAACAGTTAGCTACAGCATCCTTAGATTCCTCTCTAGGAGGGTCTTGCATAGCAATAAGGCCAATAAAGGTAAAGTTATCTTCGTCAGATAAATCCAGGCTTTCTCTCACTGCATTCCTCTGTGAGAAAGCTAATACTCTAAGACCCTTCTTTGAATATTCAAAGTTTTGTTCTTGTATTTTCTTAATGTCTTCTTCTGTTATTGGTCTTTCGATACCATTATTATATATAAACTTTACTCTGCCTAACATGGCATCAACAGCACCTTTTGTAAGCATAATATAATTCTGGTCTATCTTATGCAATGTACTCATCAGTTTTCTGTCTGAGTCAAAAGGTAATTCTGCCAATCTAGGAAATGCTTTTAGAGTTTCTTTATAATTTTGTTTAACAGCCATATAATGTTCTGTCAGAGCAGTTTCTGTAGGGTCACCTAAGGCTTTGCCGTCTGTAACAGAACTATCATTACAAAGCAATGCCGCCAATAATAGTCTTTCTTCAGATTGCTCACCGGATTCAGCTAAATACGTGTGCTTTACCGTCATTTTATTCTTAGTCAAAGTTCCGGTTTTATCAGAACAAATGATAGATACGCATCCTAAACTTTCAACAGCTTTTAGGTTCTTCATTATAGCATTTTCCTTTGCCATTTTTGAAGTTCCAAGAGCCAATGATATAGTTACAATAGATGAAAGAGCTTCCGGAATAGCCGCTACTGCTAAAGCAACCGCAAACATTAAAGCATCTAATACTGCCATTCCCTGATAAATGCAAATGCCTAAAATAAAAGCGCATATAATCATAATTACAATAGACAGTTTTTTACCAAATGCATCTAAACTTACTTGCAGTGGTGTCTTTCTTTCCTGTGTTTCATTCATCAACTGAGCTATTTTACCTAGTTCAGTATTCATTCCAACCTCTGTAACTACGGCTATACCTCTACCGTAGGTTACCTGAGTACCTGAAAAAACCATGTTGTCTCTATCTGCCAGTGTCTTTTCACCATCAATTTTTTCTATAATCTTGTTTATACTTTCCGTTTCACCTGTTAATGAACTTTCATTAATTTGCAGTGAATAACTTTCTATAACTCTTGCATCAGCAGGAACAACATCTCCGGCCTCTAACACCAAGATATCTCCTACTACAATATTTGCGGCTTCAATACCACGCCTTTTGCCATCTCTCAATACTTTTGCAAGTGGCGATGCAAGCTTTTTTAAGCTGTTTAATGATTTTTCAGCTTTAAAATGCTGTACCGTTCCTAAAATGGCATTAAGAACTATTACTACTAAAATTACTATGGTACTTTCCAAATTACCTGTAAAAACAGAAATTATGGCTGCTACAATCAATATCATTACAAGAAGGTCTTTAAATTGAGATAAGAATACTTTTAAGACTCCTTGTTTCTTTTCTTCCTCAAGCTGATTCTTTCCATATTTTTCTTCATTTTTTTTCACCTGTGCTTCGTTCAACCCTTTAGGTGAAGATTCAACTTCTTTAAGTACTTGCTCAGCCGTCATTTTGTAGAACATTTTATGCACTCCATTCTTCATATAATATGCTAGTTATTATTATGCTTTATTTTGCCATATTCTATTCCCTTTTAGCAAATGTATCAACACAATATTTGTTAAATAAGTGTTAATTCATTGTTAAATTCTATTTTTCTACATTAATTTTTTATAAGCAGTTTTATTTTTATAATTTTTGGAAAATTACTACTGTGATTTATATTAATTCATTGTGCCAAGAAAATATTAAATTATGTTTGTAATAAAGAATTTAATTAATGCCCATAGAAAAAGCCTTAGTTATGATTTGAAGTATATTATCATTACTAAGACTTTTTGATTTTTATCTATCTTTATTTACTTTTATTAATTCTTATTTATTCTAATAAATCTTTAACCATTTCAATAAATATTTATTAATTTATATTAATTTTTATTTATTTTCAATTATTATAATTAATTATATAATTAATCTAACTAATTAATCTAACTAATTATTTTATTAGAATTATTTTTCCTCTTATTAATTTTTTTACTGGTATTATTTTTGTCCTTTTTATTTTTTAACTCTTATTAATTTTATTTATTTTTAACCCTTAGCAATTATATGTGTTCCGGTTTTGCCCTCCAAAGCATCTATTGCCTTGTCTAAAGAAGTTATTATTGCTTTCTTATTAGGGTTTGCCTGAACAAACTTCATTGCCGCCTGTACCTTAGGAAGCATACTTCCCGGTGCAAACTGACCCTCTTCCACATACCTGCCTGCTTCTTCCAGTGTCATTTCTGATA
>JBKECQ010000068.1:0-52119 GCA_047974845.1 Aminipila sp. | reverse complement strand
CATTTTTTATTTTGCGGAAGCGAGTAAGTATATACTTGCCACACATTATTATAAAAGTTGTTATACTTCCAAATAATAGTTCAACCCAATATTTAAAAATCCATTCTGTAATAAAAGTTCCTCCCTTTTTGCAGTAAAGTTAATCAAATGTTTAGTCTGGGTACAACTCTCTTATATAAGCCTTTGCACTTACTATTAATGCTGATAACTCATTAGCTTTGACGTTACCCTCTGCACTGTAGTCTAGCCACTTTTGATTGGTTTGTTCTACTGTAATGGGCTGTGATTCCCACACTATCAATGGTGTCCCGTCAGTTTTATGTGTTAGTGAAGTATATGCTTGTTCACGTTGTTCTGACTGAGTTAATTGTGGCGATTGTGGTACTTGTATCTCTACTACATCTACCAAGTTGCTATTTTTGTCTAATACAAAATCATAGTTTGGATATAAGGTTATAATCTTACCTGATAGCG
Organism: Aminipila sp.; assembly: GCA_047974845.1. Lineage (GTDB taxonomy): Bacteria > Bacillota > Clostridia > Peptostreptococcales > Anaerovoracaceae > Aminipila. The sequence goes on along the minus strand of JBKECQ010000068.1, from coordinate 51,645 downwards.
GTGTGTCATCAGCTACTACATATTTTGCTGAATTAGTCCAATCTGTATTTGGATATAGGCTATTTGTTTGGTAGCACTTATTTTCAAATATTATCATTTTTAACCCCCTAATATTTTATAGCTAAGTAATATACTTGTTTGTTAGTATATTTTCTGTATTCCAAAGCCAGTATTTGGTTATTTAAGGTAGCATATAGCTCATAGTTAGAACCACTAGCGCCTATATCCATTCTCCTTTTTGTATTATTATTAATTACAAAATTGCAGGAGTCTGATGATGTTGCAAAAACTATAGTAGGAGAAAAGCTTAAATCAGCGGTAACTGTATTGGTAACTGCATAATCACCCAAAATTATTATTCCTGTAGCTATCTTTAACGTATTACTTAATTTGCATAAAGCTGTAAGTAAACTATCAGTTGGTGCTATACTTCCCGAACTACCGTTATTGTTAAACCCAGTTAATAAAGCATTTAATAAACCACCTTGCATGATTTTTTGTAAGGTTTTATCAACATTAGCGTTGTCCACACTCAACCCCAATAATACTCTTAAGTCCTCAGAGATATTAATCTCAGTAGCTGTACTTCCCTTAGAATTAATTAATTCTAAGAGTGTAGTATCTGCATTTGCTCTAGCCGTTTGCTCTGTCAATATTGCTGTTTGCCTGTTGGTTATTTCAGTAGTTAAATTATTATTAACTACTGAAATGTCCTCTTTATTTTTATTCAACTCATTATCAATAATATCTGAGTTTTCATTAAAAATATTAATATCTACCACATCATTGTCATTTGGCTTTGTCAAATTATAATTCTTTGTTTTTGTCCCCATAAAATCCCCTTTTTTATCTCTTGATATTTCTAAATTATATTAACTTATCATACCTAGCTCCATTAACTTCTTTTCGATTAGTGTAAATTGTGCCATAGTAATCATAATTCTTTATTCTGTTACTTCAGCTTCTGTAGAAGTTGCTGGAGAAATAACCACTGGTTTCATTTCCATGCTCACTCTGAAAGAATAGTTGTCATATATGTACTGTACTGGTGTTTCTGTTTGCTCTCCTTTTTCATTAGTTTGCATTTCTGAGCCAATAACAGTAATTCTACCTGTTTTAGCCGAATCAGCAAATAGCTTGTCTAACTCATCAAAAGCATAGTCACCCTTTTTGAGTACAAACTCCAAGCTGTCTCTATTCTGCCCTTGATGGTATATCTTGTTACCATTAATCATAATTACGTTTAATTCTGTATTATCATTTAATTTAATTTTGCTCATAAATTTTACCTCTTCCTATTATTTGTTGTTGTAAATTTTAATATTTATATCTAGCTAAAATACTATTGAATAACCGTATATACCTGCATTTGTGTCAAGTGTCGCTTTATTACATTTTGAATTTGTTGTGAAGTATATTCTATCAAAAGGTACACTAATGTTATAGTAATTTATAATTTTATGATTTGGTGATGCTTTTCGGTAACAAATAGTTGCTCCATTTACTTTCGACACAACTAGAGTGTCTCTTGATACTGTACTACCCCACCAATTTTCAGGTGCAGTAACACCAGCTCCATTGTATCCTATCCAGGTTGCATCACCGCCGTATTTAACTGCGAACGATTTATTAGATCCGTCCATTAACATAAATTGCATTAACTGTGGCGTGCCTACAACTACATCTATCTCCAACGTAAAATTACCTGTTATCGTTATTGTACTAGGCAAATAAAGACATACTTCATTTGTATACCAAGAAGCATTCCAACCAAATGAGTTAGTTGCTACGCTACTTGCAGTAATTTTGGAGTCTACTATCTGTGATACACCTACAATATTATCAAAATTTTCATTGCCGGTTGTTGCAAAGTTAACTTGCAATGGATTGAAAGATTTAAAAACTTGTCTGTTGGTTGCCTCAACACCTTCCCATCGTTCCTTGACCTCTCTGTTTACTCCACCAACTCCCTGGAACATCTTTTTAATCTTACGATTTACACCATTTACTCCCTGATATATACCCATGCTATCACCCCCTAGTAAACGTTGTGCATACAACCGCTTGGTAGTGCTGTTGTGGGCGCTGTTTGGGAAACTGTGATGTTGTGTTCACCATAAACTTTATAGGTTATACCTACGTATCCATCGTAAAATCTTAAAGCATTAGGTAAATCATTAATAGCTTTTATGCAAAAATTATATCCATTACCACCACCGTTACTTGATGAGAATATTTGTGAATCAAAACCATCAAATTGTAGTCTGAGCCAATTAGATGTATTGTTATTATTAATACATAATGCGCCACTCAACGTTCCACCAGTTTTAGGCAACCCAGTTTTTGCAGTTAGAAACATACCTCCATCATCTATCCAAACAATTACTGAATCTGCCATTCCACTAATACCATGACACGACGACATATAACCATCTTTTGAAATATTGACAGCAAAACTAGTTCCTTCGATAACTCTAGTCCAGTTAGTACCATCATCAGTTTTGGCATTTGTAGCAATAGTTATGATACCGGTAACATTATTACTATAAATAAAACATTTATCTCCTAGAGCAATTTGTTCAGCAGTAACATTTCCTCCTATAGTCTTTAATACACCAGTCATTTGTACAGAGCCATCTTTCATTATCGCATTACTTAAGTTTTTATTGACTACTGAAATTTCCTCTTTATTTTTATTCAACTCATAATCTATAATATCTGAGTTTTCATTAAAAATACTAATATCTACGACATCATTTTCACTCGGTTTTATTAAGTTATAATTCTTCGTTTTTGTCCCCATGAAATCCCCTTTTTTATTTTTTTATTAAATTAATTAGTTATTAATCTGTTAAAGAATTGCCGTCTAGTCTGGCTTATTGAATATTCGGATATAAGTCCCGGATATAAGACTTTGCACTTACTATCAGCCCTGATAACTCATTAGCTTTGGTGTTGCCCTCTGCAAAATAGTCTAGCCACCTTTGATTGGCTTGGTCTACTGTCATGGGTTGTGAACCCCATACTATAAGAGGTGTACCGTCAGCTTTGTGTGTTAGTGATGTATAGGCTTGCTCTCTCTGTTCTGCTGGAGTTAGTTGTGGCTCTGGTGTATAAGGTCTTTCTTTCTTGTAAAACATATCTTTTTCTTGATCGTAAAACATAAAAAGCTCTACTCCAATGTTATTATCACCTATATCAACACATAGAACTTCTTGGTGTTCTATCGGTAAACCAACTTCTTGACCTCCTATTAAATTTACAATCATATCTTGATTCTTTATAATTTGCGCATACATATTTATACCCCCCATACAAACAATATCATACCAGGCGAAGGGCTTCCAGAATTTCCGCTAGGTGATTGAGAAGAATCGTTATAACCCCCAGCCCCTCCTAAACCTCCCCCAGCACCATATCCACCTGCTCCTCCACCAGAACCTCCAGAGACAATTGCATTGACCTTAGCTCCACCAGAAACAGCTCCTGCGCCACCAGCTTCACCAGTAAAATTACCTGCCCTATTACCTCCTCCACCTCCTCCACCAGAACCGATAGACAGGTTAGGCAAAACTTTGAATAGGTCTCTAGCACTTATACTTGGGGCAAATCCTTTGATTGCAAGAGTACCTGATTGTGCCGGATTTGTTGAGTCATAATAATAAGAACCTTTGCCCCCATTTCCACCTACAGAGCCTAAATTGGCAGTACCGCCACCTCCTGCTCCAGCACAAGAACCACTGTTTGAACCATTAATACCATTAGCGTTTGATGTACCAGTTGTATCAGATGTTTGGGAACTTCCTGTGGAACTACCAGCTCCCCCACCACCTCCTCCACCAGAACCGAAGTAACCGCCAGCTCCACCTTGACCTCCATAGTTTTTCCCAGTAGTACTATATCCACCAGTACCACCAGTGCCACCATAAAAACCCATTTTTACTCCAATATTGAATATATCAATATTAGCACTTGTAGTGAGAGAGCCTGCTACAAGAGTTCTATTTATACCTGCACCAGAGATTATGGTGTTGCCAGCTCCAACAGTACAAGATATAGTTTGCCCAGAAGATACACGAAAATCTTCTCCAAGCATTGCCTCTCCTGCTCTGTTACCTGCTCCAGCTGCACAAGCATATATCTTTACACCAGTAATGCCATTTGGAACAACTATATTGCTGTTTGATAAGACACTTGTCAAATTGTCACTTTCTAACATTGTTATTCTTTTTGACTCTATGTCAAGAAGGGTCTTTGCTCTCTTTAATGTCTCTTCCACATTAGCATTATCAACACTAAGCCCATACAATACTCTTAGTGCTTCGGAAATATCCACATTCACAGCTTTTTTATTTGCAGTAATCTGTGATTGCAAGTTACTATCTGTATTAGCTCTAGTATTTTGCTCTTGTACCACTGCATTTTGCCTGTTTGCAATTTCTTCGCTTAACCCCTTATTAACCTCCGTCAACCTATCACTAAGCACTTTCCCTTGTGCCGCTGCTAACGCCTTTTTAGTATCTTCTGAATCAAGGCTGTTTAACGGAAATAGTGCTTCATCCACCTTATCCATATTTGCGTTTATTACCGCAATATCAGCCGTTTGGTTCTCCGTAGGTTTCACTAAACCATAATTTGTTGTATTTGTTGCCATTAAACTACCTCCTTCGTTTTTATCTCACCCCATGTTCTTGTTTTTAAATTTCCCCATGTAGTCTTCTTTAGTTCACTCCAAGTTGTGTATTTGTACTCTATCCTATAAACCATGTGAGCAGGTTTTATAGAATCTATGGTATTTTTAAACACTTCTATGTCAGCAGGAATGCCCTTCACACTAACGAATTTAATAATAAAAGTATAATTGGGGTTATCCTCGACAACTTCAATTTCTGCGTTTGTATAAGCCAATGCAGTATTTTTAATCATTTCTATAGTGCAAGTACCTGTCCCTCTAAGCTTTGATTTTACTATTTCCCTACGCTCTTCATATGATTTTTCAAGGTCAGATGACAGTCTCAATTCTCTCTCCCAGATTACGAGTCCCCATGTTGCTGTATCTACAAACAATTGATTTTCTAAATCACTAATAGAATAATTATTTTTATTTATTTCGTTTATAAAGGACTTTAATAGAGCCTTAAACACATTACTATTTTTATAATAACTAGGCATATATTGAAGTAGCATTATGATAACACCACCGTTCCGACTACAGGTATTTCAACATCAGAAAGCGGTATATTTTTAGTTTGTTGATTTATCTTTAACTCAGAGTAGTCTGCAACACTTTCTAAATCATACAAAATGCTTCCAATTTTGGCATAACTAACATAATTGCTTACCAGCGCCAGTTCCTTTAAATACTCCTCAACTTTTTTGTTGAATTCCCGTACTGCTTTTTCTTTCTCAGCTCCATTTGATAAAACTAGGTTTGCTGTAATGTCAATTTGTTTCTCCGTTACACTTTCAACTGTTACATTTGCACCTATCGGTCTTTCCTTTTCTATGTACTCTTTAGTCTCGTTAATGAGTTTTTGATCTGCTGCTCTCTTATTACTACTACAGATTACAACTCTAACAGTACCTGCACCGTTCCATGTAGGAAACACTTTTGCATTTCCCACTCCGTTTATGGACTTTGCCCATTGTTCATAGTGTGCTGCATTTCCTGAGGTAGCAGGAGTTGCAGTTTTGTTATAGTATCTATCTCTAAGACTATCATCGGATTCATCATCATAGCCATTTGTAAAGGCCTGTGAGTTGCAAACAGTATTGAGCCCTTCAATGGTCATAGGGAAAAATTTAATTGTATTAGCAGCTACATTTCCTAAGGTTCCCGCCTCAGTACACTCAACACTGATATCTGCCGTTCCGGATTCCCCTATAACTGCACTTTCTGTTGTTATAAAATTGGTTAATTCTGTTGAAACATAAATTCCTTTACCTATATTTGCACCTTTTGCACCGGTTATGCTTACTATACCTGTGGCTTTTGTAGCTTTTTTCCTCTTAATACCCATCTCAGAGCATTTACGTTCTAAATATTCTCCTGTTGCAGTCCCTGCAAAAGCGTGACTTAGCACTATATTTTGATTTTCATAGGATTTTTCCAATTCTATTGCAACCGGAGAAATGGCATCAAAGAAGAAGCTTCCTTCTGATTTATCATAGTCATCACTTATATCCGCAAGCATTCTTTTTCTTAAATCAGCACTTGTTAATGTCATATACTTAATTCACCTCCTGTTCTCCCATACACAGTTTCAACTATAAAACTGCAAATTAATCTGCGGTTTATTTTATTAAATTCAAAGCTATGCACCAATTTAATTGCACTGTTCTTTGCCAAGGCTTCCCTAATTTCACGTTCTACCTCAATTTTTGTAAACTCTAACGGAAACCCTTGATTGATGCAAGATTTTAGACTAGTCCCATAATTAGCACCTTCCTCATCTTGATAAATTTTAAATCTACTTTTTTCCGTTTCTAGTATTTTTCTAATCCAGACCCTGATTGAATTTAAATCTGATATTACCTCTACCTTGCCATCAAGAACTACAAAGTCACCCTTATCAAAATCATAATTAAATGATTTACCCTGTTTTGTTTCTTTAGATTCCTTGACTGCAAACTCTTCATTTATTTCGGGAAACATCATATATCACCTACCTTATCTAATACAAAATACATAGAATTATCTATTGAAGGCACAACTATTACCCTGTCCCCACTTTTTATGGAATCACTAATTGTATGTGTATGAGCACCATGATCTCCAACTGATTGACTGCTTGTAACATATGTTTTGGTAAGATGTGAAGCTACTACAATACGAGTTTTATCAAGCATTAGCCCATTTAATGTTATTTTGATATCAGGAAATGAGGCTACTACTTTCCCAATACATACACCCTGAATAGAAGGATTATTTCTATCTTTAAATAGTTTTGCAAGTTCTGTTATTCCATCCATTTATATCTCCTCCAATTCTAAGCTTGTAGTATGTACATCTCCTATTTGGTGATTTGCAGATTTAATTCTAAATTTCCCAGCTAAATTTGTTTTTGGTTCATTTACTTGCAAAACTCTACCCGCCTTTAGCTCAAAATTTCCAAGAACATCAATGCTGCTCTCTACTGCAACTCTTCCTAACTCTTTAAGCATATTTCTAGCAATATTTCTTGCTTGAACTATATCCTTTCCTTCAAAACTTTGTGTTTCAGAAAGCATTCCATATCTTGATACCAGATTGCTATTTCTCTCGTCAGCAACTATCCTCATTTTTTCATCATTTCCAATATATAATTTTATGACATTTTTCATATTTTCAATTGTTGCTTTCTTACTTGCTCCGCTTATAGTCTGTCCAACGGGCACTTTTGGCAGATTCTGTGCCATTTGTATTTTGCAATCCACTATGCGATTCTCATCTTGGTATATGTCAAGTTTGTCCTTGTTCATCTCCATTACATATTTTTTGCCTGTGGTTTTCTTCACTTGCTCCAAAATGTCTTTTATTATCTCAGAAACCTCCTGATCGAAATAAATGCTCTTTATCACCGTTGGCATAGTATCAATTTTCCCAACCGGGACATTAAATTCTTCTAACAATGATTTAATAGCCATATCAGCACGCATACCATTAAATTGCTTAACAGTTTTAGATTTATTTAAATAAAAAGCAAAGTCAAAGCAGTTAAAAGTTTGGGTATTTTCATTTCTTGTCTTAGTGACGACTATCCCTATAAACACCACACCTTGATCTTCCAATTGCACTATATCTCCTACATTGACCTCAAATTTTGGGTAAAATTTCATATCTGAATAAGTTATTTCAAAGTCAAGCTGATCCCCAAGCGTATCTATGGCACTGTTCAAAGTAATATTACCGACTATAGAGGAAATATCTTTATCCTTTATTTTCAATTTCATTATTTCACCTTCATAAACTTAAATTCTTTAAATTCTAAGCTATACTGGATATCCTTTGTCCCTGACCTCAGTCCATATTCAAAGGATTCAATAGTAACTGGCATATTTATGGGGGTTTCTGTAATGATTAACCTAAAAGGCAATTTCCTATCTCTCATTTCCTCTATTTGTTTTACAAAGTCCCAACCATACATTGTTGTATTCTTTGAATATGTCAACTTCTTTTCTGGAAATACCCCTGAAAAACTTATGGTTTTTGGAGACTTATTACCTATAAGCGTAATTTCACCTTGACTTATTGTCTGATAAGAGGAATGTGCTTCTGAGGATTGTAAAGTAAATTCTGATGGCAATACCGGAAATTGGATTACTTTTTCATTATTGTTTATACTTAAAAATATATCCATTCTTCTCTCCTTATATATTTAGTAATCTAAGCTTAAGCTGTGGAACCAACTCGTTAATAACTTCATTTGTTGTTATGCCTTTTGCCGTGATATAAATATTTCCGAAAGTGACATTTTTTCCATTTAATAAATTTTCACTTTTGTCTGCCGGTATAACTCTAGCTCCATTTGGCAAATCAACGATTTCGCCACCTCTTTCATTAATATAAGTAAGCCCGCCTTTCCAATAACTAGTTCCTAAAGCTTTACCGCCTGTTTTTCCTGGTTTATGGTTCTTGAGACTTTCTTTCTTGCTTTCCCTCTTCTCTGCCTTTCCACTAGATACATATTTTGTTACTACTTCAGCAACTGTTCCAATTGGGTTATTTACAAATTTTTGTATTGCATCCCAAATCTCAGTTATTTTACTAACAATACTACTTACTGTATCTATAACGGATTGCTTCATTGCGCTAAAAAAGCCAGTAACCTTTTCCCACAAGCTTTCCGTAACTGCTTTTATCTGATCCCAGTATATTATCAGGCCTGCTACTGCTGCGGCTATTAAAGCGATTACGGCTATTATCCAAACGATTGGACAAGCCCCTAAGGTAATGTTAAACAAACCCACTATTGTGACCAGCGCTGAAATTACCGATGCTACTCCAAGAACTATAGAAATGAGAGTAGCGAAAACTCCTATAAAAATAAGGATGCCCTTTACTAAAGTTTTATGTTTACTTATAAACTCTGTTATTGATTTAAAAGATTCAATTACTACCTCTACTGCGTTTCCGATTTTTTCCCCGATTAACTCTACTATAGTACCTATTTTTTCATGATTTTCTGAAAACCACTCCGCTACTTTGACCAAAGCCGGTAATAGTGCTGCTCCTAACTTTTCTTTTATATCATTAAACAAATTTCCGGCACGCTGCATTGCTCCTATATCTGTTGCACCAAGTTCTTCATTTGCATTACCTATATTTTTTTGTAATACTTTTGATAGTAATGCTACTTTCTCTTGCTCCGTACCAAATTGCAATACTTTTTTCTGTGCTTCGCTAAACTTAATCCCGGCATTACTCAAGCTGTCAGTTTCTCCATTTAGAGCCTGACCCATCCAAGTTGCCACCTCAATGGCATCTTCTGAGGTTCCATCTAAGCCTTTTTGTGATACCAAAAGGTTATTCATTGAGGGTAAAAGTGTTTCTATAGCCTTGGCATTATTTACATACCCTGCCAACTGCCCAGCTCCTGACATTTGAATTTCATCACTTACTACACCATTTTTTTGCTGTGTAGCAGTTAATTTTAGAATTGAATTTATCTGGCCTTTTGTGGCAGCATTCTTCAGCTTTAAGGATGAAATTAATTTGAATTCGCTACCTTGTTGTAATTTATTGGCTTCAAGACAAGCCTTAGATATTTTAACTGCGTTTCCCCCTGCATTCTTTAAAGTACTAATGTAACTTTTACCGACTGACTTTAAAGGATTATCACCGTCATCCTTTTCATTTTTCTTCACGTTAATATTAATATCTGCTTTTTTTAACTTACTTAACTTTTTAGATATGGCTGATATTTTATTAGTTGCTTTGTCGTTTACTTTAAAATTTATTCTTACAGGTTGTTTATTTAGCTTAGCTATTTTGTTTTTTATTTTATTTAAGTCTTTACTTGCTTTATCCTTAATCTTTATAGCTAAAACCAAATTTTTAAGCTTTATTTTATTAAATTGTTCAGCTATCTTTTTAAATTTTTTTATACTTTCTTCAATATTGGAGAATGTATCTACTGTTAAATTTGTGTTGGACATGGATACATGAACTCCTCCCTTCTACTTTCCAAAAAGAGCTTGATATTTTTCACATTCTTCCTTCCAGAATTTTTCTTTAGCTACACTGTACATAATTTTTTCATATTCATTTGCATTAATTAAATCTTTCAGGGGAATCCCTCTTGCGAGGAAGAAGGTTACTATTTCATATAAGTAATCATCTTCCTCTATGATTTTTTTACTTCTTCACCTATTGACCCTATACCTGAAAACTCAAACAATTCTTCCCCAATGGTCAAAATATCAGAAAGATCGAAAATGGCATCAACTGTATCCAAGGGATCTATTACATCCAACTCTTTATGAAGTTCTGTATCCTGTAATGCATCACAAGACATATAAATTAGTTTTTTATAAGCCTTTGTAACAGCTCTGGTATCAGCACTTGTCCCTATGCCGTCCATTACATCTAAAACCATATCATCGCTGGGCTTTTTAAAGATTAAAGATTTCTCCATAGATTTAACTTCAATTTCTTTAAATTTTAGAAGGCTTTCTTCCTTCTGCCTTTTCCTTGCCACTAAATCTTTAAATGTTGCCTTTTTCATAATTCACTCCTATACCTTTCTTTTTTATTGCCGAAGCATCTTCGCAATATTTTCTTTTCATTTCAATATTTTCTCTATATTGTAATGTTTAGTTTACATTGCTACTTATGCTCCGGCACTGCTATATAAATGTATCTTTACCGATATTTAATTTGTCCGGTGTAACACTACAAACACACAAGATTCTATATCTCTAAATTGTTACCGTATCCTAAATTAGTTCCTAATGTTCTACGCCACTGATATATTGCTAGATTGTTTCTATAACTTCATAGTCACTAAACTTAAATGGCAGTTCTTCTTCCACTAGGGCTTTATTTTCGAGCTTTGCAAGCATAAATTCCGTAATTACAACATTACTAATTGATGCTCTTTCGGATTTTCCTGTGGCATTGTCCTTCAATTGAGATACAATTTTTATCTCCGGCATCTCACCGGTCTTATATGCATCCTTCACAAGATTTAAAATCGTACTGTCAATTTTTTGAAGTACTAGAGTTCCTTCTCCACTCCATCCTGTATATGCATGATAAGTAGCATATTCCCCAACGAAGTTTACTTCTTCAAAATTACCTGTAATTTTTGCTTCTATGCTTTTTACTTGTGCAAGTAGCTTTCCATTTAACCAGATATTTCCGTTTGCGCCGCTTAAAATTCTATTTTGATTTATCATACTTTCCTCCTATAAAAGATTAATACTCAGTGTCAAATTTTCCATGGATCCCAGAATCTTTATATCCCCGGTTAAAAATACACTTCTCTTAAATGCTGTATCCTTTAACTTCTGCTCAGACCAACCCTCAGCTTCTGCTTTTCCGACTCCAAGCCAAGCTGCTCTTTGTGATTCTGTATCTACATCTACTTTATTTGCATATGTATTATCTAAAATATTCTCACCGGCAAGCTGCTTAAGATATGAGTTAATAGCACTTATTAATAAAACCTGATTGTCGTAATTATTTTTGTAATTACCTAGATACTCCCTCTTAAATACTGTAGAAATATCATCCATAATTATATCCATGGCCTCAACTGTATCTATATATTTCATGTCCTCAGTGGAAGTGTTTCCATCTGTTGTAGTTAGTGAATTTATACCTAAAGCAATTTTGACAGTATCAATATCATTTATTAAAATAAGCTTTCCGTTGGCTACCGCATCTTCATTATTTGCTACTTCCTTTACAGATGTAAGGTTTGTACATTTAAAGTATGTTGAGCCCTTCCTTACATTGCAACTTGCTAAGATACCTGCTAAAGATGGACAATATTTATCACCGGTAACAGTACCTCTTTCATCTGCAAAAGTAACTTGTTCATTGAAAAAGTTTACAATATGCTTACAGTCGCACACACTGGCTTTATAAACAACTGCCTTATATGTTTTTCTTTCTGTTTCCTTTGTTTTAATCCAGCTTACTAAAGTTGTCCATTCTTCCTGCGTAGCATCAGCAATTGTCACCCATCCGGATTTAATATTGTGTTCAACAATCTGTAAAGCATCTGCCATGCTTCCACCGGTTTTATCAATCCTAACAACCGCCAATTTGCTTAGTGAATAATTGAAAATGTCATTAATATACTTTAAGTTTTCTGTTGTAAACAGAGCCTTATCCTTTTGTGCCGCTATAATGGAGTTGTACTCCTTGTATTCAAATGTTTTATCTGTGTCATCCTTTACTATTAAGATAACTATTCCTCTTTCACTTCTTTCAATAAGCGTTCCTGCAAGCTGTTTGAAAGATACTTCAATGTTTGGTAACTTAATCATTTAATTCCTCCTTATAATTTAATGTTTCCATAGGTTCGCCTTCTTCGGCATCCTGTAAGATTTCCAGTAAGTCCAATTCAAAACTTATTTTCATATGAGTTTCTGTAATCTGTGTATTTATATTAGATACGGTCAGCCTTTTTTCCTCTACATATAAGTCTTCAAATAATGTACTTTCAATTATTTGTTGAATCTTACTATTGTGTTCTTCAACATTACCCACATCTTTAGCTAGAAAAATAATATTTACAGTAAAAGTTTTTTCTCTACACATGGAATTAAACTTTACTGATTTTAAATTTTCAACAGCAATCTTGATTGATGGTCTAGTCTCAATTTGTGTATTAATTTCACGAATAATAGCTATGTTTTCAAACTCTGTACCTATTAACACATACTTTATCTTTTCCGCCAAAGCTGTATTAAGCTGTAATATTGTAATCATTTTTTCCTCCTTTCCTTGTTTTTAATTTCTTACAAGTCTTATGCTATCACGATTATTTCGGCATTTTCGGCAAACTGTTTTTGGTCTTCTTCTCTGCCTTTAAAAAGGCATTATGTTTTCTTCGGGGATAGCTTTCATCACTTTCACCTATAGCAAAGGCTATTTGTTGCCATGTAAATGCATTTATGTATCTAAGCGTAAATATTTGTCTTAATGTACTGTCTTGAATACTATTAATGTACTCATTTAATCTTTTTATTTCTTGCCAGCACTCACTAATCTTCTGGGATATTAAATCTTCTAAATATTCCATCTCCAAGGAGTATCTACTCACCTTATCTGAAATCCCCCTTCCGGAAGGCATTCCTGTTATATGTACACTAGGGTTTTCTGAAATTGACACATTTTCTAACTCCTTTAATCTTTTTTTTAGGTGAATCACTTCTTTATTTAAGTAATATAGCTGTCTTAGTTCTTCCTTCTCCATTTTCCTTTTCCTCCTTTATATATTTGCTGTAAAACTCGCATTTATGCGAGTTAATATTTAAAAAAAATATCTTTTATCTCAATTGTAGTTAAGTTTAATAATTCCACAATTTTATACAGCTCTTTTACCAACAAAGGTGCTCCATTAGGGTTAATTTTTTCATATAGCACATCAACTTCAAGGCCTAATTTTTCAGCAAAAGTTTCGTAGTTATAATTGCAATATAATATCTTCTCTGTTAATTTATCCAAATCTACTTTCATTTTCTCGCCTTTCCCCTCTAAGTTTAGATACATCTACCATTTTTAATATAACTCGCATTTGTGCGAGAAGTCAATACTATATTTTTTAAAACCTTATAATTCAACATTTCTCATTGCAAATATGCGAGTTTAATGGTATATTCAATATATTATTATTAAAGTGGGGTGTTAAAATGAATATAAATGAAAGAATAAAGAAAAGAAGAAAGGAACTTAATCTTTCCGCTGAGGCAATTGCTGAAATAATTGGGGTTTCACCCGCAACTATATACAGATATGAATCCGCAGATATTATGAATATGGGCATAGATAAGTTGTTGCCACTGGCTGACGCACTAAACACCACTGCTGCTTACCTTATAACTGGTGAAAACCCTAGTATTAGTGAAATTTCTAAGGATTCTTCAAACAACTTATGTAAAAATGAGCAACAACTGCTTGACTTATTTAGAAATTGTAATAAAGAAGAACAAGATAAAATATTGGATTATACTCGTGGACTATTGGAATATAGAAAGCTAAAGCAACTTCTTAGCATATCAGAAAAAGAAGCCCATACACCCACCAAACAGACTTCTTTGAAATAGTATAATGTTAACGCTATAAAATCTAATTAATCAATTAGATGTATAACTCGACCCCCACCCTTAAAGGAATTGTTATAAATGATAGTATTTGTTCTTATGTAATAAATAGCATAATAATTTTCATTTAAGGTCATGTATCTTTTCTTCATCTCAATTCTCCTTTTTCACAATATGGGTGCAAAAAATATTTTACATATATTAACCATATAAATATAAGAATTTATGAATAAATAATATAATACATATGATAAAAACTAAAAACTAAAAACTATAAATTATAATTTTATACAATAAGAACTAAGGAGGACTCTAAAATGAAAGAACATATCGTTTCACACCTTGTTAAATCAGAAGATTTAAATCACCACGGAACTTTATTTGCCGGAAGAACTTCAGAATGGTTAGTAGAAGCCGCATTTATTGCCGCTGCTGCCGCACATGGTCACCCGGAAAATATACTGTGCATTAATGTCCATGGCTTTACATTTAAAAGACCAGTTCCAAAGGGAGATGTATTTACAATTCATTCTAGAGTTGTGAAGGTTGGAACAACAAGTCTCACTGTTTATGTAAATGCAATATCAGAGATTAATCAAACACACCATGTAGATGGTTTTATTACTTTTGTTTGTGTTGACTCAAATACAAAAGAAAAAATTAGTCATGGTATTACAATGGACGAACCTAAAAATGAATTTGAAAGAAATGCTCGAGAAAAGGCATCGAAGCTAACCTTTTAACTGCTTTGATTTTGGCTTTGACTTTTCATTTTTGCTATTTGGGCATTGTCTTCATTTTGGCATTAACTGAAAATAAAAAGGTTATAGTTTTTGTTAACCATAACCTTTTTTCTGTCAATTCTTTTGTTTTTTGTTTATACCCTATTTAAGGGCACTACTACCTAAAATTATTTTTTAGTTCTATTAAGCATTCCACCATGCTATCTATTGTTGCTTCTTTTGCTATGGAAATGTTCATTCCATACTTTTCTGCTTCTTCTGCAGTCTTTTTTCCAATACAAACAGCATTTATTTTTGCAAATTCATTAACCCCCGACATTGCAACAAAACCTCTAACAGTGGATGCACTTGTAAATGCAACATAGTCTACATTTTCAGCATTAAAATCAACTAAGCTTGTTCTTGAGCCTTGTACATCATTAGTTGATTCATTTTCATCTTTCATCTCAAATGTATCATATATTGGAATATCTGAGTACTTTATTCCGGCAGATTCCAATGGTTTTATTACCTCATCGGTTCCAATCCTTGCTCTAGGAATTAAAATCCTTGATTCCTTTCCTGATTCTTCAGACCACTGTTTTGCCTCTTTAGCTATCAATTCTCCCAAAGCTTCACCACTATATACTTCAGGCATTAAATCTACGAGTAGACCTGTTTTTTCTATAGAGGCTCTTGTCGCTGAGCCAATAACAGCTAGTTTAATTTTTCCCAGTCTTCTTATATCAAACTTAAGCGCCCTAAGCTTATCTAAAAATATTGTTACACCCACAGGGCTTGTAAATGCTATGCAATCAAAATCCTCAATGTTGTTAATTGCCTCTGTTAGCATATCTGTCTCAGAAATCGCCTTTGTTTCAATAGTTGGCATCAGAACAACTTCCGCACCAAGCATTGACAGTTTTTCTGCTAAAGAAGAGCTTCTGTCTTGTGGTCTTGTTATTGCAACCTTTAACCCTCCAAGCATACGGTCTTCTGCCCAATGGAATTGTTTTTCCAGTGAACAAACCTCACCTACCACGATTATCGCAGGAGTTTTTATCTGTGCCTTTTCTGCATCCTCAGGAAGATTTTTAACATTGGAAACAACCCTTCTTTGGTGTGCAGTAGTTCCTCTTTCTAAAATGGCCGCTGGCATATCAGGGCTCATTCCTGCTTCTATTAACCCTTTACAGATTTTAGACATTGCTGTAACACCCATTAAAAATACAAATGTCCCGCCTAATTTTACTAGAGATTCATAATCTATGTCAGCTTCTTCTTTTTTCTTTGTGTGACCTGTTATTATGTGCAATGATGATACAAAATCTCTGTGTGTTACAGGTATACCATTATACGCCGGCACAGAAACTGCCGAAGTAATTCCTGGAACTATTTCAAAAGGAATGTTATGATCGCAAAGCAGTTCTAATTCTTCACCGCCTCGTCCAAAAACAAAGGGGTCACCACCTTTTAATCTTACAACCCTTTTGCCCAATAATGCCTGATTTAGTAATATTTTATTAATTTCTTCTTGTGGAACTGCATGGTTGCCGGCTACTTTGCCTACAAAAATTAGTTCTGCTGACTTGGGAATCATATTTAGAATTCCCTGACCTACTAATTTATCATACACTACAACATGGGCCTGTTCTAAAACTGCTTTACCTTTTAATGTAAATAATCCAGCATCCCCCGGACCTGCACCTACAAGCCATACCTTTCCATTTGTATTATTAAGTACCATATGCATTACCTCTTTAATTTCTTAGCTAATTCAACAGCTAACTTTTCACCATCCACTGCTTTGCCAGCTATTTTATCTTTCCTATATACTTTAGTTACCTCATCATAATAAAGTCCGTAAATAAGGATATCTTCTCCTGATACTTGAGCAAATGCGCCTATTGGAGAACTACAACCTCCATCTAAATATGTAACAAACGCTCTTTCTGTTTTTGCACAAATCTCTGCTTCCTTATCATTTACACAATCTAAGAATGAATAATCTTCTCCGGCTCTACCTTGTATAGCCAATATTCCCTGCCCTGCGGAAGGAATCATTTCATCCGCCGTAAATACCTTGCCAATCCTATCTTCCATACCTAGCCTTGCCAATCCTGCATAAGCTAAAATAATAGCACCGTATTGACCACTGTCCAGCTTTGACAATCTTGTCTGAAGATTTCCTCTCACACTTTCTACTTGCCAGTTCGGATGAATTTCTCTAATTTGAAGTTCTCTTCTCAAACTTGATGTCCCAAGGGGCAAATCCATATTAGGTTCATTATTCCCATTAGGAAAAACCAAAACGTCAAAAGGGTTTTCCCTCTTTGAAAATGCAACTAGTGGCAGACTATCTGAAATCTCCATAGGTAAATCTTTTAAACTATGAACTGAAATATCTATTTTTCCTTCTTCAAGTGCTTTATCTAGTTCTTTTACAAATAACCCTTTGCCTCCAATTTTGTCTAATCGCTTATCAAGGATAATATCCCCTGTAGTCTTCATAGTAACAAGTTCAAGTTCAAGTTCCGGATACTTTTTAGAAATCATATTCATAACAAGCTCAGATTGAGCTACTGCCAGCTTACTGTCTCTACTACCAACTACAATTTTTCGTTTACTCATATTTTGCCTCCGTGTTGGATATCTTATTTAAATATCTTATTTAAATATCTTAGTTTGGATATCTCGTTTTTATATCTTATTTTCACATTTTGTTTTTATATCCTAATTTTTATTTATATTCAACAAGTGCTTATTTTATATCCGCCAAAACTCTCCTTATAGATGCTGAGGCTTTTTTCGCCAAACTATGGTTTTTGCCTTGAGCCGTAACCCCTGCAACTAAACTTCCTTCAACAGCTACCCCAGGAAAGTAAAAATCACACTCTTCCTTATTGTCTGCTATATTTACAAGTATTCCTACTTCTTTGCATTTCTGCCCTATTTTTTTATTTAAAAGACTGTTGTTTGTTGCTGTAACAACAATATCTGCACCTATTATATCATTAACATCAAATTCTTTTTCATAAATTTCTATGCTTCTATTTGTATTATAACACCGGTCATTAGACCTGTAGTTCTCTACTAGCTCTCTTGTTTCATCGGAAACATCCTTGGCTATAATTCGTAAATTACATGAAAACTGCAATAAAGCTTTTATTCTTCTAAAAGCAATTTTTCCTGCGCCAATAACGGCAACATTTCTATTATTTAAATTCACGAACATTGGAAACCAGTCGGCTAATTCGTAGTTTTTTTCTTGGGACTTTTCCCCAAAATCCATATTGCCTATTTGTTGGTTCTTTATTTGTTCAATATTTAATTGTTCGAAATCTATTTGTTCAATATTTAATTGTTCGAAATCTATCTGTTCAATATCTATTTGACCATTATAATGTTCAGAAACAATTTTCTTTAAGACTTCTTTAATTGATAGTCCGGTTTCTTGACTGCTTCGCCCTACAACCACTAAAGTAGCTCCCGCTTCTCTTGCCGCCATATATTTTTCATATGCACCGCCCTCTTTGCCTGTATCCTTTGTTACCAGATACTTGCAATTCAGTTGTTTCAGCATTGCTATGTTCATATCACATGAAAAGGGCCCTTGCATACAAATAAGGTGCTTTCCTGCAAAGCCCAACGAGTTGCAACTTTCTATTACTTCCATCATGGGTAATACTCTTGCATATAATCTATTCTCAAAACCCTCTAATTCAGTATATTGCGCAAGTTCCTTACTTCCAACTGTAAGCAGAACATTGCCGGAGGTCTTTTTTAGGAACTGTACAGCCTCCCGTGTATTTTCAGTGAAAATACAATCGTCTCCAAATTCGGTCTTCTCCCTAAGTAGCCTTATATACTTATTATTTGTGCTCTCACAGGCTAACTTTATATTTCTTGTCACCTCTGTTGCATAGGGATGCGTAGCATCTACTACAACATCAAAATCACTGCTAGTCATAAGCTGTTTCATCTCTTCCTGATTCAATCTGCCAGCTTTGATTTCAACCGTATCAGTATATTCTTTTTCCAATACATCTTTTCCGTATTCAGTAGCAGTACAAGCGCAAATAGACAAGCTATTTAATTGCTTGTCATATGATTTTTGAAATAATATTAACTTGTCTATAAGTTTTCGACCTTCTGTGGTCCCTGCAAATATGAGAATATTCAAATCTAACCTCCCATTAATGCTTTAACGTTTCCTTTTCTGCGGCTTTTTGTAATGCCTCCAGGCACTTTTCCCAAAGCTCCGGCTCCAATTGCTCTCTAAGACCATATATAAGCTTTCCGGTGGCTTTTTTTGCAGATTCTTCAGCAATACCTGCCGCTTCCTCCAAAGTATTATGTTCACAGGTTTGGCTTGAAAATCTCTGAACTGTATCCTCAGAAACCATCTCAACTATTTTCTGTATCTTTGGAACATAATTTCTGAATTTAAACCATCTATCTAATTCTTCCCTATACTGATTAAGTATGTTTAACGCTAAATTGATTTGCTCTCTGTTTTCCTCTTCCGGACTTCCTGTATTCATAGAGTCTATGTCAAAAAGTTTCACATTTGACATTGTAGCAATCCTCGGATCTATATCCCTAGGTACTGCTAAATCAAATAAATAATATTTATCCATTTTCATTTTACTTTGAATGTCTTCAAGTCTCATTGTATAATGTGGGCTCAACGTGGCACTTACTATAATTTCATTATTGGGAATTGCCTCAATCCTATCATCATAGGGAATCATTTTGCACTTATCAGGCATTATTGACGCCTGTTCATCACATCCATGTATTTTTCTCCTAAGAGTCATTGAAACATTAGCACCATGAGATATTAAAGTATTAGCAACTAACCTTCCCATCTGACCATTTCCTATGACTAAGCAGTCTTTTCCTCTTATACTGTTGACCTCCTGATTTAGGATTCTCAGCATATCATTGGCCGAAGACCTGTTTACCGTACTCATTCTTATTTCTGTCTTTACCCTTTTTCCAGCAGACAAAGACATTTGGAAAACCTTTTCTAATGCCTTATCTGTACAATTACAGTCTCTTGACATTTGTAAGGCTTCCCTAACCTGAGAAATTATCTGATCTTCCCCGAAAATCTTTGAATCAAATCCACAAACCACCTTTAATATGTGCTCTATAGCCTCACTATTATTTCTTTCAGTAAAAAACTCTTCATACAAACCATTCTTGATATTTTTTACCTGACACAGCATATGGTATGGACTTACTTTATTAAATTTTTCGTTCTCACTTTGGCTGACCCATAGTTCAGTTCTATTACAAGTAGAAAGCAGTATACATCCTCTAACATTAAATCTCTGCTTTATCTCCTTTATTGCTTCCTTTACTCCTGCCTTTGTAAAAGAAAATGCTTCCCTATAGTCAAGTGAGGCTTTGCTGTGGTCAATGCCCACCATTCTAATGCTCATATGTCATCGCCTTTCAAAACAATATATAGTCTTCAATCATTTGTTGTCTTTATTTCTTATCCCTTACAATCACCACTGAAAAATAGCTGGCGTTTTCATCAATCTCTTCAAGATTCTTAAAAACTCTTTCACCCTCCATACCACAGCGTTCTACCATCTTAACTGTAGGCGGATTATCCATGTTTTTTATGTAGTCTTTAAGATTTCCTATTGATTTACCACTCTTCATTAGCACCTTTGTCCCTTTTAAGTGCAATGCCTCCTCTGCTCCATCATAGGATCCGGGAATAATGTGAAGTGCTTCTTCCGCTTCAGTCAAGCTATCATTT
Source organism: Aminipila sp. (assembly GCA_047974845.1). Classification (GTDB taxonomy): domain Bacteria; phylum Bacillota; class Clostridia; order Peptostreptococcales; family Anaerovoracaceae; genus Aminipila. The sequence continues at coordinate 30,888 of JBKECQ010000068.1, read as the reverse complement.
AACCTTGCTGAAACAGCACAAAACGAAGGTACACCCGGTACTATTTCTGTTTCGTAGCCGGCATCTCTTACACGATTGTGTACATATGAATATGTAGAATATACTGTAGGATCACCCAGTGTTAAAAACGCCACATTCTTTCCCTCATCAAGCCACTTTTTAACTTGATTTGCAGCGTTATCATGACTTAGAGTTAACTTTCCCTTATCTCTTGTCATAGGCATATCCATATAAACAATATTCTTATTATCCAAATCCGGAACGGCACCCTTAGCTATGTTATATGCCACATTCACACTTTGTCCCGATTTTGGAATAGCTACTATGTCACATTCTTCTATAAGTCTAACCGCCTTTAATGTCATAAGCTCAGGATCCCCCGGGCCTACACCAAGTCCATACAATTTAGCCATTTGCTATTGCTCCCTTTTTTCATTAATAACTTAATTTATTATATATAACATACTCTAGTTTTCTTCACCTAAAGCTATGTTTGCGTGTTTTAAGTATATTTTACGTATATCTTCAAACTCACCTAAACCCCTTAAGATACAGGTAACCTCATATCCGGCTTCCTCAAAAATAACCTTCCATGAATCTTCTTCATCTCCCGCCATATCATTTACAGCGTGATCTCCTGCTACTAGCATTAAAGGTAGAAGAATTACTTTCTTTGGTGAATGTTGTTTTACTTGTTTTAAAACCATGTCAACCTCAGGATAACCTTCAACAGTTCCAACAAAAACATTTGAATGTCCCATTGCCTTAAATCTGTAATCTAATGCCGCATATGCCGCATCTGAGAAATGACCTGTACCATGTCCCATCAATACAAGTGCAGTTTCATTATCCTTGCATACCTCCGGAACCTCTTTCAATATTGCATTACAAGTTTCCTCATAGTCTTCACTTGAAGTTAAAAGAGCTCTTCCAACAACTATATTTTCAAATAAACCTCTAAATGGTGCAATTTGATTTACCATTTTCTCGTATTCATCACCATTTATTATATGTGTTGGTTGTACTAATACATCTATAAAACCATCATCTACCAGTTTTTGCATAGCCTCTTCCACATTATCTATGTGCATATTATCACGCTTTTTTAGCACTCTCATTATCATCCCGCTTGTAAAAGCCCTTCTAAGCTCTCTGTCGTTATATTCCTTTGCTAAAAATTTTTCAGTCTCACCAATAGTCTTATCTCTTGTTTCCTTATGGCTAGTGCCAAAACTTACTACTAATAACGCTTTTTTCATATTTATCTTGTTACCTCCATTTGAGTTAATCTTCAAAAGTTAAATTAAACACTTAATTGTTTAACCCCTACTAATTATAAGATTTTCAAGTTCTATTGCAGTCCTTGGTACTGGCAAATCACTATTTAAAATTCCTGATTTTTGCAAGTCTTCAAATATTCGCATTACCGTCGGTTTCTCTAAATTTGTAACATTGAGAAGAGCATCCTGAGAGAAAATCTCTTCCGGAGTGCCTTCACTTATGATTTTACCCTCATGAAAAAGAACAACTCTATCTGCCCAAATCAAGGCTCTTTCCACATCGTGAGTAGACAATATGACAGTTATACCTCTTTCACTTAAATCATCCACTATGCCGTCTATCATTCTGGCGTGTTTAGGGTCAAGAGCTGATGCAGGTTCGTCTAAAATAACTATGTCCGGTTCCATGACAAGAATATCTGCAATAGCAACCCTCTTTTTTTGTCCCCCACTCAAAAAGTGAGTAGGCTTATCCTTAAATGACCCTATATTTAATTCATCTATAATTTTATCAACTTTTTGGCGGGCTTCATCCTCAGAAAACCCTAAATTCAGCACACCAAAAGATATTTCCTGAACTACATTGGCAGAAAACAATTGGTTATCCGGATCTTGAAAAACAATCCCAACCTTTTTTCTTACCGCTAAAAGACCTTTTCTCGAGTAGTCAATACTCTCACCATTTATATAAACTTTTCCTGTCTTAGGTTTCAATACTCCATTTAAATGCAAAAAAAATGTTGATTTGCCTGAGCCGTTGGCTCCCATAATAGCAAGTTTCTCACCTTTTTTTATATCTATATCTACGCCTTTTAAAGCCTCAGTGCCGTCGGCATATGTGTAACTTAAATTCTCTGTTTTTACTACTGTATCTTTATCTTTAAATTTATTCATATGTTCACCTATATGTAGCCGTTTACATTACACCATATTGCAATGCTTGTCAGTATTGCAAGAAAAAAGAAAACTGCTATTACTTCTTTTTTCTCTGCCTTTTCACAATCATATAAAACATTTATTTCACCATCGTAACATCTTGATTCCATTGCGTCAAAAAGTAAATTTGCCTTTTGAACAGAACGAATCAATATAACCGATAACATATTTCCCATACCACTTATAGCGGATTTAGCACTTATATTACTTAATCTACAGTTTTGTGCAATCATTATTGACGTTGCCATATCAAACAGAACAAAAATATATCTATAGGTTAGCATCATAATTTCAATAATTAAAGCAGGGCAATGGCATCTTTTAAGGACGAATAATAAATCCATCATTGGAGTTGTTAATATTAGAAAATATAAACAAGATACCGAAGCTAAAGACACTACTACTAATCTTGTGGCATAAATTGCTGATGCTATGCTTATTGCAATATATTTGCTTCCTATTGGAATGTTTATTAAATCCATAGGGGTTGAAGTAAGGTTGACGGCAATGGCAACAGTTCCCAATAGTAAGAATGTTAAGGGAACCAACATAAGCTTAATATAATGATAACAAGATGTGCGACTGTAAAGAACAGTCGCACATCCCATGAAAGCTAAAACGATAAATGATATGACAAAAGAGCGAGCAGCAACACAAATTAAAAGTGTTCCCACCGCAAAAGCACCCTTTATAAAAGGACTTTTATTCCTAATGGACGATGAATATGCTAATTTGTCAATTAATATCATACCTTACCTCTTAACTATTTGTCTCCCTTTGAATATTTTTTTCTTGCTACAAGATATCCAAGTCCAAAGAAAAATACACCGGAACCCAAAGCTGCTTGTAAAGAAAAAAGTAAAGACTCTGTTTCTCCTCCCGGTGGCTCAAGGATAGGTTCTGCCCAAGCTTCATAGTTAGGATTTATAACTGTGATAGCTTCCTCTGCTTGACCATCAGCTCCACCAAACTCTGAATCATGAATAAACATTAACGGTATTATAGCGATAAGTGCTGAAAGCACTAAACAAAATATTACAACTTTAGTATTTTTAGTTAATCCCATTTTACAACCTCCTAACGTACTGCCTGCAATGTTTGGTAATAGCCTAATGTCTCAAGCTCCGGTTTAGCAAAGCTTTCAAGACCCTTCATAACAACAACTGCTATTAGCCCCTCAATAATTGCAAGTGGAATTTGTGTAATTGCAAAAATTCCTAAGAACTCTGTTAAGGAAGCCATAACCCCACCTACCTCTGATGGATGAGCTACAGCTAACTGTACAGAAGTTACACAGTATGTAAACAAGTCTCCTAAGCAGGCCGCTAAAAATACACCTACTGATTTAGGTAAATTCATCTTATTGCAAATCTTATATATAGCAAATGCAAGGAATGGTCCTGCAATCGCCATTGAAAAAGTATTGGCACCTAAAGTAGTTAACCCTCCATGAGCAAGAAGTGTTGCTTGGAATAAAAGAACAATAAGTCCAACTATACACATTGCTGAAGGTCCAAATAAAATTGCACCTAAGCCTGTTCCTGTCGGATGAGAACTACTGCCTGTTACAGATGGAATTTTTAAAGCAGATAGTACAAATGCATATGCCGCAATCATTACTAAAACAAGTAATAATCTTCTATCCTTTTCAATAGTTTTCTTTATAGATATAAAGCCTGCAACCACAAAAGGCACACAAACAATTCCCCATACAATGCTATGACCTAGAGGAAGGTAGCCTTCCATAATATGCATTGCACTGGCTAAAGTAGGTAAAGCGAAAACCATTGCAAATACCATGCTTAAAATAAATACCGATCTTTCTGTTTTGCTTTTTTTCATTATTATTCCTCCTAAAAAAAATCGCCACTCTGCCTATAACAGAATAGCGTAATATGGGAGTCTGCAAAAAACTCCGCTTATTACACCTTCCCATCGTCCGTAAGAAAATGTAACTTCTGTCACAGTTATACAAAAATAACTGCTTAGAACCGTACTGTAGGCAGGTCTTCTGGCTTAGGCGTCATCGTTATATTCTCCCTTCCCAATTTCACTTAGTGGTATAAATGAATATAACTCTTCCATTACAGCGGCGTGACCGCGTGGGCTTTTACCCAACTTCCCTATTCTCTCGGTAGGAAACCCGAGCACCTACAATATTTTCAATTGGCGTCTTATATTGTAACATTAAAATAGGGGGTCATACAACCCCCTAAATCAAAATCCTATATTCTAAAATATCTAGAAATAACATCCAGTGTATATTTAATGTCCTCTTCTGTGTGCGAATTTGATATAAACATAGCCTCAAACTGAGCCGGAGCAAAGTATACTCCATTGGCAAGCATATGCTTAAAGTAATCCGCATATTTAGATAAATCAGATTGCTTTGCAGTATCATAATTTGATACGTGTCCCCCAGTAAAGAACATGGTACCAATAGAGCCTATATGATTTATTGAACAATCAACTTTAGCTATATCTATAAGTTCTTTTATTCCATTAAACAGCATATCTCCCATATTATTAACGTGAGTATATACGCTAGGATTCTCTTTTAAATATGAAAGTTGGGCAATTCCCGCAGCCATAGCCACCGGATTACCGCTCAAAGTTCCTGCCTGATAAACTTTTCCTACCGGAGCCACACATTGCATAATCTCACGTTTACCACCATAAGCACCTACCGGCATACCTCCGCCAATAATCTTACCAAATGTAGCCATATCCGGTGTTACTCCAAATAATTCTTGTGCTCCGCCGACTGATAATCTAAACCCTGTAATAACCTCATCAAAAATTAAAACAGTCTTATTTAAATCACATATCTCCCTAAGTTTCTTAAGAAAATCGTTTTCGGGAAGAACAACTCCCATATTCGCCGCTACAGGTTCCACTATAATTGCCGCTATATCGCCCTTGTATTCTTCAAACAGCTTTTCAACACTATCAATGTTATTATACTTAGCTGTAAGAGTGTCTTTTGCACAATTTACAGTTACTCCCGCACTATCCGGTGAACCGCCCTCCGCTATAAGAGCAGACCCAGATTTTACTAGAAGTCCATCACTATGTCCATGGTAACAGCCTTCAAATTTGATGATTTTACTTCTTCCTGTGTATCCTCTGGCAGTCCTTAATGCTGACATAGTTGCTTCTGTTCCGGAGTTAACCATTCTTACCATTTCAAAACAAGGTACCATATCACAAACCAGCTTCGCCATGGTTATTTCTCTCTCCGTGGCCGCACCAAAACTCAATCCATTTTTGATAGTCTCTTCAACAGCTTCTAGTACAATTGGGCTGTTATTCCCTAATATCATAGGCCCCCAAGAACCTATATAATCAATGTATTTGTTATCATCTACATCATATATAAATTGCTTGTCCGCTTTTTCAATAAATCTTGGTGTTGTACCTACAGCTTGAAAGGCTCTTGCCGGGCTGTTTACACCACCGGGAATATACTTTTTCGCCTCTTCAAATAATGCTTGTGATCTTTCTGTTTTGATGTTCATACTATCGTTCCTCCGTAATTTTGCATAATGACACAACTGGCTATATCAATGGTTGATTACTTTATCTGTTTAACCAATTCTACCACTTTTTATCATTCCTGCAATTTCTTTTGCAAAATATGTTATTAAAATATCGGCTCCGGCTCTATAAATGCTGGTAGTTGTTTCAGCAATCATTGCCTCTTCATCGACCATACCAGCCATTCCCGCAGCCTTAATCATCGCATATTCACCGCTTACGCTATAAGCCGCAACAGGCAAATCAACACTATCCTTTATCTCCCTTATAATATCTAAATAGGAAAGTGCCGGCTTAACCATAACTATATCAGCACCCTCTTCAACGTCCAGCATTACTTCTTTCAGAGCTTCTCTTCTATTGTGAAAGTCCATTTGATAAGTTCTTCTATGACCCTTAAAATTATCTGAGCCTGCCGCTTCTCTAAAAGGTCCATAAAATGCTGACGCATATTTTGCTGCATATGACATGATTGGCGTATCTTCAAATCCTGCCGCATCTAAAGCCTCTCTTATAGCTAAAACTCTACCGTCCATCATATCTGACGGTGCAATCATATTAGCACCGGCCCTTACTTGAGAAACCGCAGTTTTAGCAAGCAATGGTAACGTCTTGTCATTATCCACCGTATCGCCCTTTATTATTCCGCAGTGTCCATGAGATGTATATTCGCACATACACACATCACCTATATAGTATAAGTCCGGAAAATCCTTTTTAGCACATTTTAAGGCTTCCTGTATGATTCCATGCTCATCATATGCTCCGCTTCCCTGCTCGTCTTTATGTGCCGGTGCACCAAAAAGGATGACATTTTTAACCCCGGCTTTTACCACTGATTCCAATTCTTCTCCCATGGTGTCAATGCTAAACCTCTTCTGTCCCGGCATGGTCTTAATTTCCGTTCTTATTCCCTTACCTTCTTCCACAAAAATAGGATAAATTAAAGAGTCTGCGGAAATCCTGGTTTCCCTTGTCATATTCCTTAACTGTTCATTCAATCTAAGCCTTCTGGGTCTTGTCAATATATCCATTTTCATACTCCTTTTCTAGAAAAAACGACCTGTCTGCTAGAACAAGGCCGTTTTTCCCAATTTGCTGTTATATAATTCAAAAATTAGAGTGTTTTCCTTGCCGCATCTATAACATTCTTCATAAGCAAGCTTGTAGTAACTCTGCCTACTCCTCCGGGTACCGGAGTAATAGCTTTTACTATATTCTGAGCAACCTCAAAATCTACATCTCCGCAAAGCTTACCTTCCTCTGACATATTTATTCCAACATCAATAACTACCTGTTTATCATTCAAATATTCTTCATTAATAGTCTTAGCTTGTCCCGCTGATACTATTAAAATATCTGCATTACGGCAAATCTCTTTAATATTTTCTGTCTTTGTGTGACAAATAACAGGTGTTCCGTTTTTTCCTAATACCATCATAGCCGCAGGTCTACCTACAACTAAACTTCTCCCTATTACTGCAACCTTTTTACCTGTAATATCAATATCGTAATGATCTAATATTTCCATACAAGCTTTCGGCGTACAAGGGGGATATCCTAAATCAGTTCCTGTATATACTCCTGCCATAGATTGATCTGTAATACCGTCAACATCCTTTGAAGCTAACAGTGCTTTTCTGATAGTATTATCATCAATATGCTCAGGAAGTGGTCTAAATAATATCACACCATGAACAGTTAGGTCAAGATTAATAGCCGCTATTACATTTAATAATTGTTCTTGCGTAATATTTTCTTTAAATAAGTACTTCTTTACATCAATTCCAATGCCCTCTGCACATTTAATGGCACCCTTTTCATATGATATATCTTCAACCTTTGTACCTACTCTTATAATTCCCAATGTTGGGGTAACACCCTTCTCTTTTAGAAGTGAAACCTCTGCTCTAAGTCTTTCATTTACAGCATCAACTACTTCTTTTCCCTTTAAAATCTGAGCCATAAATTACTCTACTCCTTTGTAAGTTTTGCATATACTGCATTGTATATATTATCTGCTATTTTCACATATTTGTCCAGCATATAATTTGCAGTACTGTTAATCCTCTCTGCATATTCCCGGTCCTTCATTGCCTTTGTATTTATAAATACATTTAAACTTGCACCTTGCAATGCAGCCTTGCAGAAGGCTACTCCAACACCTGCATCACTTATAGCTAACTTGCTTCCCTTTTCAGCAAATTCGCCGTGCAACTCAATAGCGGCGCAACACTTATGCATAATTTCAAGAGGTACAGAACAAGCAAGCTTTAGCGCTTCCTCCATAACCCTTTCCTTTTCAGCTATTTCCTCTTCTGTATTTTTTGGTAGACCATAAGCCTTAGCTAATGGTTCAAATACTTCCGCATCCTTTTCTACCAGTTCCAGAAGATCCTTTTGAAGTTTCTCCGCCTTACTTTTTAGCAAATACATAAGTTCCTCAACAGAAGCATATTTTTTCTTTCCCACTGTTAAAGAAGCCACCATGCCCCCCAAGGCGGTACCAACAGCACCTACAAGGGCTGACGCACCACCTCCTCCGGGAACAGGGTTTTTGCCGGCAAGGACTGTTACAAAATCTTCACATGATTCATTTACAAAACCCATACCGTAATATCCTTTCTAGAATAATCCTGAAATCTTTCCAGTATTATCTACATCAATTTTTTCTGCGGAAGGAACTTTTGGCAGTCCCGGCATAGTCATAATATCTCCTGTTAAAGCTACAATAAAACCTGCACCTGCGGATATTTTTAAATTCCTAACTGTTAATGTAAAGCCCCTTGGCGCTCCTAACAGCTTTGCATCGTCAGAGAAGCTATATTGAGTCTTAGCCACACAAATAGGAACATTTCCAAATCCAAGTGCTTCAAGCTGAGCCATTTGTTTCTTTGCATTTGCTGTAAATGCCACACCATCTGCGTGATATATTTTTGTTGCAATGGAATTTAATTTTTCCTCAATACTCATATCTAAATCGTAGCTATAGCTAAAATCATTTTTCTCTTCACAAATCCTAACGACTTCTTTTGCAAGAGCTATACCGCCCTCACCGCCTTTTGCCCAAACCTCACTTAAAGCAACATTTACCCCTAATTCCTTACACTTTTGTTCCACAAGAGCAAGTTCTGCCGCTGTATCAGTTGGAAATGCATTTATTGCAACAACTGCCGGTAGCTTAAATACCTTTGTAATATTTTCAACGTGCTGTAATAGGTTAGGAAGACCTTTTTCAAGAGCTTCAAGATTTTCATTATTTAAATCTGCCTTTGCAACGCCACCGTGATGCTTAAGCGCACGAACTGTTGCAACCATAACTACTGCTGAAGGTTGAATTCCGGCAGTCCTACACTTTATATCAATAAATTTTTCCGCACCTAGGTCTGCACCAAATCCAGCCTCTGTAACTACATAGTCAGCTAATTTAAGAGCCATCTTTGTTGCCATAATTGAGTTACATCCATGAGCAATATTTGCAAATGGACCGCCATGAATGAAAGCAGGCGTATGCTCAAGTGTCTGCACAAGATTAGGCTTAAGAGCATCCTTTAACAATGCTGCAATAGCACCCTGAGCTTTCAATTCCCCTGCCGTTACAGGCTGATCATCATATGTATATCCAATAATAATATTCTTAACTCTTTCCTTTAGGTCATCAATATCCTTTGACATACATAATATAGCCATTATTTCGCTTGCTACAGTAATGTCAAAACCATCTTCTCTTGGAGAACCATTAGGCTTTCCACCAAGACCGTCAACTACAAATCTAAGTTGTCTGTCATTCATGTCAACACAACGTTTCCAAGTAATTTTCCTAGGATCAATATTCAGTTCATTTCCCTGCTGAATATGATTGTCCAGCATAGCTGCCAAAAGATTGTTTGCTGCTCCTATTGCATGCATATCACCTGTAAAGTGAAGGTTTATATCCTCCATTGGAACTACTTGAGCATATCCGCCACCGGCTGCTCCGCCTTTTACACCAAATACAGGTCCCAAGGAAGGCTCTCTAAGTGCCACAATAACATCTTTGTCAATCTTTTTAAGCCCATCAGAAAGTCCTACAGTAGTAGTAGTCTTACCCTCTCCCGCAGGTGTCGGTGAGATAGCAGTAACCAAAATTAATTTGCCATTGGGAGTATCCTCTTTTTCCTTCAAAATATTGTAATCAACTTTCGCTTTACGATTACCATAAAGTTCAAGGTATTTCTCATCAACCCCAGCAATCTTAGCAATCTCACTAATATGAAGTGTTTCTGCTTCTTGTGCAATTTGAATATCGCTTTTAAATTCCATACTATGCCTACCCTTTCTCTTACTTTGTGTTATCAACTATTTATTGTGAATACCTGATGCCTTTAGAATATCCACAATATCCTTATATTTATTTAAAGAATAAATGTGTAATCCATTTATTCCTGCATCCATATACTGTTCAATTTGCCTTGCAGTATACTCTTTCCCGGCTTTCTTAAAGTCTTCAGGGTTGTCGCCATATTTTCCAATTATTTCAGCCAGCTGTCTTGGAATAGAGCATCCATTTGACACAGTCATTCTAATGATACTATCCTTTGACAAGGCAGGCATAATACCTACTATAATAGGTAAATCTATTTTAGCATTCAAAGCCTTATCTCTAAACTTCTCAAAGGCTTCTACATCATGACAAAGCTGTGTCATTAAAAACTCAGCTCCACATTCCTGCTTTAATTTTAAATACTTTATATCTTCTTCTATAGTTGTTGCTTCCATATGTTTTTCAGGGTAACAAGCCGCAGAAATACATAATTTCGGAAAGTTTGTTTTAATAAATTGTATCAATTCATTGGCATTATTAAAATCTCCATTGGTACCATCAAGACCATGGGGAATATCCCCTCTCAACGCAAGTACATTTTCAACACCAATTTCCACGTATTCCCTTATGTATTCTATAACATCTTGCCTTGTATTTCCTATGCAAGTAAAATGTGTCATAATCTCATGTTGACTGTCTTTTACCATTTTACAAAGCTCTGTGCTCCTACCTTTATTAGTGCCGCCGGCACCATAGGTACAACTTATAAAATCCGGACTAAATCCGTATAGGACATTCAATGTCTCTTGTAATGGTTCCAAGGATTGTTCCATTTTTGGTGGAAATACCTCAAAAGAGAAAGTGGTTCGTTCCTTCAGCAATTTACTAATTTTCATATCGATTCCTACCTTTTCCTCTGTCAAACTTACTTTAATAGATTAACCTCTACTAAAAATCTTGTCAACAATTTACAGAATATTTAAAGTGTTTTTTTTTAGTTTATTTAGTCATGATATTCATTGCTAATTCAACGGTTTGTGGGTTTTTAGTTGTCCCTTTATGAACCGTTATCATTGTACCTGATTAAAGTAATTTATAATAAAATTTTCTTCAAAAAAGTCTTTCTATGTATGGGACATATTCCTACCTTTTCTATCCCTTCATAATGTGCCTTTGTTCCGTAACCTTTATTTTTTTCAAAAGCATAATGTGGATATTCTTTTGCATATTCAATCATTAATCTGTCACGTGTTACCTTTGCAACTATAGATGCTGCCGCTATGGATACACTGGTTGCGTCTCCTTTGATTATGCCCTGCTGTTTTATGGAAATATTTTTTAATTCTAAAGCATCGATTAATAAATGCTCTATTCCCTTGCCATATTTTTCTTTTAGTTGATTATCAACCTTAATTACAGCTTCTTCCATAGCCTTTTTTGTAGCCTCTAATATGTTTATTTCATCAATAGTTAGATTGTCAGCCATGCCAATTGCATATGCCAATGCATTGTCTTTTATCTTTTCAAAAAGTTCATCCCTTTTCTTTTCAGATATTTTTTTTGAGTCATCCACCCCCAAAATATTAAAATCTGAAGGTAACACAACACAAGCCGTCACTACAGGACCTGCTAATGGTCCTCTTCCAACTTCATCCACGCCGGCTATATAGGAAATGCCTTGTTCATACAAGGCATTTTCATATTTTTTCATTTCTTCAAGCCGCTCTTTTAACATTTTTTCCCGTTCTTGCTTATTCATTATTCCTCACACTGTTCTAATGTAATTTTACCGATTGTTCCTGCTCTAAACTCGTCCAACACTGTTCTGGCAGTTCTCTCGTAGTCAATCCTCTTTCCGGATAATATAAATCCTCGCTTTGCAGCGATTGCTTCCATTGTTTCTAGAGGTGCTTCACCTAATTCTACAAGTTTATATCTTTCCATTAGTTCCTCAGGATATTCATCTCTAAGTACAGTGATAAATTCCAATGCCAGTGAAGCTAAATCCAAAGTTTCATCCCTAATGGCGCCGCAGAATGCCAAATTCAGTCCAACTTCCGGATCTTCAAATTTTGGCCATAAAATACCCGGTGTATCTAGTAATTGCATACCATTTGGTAGAGTAAGCCATTGTTTACCTCTTGTTACCCCCGGTTTATCGCCGGTTTTTGCACTTTTCTTTCCAAGCAATCTATTGATAAGTGATGATTTTCCTACATTAGGTACACCAACAATCATCATTCTTATTGTTCTTTTTCTTGATAGTTCCTGATTTTTTGCGTCCTGATATTTTGATAATAAGCTAAGCAAATTGGAAACGCCAAAGCCATTCATACAGTTCATAGGAACTACGAAATGTCCCTCAGCCTTAAAGTATCTAGTCCACTCATCATTTGCTCTTTGATCTGCTAAATCAACCTTATTTAAAATAATTACTCTTTGTTTTCCGCCAATCAAATCATTTATAATTGGATTTCTGCTGGAAATCGGAATTCTTGCATCAATAACCTCAATAACTAGATCCACCATTTTTAAATTGGCCTGGATTAGCTCTCTGGTTTTTTTCATATGTCCCGGATACCAATTTATATTTTCAATCATTATAGTGCCTCCACTTGGATGTACAGTTAATAATATTTATCCGTACATTCCATCCTTAATCCATGGGTCATCCCCATTCCTCTACTTACCTTCACCTTAAACCGTTGTTCTATGGGTGAAAAAATATAATGTCTACGTTTAAAGTAGTTAATTGTTTTGTTTTATCTTATTTATACTTTTTTATATTTTATAAAACCACACTTAAATATACCATATACCTGAGTAGTTTTCTACTTTTCTTAATAATTCATTCTTTTTCTGTAAAATAAATAAGAGAACCCCTAAGGGTTCTCCCAATTTTCACTATTCGTGCTTGCTCTTAATTCTAGCAGCCTTTCCTGTTCTTTCTCTCATGTAGTTAAGCTTAGCTCTTCTAACACAACCTCTCTTAACAACCTCTACTTTGTCAATCTTAGGTGAATTCATAGGGAAAGTCTTTTCTACTCCTACGCCAGAAGCAATTCTTCTAACTGTAAAAGTTTCGCTGATACCGCCGTTCTGCTTCTTTAAAACAAAACCTTCGAATACCTGAACTCTTTCTCTGTTACCTTCTTTAATCTTGATGTGTACTTTTACTGTATCACCAACATTAAACTTAGGAATATCATTTCTTGTGTATTCCTCAGCAATTACCTGCATAATGTTCATTGTTATTTCCTCCTTCCTTCCCAAGACGCTCGTGGCAAATTACTAAAACAATATTTTAGTAAAAAATTTGTATTTCAACATTTTACAATGTCCAGAGGACCGTCCGTAATAACCTTATATACTTTATCACATAGCCCACTTAAATGCAAGTACTTTTTATATTCGTTTTAAAATATAAAGACTGTATTATGGCCGATTTATAAATATATATACTTATAAATCAACCCCTACTATGCCCTTGGGTGAGTTCTGTCATATACATCTTTTATCCTATTTTTTGTGACTGATAGATAAATCTGTGTTGCCGTAATATCTTCATGTCCCATTAATTCTTGCAAGGACTTTAAATCCGCTCCATTTTGTATCATATGAACAGCAAAAGAATTTCTTAATGTCTGTGGTGTTATTTTACTTTCAATGCCGGCCTGTGAAGCATATTCTTTTAAAATCTTCCAAAGCCCTTGTCTTGTCAACTTCTCTCCAAAGTAGTTAACAAATAAATACCCTTGATTGGTATCTTCTTCTTTATTCTTAATAAGTTTCTGTCTGATTTCAAATATGTATGTCTCTACAGCCTCCCTGGCAGGTCTTCCCATGGGAATAATTCTAGCCTTGCCATGCTGTCCATTACAAGTAATAAAACCTAGCCTAAGGTTAATATCTTCTACCTTTGCCTCAATAAGCTCGCTTACCCTTATACCTGTTGCATACATAAGCTCCAGTATTGCCTTGTCTCTCTGTCCCTTAACGGAATCGTCCGGTAATAAAAGTAGTTTGTCCACCTCTTCAATCGTAAGATACTCTAATTCTTTTCTTTCAATTTTAGGAGATTTTATATTATTTACCGGATTCTCACTTACATACCCTCTTAAAAGCATAAAATTATAAAAAGCTCGAAGAGACGCAACTTTTCTATTTACTGTGGCCGAGGATTTACCACTGTTTTTTAACTTTAAAACAAAGGAAACTATATCTGTATTTGAACCTTCTTCCAGTTTTCCTCCACCTTTTTCCGTTAAAAACCTCAAATATTCAGAAATATCCCTGCAATATGCTTGCAAAGAGTTATCCGACATTTTACGTTCATTTGTTAAATATATTTTGAATTGCTGTATAAATTCGTTCATTTCCTTCTCCATTATAATCATATGATTCATTTAGTATACTCTACACCTTAAAGGTTGACAATAATAACTTACATTAAAGTTGTACTATTTTTCATTTAATACGCATATCTTTTCTATATAGCAAGCACAAACTCACTATCATCATAGAGGGTTTAATGCTTTATATTTCAGTGGCTATTCCATTTAAATGGAAAAATGAAAGCAAAATAGTGAAATAGGTTAGAATTAATCACCTATTGTCGAGATGAGGTTTAAAACATGAGAAAAACAAAATTTACAAACACAATAGACAGCATTTCAATTTCCGGCCAGTGTACAGCGATACTCCTTTTTATATTTTTGTTTGGAATCTCCACAGGAGTTTTTTTTGAAGTCATGATGGGAACAGAGATGAAGTCGTCTATGCAAAGTTACTTACAAAACATACTTCAAGCTCCTATGTCTTCAGATTCAACAGCTATTCATTCATTTATTTCACTGCTGGGTTCAATTATATCAAATTCTTTAGCAATATTATTAATAGCTTTTGCCGGTTTTACAAGGTTTGCCTATCCCGTATCTTCGGTAGTGATTTTAGTGAAGGGAATGTCTCTTGGCTATTGCTGTGCGCTAATGTTAGAAACACTTGCTTTCAAGGGAGTTTTTGTTATTGCATTAGCTTTATTCCCACAGAACACCTTGCTAATCCCTGCAATTATTCTTACTGCTAATGCTGCCATATCAAAATCTCAATCAACACATTATAAGCGTAACAAAGGTATGATTCGTTCAGGGTTTAATAGTGCTGACGTTCCATACCTTTACATGAGCATATTTTTCTGTTTTCTCGCAGTTTTAGGCTGTATAATTCAAAGCTTTTTCTTACCTATTGCAGCAAGAATGCTCTAATTCAAAGCTTTTTGTTACCTATCGCAGCAAGAATGCTCTAATTCAAGCTTTATCTTTGCCCACGCCTGCATTATTGCAACAGCTGATTTTCCGTCTTCAATTTGGCCGTTTACAGCCATTTTGAAGGCTTCATCCAAATCAATTTCAAATAAATCCAGTGCTTCATGTTCATCAAAATCAGTTTCACCTTCTTCAAGGTCTGTGCAAAGATAAAGATAAAGTACTTCTTGTGAATATCCTACCGACGGATAATATTTAGATAAAAGTTCTGTATGTTTTGCTGTATATCCAGTCTCTTCTTTTAATTCCCTTATAGCTGTATTGTAGGGGTCCTCTCCCTTTTCTATCTTGCCTGCTGGTATTTCCGTAATTACCTTATCCATGGGTTTTCTAAATTGTTTAATCATTAGAATATTACCATTGTCCTTAATGGCCAATATTCCAACACCACCATTATGCTCAATAATTTCCCTATATGAAGTACCCCCATTAATAACTTCCACCTTATCTTTCCTAAGGTTTAGAATTGCTCCTTCATATATCATTTCACTGGATATAGTTTTTTCTTCAAAAGTCATAAAATACCTCCATATGGGCTATAACAACGTTTAGTAACGTTACCTTACCCGAAACAAATCAAACTATGTATAATTATTTACTCATTGACTTAGATTTATCCACTGCCGCCTGAAAACCTTTTTCAATAATCTCAGAAAAAGATTTTTCTTGCAGAGTATTAACAGCCTCTATGGTTGTTCCTCCCGGAGAACATACATTAATTCTTAGCTGCACGGGATCTATATTTGTTTCAAGTACCATTTTTGCAGCACCTAGTACTGCCTGTGCCGCGAAAGTAATAGCTTTATCCTTCTCCATGCCATTCTTTACTGCGGCATCTGCCAATGCATCAATATACATATATGTATATGCAGGACTGCTTCCGCTTACACCAATCACACAATGAATTAAATCTTCTTCAACCTCTTCAGCTTTACCTATGGACCTAAAAATTTCAAAAACTGTCTTAAATTCCTCGTCCTCAACGTTACTGTTTCTACTTACAGAAGTCATTGCCTCCCCTACCATTGCAGGGGTATTTGGCATTACTCTGACAATCCTTGCATCAGAGCCTACATAGGAGCAAATACTCTCTATAGTTATACCTGCTGCCATGGAAACCAACACTTTTTCATTTTTATAAGCCGAAGCTACTTGAGGCATTATTTCAGGAAACAGGTTTGGCTTAACTCCAAGCATTACAGTATCACATCGGCTTACTAATTCCCCTATTTCCGTGCAGGGGTTAATGCCTAGCTCCCTTGATAAATTTTCAAGTTTTTCTAAATTTTTTCCACATACGTATACATCTGATGGAGAAATTTTACCAGATTTTAAATATCCTCGTAAAATAGCGCCACCCATATTTCCAGCTCCAATAAAACCTAACTTCATATGTTTTCTCCATTTCTACCAATTTACTGATGCATTACTGCATCTATTGTTATTTGCCTACAAAAACAGTTCCCGTTTCTTTTTCTGAAGCTGCCTCGCTTATTATATTTAATTTCTTGCCATTAAGCAGTACTAGTGGAATACCGTACTTGTTAACTCTCCTAGCCGCCTCAATTTTACAAGTTATTCCACCTGTTCCAAAGCTGCTCTTGCCCTCAACATCAATACTCTTTAGTAAATCATCTATATCATTGATTTCTTCAATGAGTTTGGCATCCTTATAAGTTTTTGGATCTTTATTGAATACTCCATCTATGTCACTTAGTATTATAAGTACATCTGCATTCCATAAGCTGGCTGTAAGGGCACTCAATGTGTCATTATCTCCGATTTTAATTTCATCTACGCTTACGCTATCATTTTCATTTATTACAGGAACAACACCTTCATCTATTAGAGTAAACAATGCATTCCTTATGTTTAGGTTTCTTGTATGTTCTTCAAAATCTTCCTTTGTAAGCAATATTTGTCCAACATGAACACCGTAGTCTCCAAAATATTCTTTGTATGCCATCATCAATTCTACCTGACCAATAGCACAAAGGGCTTGCTTGTAATTAATATCCCCTCTTCTGCTCCATTTATTTATAGCTCCTACACCACAAATACCTGCGCCGGAAGAAACGATAACAACTTGTTTCCCTTGTTCCATTAGACCATTGACCTGTTCAACAATATTATGAAGAACTGTTTTGTTTACATTTCCTAAATCATCGGACAAAACATTACTTCCCAATTTAATTACTATTTTTTTGCTGTCATTAATTATATTGCTTATTGCGCTCATATATTGTTCTCCTATTCAAGTTATCTTAATCTTATTAATTAAAGCATTATAAAAAATGCAAATTATTTCTCTTTACACATAGCTATTATACTCTCTCAGCTTACATTTCACAAGTAATCAAAAAGCCTTTCTATCTTGTATTATTAAGATAGAAAGGCCTTATTTTATAAATTGCCTATTAATTTGTGTTTAATCTTTTGTTATTAATGGGTATATTATTTTCCGAACTGCTCTATGAATTCATCATATGTGCAAAGTCTATCAACAATAGTTCCATCCTCTTGAATTTCAATAATTCTATTTGCAATTGTCTGAATGAACTCATGGTCATGAGAAGCAAATAGTAGATTTCCCTTAAAGTCTATCAGTCCATTATTTAATGCAGTGATGGATTCAAGGTCAAGATGGTTTGTAGGCTGGTCAAGAACTAATATATTTGAACCAAACAGCATCATTCTTGAAAGCATACAACGAACTTTTTCTCCCCCTGAAAGCACTTTTACAGGTTTATATACATCATCACCGGAGAATAACATTCTTCCAAGGAAACCTCTTAAAAATGTTTCTGTTGTTTCTATAGTAAACTGGCCTAACCATTTTATTATTTCTAGGTCACAACCATCGAAAAATTCACCATTCTCTCTTGGGAAGTATGATTGAGAAGTACTTACTCCCCACTTAAATGAACCTTCATCAGGCTCCATTTCTTCCATAAGAATTTTAAATAGTGTAGTATTTGCAATTTCATTTTCACCTACAAAGGCTATTTTGTCACCCTTGTTAAGTCTAAAGGTCACATTATCAAGAACCTTTACACCATCAATAGTTTTTGAAATTCCTTCTACTGAAAGAAGTTCTTTACCTGCTTCTCTATCCATTTGGAATCCTACATAAGGATATCTTCTTGAAGAAGCCGGCATTTCGTCAACAGTTAGCTTTTCAATTAACTTTCTTCTTGATGTTGCCTGCTTTGATTTTGATTTATTGGCAGAGAATCTCTGAATAAAGCTTTGTAATTCCTTTATCTTATCCTCATTCTTTTTATTCTGATCCTTTAACATTCTCTGAACTAATTGTGATGATTCATACCAGAACTCATAGTTACCTACATACATCTTTATTTTACCGTAATCCACATCAACGATGTTTGTACATACAGTATTTAAGAAATGTCTGTCATGGGATACTACAAGCATTGTTCCTTCATAATCTAAAAGGAAGTCTTCTAACCAGTTTATAGCTACAATGTCCAAACCATTGGTAGGCTCGTCCAAAAGAATAATTTCCGGTTTGCCAAATAAAGCCTGTGCTAAAAGCACCTTTACCTTTTCTTTTTCTGTCAGGCTGCTCATTTCATTATAAAGGATGTCCATAGTAAGACCTAACCCTTGAATAAGTCTCCCTGCATCAGATTCAGCTTCCCAACCATCAAGCTCTGCAAATTCGCCCTCAAGTTCTGAAGCCTTAATACCATCTTCATCAGTAAAGTCTTCTTTTGCATAAAGAGCATCCTTTTCCTTCATGATTTCATAAAGTCTTGGATTTCCTTGAATAATAGTATCTAACACATTAAATTCGTCAAAAGCAAAGTGATCCTGCTTAAGTACTGACATTCTCATATCCTTGCCAATGCTTACGTTCCCTGTTGTCGGTTCAAGCTCCCCTGATAATATTCTTAAAAATGTTGACTTACCTGCTCCATTTGCACCTATAATGCCATAACAGTTTCCCGGTGTAAACTTTAAATCAACCTCTTTAAAAAGAGTAGTGCCACTAAAATTCATGCTCACATTTGTAACATTTATCATCTTTTTAAATTCCTCCATTTGTATTTCTAAGACAATATAATCAATATATCAATAAAAAATTAATTTTAACTTTTATTAAATTATATATACAAATATTATGTTTACACAACAATGAAGAGCTACACATAGCAGCTCCTCATTACTCTTTGTTATACAAACATACTGTTATTAATTATATAATAATTTCTCATCTATTTCAATACAAATATCGAAATACTTATGTATTGAACCTCTATATCCCTTTAAGGTTTTATCTAGGTTCAATAATTAATTTAATAGCTGTCCTTTCTTCTCCTTCAATTTGTATGTCCGTGAATGCTGGCACACAAACCAAATCCACGCCCCCTGGTGCTACGAACCCTCTTGCAATTGCTACAGCTTTTATTGCTTGGTTTAAAGCTCCAGCCCCTATGGCCTGTATCTCTGCATCTCCCTTTTCTCTCAATACTCCCGCAAGCGCTCCTGCTACTGAATTGGGATTTGATTTTGCTGACACCTTTAAAACTTCCATTACTTGTATCCTCCTAAATAAAAATTGTATTACCCCTTTTTGGGCTAAGCTATTGTTTATGTTTTAATTATATAGGTAATAAAAGCCAATTTATATATAAAACGAACAACAAAATATTTTTTTTTATAGTTTTTTGCGACGAACTCTTGCATATTACGACAATTTTATGTATAATAACCACGTGGTTATCCCCCTGATAACCTCATTAATCTCTAATCCCAATACCCCTTTTGAACAAAACAGACTGCACCCCTGCGGTCTGTTTTGTTTTTTGTATCTTAATAACCTTCCTTATTGATCTAATCTTTTATAATTAATCTAATTTTTTGTAATTAATCTAATCTTTTATAATTAATCTAATTATTTAATAAATCTAACCAATAATTTAATTTACTTTATTTTTTCTCTATAATAAACTTCCCTGAAAATTTATGATATACTGACTGCTGTAGAGTAGTTAAAGACAGTCAGCATATAGATTGGAGTGCCATGCCAGGATTTCACCATGGGCGAAAAGGCATATGGCGGATTATATCATAAAGCTTTATGATATAATGTTTAGAATATTAGCTTAGCTACGTTGTTAAATAGTGCCTTATAGAATCATAATGCAACGTAGCTTTTGTGATATAATGACTGCAATACAGTCATTATATAGGTTGGAGTGCGTGCCAGAATTTTGCAGTTTGCGAAAAGGCACATGGCCGATTATATCATAAAGCTTTCAGACTTTATGATATAATGAACTCGTAACTTAAGTAATAGTATTGTATTTAATAGTATTATATTTAATAGTATTGTATTTAAAGGATTATATTTAAATGTACATAATAGAAAATAATTATACAGATGACAAATATATAAGATATCGCTCACGACTATTAGATTTTTATATTGAAAGTCATAGGGAGCTTAAAATTGGAGTCCTTGATATAGAGACTACCGGTCTTTCACCTCAAAACAGTTGTTTTATACTAGGAGGCCTACTTATCTATACAAAAGATGGTGTCCTATTAAAACAGTATTTTGCAGAAAGCATTAGCGAAGAAAAGGAAACTTTAATTGCCTTCTTAGATGATGTCAAAACTCTTGATGTGATTCTTACATATAATGGTAAGCATTTTGATATAAAATATTTGAAGGGTAGAATGGCGGAATTAGGTATCCTACTTGATTATAAATTCCCATTTAATCTAGACTTGTATCTAATACTTAATGGGCACTCGTCATTACGAAAGCTTCTTCCAAATTTAAAGCAAAAAACCGTGGAAAATTTCATGGGTCTTTGGTCTGAGCGAAAAGATGAAATCTCAGGTGCGGAAAGCGTTGAACTTTATCGTAAGTATCTTGCAACAAACAGCAATGAAATCCGTCACATAATAATGTTGCACAATAGAGATGATGTCCTTCAATTATCACAGCTTCTTCCAATCCTAGAAAAATGTGATATTCACAAGGCTTTTTTTTCACTGGGCTTTCCTGTTGGAAATCTATATATTTCTAAAATAAGATTCGAGCAAAAAGAGTTAAAAATATGGGGATATCAACGTTTTCCTATATCTTATTGCTCATATGGATTAGACGATTGTCCTTCCCTTTTAGATTTTGATAGATTTTCTGAAGAATTTTATATAAATTTGCCCATAATAAGAAAGTCAGGTCTTGTAATAGTCGATACTAAAGCCTTTGATAAAGATTTTTCTGCTTTATCTGCATATGAAGGCTTCGAAAGTGGTTTTATAGTACTGAAACAAGGTAATAATATTAACTATATGCAGACCAATCATTTTATTAAATTGTTACTTGAAAGAGTTTTGGAGGTAATACCCACATGAGAACAATTGCAAGATTAAATGAGGTTTATAAAAATGCTAAAATAGTTCCATTTGATGACACCTCTAAGTTTGTTTTCTTTAGTGACACCCATCGAGGAGATGACAGTATTGCTGATGAATTTGGTAAAAACAAACATATATTTTACCATGCGCTTAATTATTATTATCAGAATGATTTCACATATGTTGAGGTTGGAGATGGTGATGAATTATGGGAACATTCAAATTTTGAACACATAAGGAATGCACATTTTTCAGTTTTCAATAAACTAAAAGAATTCTATGATGCCGGGCGAATGTATCTTATATTTGGTAATCATAATATGCATATGAGAAATCCCTCTTGGGTAGAAAAAAATATGTATCGTGTTTATGATGAATACCTCGGGGAAAAACTTGATTTGTTTCCCGGTCTTAAAGTTTACGAGGCCATAAGGTTTAAACATTCAAAAACCAATCAAGAAATATTTACTGTTCATGGGCATCAAGGTGATTTAATCAATGACCAGCTTTCGTTTATTTCTCACTTTATTGTACATTTTTTCTGGCATTTCATGCACCTTATAGGAGTAAAGTATGCCGCGAGTCCTGCAAAGAGCAGGAGAAAACGCCATAAAGTGGAAAAAAACTACTCAAAATGGAATGAACAACATGATATAATCATATTATGTGGTCATACTCATAGGCCTAGGTTTCCCGAACCGGGAGAAGCCTCATACTTTAACTCAGGCTGTGGTATGCATCCTCGTGGAATCACTTGTATTGAACTAATTTACGGAAAAATGGTGCTTGTTACATGGAGAGTTCACTCAAAAAAAGACGGAACATTATTTATAAAAAGAACTGCTTTAAAGGGGCCAACCCCAATAAAAGTATTTGATAAGAAATTTTTTAAAGAACATAAAGGAAATAGGAGTACTACAAATGGTTAATTATAATGAACTAGCTCGTAGTTCTAAAAGTGCAAGCTTTAAAACTGCGAACCTTAAATCAGAAACAAGAGACAACGCATTAAGACTTATCTCAGAAGCTCTTACAGCTCATAAGTCTGAAATCTTTGCACAGAATCAATTAGACCTTATAAATGCTAAGGCTGAAAATCTACCACAACCGATTGTAAATAGACTTAAGTTTGATGACCATAAGCTTACTGATATTTTAAGTGGCATAGAAAGTCTTTTAGGTCTTCCTGACCCTCTTTTTAATATTCTTTTAGAAAGAGAACTTGATGATGGATTAAACCTTATTAAAACCACTTGTCCAATCGGGGTAATAGGTGTTATTTTTGAGTCCAGACCAGATGCCTTAATCCAAATTTCCACACTTTGCGTTAAAAGCGGTAATGCCTGCATATTAAAGGGTGGAAGCGAAGCTGCCAATACAAATAAAATTTTATTTGAAATTATTAAAGAAGCCGGTTTAAATGCAGGAATGCCTGATGGCTTTATTTCATTAGTAGAGACTAGACAGGGCATTGATGAACTATTAAAATGTCATAAATATATTGATTTGCTTATTCCCAGAGGCTCAAATGCTTTTGTACAATACA
Organism: Aminipila sp.; assembly: GCA_047974845.1. Classification (GTDB taxonomy): domain Bacteria; phylum Bacillota; class Clostridia; order Peptostreptococcales; family Anaerovoracaceae; genus Aminipila. The sequence goes on along the minus strand of JBKECQ010000068.1, from coordinate 7,566 downwards.
TAATGGCAAACTCAAAAATTCCTGTAATGGGTCATGCTGACGGGATATGTCATATATATATAGATAAAGATGCCGATATATCTAAAGCAGTTCCCATTGCTGTTGATGCTAAAACCCAGTATGTTGCAGCTTGCAATACAGTTGAAACCCTTCTAGTTCATGAAGACATTGCAGATATCTTTCTGCCAAAACTGGCTGAAGATTTAAAATCAAAAAATGTTTTGGTAAAGGGCTGTAATAATACTCAAAAGTATATTGAATGCCAAAATGCCACTGAGCAGGACTTTGAGACAGAGTATCTTGATTATATTATCTCTATTAAAATAGTATCCGGTTTGGATGAAGCAATAGAACATATTAATGCTTATGGTTCACACCATACAGATTGTATCGTTACTGAAAATAATCAAGCCGCTACTGAATTCATGAACTTTGTTGATTCAGCAGGAGTATATCAAAATTGCTCAACCCGTTTTGCTGATGGTTTTAGATACGGATTTGGGGCTGAAGTGGGCATAAGCACAGGTAAGCTTCATGCGAGAGGTCCTGTGGGCTTAGAAGGGCTAATAACCTATAAATACAAGCTGTTTGGTAACGGACATATAGTCTCAGACTACGCAGATGGTAAAAAAAGCTTCCACTTTAAGGATAAATAGGATAAAATGGCTATAATAGTTATAGGTCGATTATATTAGTATTATATATGCTAACCATATAGGAGGAGATAAACTATGAAAACTATTGCGAAAGTAAACCTTATGTTATCAATCTTAAGCGTATGTTTAGGAACAGCTATGATTGTTCTTTCATCAATTACAGCATTTAAATTTTCTAAGAGAAAGATAGAAAGAATTTAAAGTTCTTCCCTTAAATATAAGATTTGGAGAGGTATTATGGATTATAAACATGCAATTTTAGTTCGACATTCAGTTAGAAGCTTTTTACCCGACAAAATCTCTGATGATATAGTTGAGAAATTACAATCATCAATTGATTCATACAATAATATTTCAGGTTTAAATATACAATTAGTTCTAAATAATGGCGATGCTTTTAAGGGCTTATCAAATAGCTATGGTATGTTTTCGGGTGTAAACAATTATATAGCCATGGTGGGCAAAGCAAATGGCGTACATGAAAAGGAAAAGGTAGGTTATTACGGAGAGAAGCTTGTGCTGGAGGCAACAGAATACGGCCTTGGTACCTGCTGGGTTGCGGGTACATTCAATAGAGACAATTGCGCCTGTACTTTAGGTACGAGAGAAGATATATTTTGTGTAATCCCTATTGGTTATGCTGTTTCAAAGGTTAGTTTTAAAGATAAGCTAATAAAAAATATTGTTGGTGGTAAAAAGAAAGCAATTGAAGAATTTTTTGATCCTACTCCCGGTATCCCCTCTTGGTTCATAGAAGGAATAAAGGCAGTTCAGAAGGCTCCCTCAGCTTTAAATAAACAACCTGTTAAGTTCTCATATAGTGGCGAAACTGTATCAAATAAAATTCCATCCGTACGTGCATGGATTACGTCAAATAGCAGAGGATTTGAACAAATAGACTTGGGAATTGCAAAGCTCCATTTTGAGATTGGATCTGATTCTGAAGATTGGGAATGGGACGATTAAATTAGTTTTAATTAAGTGGCTGATTATTATTTTGATAATACACAGCCACTTTTTATATACAGAAAAGTCTAGCTAAATATATGTATTGCTCTATAATTAGCGCTATATATTAAAGCTATTTATGATTATAGCTATTTATAATTAGTTCTTTATAACTATTGCTCTATATTATAGTTATTTATTATTAGTTCTTTATAACTATTGCTCTATATAATTAGCTCTAAAATACCTAGGAGTAAGATAATAGTACCCGATATTGGCTCAGCATATTCACCAATTATATCCGATACCTCACCATGACCAAATCTGTTTCCAACAAGTATAAAAAAATAGCTGAACATAAACGAAGCAATAGCTGTGGTTATAAGGTTAAGCCCTGCTATACTTGCGCCTATTCCTAACGCTATGTTATTTAATGACAAAGCCGTAGCAATAGTCAATGCCTCTCTATAAAAGATTCTCCTACTATTACATTCAACAATATCATCTTTTGTATTTTCAACCAGTTCTCCAGAGTTGCTATTCTGATTATTTTTTTCTCTAATTATAGCAAGTCTCTTCTCTTTCCACCTTTTAAAATAAAAATTACTTAGATAAAAAATACCCATCCCAATTATAAGGATTGCTCCTAATATATTAACTTTTGTAATTGGTATAAAGGTAATTAATCTTTCTCCAAAGGTCATTGATAAGATAGTTCCAAACATAGTTATGAAACTTATGATTACTCCAGCTGTAATATTAATCCTTATTTTCTTTAACCCATAGGCTGCTCCAACGATGAAATTATCCAAATTAGCCGAAAAGGCAAATAGTATAATGGATATATAAGACATATGCCACCCTCTTATTTTCTATAACTTATGTAAATTACCAGTAATATATTTACACTATATTTAATATATATATAGGTGGTTTGTTCTGTTACTGTTTTACATATATTTAGAGAATAAAAAACAAGAGACTGATTAAATAATCAGCCTCCCACTTAAGATTCTATCATAGAAAGCCCTATTTACAAATTTTTTCATCGGCTTTCTTTTAAACAATACGTCCCCTTTTAAATTTTCAAGCAAATCAGCTCTTATACTTTCCTTATCTAATCTTCAGGATTCCACTTGGATTTTTGAGCCGCATTTTCCCAAATTTGTCTGTTTTCATTGGCAGGAGCCGGTTCTGACTCTCCAAATATAGCTCTAACCCAATGTCCATCCGTAGGGTTTGGAAATAAAATATATTTGGAACCAAATAATTCTTTATCTGCCTCCATCAATTTTCTTCTTTCATCAACATCCTTCACATAATAAATTCTTCTAAAATCATTTAAATTGTCACCAAGATATACGCTTACATTATACTTTTCTGCTATTACCTTCTGTGGTTCTTCTTTATTTGAAGTTTCCTGTAAAACAATCAAATGCTCTTTGTCCGCATATGGAAATCCCATTGCTTTAATATTCCCTAAAGCATATTCATAGGTTTTATCTCCCTGATCCCTGCTGGTTACATAAAAAACTTCAACATTATTTTCTTTACAAAAGTTTAAAAATTCCAGCGATCCCGGTGTAGGTACCATTTTATTTTCCGGTATCCATTGATCCCATATACCATCATCAAAAAAGTCTTTATTATTCTGTATCAGATAGCCCCAATAATTTATAGGGCTTACAATTGTATCATCTACGTCAGTAATGATTGCTAAAGGCTTATCACCTGGCTTCTGATTTGCAATTGCGGTTTGAACTTGCACCTTTGCCTGATTAAATCCCTGATAATACAACGCCTTATACTCTGCTGCTGTTTGCTTCCACGCAACTGCAACCGTCAAAATATTCCCATCCATATTTTTAACAATACCATTTGAATCTGCAATCCCTCTGTCAATAACATCTTGTTCCACAAGGTATTCAGCCAAAGTAGTTTTTGTCTCATTTACTTTTATATTAAGGGTTTCTACCACTACATTTGCCAGCTGACTCATACTAATGCTTTTGCCATCCTTTGCACTTTTAATGCCTAACTGATTAGCACTCTTTACTGCTGAGTCTGTATATTCCTGTTCACCCAAAACCGATAACATTATTTTTGCTAAGTCTTCTCCCGATATTTTTGCATTGCTATCAAAATTATTTTGATTAGCTACCCAGCCCAATTCAGGATGATTATATATATATGCCAAATAGGGTCTTGCCCAAGGTGTGTTCTTTGAATCTTCAAAATTTTTATTGCTTGTATATACAGATGCGGTTGATTCAAGACCTAACAACTTTAATTGTACAATTGCAGCTGTCAATCTCGTTACAGGCTTTTGAATATCAATAGAGTCCAAGGTTCCTTTGCTGCCCTCAAGAATACCCAAGGTGTGCAATAGTTTCACGTTCTCCAGAACAGACGAACCCGCTGCAAATCCCACAGTACTTGTCATGCTCATTATCATTATTACAAGCATAAGCACTAATATCTTTTTCATGTTTCTTCCCTCCTTATTTCCCACTAATACATTTAGGATAGGTAACTTCTCTATCCTGTTTCAATATTATAAGGAGTGGCTGACAAATAACTGACATATCTGAAAATTCTATTAATAATATATTTAATTAAAATAAAGGCCGATATTTAAAGCCTCTCTATTATATAGTCATATCTAGCTTGTATTTTTTTTGAGGGTCTACAATCCAGCTTCTGAATCAAGATTTCTTTATAAGACTTATAAAAATGAATCAATCCCAATTTATCTTGTCCTTCTTCATATAGCTTTAAAAGCATAAGGCAAGCCTCTTCTTCATAGGGAAAATATTTAATAAGTTTCTTTAAAATTTCAATCTCATATTCAATATTACCGCTTAAGTTTAACAATAACGCAAGACGATAAGAAAGATGAATGTATTGACGATTAACAGTTTCTCTATAATCCATAGCCCATTCAAAATACTTATTTGAGAACAGTTCCCCTTGAAATAAATTTACTGCACTTTTAAGTACTTCAATTTCCTTTGCCTGCTGTTCAATATCTGAAATCGCTTTTGCCTGTTTTTCAATGTTGGATATGGCTTTTGTCTGTTTTTCAATATTGGATATCGCTTTTGCCCGTTTTTCAATGTCGGATATGGATTCTGCCTGTTTTCTAATGCCTGAAATCGCTTTTGCATCTTTATAATATTGCTGAAATCTTTGAATATCTGTAAAGCACGATTCAAATTCTATTATATAACCTCCATTACGGTTATATATATTTACGGGAATACCTTCATTTTTAACCGTTTTTCTTAATCGATAAACGGTGGTATGCAAATTAGTCTGTGCATTATCAGAACTTGTATTGGGCCAGAGCAATTCACAAAGCTTCCATTTTTCAATAAGCTTCCCATTATACAAAATCAAATATGCAAATAGTTCCTCTACCTTTGAAGTAATCCATTGCACCGGTTTTTGATTTTGATTCCCATATACTTCAAAAAAACCAAAACATTGAGCTAGTTGCATCTGATTTTTTCTAGTTTGTATGGGCTGAATTTTTGCTTTCCGACCGTTTAGTACCTTATTCAATACTCGTTCTACCTCTTTGGGGTCAACCGGCTTTAAAAGATAATCAAGGGCATTTACTTTAAAAGCATCAATTGCATATCTGCTAAAAGCTGTAACAAAAATAACGGAAATTTGATTATTTACTTCATGTATTTTCTCCGCTAGTTCCAGTCCGTTCATTGCCGCCATTTCAATGTCCAAAAAAGCAATATCCGGTTGTACTTCTTTTAACTCATTAAGTAATGCACTGGGTTGCATATAACTACCAACAACTTCAACTCCGTCCACTGATTTAATTGCCCTTTTTAAAAGGATATGTCCAGAAATTTCATCATCTACAATGATGGCTCGCAGCATTGGCTTTCCTCCTTACTATGATTGTTCAAAATCGGTAAAAAAACTGTAATTTCCGTACCATTGCCCACTTTACTATTTATTATCATTTCACCCGTAGCATAGCTTAAAACCCTTTGTCTGATATTGGATAATCCTATACCTGATTCTGTTGATTTCTCATTTATAATGCGATGTATTTCTTCCTCTTGCATTCCAATACCATCATCCATTACAATTATTTTCATTCTGTTTTTATCAGTATGTACCGATAGCCAAACTGTACCGCCTTGCTCCTTTTTAGTTATACCATGTAAAATGGCGTTTTCTACAAGTGGCTGTATACATAAAGGGGGAATACTATAAGAAAGGCATACCTCTTCTATATCAAAATTTAAAGAAACTCGTTCACCATACCTTGCCTTTTCAATTTCTACATAAGCATTCACCAGCTCAATCTCACGCCGTAAAGAAATAGACTCCATTTGATTATCTGTTGTAAAAACTATTCTAAGATACTTGCTCATACTACTTAATAAATCGCCTGCCTGTTCAGGCTGAGTGTAACAAAGGGACATAATTGTTCCCAGTGCATTGAATAGGAAATGAGGCTTTATTTGAGATTGAAGATAAGCCATCTTGTTGATTGAAGCTTCCTTTTTCATTATCTCGGACATTTTTTTTGCACTTTTATATTGATAGGTAAGCCCTATAATAACTACCAAAAGTATAAATATTGATATTACTATTTGGCTTTGTATCCTTTTTTGTTTTAAATATTTATTTAATAATTCTTTTTCTCCAATTTCATATTTTGAAATAATATCATCCATATTAAAAGAATGGCTCATGGCGCGATCCCATATTTTAATAAATCTTTGCATCTCATCTGTTTTCTTGAAAAGATAACTATATTCTCTAGGGAACTCCTCTATTTTATATATGTTTATAAAATCAAATAGCTCATAGCTATAAAAGTCTTCATTAAAAACGTTTTCATTTTGAAAAATATAATCGACTTTTCCTGCTTGTAATGCTGCATACATTGCTTTATCACTTTCATAATAAGCTATGTTTTTTTGTGGAATATAGTTTTCTATCAGTGTGATAATAGAGGTCCCTCTAACAGCTCCAACCTTTTCATCAAATAAATCATTTAATTTCGTAATTTTTTTACCGTCTGCTTTCATAATTACACTATAATACATTGTGTAATATGGGTTAGTATAATATCCATAATTTTTTCTACTGGCTGTTATGCTCATTGGAAAAAGTAAATCAATTTCTTTCTTTTTCAGCCGTTCTATCTTTTCTGACCAAGTAAGATTTTTTTCATAATTGAATTTATATCTTAACCCTATAAGGTCAGCTGTTTTTTCAAACAATTCCACACTGGCACCACGGTATTTCTCATCACTTTCAGAATATAAAGATAGGGGAATAAAATGATCATCTACCATAACTTGAATTTCCCCCAAAGAATTTATTAGATTTTTTTCCTCTTGTGTCATAATAAATTTACTCCCAACATCTTCAGCATATGAAGCAAGGGTAGTCATATTTAATAATATAAGAATAATTAAAACTCCACCAAGTAATTTCTTTAATTCCATTTTACTTGCACCTTTTCATTTGAGTTTTTTGAAACACAATATGTATTACATTGTAAAAGAATAAAAATCGAGTGCCCTTTGAATTGCCCCCATAAGTTAGACTTAAAATATAATTTATGGGATGCCATTTTTTCATGGCAAAATACTTATGTCTAGTTTAAATGCACTTCAATTAGAAAGCAACCATAAAATTAAAATAAATGTAAGCCAGTGTGACCAGTTGGCGGGCAGTTATATAAACGGAAAGTATGACAAGCTGTCTTTTACAATTAAAACCGGCGACGTCCTACTTTCCCAGGCATCATTCACTTCGTTCATTCCTTCGCTTCCTCTGGTCGCTTCGCTGTCGTATTTGCCATTGCCGCTAAAGCCGCGGTAAATACGCACCTGCCCCTAAATGTTGGCGGGCAGTTATATACATGGAAAGTATGACAAGCTGTCTTTTACAATTAAAAGCATGACAGCATTTTTAA
>JBKECQ010000077.1:0-38889 GCA_047974845.1 Aminipila sp. | reverse complement strand
ATTCAATGTTATCATTTGGAATTGGTCACGACCAAGTAAATCTTTCTTACCCATCATAAGGCAGGCACCTCCATGTATTAATAAATATATTTTACCATAAATTCAATAAAATGTCTGTATACCCGTAAAAAAAGACTGTAGGCAAAGAAGGATATCCTTGTCTACAGTCTGAAGTGTACTTCTAAAAGTACACTTTTACCTGTATAGCTATTAAATTTTTTTAATTAATAATATAACCTCTATTGTTTTGCGCTTCTATGTAATCGTCTAGTCCAATTTCTCCAAGTCTTCTTCGTAGCTTCATAATATTTACAGTAATTCTATTCTCGTCAACAAAATCTTCTTCTTCCCAAAGACAACCAATTATCCTATCCATAGGAACAACCTTTCCTACGCTTTCAAACAGGATTCTTAATATCTTAAAGTCGTTTTGAGTAAGTGCAATTTCTTTGTCCTCATAATTTAGTGTAGTATTTTTTAAGTTGAGAACTACACCCTTATGCTCAATAACATTTGACTCTTTTTGAATATAATTTGCCTTAACAAATTTATTCTGAATAACCACTGCTCTTTGCATTTATGATCTCCTTACTACAATACATTGAAAATATGTGATATACGACACATTATGTAAAAATTAATATACTGTCTTACCCAAAGCTGACAATATTAATTCCGCAGCAAGTTCACCTGTCCTGTTTTTCACATCCAAAATAGGATTTACTTCAACCATATCAAGTGCTAATATTTTTTTGCTTTCATATAGAAGTTCTAGAACTACAAAGGCTTCCCTTACTGTTAGTCCACTATGCACTAAAGTGCCTGTTCCCGGAGCAAATTCAGGTGTAATCGCATCCACATCATAACTAACATGGATACCCTCTGTTCCGTCACCTGCTATTTCAATGGCTCTTCGCATTACCTCGTATATACCCATTCTGTCAACATCCGCAATTGAAAAAACAGTAACTCCCGCTTCCTTCATTCGAATTCTTTCTCCCGGGTCTATATCTCTTCCTGCAATTTGTACAGCGTTCCTAGGGTTAACATAAGTAATACCACTTTCTTGCCCTAAATCTACCATTACATCAGGTCCATATCCACAGACTGCCGAGAAAGGCATACCATGCATATTTCCGCTTAAAGTACTTTCATCACTGTTCCAATCGCCATGCGCATCGATCCAAATAACTCCTATATTTTTATATTTATTTGCCACTGCTGCAATGCTGCCTGCGGCAATACTGTGATCTCCACCTAACACAATTGGTAAGCGACCTTGCTCTAATGACTCTGTTACAGTCATATATAATTTTTTATTTATGTCTATAACCTGTTCATAATTTTTAAGCTTTTCAGAAGTCGCTCCCTCTGGTATAGGAAAGATATCACCTTTGTCTTTCCATTCAATACCCAAGTTGGTCAAACCTTCATGCAAACCACCATATCTTATTGCTGCCGGACCCATATTAACGCCTCTCTTTGATGCTCCTAAGTCCATCTGTACTCCAACTAGATCAACTTTTTTCATATTCATGTTGAATATCTCCCTCCATAAAGAAACAACCTCAGCAAATGCCTATATTTTCTTATAGTTTACACGGTTTTTGATAATAAGGAAAGCTTTTTATACATTGTATGAATAAAAAAACTTATTTATTAATTACTTAGTGCTTTGAGGCTCATTTTATTCATACTAATTTGCTTTTATTAGTTTAATATTTATGTTATCATGTATCTATATCGAAATATTATGTCAATAAGATAAGAAAGGAAATATAAATGAGTGCAAACAAAGCAAGATACCCTCAACTAGAGGTAGATCTACAAAAATTCAGACACAACATAGATTCTGTTGCTAATTTGTGCCAGGAGCAAGATATAGATGTAGCCGGAGTTATCAAAGGATTTCATGCTATTCCTGAAATGGTACTGGAATTCGATAAATCCCCATGTAAATACATAGCATCTTCCAGAATGGAACAAATCATTGATTCTAAAAATATTGGATGTAAGAAACCCTTCTTCCTTATTAGACTTCCTATGTTAAGTGAAATAGAGGACTTAGTAAAATATGTAGAATATAGTCTTAACAGTGAAATCACTGTCCTTGACAAAATTAATTCTGAATGCCAAAAGCAAGGGCGCAGACACGGTGTCGTTCTTATGGTCGATTTAGGAGATTTAAGAGAAGGTTTCTGGGATTTAGACGAGTTAGTAAAGGCTGCGTCATATGTAGAAAACCAACTTGAAAACATTGATCTTATGGGTGTAGGAACAAACCTAGGTTGCTATGGTTCTGTTAAAGCTACTCCTGAAAAAATGAATGAATTAATAGTTGCTGCTGAAAAAGTTGAGGCTGCTATTGGACGTAAACTAGATATTATTTCCGGAGGCGGAACAACCTCTACTGAAATGGTATTTAATAAAACTATGCCAGACAGAATTAACCATCTTCGTGTAGGAGAAGGTATTATTCTTGCTTATGATTACGGCGCCTTGTTTGGTGTTAATGCTGATTTCCTTAATCAAGATGTGTTCACCCTAAAAGCTGAAGTTATAGAAGTTAAGGACAAGCCAAGCCACCCTGTAGGCGAGTTGACATTTGATGCTTTCGGTCACGTTCAAACTTATGTGGATAGAGGAATTAGACGAAGAGCTTTAGTCGGACTAGGTAAAGTTGACTTCGGGGACACTGATATGTTGCTTCCAAGAAATAAAGATATTGAAATACTTGGTGCAAGCAGTGACCATCTGATTTTAGATATTGAGAATTGTAAAGAAGATATCCACGTTGGAGACATTGTTGAATTTGATTTATGCTATGCAACAATGGTATATACTACAAGTTCAAAAAATATAAATATTGTTACAAAATAATATCACTATAATTCTATTTATATACTGCATTTGGCAGAATACAAATTGCTATAGTATAATTTGCTGGAATATAATTGGTCAGGATATAATGCGGATAGCTAAAATTCGCTATAGTATAATTCGCTGGAATACAATTAGTCAGGATATAATCCGGATGACTAAAATTTGATATAATGCAATTTGGTGAATATAAATGGTAGAGATAAACTTTGTAATAGTGTAATTTTAGAAAATAAAATTTAGAGAAATAAAATTTAGGATTTTGATAATTTCCCTAAATAAAGCTAACAAAAGGTTAAGTATAACAAAATAGTTTTATATATTACAAACTATTTACTATCCGGTTATACTTAACCTTTTCTATTTTATAATAAGAATTAAAATATTTATTTTCCTATAACCTAACTAGCTACAATACTAGCTACGCTTTATTATTTTCAGAAAATCTTTTAATTTTTTTAGAAGTATTCTTTTCAAACTCTTCTTTTCTTATTACAACCCTTTTAACCTTTTTAAAATAAGGAGTGTTGTCATTAATTTTATCAACTTCATTCCAAATTAGCTCATGAACCTGTTCATCTGTATAGGTTTCTCCTAAGCACTCTTTTACTTCTTCTTCGTCAATTCTTATAGCCGCAACAATAAGAGTATCTAAACCATCCTCAGATTCCTTGTCATAAACGAAGGATTCCAATACATAAGGAATACTGCTTAAATAGTATTCAATCTCTTCAGGATAAACATTTTTACCGTTCTTAGTAATAATAACGTTCTTTTTTCTTCCTGTTATATATGCATAACCTTCTGAGTCTATATATCCTAAATCTCCTGTATAGAACCATCCGTCTTTAATAACCTCGGCAGTTGCTTCCGGCATATTATAATATCCCATCATGACATTTCCGCCCTTTAGACAAATCTCTCCGATGCCTTCATCATTTACATCAACTACCTTCATATCAAAGTTAGGTAATGCTCTGCCTATTGACGCAGATTTTGCTGCCTTGTCAGGATTCAGTGCCCCTATAGGTGCGCACTCTGTAAGCCCGTATCCCTGAAGAGCCATAATACCGAAGTCACGAATTCCATCTAATATATCAGGGTTAATAGCCGCACCACCGCAAATCATAAGTCTCATTCTGCCACCAAAAACAGCACGGATATCCTTTAGAAAAATATTACCTAAATCTAAGCCTACTTTTTTTGTAGCTCTATTTATTTTAATAACTTTCTTTAATAATTCTTCTTTACCCTGCTTTCTAACATTCTGCCAGATTTTTCTATAAAGATTTTCAAATAAGATTGGAACTCCCAAGAAAATTGTAGGTCTTACCTCTTCAAGGTTCTTAGTCAGGTATTTAAGCCCTTCACAGTAAGCAATAGTTGCTCCCTTATATATAGGCAATAAAAATCCCGCAGTACATTCATAAGTATGATGCACCGGCAAAACTGAAAAGAAAATGTCATCTGACCTAATTTCTAAAACTGTTGGTGTTGCCATCAAGTCCTCGACAATATTTCTATGGCAAAGCATAACTCCCTTAGAAACACCTGTAGTCCCGGAAGTAAACAGCAAAATATTCATAGCCTCTCTATCAATAGTTGCATCAATATAATCCCTGGCGCCATTTATTATAGATTGTCTTCCATGCTCTAAAAGTTGTCCAATATACATTACTTCTTTTGAGCACTCTGCATTTTGCATATTTATCAGCAGTTTAATAACAGTTTCTCCACTGATTTTCATATCTCTAAAAATCTTTTCATACTTATCATCAAATAAAACACAACTCACTTCTGAGTTCACTACAAGCTGCATCAGCTCATTTGCATTTAATTCCTTATCAAGAGGTACTATTACACCTACACCGCCTACAGTAGCTAAATATGAAATAGCCCAATGATAACTATTCTCTCCGATTACGGCTATTCTTTTATTCTTTAGCCCCTTTTCAATAAGTGCTGTTCCTAAAGCATTAACATCTGCTAATGCTTCTTTATAAGTAATTCCTTCATAGCCCTTTGCCCTATCATTTTTTTGCAAAAATGCGATGTTATCCGGATAAAGTTCTGTTGTAGATATAAGCATTTGCTTTAAATCATTGATAGGTCTGCTATGTTTATATCTTATATTCACGTCTTTATTATTATTTATTTGTTCAACAAATTTTTGTGCTTCCAGCATAGTTGCTCCTATTCTCCTATATTAGATTTCGTAAATCTCTTTATTTTTCTTGTTGTAGTTTTCTCAAATTCAGTTTCTCTAATAGAGAATCGTTTTACTCTCTTATACAAAGGCATCTGCTCATTTATCTTATCAATTTCATCTTTGACAAAAGCTCGCAGTTCCTCCTCAGTGGATTCTCCAATTGCAGACTTAACAGCATCAGCATCTAGGAACACTTCTGCCTTTACAACAGTATCTCCAGATTTTTCATCTACTATGCCATGAACTAAAACCTCTGCAATAAATTCACTTTGAGTTAAGTAAAATTCAACTTCTTCTGGGAAAATATTTTTACCATTCTTAGTAACAATTACGCTTTTCTTTCTTCCACAAACATATAAAAACCCGTCTTTATCAAAGTAACCATAGTCACCTGTATAAAGCCAACCATCTTTTAGAACTTCTGCTGTTTGCTCCGGATCATTGTAGTACCCAACCATTACAGAGTCACCCTTGCAAATAATCTCACCTACACCATTGTTGTCAGGGTCTATTATCTGAATTTCAGTACCGGGCATAGGAAGACCTACAGACGCAGGCTTACTATATTTGTCCTTATTTACAGCTATAATAGGGGCATTTTCGGTCATGCCATACCCTTGTATCATAGGTATACCTAAAGCCTGAAAGTTTTCTATAACAGTAGGGTCTATTGCCGCGCCTCCCGCTATAAATAAATTCATGTGGTTACCCAGTGCCTTGTGAACATCCTTAAAGACCTTTTTCAATATGGTTGGATGATTGTAAAGTTTCAATGTTTTTGAAACTGCCATCATCGCTTTCATTTTTTCTAACTTTCCTGCTTCTTTTGCTTGTTTTAGAATCTTTTTATACATGGATTCAAAAACTAGAGGAACTCCAAGCATTACACCTGCCGGAGCCTCTGCCATATTCTTTGTAATGTACTTTAAACCTTCACAAAACGCTATGGTCATACCTTGATATAGACCAGTAAAGATGTGGCAGGTAAGTTCATATGAATGATGCATAGGTAACACAGAAAGTCCTATATCCGAACAAGGAATAGCCACATATTTTGACATATTATATACGTTTGCCGTAATATTTTTATGGGAAAGCATTACACCCTTTGCCATGCCTGTTGTTCCAGAAGTAAATAGTAAAGAGCACATTTCTTCTCTGTCTATTTCTGCATCTATAAACGCTCTTTCTCCCTGCTCAACCAGTTTTGAGCCCTCTTCAAGTAGCTTTTCAAGGTTTAAACTATTTTCTAATTTGCCTTCTTCCATGCAAATTTTATATTTAACTGTGTCAGCAAGAAAAGTCATTGCTTCTGCTATGGCCTTTTCCATCTTTTTTGAGTACACTATAGCCTTAACTCCGGCTCTTTCCAAAAGATTCGCAATTTCACCCGGAGGCAGTTCCCTATCTAAAGGAACAATAACACCTACACCATTTGTTACAGCCAAATAAGAAATAAGCCATTTGTAGCTGTTTTCCCCTATAACTGCAATCTTACTTCCCTTTAAGCCCATGTCAATAAACTTTGTCCCCAATGAGTCGATGTCGCTTTTTAGCTGACTATATTTTATAGGCCTATACTCTCCTCCCGGAACGGGTTTCACCAAATAAGCATCCTTTTCACGAAAAAGTCTGGCGCTACTATCCACCATATCCTTTAAGTCGCTTATTTCTCTAAAATCATATAATACATCTTTAAATTTTTTATCGTTCATTTAATTCACCTATTTTGTCAGCAAAACTTTCTCTATAATGGCCGCTGCATCTTCTATGCAACCATCACAGCTTCTAAGTACCGGTCCACCTGTCGTCCCTTTGATTTCACTGCATTCAGTCGACTTATTCTTTTCAAGAAATTCATTAGTCATGTCTTTCATTGTTCTATAACAATGTTTTTTCGATGCAGGAGAATCCAAATTTCCGTCACTTAGCTTCATACCTGTAACCATCGCCATTGCCGACACTGCACCACAGGTTCCCATAGTCCCCATGCCAAAGCCGTATGCTTCCGCCAGTTTAAACGCACTTGCTTCATCTATTCCAAATAAATCACAATAAGCGCAAACCACGGATTGGGCACAGTTATATCCTCTTTTATGGTTAGCCACAGCTTGTTTAATTCTATCTGACATTCTATTCCTCCAAAATTTATCTATACCTATTATTGTACCACAATTATTACTCAGTTACTATTTTTATAAATAATAATATTAATACCAGTACCATTACAGGCTTAACAACCTTTGTCCCGCTTTTCAGTACCAGTCCACTTCCTATATAATTTCCCAGAATGCCAAATACCCCAGCTATTAATGCCAATAGGAAAAGTACCTTTCCATTAATCATAAACGTTACTAAAGCCGCAAGATTGGATGAAAGATTTATAAGCTTGGTATTTCCTGATGCTATTTTTATATCCATGTGCGCTAAACTAGTTAAAATTAAAATAAGAAAGGTTCCCGTTCCAGGCCCATAAAACCCGTCATATCCACCAATAATGAATGCGGCTACTAAAGCTATTGCCACTTGCTTTTTTCTGTCTATCTCTGTTTCTTGATTATTCTCCCCAAAGCTATTTTTTCGCAGTACGAAAAATGCCACTACAGGAAGTACTATAATTAATAAATTCTTTAGAAATTCCTCACTCACATATAATGCCAAGTTGGCTCCTATTGCAGAGCCTATTAAAGCTAAAACTATTGAAAACGGTGCAATCTTTAAATCTGCCGCCCCATGTTTAATATATCTTGCAGTAGAAACTATAGTCCCCATAAATGAGGACAGCTTATTACTTCCCAGCGCATAATGTGGTGGCACCCCTGCGATTATGTATGCAGGCAAAGATATAATCCCACCTCCGCCGGCTATGGAATCAATAAAAGCCGCAACAAACACTAAAGGGCAAACTATTAAATACGTTGTTATTGTTATGTCCATAATCTACATTCCTATCTATATTTCTTACCTATACTACAAACTACTTGCACTTATATACTCAGTAATTAAAAATTGACGCTTAACAATCAAAGATTAATATTTAATCTTTAATACTAAAAACTAAATCTAATGTTTAAAAATTTAAGATTTAAAAACTAAATCTAAGGTCTAGAAATTTAAAATTTAAAAGCTAAATCTAAGGTCTAAAAATTAAAAAATAAAAAAAGTAAAAACTAAATCTAAGGTTTAAAAATTAAAAAGTAAAAAAGTAAAAACCAAATCTAAGGTTTAAAAATTTAAGATTTAAAAGCTAAAGCTAAGATTTAGAAATTGAATGTTAAAATTCAAGAGTTTAAAGTTCAAAACTAATAACTAATACATAATTTTTATTCCTTATTGCCTACTGCATATTTGTTATTCCTTATTGCCTACTGCATATTTCTTATTCCTTATTATCTAGTGCTTAATTTTATTGCTTATTTTTTATGTATCTAGTGCTTAACTTTATTGCTTATTTCTTATGTATCTAGTGCTTAACTTTATTGCTTATTTTTTATTGCTAGTGCTTTGTTCCTATTTTCTTGTTCATATTTTACCACTCTTGTCAAACCCTAACACTATTAAGCCTCTGCGTTTTCTTAACTTAATTAACTCAATTAACTTAATTATTTTATGATTTCTATATTTCAATATTTGAATATCTAAATATCTAAATATCTGAAAATCTGAAGCAGGGCTTTATTTTTTTCTTGATTTAAATAATCCTTTTGATTTTAACTATCTAAGTATTTGGATTAACGTGAACCATACAATGTTTTACCGTTGGAAACTCCCTTTCAATTGCGTCGTGTACACGTTCAGCTATGTGATGCGCTTCAATCAGTGACTGTCTTCCCTCCGCTAGGATTTCAATATCCACATATATTTTAGAGCCAAACAGCCTCGTTTGAATTAAATCAATATCAAGTACACCCTCTTCTCCTTCTATGATGTTCTTCATCTTTAATATAGTCGTTTCATCACAGGATGTATCGACCAGCTTTTTAGTTGCATCTACAAATACATCATAAGCTGCTTTTAATATAAATATTGCAATTATAGCACTGGCCAGTGGATCCAATACCGGATATCCCAATCGTGCCCCCAATATCCCCACAAAGCTTCCTACCGAGGAAAGCGAGTCTGACCTGTGATGCCACGCATCAGCCATCAAAGCCCCAGAATTAATTTTTTTGGCTGCTCCTCTAGTATACCAGTACATCCATTCTTTTACCACTATAGATACTATTGCCGCTATTAAGGGAAGTATTGTTGGTACTTGTAATTTACTATAATTGCTACCTATTATTTTATCAATACCTTCCACTCCGATTTTAGCTCCAACCGCAAATAAAATAACAGCCAATATTATAGAAGCAATACACTCCATTCTTTCATGCCCATACTGGTGTTCATCATCGGATAATTTATTGGACATCTTTATACCGGCAATCACAATAAATGTACTAAAGACATCACTAGCTGAATGTACTGCATCTGAAATCATTGCACCTGAATGACCAATCAATCCCGCCATAAATTTTACTGTGGATAAGATTAAATTTACTATAATGCTTACCTTTGATACCCTCATAGCAATTTGTAAATCTTCCATAAAAGTTACCTCCTAATATCCTAAGATAGCTCTATGGCAACTGCATTTTGTCCCTTATACATAAAAAATACCCATGGAACAATATTTATACTACTGTCCCACAGGTGTATTATCCGACCTGCTGCCGTATTTATTTCACGGCCCGGCTCCATAAACATAATTGGTTTATAGCCTGCTCAGTTGTACTGTAGATTTGTGCCATATGTTTGGCATATTTGCAGTGCAAAGAGTTTAATTATTTCAAAATAAATTACAAAAAACTAATACTCTGTTTTATTTGCAATTAGTATTACACTTATTTAAACTGAAATTGCTGTTACAGCAACCTTTCCTTTATCTGCAACCATAGCGATGGTCATTGCATCCGCAATCACAACCATGGTCATTACATCCGCAATCACAGCCATGTTCATTACATCCGCAATCACAGCCATAGTCATTACATCCGCAATCACAGCCATGGTCATTACATCCGTAATCATAACACACATTATCGCAACCACAATCATAACACTCATCACTGCATCCGTAATCATAACACTCATCGTCACAGTCACAGTCGCAATCACAGCATTCATCATCACAGTCGCAGTCACAGCATTCATCATCGCAGTCGCAATCACGACACCCGTCGCAGTCGCAACCATGACAATTGTTACTACGACACCCATTACAACAAATTTCTTTTATCTTTTCTAACTTCATATAAAGTGTTTGCTCTAAGAAAGTCACATGTGTAATTGTTTTTATTACACATTCATTTATTTTAAGTAGTTCCGGTATCTTATTTGTACTTGAAATTGCTTTTTGTATCTTTTCACCCTCTGCATTTAATATGTGTGCTATGGAAGCTTCAACAGATGCAATTGATTCTATAATATCGGTGCAACCTTTGCCACAGTCCTTATCGCAACATTCATCATCACAATCGCAATCACAATGGTCACATACACAGTTATCCTCAATTTTTATTCTCAAAACATATGGACAACATTTTTTCGTAACTAACATATATATCTCACATGATGGTTTATGTTGGTTAAATAGATTCACCATTGTCATATCTTCTACTTTGTAGCAATAATCTAAATTACATTTCATCATATCGCAATCTGACTTACAAAGCACTGCTAAACAGGTTTGGTCACAAGTATTATAAGTAAAGGCATACTGACTCAAACTTGATGCTACAGAAGTATAATAATATGAGCATCTATTCTGAAGGACTTTTATTTTTCTTCCTGTTTCCTTATCCGCCTCCATGATTCCATTTCCATAAACAATAGAGATATTGCGACCCCAGCAGTTCACTGAAAGGCTCAATATTGGTCCACATAGTTCTCTGCATTGTTGTAAACAAACACATCCAATTTCTTTAAAACATTTATCTAATTTGTAAATTTTGTTGTTGATTTTATCAGTACTGCCCCAAAAACACTTGCATTGAAAGTCATAACATATGCTACTATAGCCTCTGTAGGTTTGTTTATAACATACAGGCTTCATACATAAGTCATATATACATATTTTGCAACATTCTGGTTGAGAAAAATAAAGATTACAGCCATCAAAGGCTATACTCCTATATCTAAATTGGCAGTCTTGTGAAATCCGTTGTTCTGAAACGATACACAAATTCCTCATAATGACCTCCATATTTCTTGAGTATGAACAAGCCTATATACTATATTGCATAGGCTAACACTTTATAATATGAAAACTTGATTTACTATGTGCCAATGTAATATATATTATTAATAAAGTAATATATATTTAACTTTTTGTAATTTTTATATTAATATTTTATATGGAGGTATCACATGGCAAAAAATATTTCTATAAAAGTGGCTCGAGTGCAGCTGGATATGACACAAAAACAATTAGCTGAAAAGGTTGGAGTATCTCGACAAACTATAAATGCTATTGAGAAAGGCGAGTACAATCCAACCATTAAACTGTGCCTTTCAATATGTAAAGCCTTAGGTAAAACTTTAGATGATTTATTCTGGAAGGATGATGACCAATATGAAAAAAAAGAAAAGTAATTTAGATGAGATGCAAGAGCAAAAACTATTAAAAATTGAGCATAATGCCGCCTGGCTAGCTTTTTGGGGATTAGCAGCAGTCATATTAGCACAGATTGTTATTTTAGGACAAAATATCTTTAAAGAGATTGCCGGCGAGTTACTGGTTCTAGGTGTAGTTTCTTTATATATTATTTATGGCTGTTTAAAGAACGAAATATGGGATAGAAAATTAAATCCAACTCCTAAAACCAATATAATTGTAAGTTCTCTATCCGGATTTGTATGTGGAGCGGTTTATTTTATTTCTTCATATATTAACTACCATAAACTTCTTGGTTCTCTTGCAACAGGAGTATTTATGTTTATATCGGTATTTACTCTAACATTTATAGCTCTAACCGTTTGTTGCTCTTTATACAAGAAGAGGATTCGCACTTTAGAAGAATCAAATGATGAGTAAACATAAAAAAATTTGCACATAAAAAGAGGCAGATGGTATGAATCTGCCTCTCTAGGCAAAAGCCTATATGAAAGGAAGTATACGTTGCTATACTAATTCCTGCCAATTTGCAGGGTATACAAAGTATGCATATCTTGCACTATTAGGCGTTGAGAAATGAATATGACTATTTTTTGGTATTAGGATAATATCTCCTTTGTTGCCCTTAATCACATTTCCGCCATCAATCTTAATCTCTAAGGTTCCATCTATAATATAGTCAAATTCATCATATGTAAGTGTCCATTCAAAATCCGCTCCATTAAGTAATTCCATTATACCTGCGCCCATTCTCGGAGCCTCTTCCAAAGTTACAATATCCTTTAATTTAACATCATCTCTACCCTCAAAAGGTTCGGTTTTTACAGAATCGCCACGTACTACTAAAATGCCACTATTCTTGTCAATTTCCTTAACAAAACCTTCCTTTGATTGTGCTGCTACTTGAGTAAGTAGTTCTTTTACTATTGCCTTTACCAAATCTTCACTTATATTCATGTTTTTCCTCCATTTCAGTAAACGGGGTAAAAGGATAGTAACCCCGTGCAATCATATTTTTTTATCCCTCTATTGCCTTCTCTTCTTGCTCATGAACTAACTCAATCTTGCTTAAAAGCTTAGGTGCCAAAATGTTAGCTAAGATTAGAGCAGTTATACCTGCAACAAGCTTACCAACAACTACAGGGAAAATCATTTCAGGATTGCTTCCTGCTGTAAATCCTAAGTGGTCACCAAATACGAATGCTGCTGATACGGCAAATGCTACGTTTAATAATTTAGCCTTTGGATTCATTTCATCCATAATATTAAACATGGCAATATTATTCGCTAAAGTTGCAACCATACCGGCTGAACCCTTATCATTCATACCTAATAATCCGCCAAGCTTAGCTAATGCATCCCCGAAGGTATCAGTTATCCACTTAACCATTGGGAAGGCTCCAACCAATACACACGCAATCTGTCCGCATACAAGTAGACCTGCTTCAAGACCTACAACACCATCATTTTTTGCAGGGTCAACCATTATATCAAATAGAGGGAACATAATTCCTGTTTCATATTGGAAAATTGCAATAGCTGTAAATATAGTAATAATAATAGTAACTGCTGTACCAAAACGGTTAAATCCATTAATCATACTTGATGGCTTAAACCATAAGCCAAGAACGATAAGACCTGCTACAAAAATTACCGGAATAAGGTTTATCAATATAGTTCCCAGACTCATCTTGTACGGTGTCATGTTCATAACAAGACCACCTGCAATACAACCAATAGGAATAGTTATTAAACCTGCTAAAATACCTGCCGCCAAGTAAGGTCTGTCTTTTTTCTTAATAATTGACAAAGCTACCGGAATGGTAAATACAATAGTAGGCCCCATCATAGATCCCAAAATCAAACCGGAAAAGTTTCCGATATTTTCATTTTCTGCAAGCTGCATTGCAAGGGGATATCCACCCATATCGTTAGCTAACAGTGTTGTTGCAAACATTGAAGGGTCCGCACCAACCAGCGTATATATTGGAGAAATTATAGGTTTTAATAAAATAGATAATACCGGAGCCGCTGCGACTACTCCCGCCATAGCAATTGCCAAAGGTCCCATTGCATTGAAACCCTCATCAAATTGCTCCCCATATCCATGTTTATTTCCCCTAATTTTATCTATTGCCCCAACTAACATAAAAATCATCATAATTGTAACAATAACTGTGTTTACTGTTAAGTTGCTGATGTAACTTTGTATGCTATTAGTAAATACAGATATATCAAACGCCCTAATTAATTCATCAAACATATGTCTCCTCCTGTATTCTTTATTAGTTCATGTAGAATAGCTCTACATCAAGTTCTCAATTAATTTTTCAGCCGGTCTAGGAATAACAGTACTTGCTACCATTAATTCAGATACATTTTCAGCGGCTGCAATAGCAGCTCTCACAGCTCCAACCTCTCCTGTTAATGTCACCATGCCCTTGCCTCCTATAGCACAGCCCATTCTAACTTCAATTAGAGTAATATTTGCTGCTTTGGCGGCTGCATCCGCAGCTGTAATGGCAGATGCTATAGAGTAAAATTCAATAACGCCTACTGCACCTAAATTAATTATTGGGTTTGCCATATGTATAGCCGGTATTACCTGCTGGTTAATATTTGGAATAAATAAAGTATCTACAGCATTTTCTCCACTTCTTTGTATGCCTTCCTTCATAGATGCCTCTACTGCTCCCGTTTCTCCTCCTATTACTACCAAATACTTTCCCGGACAAACCGTAGATGCTTTAAGAACATCCACTTGTGCTGCTTTTATCATGTAATCGCAGATTTCTATTCCTCTTGCAATACTATTTAATTCAATCATTCCTATTGCATTTGCCATCACTCTACTCCTTTTCCACACAAATAACAATCTGGTTGCTGTCCATTGAATGAATCTTACCATCAATACTTGCATGTATATTCGCCGATAAAGTGCCCTCTGCGGCTTTTCCTATTAAATCGCCTTTTTTTACAAGACCTCCTACAGATACACAAGAAACCGCCGGGGCTCCAATATGTTGTTTTAATGCAATGTTTACCTTGCTGGGATTAATCTGCAAGCATCTCTTTGCTTGCTTATGATAATATTTCATTAATCCTAATCTGGCAACCAGCCTTTCTGTTGGTATTCTCCTGTAATCTATGAAAGGGGATCCTATCGGATTTTTATTTGCGCTTGGTTTTATACCCTTTTCCAAAATACTTTGCTTAATAAATCCATTAATTTTCCTTGGGGAAAGAGCCATTGGGCAAGCAAACATTTCGCATATACCACAATCACAACAATTTATAGCTTCACTAAATACACGTTCATACTCTTCCATGTCATCCAATCTTTGCTCTCTATAAATATTTCTCATAATCATATGTGGCCTTATTTTATGACCTATTAAGTACCTTGGGCACATATCGGTGCACATTCTGCACTGAATACAAGCACTTCTTGCTTGAGCCACCATAGTGGGTATAG
Organism: Aminipila sp.; assembly: GCA_047974845.1. Lineage (GTDB taxonomy): Bacteria > Bacillota > Clostridia > Peptostreptococcales > Anaerovoracaceae > Aminipila. Next base: position 23,667 of record JBKECQ010000077.1, on the reverse strand, counting down.
TCTTTTTACTACATTCCATTAAATAATGGTTTTTAGGTAATACGATTATGTTTCCTGTAGTTTTACTTACAAATAAACCCTCAATGTGGTTTTCATTGTAAACCTTACCCATCATAGGTCCGCCTATTATAATTGAATACGAATCCAATTTTGGTACGGCACTATCTATACATTCTTGTATAGGAGTACCGATTGGTGCATTAATTATAATGGGTTCTTGAACCTCTCCTACTACAGACAAATATTTATTCGTTACGGGATGACCTGCTAAAGCATCGTTTACGTTTAATACCGTACCTACGTTGCTAACCACTGCACCTACATCTAAAGGAAGCCCCTTTTCAGGTATGCTCTTCCCTGTGATTAAATTCACTAATATTTGTTCATCACCTGCCGGATAAAACGATTCCATCATAACCAATTCAAAGGAAGAATTTCTTTCTTTTATAGCCTCTTTTAACTCCGCTATTTCCGGCTCATATTTCTTCTTTAAAGCTATGAACTTATGCTTTGCTCCCAGCGCTTCAGCTATATATTCTGCCGCACGTACTATTTCCCCCGAGAAACTACGCATAAGAAACTTATCGGTTTCAATTAATGGTTCACATTCCGCCGCATTAACTATAAAGACATCTGCTTTTCCCGAAAGCTTTATATGTGTTGGAAATCCTGCGCCTCCAGCCCCTACAATCCCTTCTTCTTTTATAATGTCTATTAGGTTCATCAGCTCACCTCTTTTAGCGCATTGTATTAATTACAATACTGATTCATTTATTTCTTTATCATCTACAATACCCACTATTGTTGCATCAACCGGTATAGATGAATCTCCCACCGCGCTTCGTGCCGAGCTACCCGAAACAAATAAAACGGTTTCGCCCACTCCTGCTCCAATAATATCAGCAGCAACAATAGGAGTTTGAAAATTATGTTCATCTAAAAGGTCTATGGGTCTTAATATCATTAATTTTAGACCTGATAGGCTATCCTCTTTTCTTGTTGCCCAAATGTTACCTATTACCTTTGCAACCTTCATTTTTGCCTCCATTTCAGGTTCATGCGAACTAGTTCGCTTATCCCCTACTCTTTACACTCAACATTCCACTAACGGCTTTTACGAGCAATTAACTTTTGCTAAAAGAAATACCTCTTTGACCTGCGTATTCTTTAGCCAAATCAGTAATAATTGTTCCATTTTTTATGCATACAATCTGTGCCTTTTCTTCATATGCTATTCTTATATCCCTCTCTGTAATAACACGTTTATTTATTGTTACCGATACTTTAGAGTCCTCACAGAAAGAGCTTTCATTTATGTGCGGTTCAGCTATTACTTGGTTGGATTTTTCATCAAACACGCCCTCATGCCCGTTATGGCAATTGCTTTCTAAAAGGCATTGCTTACTGCAAATATCATCCGAAAGGCTGTTAATATTGCAAAAATAAACACCTGCATTTTTAAGTTGCTCTATGTAACGCATCATCATGCCATAATATAGCTTTGGAGCCGTCTCCCTATAACTATAGATTTCTGTTTCTTCAATAGGAATAAAAATCTTTTTTCCCAGTAAAATAGCCTTTACTGCCATTTCTGTGAAAGGAGTATCTGCTATGCCTTGAGCTATTTTAGTTAAGGCACTTAAGCTAAGGCTACGAATTACCACAGTATCAACTGTATCTAACTGGCATGAATATTCTTGGCTCAAAGCACAGAGTACATTATAACTTTCATTTATTTTTGGACATGACATTAAATCATGACAAGGATTGCTGTGACACTCAGATAATATAAGTAGTTTTGGTCTACTATCATCACCTGACTCAATACCCTTTTCTTCAATGGCGGATATTTTTTCTGCTACCCTTACTGCAATTTGATTTATTAAATCATTTAACTCCATACACTCCTCCTTTCCTTTTGTTTCTAGTGCAGTGTATCCCTGTGCCATTTATCAGACTTTTACACTATATACACTGCACTGTTATACCATCTCAATCTTTATTGAATAATTCGCCCCAAGGTAAAACCTTTACATCCAGCCGCATTTGACTCGTCAGTATCAATATGAACTTTGCTTGTGGCGTCCTGACTGACCCGAACTATAACATCCTTTATAAGAACCGGTCTTTCGGTAAAGAGCTCTACCGCTACTTTAGCCCTGTCTCTAATCCCTAACTTCTCTGCCAATTCCGGAGTCATATGTATATGAGCTTTGGCTATTATTGCACCTTCCGTTAAAGCCACAACTCCATTGGGACCTTTAAGCACAGCCGACCCGGAAGCTAAAAGGTCACCGGATAATCTTATTGGCGCATCCATTCCCAGTGACAGACAATCTCCTTGTGAAATCTCTATTTGTGTCTTCTCCCTAGTTGGTCCTAATACCGAAAGTTTTTTTTCACCTTTTGACCCAACAAGAGTGACCTTCTCTTCACAAACGTATTGCCCTTTTTGGGAAAGATTCCTTTTTTTCTTTAAAATATAACCAACACCAAATAACTGCTCTACATCACCCTTACTTAGATGAACATGCCTTGCAGAAGTTTCTACTTGAATAATTCCTTTTGACAGGAGTATCTCTGTTACTGCCATTGCTAAATGTTCCATTACCTAATCTCCTCTATCGGTACTCTCCCGCCAGCCATTTGCACATCATTACATGAAGCGCACTGGATAAACGGTTAAGCTCTTCAATAATATCAATTCGACTACACTTCCCATTCTGATAAAATGCAGCGGTTGCAGAAACCTCAACTTCTCTTATAGAAGCCCTCAACTGATTAAGCATTGCATATTGTTTACCCATGGTGTAATCAGGCAATAGCATCTGTTTTATACCAAAATATTTCATAGGATTATGAGATCTGTCATGTAATTCCTTGTGGGTGAAGCCTATTATAATTTCGCTCTCAAGTTTTTCGTCAAGAGCATCGCATCTCATAATATTATTCATTGAAGCTAACACACTATTTAAATCCTCAATAAGTTTTGAGTAACTTCCCGATTCAGCAATTAGTGCTTGATATAAAATAATTTTGGTTTGAGTTGTATCAAGCTTTCCTCTAAAAGCTATTCTTGGATGGCATTTTTCTACTAGCATATTGCCTTGTATTTGACACATATGCTCTGGCTTTTCTTTATAAAATCCACCTGTATTAAAATCCATATATGCAGGTTCCCAAGGCTTACAGTCCTGACTTAAACTTTTTGGAGTAACTTCCTCAATCTTTCTCACCGCACTTTGTTCACAGTTTTCTGTTGGTGGTTCCTTTAAAATTTTTATTTTGCGTTGCTGCAAATACTCACGAGCAGCCGGAGATAACAAGCTCCCTTCCGGTATGCAATAAAAATCCGGTTGAGTATTTCTAAGTTCATCTCTCAGCAAAGCCTCTGTTACAACCTTCAACGCCATCACCTCCCACCTTTAAATTAAATAGTTTATTTATTTAAAGCCGGCAGGATAAACTCAACCTCTTCGTGTGGTCTAGGAATTACGTGAACAGAAATTAATTCTCCTACTCTCTCTGCTGCTGCTGCTCCGGCATCTGTGGCAGCCTTTACAGCACCTACATCACCTTTAACCATAACAGTTACCAAACCACCGCCTACATGCTCTTTTCCAATTAAAGTTACGTTTGCAGCCTTTACCATTGCATCTGCTGCCTCTATTGAACCAACTAACCCTTTTGTTTCAACCATTCCTAAAGCTTGAACTGCTGTCATTTTGTTTTCCTCCTTAATCTTCATTGTGAGTATATTTTGAATATCTCACCCAAACTAAATTGCTTCAAACTGCTTGATTATTTCTCTTATAACCTCATCTATCATCTTTGAGTCTATATTAATCGTCTGAGGTTTTATCTGAGCTTCATTTGCTTCTTTCCTTATTTGATCAAGGCTTTTTTGCCCTACTGCTACATATCTCAAGTTGTACAGTTGCTCCGGTCCAACATTTTCACTTGTTGCACTTCCTCCAACCGCTCCACAACCTAACGTTAGTGAAGGCATCAATCCTGTAGAAGCACCTATGCCTCCCAGTGCCCCCGGGCTATTGATTATAAACCTTGAAACCGGAATTCTATGAGCAAAATACTCAATAATTTCTTGGTTTTGTGTATGTATTATAAAGGTATGGCCTGCGCCTTCATAGTATAAAATCTCTGTACATCTATCGCACACACCTTTATAGTCCGGTGCAGTATAAAAGCCTAATATAGGAGCCAACTTCTCATTTGAGTAAGGGTGCCCCCTACCTACTCCGTTTTCATCTGCTACCAAAACTTTAGTGTCAACAGGTATACTTATTCCCGCTAAATCTGCGATTACCTGAACACTTTTGCCAACAATCATTGGATTCATAGTTCCATTGGATCGAAGAATAAAGTTTCCCAATTTCTCTCTTTCTTCTACGCTTAGAAAATATGCTCCTTGTTTTTCCATTTCTTTTTGAACTATATCCCTCATTGCATCTTCACAAATGACGGATTGTTCTGATGCGCATATGGTTCCATTGTCAAAGGTTTTTGAGTCTATTATGCATTTTACTGCATTTTCAATATCTGCACTTTTTTCTATGTATGCAGGCCCATTCCCAGGACCAACACCTATTGCCGGTGTTCCTGAAGAATAGGCAGCCCTGACCATTGCAGAACCTCCCGTTGCTAAAATCAAAGATATATCAGGATGACTCATTAATACATCTGTAGCCTGAACTGTTGGCAGTGATATGCAAGAGACTAAGTTTTCATTTCCCCCTGCCTCTGCAATAGCCTGCCTTATAACCTTTACGGTTTCCACTATGCAATTCAATGCATTTGGGTGAGGTGAAAATACTATTGCATTTCCTGCTTTTATTGCTATTTCAGACTTATAAAATACTGTTGAGGTTGGATTTGTAGACGGAATTAAACCGGCTATTACTCCCACAGGAACAGCCACCGCATATGTACCAGCTGTTTCATCCCTTTTTATAACTCCTACAGTTTTGATGTCTTTAATTCTGTCATAGACACCAACACTTCCAAAAATATTTTTTATTTCTTTATCTGCCGCAATTCCAAATCCAGTTTCGTCGTGTGCTAATTGCCCTAGTCTTTTAGCATTTCGTACACCAGACTCAGCAATAGATTTAACAATTTTATCTACCTCTTCTTGTGTCTTTTCTGCCAATTGCTTTTGTGCTTCCTTTGCACGTTCTACCAGATCTCGAACCTCTTGCACAGATAGTAAATCCTTGTCATATAGAAGCATTTACTTATCTCTCCTTTCATTAAACTTGCAAATTTCATCAATCAGTTGTTTCTTCTTTGCAAATTTAATTTCATTTTTTGTCATCGTACCCATATGAAGTGCCCTTGCAATATGTCTTAATTCCTCAACGGTTTTCTTAATTAGTTCATCCTTTTTCATATTGCCATATATTTTTGTTTTTTCCTCGGCTTCTATTTCTTTATGAGTTATTGAATTATTCTCCTGAGATTCAATTTTTTCATCTACAGCTTCTACATTGCTACCTGTAACGTTGTTGTCTGTAATATTATTATCGGTAACATTGCTACCTGTAACATTGTTCTCTGTAACATTATTTTCTTTAACACTCTCAGAGCTAGACTTTGTCAAATTAAATACAGACTCTGCTGGTCTAGGAATAACATGGACAGAAATTACATTTCCTACCCTTTCGGCAGATGATGCTGCAGCATCCATTGCAGCTTTTATAGCCCCCACATCTCCAACAACCATAACCGTTACCAATCCACCCGTTACTTTTGTCAAACTGTGAAAAGTGACATTTGCCGACTTTAATGCACTATCCAATGCTTCCACTGCACTTAGGTAGCCATATACCTCTATCATTCCTAATGCATCCATACTCTATATCCTTTCGTTTATTCGATTGGATTATCTGCAACGAATTCAACTGCTGCTGCAAAAGCATCGCAGGCCGCTTTACAGGCTGACTGACTTCCTGTTAGCAATGCTCCACCAAAGTTTGTTTCTGAAGGAGGTGCATATAAAACACACATACTTACATCCGCTGCCTTCATCGCCGCATCAACACCATACATTGCTTCAAGAGGAGGCGCAATTAGATAGGCAATAGCTTCACCTTCTTTAATTCCTGCACCCTCTGATAGATACGAGCCTGTTCTGGATATGCAATGTGCATAGTATACGATACTGTCGTCCTCATTTGCTGAAATAAAGTGAGCTGCATTTTCTATAAAATCAACGCACGCTTTAAGCCCGCTTTTTATTTCTGCCGGATTTGGCCCTGCTAATATTCCTATAATTTCTCCTGCCAACTTTGTATTTGCGTTTGCAGCACCGCCGTAAAAGCTTTTTGCATAAACAACTTTTACATCTGCTGCCTTAGTTGCTTCATCTAAAGCAGTATAAGTTACATCATCACAATCTACTGTAATCAAACCAATAGATCTTTGATCCGGAGTCAAATTTAATTGCTCTGCCAATTCCTTATTAACATTTGCAATAACCTTTGTTGATAATACTGTCGCCTTAACGGGATCTCTTTTCATCTTTTCTTTCCTCCCTTTATTACAATTTCAAGTTAGTGCCACTAGCCTTTTTCTCTAGCATTATTTTAATAATTTCTGCAATATGTGCCCCTGCTTCTACAGGCAATGTTCCTGATCTATGTATATTAGATACTACGGTTCTTCTAGCCTCCGGCATTCCTACAGTTGCCTTGTATGCAATATAAGCACTCATTGATTCCGCTGTAATAAGTCCCGGTCTTTCACCTATTAGTGTACAAGTCACTTCAGCTCCGGTTATTTCAGAGATTTCATCCATAACTCCAACTCTGCCGTACTTTACAAAGAATGGTGTTCCCGTATCAATACCGTAGCTTTGTAGCCCCTGCATAATAGCCGGAAGTAAATCCTGAATGTTAGCCGCAACAGAAGCTGATGACAATCCATCTGCTACATATATTTGTACAGTAGGATTTTTCTTGCATTTTTCTTTTATGGTTTCTACAGCCTCAGCACTAAGCTTTCTTCCTAAATCGGGTCTGGTCAAATATATATCCTTTGAGTCACATTGGGTCGTAACTGTAAATAAGTTCATCCTTTCTACAAATTCAGAATCTACATCACTAAACACTGCGTCCTGTGCCGCTGAATGTGCTGCTCTAAACTGTAGCAACGGGTCAGTTTTATATCTTGCACCTGCTTTACCTATTCCAAGCCTACACGGTGCATATTGTTTAAGTTCATAATACGCTTCTGCGTTTTGAGGTTCCTTTACTAAGTATTGTTTTCTAATATCAACCTCTGTAACATCCGGTATACAACCTTCCTCACAAACCGGTGCAACTTCTTTACCATCTAAAGTTTGAATATTTTGCTCCGCTTCTGAATTAACAAGCTTCATCTCTTTTATAACCTGTTCAATGATTAGCTTTAAATCTCCAGTTTCCATATTTGAACCTCCTTCCTATTTTTTCATAAATACTGAAGCATCTCCTGCAAGTGGAGTTAGCTTTCCGTTCTCAGAAAATCCCATTTTTTCTAACCACATATCGAATTCTTTTATTGGACGTAAGCCAAACACTTCTCTAAGTGCCGCGGCTTCATGATACCCTGTGCATTGGTACATAAGCATACAGTCATCACCTTGCGGAACGCCCATTATATAGTTACATCCTGCCGATACCAGTAGAGTAGCTAAATTTTCTATGTCGTTTTGGTCTGCCTTCATGTGGTTTGTGTAGCAAGCGTCACATCCCATTGGAATGCCTGACAGCTTACCCATAAAGTGGTCCTCCAATCCTGCACGAATAACTTGTTTTGAGTCATATAAATATTCCGGTCCTATAAACCCAACAACTGTATTTACTAAGAAAGGATTATATCTTTTTGCAAAACCATAGCAACGAGCTTCCATTGTTACTTGATCCCAACCATTATGTGCCTCTGAAGATAATTCCGAGCCCTGACCTGTCTCAAAATACATTACATTCGGGCCTGTAGAGGTTCCCTTTTTCAGCATCATATCTCTGCCCTCATCAAGCATTGTGGCAGTAAGTCCAAAGGCCTCGTTTCCTTTTTGCGAACCTGCTATAGACTGGAACATCAAGTCTATAGGTGCATTAAACTTATCTGCTGCTTCTGTCTGAGTAGTTACGTGAGCCAGAACACATATCTGTGTAGGAATTTCCCATTTATTCTTAAATTCATCAAAGCTCTTTAATATTCTTGCAACACTCTCTACCGAATCATCAACCGGGTTCAGCCCTATAACTGCATCTCCGCAACCAAGGCTTAGCCCCTCCATAACAGATGCCATAATTCCTTTTGGATCATCGGTTGTGTGGTTTGGTTGCAGTCTTGATGAAAATGTTCCAGGCAAACCTATTGTTGTATTACAATGAGCTGACACTCGCATTTTCCTTGAACAATAAATTAAATCCAGATTACTCATCAGTTTACATACAGCAGCTACAATTTCGCTTGTTATTCCCCTTGAAGCTCTTCTAATCATTGATGATGTGGTTTTCTCATCTAACAACCACTCTCTGAACTCTGCAACTGTCATATTCTTGAATTCACTGTAAATTGATTCATTCACCGCATCTTGAATAATTCTAGTTACCTCATCTTCCTCATACGGAACTGCCGGTGTGTTTCTAATCTCTGACAACGTAATATGAGATAACACTACCTTAGCAGCTACTCTCTCTTCTGCAGATTCAGCCGCAATCCCAGCCAGTTTATCACCAGATTTTTCTTCGTTTGCTTTGGCCATTACTTCTCTTAGCGACTTAAACTCATAGTTGTGCCCAAACAGCTTTGTTCTTAGTACCATGCTCTCTTCTTTCCTTTCCTCTTATATATTTGAAAACTCATTTTTCACGAGTAATCTACGAATTAAATACCAGTGTTTTTACTATTACAGGTAGTACATGACCCCCTCCTACAGGTTCTCCTATATCTATATAGTCTCCACTTTTGCTCCTAACACCATCTATACAAATAACAGATTTCTGCCTATCAAGCTTTATGTTTATGGCATTACCCAATGCCTTTGCAATATCATTTTCCAAAACTATTATTAACGGATAATGTCCCTTTACTATTGTCTCGCCACCTACAATAATGGCTTCTGCCAACTCTTGAATTTTTTGAAATCCGTTATATACTTCTCCTGTCAAAGAAATGGCTATTGGTTGCATAACACCTTCATTCAGGTAAATAGGAATCTGTTTTTTTATTGACTCTGTAACTAGGTTAATATCCCCTTCATCCTGCTTACTAATCTTTAATACCGGCACATTCTTTAGGGGAAGTATTTTCTTATCATAAAATATAGTGCTTCCGCTTATTTCTGTAGTGTGAGTCCCTGCCCCAACCACAGTAGCCCTTATGGTTTCTTCTGAACGATAACACTCTACTGCACCGATAATTCCGCTATTAAAAATTGCCTCACCAAGTAAAATCCCTATGTCTCCATATCTAAAAATGTCTTCTTGTGAAGGTTCATATACAAAATTTGCTACTCCACCGGAAAATGTAACTGCATTAATAGAAATCTTTTCGTCTAATTGTTTTCCTTGATTAGTGTACAAATTGTTATGAAACTCCGATTTTTTATTTAAATTTAATGCAGACTTTATTTCTTCAGCCATAACCTTACAAATAGCTTTTAGTTTGCTTAAATCTACCTTGTCACCCTCATTTATTTCGATTTTATTTGCCTTGGCTAGCTGTTTTGTCTTTTCGTATATATAACTAATTCTGTCTCCTTGTATTTTTATGAGCCTGCCACCTATATCTAGGCAGGTTACCCCACATAAGCTTCCTCTATTAAATACTGCAATATTGGTGGTGCCGCCGCCTACATCTAAATTTGCAACTGTATTCCTGTTTTCTTCACTGAAAACATCTGCTCCTGCTCCTCTTCCTGACAATACAGATTCTAAGTCCGGTCCTGCGGTTGCAACAACAAAATCACCTGCCAAATCACTTAGGTTGTTTAGTACTATGTTTGCGTTTTGCTTTCTTGCCGTTTCTCCTGTTATGATTACTGCTCCCGTACTTACATCTTCGGGCTTTACGTTGGCTTTTTTATATTCATTACGAATTATGTTGCTTACTTTTTCTCCATCAATTTCAGTTCTTGAACTTAAAGGAGTGAAATATATATCGCTACAATAAACGACTTCTTTATTGACTATTTCAACTCTAGGAACCATATATCCAGCAGCCCTATTTTCAATAGTTAGCTTACTGAAAATAAGCTGTGTGGTTGAAGTTCCAATGTCTATTCCTACGCTTGTAACAATTTCTTTCAACTCTTCACCCTCCCATGTAATAAAAAAGCAGCTTAGACACAGAAAATTAAATTCTGCACCTAAGCTGCATCGCTTAGCATAAGGATAACGTTACGTCACATTATCTACTGTAGTAATTTTGTTTTTAAAATCAAATCCTATTCTTGTTCCGTCTTGACTGGATGTAATATTTATTATCCCTTTTAACTTATCTTTTATAATGGAATATACTATGCTCAGACCAAGACTGTCCTCACGAACGCTATTTATATCAAAGCCCTTTCCATCATCTGTAACTGAAATGTGAGACTGCTTTTCCTTATGTTCAATCTCAATCACAATTTTTCCCTCTTTTCTTCCATCATCAAAGGCATATTGCAGTGAATTATGTAGTAGTTCACTTACCACCAAAGCAACGGAAGTTGAAACCTCTGAATCTACTAAAAATCCATCCCCTACAATTTCAACCTTTAAATCCATTGATGGTTTTAAGAAATACCTTAGGGTATTATTTTTAATATTTTCGAGAACCTCTCTTATATTCACCTGATCCACTCCTACTTTTGCTAGAAGCTCATGCGTGCTGGCAATTGCTAAAATGCGATTCATACTTTCATCCAATATTTTTTTAGCCTCCACACTTTTTGTTCTTCTTGCTTGTAGTCTCAGTAAACTAGCAATAGTTTGCAAACTGTTCTTAACCCGGTGGTGCATTTCTTTAATTGCTACCGATTTTAAAATTAGTTCTTTTTCCTTCTCCCTAATGTGGGTTATATCGTGTATCATTACGGCAAAATCAACATTATTAGCCTTTAGTGAAATTTGTTTAACAGTTAATGTTAGCTCTGATATGTTGACCTCTATACCAGAATAATTTGCATCTTGGTCGAACCATTCCAGGTTTGAACCGTGTAATGCAACGCACTGGTATCTTTGCCCCAAAATATCAACTGTATACCCAAGCCTTTTATATAGTTGTTTAGCCATTTTATTCCTATAGCTTACATAGCCATCCATATCGACTAATATAACGGCTTCATCAATACACTCCGCAAGCCACGAATTCGCTTTGTCCAAGCGAGTCAATACATTTGCCAATCTAGCATAGCTTTGTTCTGAAAACCGTATTCTTTCTCGCATCTCTCGGTTTTCTTCTGCATTCTTTTCTTGAATCAGAACCCCTATAACCTTTTCTCCGTGCCATATAGGTTCCACCGTTTGAATAACATTTGCAGACTCCTGAGTTACGGCTTTCATCTGCTTTGTAGGTAGACCCAATTTGAAGGTTCTTGCTACCGCCGGCTCATTTTGTGGTTCTGCCAAAAGACCCACAACAGTCTTTTTATATGATGAAGGGACGTTTTGTGGCTTGGCTTCCGCCACGACAACTGCTGCTTTTTGGTCTGTTGTTAGGCAATCTATAAAAAAGTCCGCATCTTCTAAATTTGCCATCACTTGTAGACCTACCCCTATTTTTTTAATAATCTCTATTTCCTCATCCGTCAAATCAGTGTATTTTTTACACAATGTCTCTATCATATCCGAAAATCTACCCTCAATCTTTCTAAGCCAATATAATCTCCGCAATCCGTTTCATAGAAACTTTTTTATCCTTGCTTAAGTTCTTTATGTACTCGTAGGCTTCATTTTCACTAAGGCCGGTAGTCAACATTAATTGACCTTTAGCCCTTTCAATAATAGTTCGATTCTCCAACCGTTCAGCAATGCTCTCGCATTGGCGACGAATCTCCTTAATTTCTCTGCTTCTAGCCACTGCAATCTCTATATTAGGTACTAATGCCTTTTCATCAATAGGCTTTACTATATATCCCGATACTCCGATTTTAGTAGCTCTGTTAACAAATTCATCATCACTATAGGCTGTCAGTAGAATTACAGTGTCTACGCTTCTTTCTTCAATAATAACTTTTGCCGCTGAGAGACCATCCAGTAATGGCATTTTAATATCTAAAAGTACCACATCTGGTTTTTCTCTTTTACAAATTTCAATTGCATCAAATCCTTCTGAGGTTTCTCCTACAACCGAATAACCTGCGGCTAATAACATTTCCTTTAAGTCCATTCTGGTGATGGGTTCATCTTCAGCGATAACAACCCTAATTTCTTTTCTTTCCTTTTCCTTCATGGTTAACTCCTAGCATTTATCACTGTACGTTCAGTGATTTTATTTGCCTGTTTCAACCTTAAGATCTGCTAATCTCGGTTTTTGAAAATCCCATCTTATCACATAGCATATTCATTACATCACGGATTCCAGCTTCTACCGCAGATACATCTCCTAAGATGACCAGTGACCCATTAAAACGATCTACAAATCCAATTGAAATATCTGCCGCTTTTGACGCAACATCTGCTGCTATCATAGCGCCCTCACTAGGGGTAATTGTCAATATTCCTATAGCACCGCAATCTTGCATCATTCCCAATTTGGGATATAAGTCCCTTACAGGGTTTGCAATAACATGTGCTAACGTCACTTGTTTGCCCGGAACAAATTCCTGAATTATTCTCTGTTTTGTTTCTTCCAAGGCTTCACTCCCCTTCACACCCATTTTTTACACTCACCATACGGCTTCTACACATCAGTCAACAAAAAAAGCACCCAAACAAATACGTCTAGGCGCTACTTCGCATTCCTTAATCACGAGCCCCACACTACGCCGCACAGTGCTCCGTTCAAATTATGTCTTAATCATATACTAAATTATCCGTTATTGTCAATATAAGAGTTTGATTTTTTTTCAATTCTTTTTCTATAATTTTCACACCATTATATATTTTCGCTATTTCTGGCTGTATTCAACCACTGCTCTAATTCCACTACCCCTTTGCCATTGAGACTACTCAATCTAAAACATTTTGTTGCACCTGCATCACGTAACAAATGCTCTGCTCTAATAATCTGCTTTTCAGTTGCTATATCACATTTTGTAACAATTCCAACAACAGGTTTACCGCAAAACATAAAACCAAAGCCCGGTGCAAACATGGTTCCCTCTTCAGTTGCGGATTGAACCAAGCCTATTATGTTAGCCGATGTAGCTGTTACGGATAACGCCCCATAATATCCATGCCTTTCAACATATTCACCAGGGGTATCAATAAAATGTCCATCTACAACTTGAACCGTTTGTGTTTTGTTGTAGCGTAACTTTTGCTTAGTTAAACACTGAGTCAATGTTGTCTTTCCTGCCTGAGATCTTCCTATTAGCATAAGAACCGGTTTTCTTTTATCCATCTTTCCTCCAGCAAATTCAATTGTATTAACCCTTATTTCTAGAGCTAATATTTTGTATTATTTCTTATGCTAATAGAATCGCTTTTTTAAGTCAAGGCATTTATTTATCTAATTTATTCTTTTACCTATACATTTATGACAACCTATATATTTTTTTAATCCCTTTTAATTCTTCTATTGAAAAGTGTTTTTCTTTATGATAAACATATCAATTAATATCAAAAACTATTTTGCATTATGCCGATAATTTGGCATAATGTTATTTTTTTTGCTTAATTTTCTATCTTTGGTCTGCTTTCATTAGAAATTAAGGCTTTTTCTTTTGGTATGAAATTTGCGCTATATAAAAATAAAATTATGGCTTAGCCAGTAACAGGAGGTTTTTATTATGAAGATTAACGATGTCGTAAAAAATGTGGATGATAAAAAAATTAAAAATGCGTGGGATAATGCTGACAGAATTTTGAAAGTGCAAAATGCTAATCAGTGGAGAACCGAACTCCCAATTTTAAGAGGTGATACACCTACCTTTATGGAATATCCTTTAGCCCTCAATGCTGAAGATTTAAAAGGATGCGATGCTGCAATATTAGGCATTCCATTTGAAGGTGTAACGGCCCTTTCTCCAACTGTTTCAGCACCTCCAACCTGTGGTAGGCCAGGTTCTAATTCTGTTTATTGGAGAATGGGTGCAGAAAAAGCTGAAAGTCTTGATACTATTAGAAAATATTCAATTTTCTATTCACATAAGCATAATGGTGGTTGGTTCCCAGAAATTGACCGCGAAATGTGTATGGATGATTATATTAAAGTTAAAGATTATGGCGACACAGATTATAATCCTTTTCATATTCAGGAAACAATTGATAAGGCTGAAGCAAGAGTTGCTGATATAGTCGCCGCAGGAGCAATGCCAATTGTTTTTGGTGGGGATCACACAGTTCCTATTCCAACCATGAAGGCAGTACTAAAAAACAGAAAGAACAAAATTGGACTTATTGTTTTCGACTCACATCTTGATCTTTGCAACGAGCCAATTAACTGGGCCTCTTCACAATGGTATCAAGGATTTGAGTTAGGTAAAATCAGCCCTGAAAACTTTGTTGAAATTGGTATCCGCGGAGTAAGAAATGGTATTTATGAAAGAAATGTTGCTAAAGAACTAGGTCACCGTTATTACACAATAGATGAGGTAAAGGACAGAGGCATCAAGGCGGTTATTGACGAAGCGATAGCAATTGCTACTGATGGCACCGATGGAATCTATATGTCAATGGATATTGATGTAATGGAACCAAGTCAGGTTTGCTCACAGAAGGCTCCTGAAATTTGGGGAATGACAACAGATGAAATGTTCCATGCTGTTAGGCGTATTTCAAGAGAAAAAGTTGTTGGTTTGGATATTAATGAGTATTCTGCAGACTACGATTTTAATGGAATGGGGGCACAGTGGTGTTCTAGAATTGCAGTTGAATTCTTAGGTGGACTGGCACTTCGCAAAATGAAAGGTTTAGACACTCAATAAAGATTTTACAGTTTAAATTATTGTTTTCTAAAATATATTGTTTAAATGAAAAGCGAGGCATATTACAGTGTCTCGCTTTTTATTATATATTCTATTCTTCAAGATAATGTATGGTTATATTGTCTTTTATTATTCCATATTTATTCATCTTATATTGTAAAGTCTGACGCTTCATGCCAAGAAAATCTGCTACCTTTGATACATTTCCTTTGCAAATCTCCAATGCCTCAATTATCATTTTCTTTTCAATATTATCTGTTACTGAACGAAGCGATTTTGTTTCATTAGTATATTTTTTGCTATCGGTTTTTATTTCCGGAACAATTGTCTCAGTCTCAACTTGACCGCTCTTTACCTTATTTAAAATACTTGTAGGCAAATGACTTTTTCTTATTACATCATCATCACCAATAATATTCATAGCACCTTCTATACAGTGACGCAATTCCCTAACATTTCCGGGCCAATAATATGACATAAATATGCTCTTAACATCTTGTGAAATTCCAACTACATTTTTATTAAATTCTTTATTAAATTTATTAATATAATAATCTTTTATATCAAGTATATCTTGTCCCCTTTCGCGCAAAGGAGGTATAGTAATATCAACTACACTAAGCCTATAAAACAGGTCATTTCTAAAGCGTTTCTCTTTGATTGCATTTTCCATACCGGTACTTGTAGTAGAGATGATACGCACATCTAGTTGAATATCCTTAGTTCCACCAATTCTTCTAACATTACCTTCTTGAATTACTCTAAGCAATTTCCCTTGAAGAAGTGTATCCATTGAATCAATTTCATCTAATAACATTGTTCCATGATTAGCCTCTTCAAACAAGCCCGCTCTGTCTATAGAACCTGTAAATCCACCCCTTGTTGTACCAAATAATATTCCTTCTAAAAGTTCACTTGGCAAGGCTGCGCAATTAACCGCAACAAATGGCTTTGATTTTCGACCACTATAATTATGTATGCTTTGTGCAAATATTTCTTTACCGGTTCCGGTTTCTCCACTAATAAGCACAAAAGAACTGGTTTTAGCCGCTCTTTCAGCTCTTTGTATGGCTTCTATAAGTTTAGGGCTAACTCCCACAATATCATCAAAATGATACGCACATCGCCCAGACTCTTCTGAACCTTTTTTATTTAATACATTTTGCATCTCGATAATATCATCAAATAATTTTCTTTCTACAGATATATCTTTACAAGTTTCAATTACCGCGATGACCTGATTATTTTCTATTATTGGAATGGTAGAAGTAATCAAAGAATTTCTTCTACCTTTACCTGTTACATAAGTTTGTACCTTATTTATTGTCTTTCTTTTTTCATTAAAGGCTTGAAATATAGTGCTGTTTTCATAGGTCTGCTTTGGAAATATCTCTAAATAATTTTTCCCAAGCACCTCTTCAGTTGAATAGCCATCTATTTTTGCCATAGCACTATTATAGAATTGAATAACATAATCCTTGTCTACAATCATGACTCCTTCATGCATTGCTTCAAGAGCTACCTGGAAATCAGATAAGTTCAACATATTTCCATCACCTCCTATGAGCATTTTACTAGAACATAATTTAAAAGTAAAACGTTATTTTATAATGAATGCCCTTCCTTTACTAGTTCTTCAATATATTCAGCAATTCTCTTGAGTCCTTCTTCTAAATGCTCTGCATGAGCAAGACTTAATCTAAAGGTATGTGGGACATCAAAGCAATCTCCGTGGCAAATCAAAACGCCTTTTCTATCAAGAAGATCATCACAGAACTTCTGAGCATCAACATTTAAATCGTAATGAATAAAATATGTGCTACCATATGAGTCTGCATATTGATGAAGATATGTCTGAGTCTTAAGCCACTTATCAATAATTGCCTTATTATCATTTACAATTTTTCTACTTCTTGCATAAATTTTATCTGAATGCTCTAAAGCTATTGCAAATAACCATTCATCAAAGTTCCCACCACAAATTGAATCAAAAGAACGTCTATTGAACAATTGCCATTGCATTTCAGAATCATGACAAATAATCCAGCCGACTCTTAAACCAGCCATTGAATAAATCTTTGACGAACTACACGTAACAATAGCTTTTTCATAAATATCCGCAAATGAATACATATATTCATCCTTTAGCCCTCTATACATTTCGTCACATACAATCCAGCACTCTGCCTTTTTTGCGATTTCCACGATTTCTTCCATTTCAGATAGAGACAAAAGTGCTCCCGTTGGATTATTGGGATTTGTAAAAAATATAGCCTTTACATTGCTATCCACTGCTTCTCTCAATTTATCCATTGAAAGCTTATATCCCTCTTCCGGTTTTAAATAAACCTTGTAAACCTTTGCTCCAAGGGACTCAGGAATAGAATAGAACTGCTGATAACTTGGAACTATTGAAACAACCTTATCACCCGGTTCCACTAATGTATTAATAACATTATTATTAGCACCGGTACCTCCATGAACCAATACTACTTCATCAGGTCTGACATTCTTGTAAATAGATGCAACTGCATTACGACATCTTGCTGTTCCATCAAAACGGCCGTAGCCTAAATTCATTTTTTTCAATTCCTCAAAAAAATTATTTATATTTTCTCCAGTCAAATCAAAAAGCTCTTCAAGTGTCATTGGAAGTACGCAACTGCCCCCTAAATAAATCTCATTTTTTTCACTGTCACAGGCCGGATTTAACCAGTTTTCTAAAATAAAACTATCAATTTTCATAATATTTTTTCCTTCCTTTATTTATAATTATTGACTTTCTTATATATCTGCTGAAATACCAAGTTCTTTTTCTTTGGCTGCATCTATTGCTTTTTTGCCTGTTACAAGGTCTAAAATTGCTAATCCTGTAGCATCAAAAATTGTAATATCTTCTTTACTTAAACGTCCTCTAATATCACCTCTAATTACTTGACCAATTTCACCTAAAATATCATTTTCACTTATCTTATTCCCTTTAATAGCAAGCTCCATTTCGCCAACCCGAATGCATTGTGCTTTATCATCTGCAAAAACTCTGGCTCCTTTGAAAAGCTCCGGATCAATTTCTTCCTTACCTTCCATATCCGCACCGATGCAGCTGAAATGTGTCCCCGGTGAAACCCATTCCTTTTTTATAATCGGACTCCTTGAGGGCGTGACTGTAATAATTATTTCACTTCTTCCAACACATTTTTTCATATCATCTACAGGTTCAAATACAACATTCTCACAAGATACCTTAAGATTGTCGTTTAACATCTTTTTACATACCCTTGTAAACTCAACTGCATTTTTATGATCCAGTGGATCAGAAATATAAACCCTTTCTAACTCTGGGAATAGTATTAAAGTCGCTGCAATTTGATACAATGCCTGTCTTCCTGCCCCCAACATAAATAATGTTTTAGAATCTGGATTAGCAAGAACTTTTGCACCAATGGCTCCTGCCGCTCCCGTTCTCATACAAGTAATGTATGAAGCATCCATTACTCCAAGGGGAATGCCTGTATTTGAATCAAAAATCATTAACATACCATTAAACGGCGGTAGCCCTTTATCCTTATTTAAAGGGAAATTATTCAACATTTTAAGCCCGTGAAGATTTTCCCCAAATACACATCCGGAACGTATATCCATTACTGCATTTTGTTCTTCAAAGTCGAAAGATACCAGTGGCCAAACAACAGTTTTGCCCTCCGCTTTTAATTTATAAACGGATTCGACGCCTTTAATTACTTTTGGCATTTCTAAAATTTTTTCCAAATCACTTCGCCCCAATATTTTAACTTCCATTTTGATTACCTCCTTACAATAATAATATATACATACTAATGAGCAATTTTTATGCCATAAAAAAACAATGTAAAATACCCATTTTTCATTATAATTCTTTTGTCAAAGTGACGGGATTTTGTCAAAGTGCCAGTTTTTATGCAATTTGCAAATTTGACATATTATTTCTTTAATTAATTTATTTCTATTTTCTCAACGTCCAGAGATTTTACTGCTCAAAACGGAATTGTAGAATTTCTTTGTATATCCTATAGAAACCAAGTGTTTATAGTTTGCCTTTCTGATCATAACAATAGAATTGGAAACTACTGCCTATTACTCCCAAATTAATGGCGCTACCAAGCTATGCCACGTTCCAGAGTTTGTCTCGGAGCGGGCGAATTGCCTATAATATATTTAAAATAAAAGAAACTCCCGATTGAGAGTTTCTTAATTTTATATGAGTAAACTTTTAATTACTTTTTTTGTTTCCATACTTGTGCCATAATATCCTTTAATACTAATAAAGAATCCATGTCGTTAAATCCATAGTCAACGCTGAGTTTCTCTAATAATCTTTTAATTTGTTCTTCGTATTGGGTAGTATCAACCATATCTTGGTAAGTTGCAAGTATGGGATATTTCTTACTCCACGTTTTTGTCCAGTTTATTTTCTCCTGCTTTTCTTCAGTGGTTTTTTCAATAACCAGTTCAATCTCTTTCAAGTCAACATCAAAGTCAATAAGTTCATCTAAAGACAAGAGATACAGAGATGCTAACTTTTTGGATTGACAGATATCCGGTAATGTTTCGTTCCGTTCCCACTTTGAAATAGTTTGTCTACTAACTCCTAACTTCTCGGCAACTTCCTCTTGCGATAAGAGTCTACGTTTTCTGGCTTGAAGCAAGTTTTCTCCTAAATTCATATTCGTTCTCCTTTTCTTGATTAAATTATAACCTTTAAGGAGAACTATTTCTACCAATTATAATTTGAAGTTTTGCACTTTTTATTAACATTAATAATACTACTTTCATACCTTGCTACCGTTCCACTAATAAGTTCCACCCCTATTTACATTTATATTTACATTTATATTTATATTTATTAGTGTACAATGACCTCAGCCAAAATTAGTCAGTAAAGGCATACATGACATTAACATTAAGACATGGAGTGTAATCATTATCATAATAATAATGCAACATATATAAATAGTCATATACAATATCATCAAATTTTTGTCTCCCAATATGATACTGTTTCGTAATTCCAAGTTTGTTTTGAACCTACTGACAAGGTTCAAACTTAACACTTCGAGTTGTTGGTAAGAAAAATATAATTAAACCATTTTATATTCATACTAAAATAAAAGAAATCCGCTCTCTTTAGGCTGAAAGTTTGTCTTTAATAGCTTACCGTCAGATAGTTATAATACACTATCTGACGATAAGCTATTATTAGATATCAAATTGTATGTTTTCGTTTCGTCTACATCAAAAGTAAAACCATCTTTGGATTTATGTAAGTGCATCTTCTAATATACTATCTGTCAATTACTAAGGAGCTTTATAATTAATTTACCCTACATCAAACTTTTAATTCTGCCCTTTTGTAAATTAGCCTTTTATGATAACTTTATAGAATTATTATGGTGTAAACTCTTCACCTGTTAATGAATCAATGATCATGGTCGAAGTGCTTTTATTTGTAAATTGTAGCCTGTAATAACAGTTATATTGATTCAACATTCCTTGAGATTCCAGATAACCATACCAGTCACCTTGTGTTGCAGTAAAATATCCAAGACTAGTAAAAACACCAGAGGATGTCGCAAGTTGCGTACTTAGCTTAAGCTTTGTGACACTGGCACCACTAACACTCGCCCAAAACCCCATTATATTACCATTATACCAAACATTATTTTTTGCATTTAACGAGTATCCAGGTTTTAGTAAAACATTCTCGTCAACAATGAATTTGATTGTTGGAACCACGTTGCCATCTGGGTCGGTAATATAATAACCATCTGATAAAATGTCTATTTCTTGTATTACTTGACCTTTAGACTCAGAAGCCATAGCTGTTAAAGGCATACAAGTTATTGTTAGAACTATCGCCAATAGAATTATTAGGGTTTTTTTAGTTTTCATTTATTTCCCTCTCTTTCTTTTAAAATCAACGCACTTACTACTTATGTAATATATACTACGCTTGTAGTTTATGCTTGTCAATAGGGAAACAATCTTTTCAATTGAATCTTTGTAATAGATTTTTAATTCGTTAATATTTTTTACATCGAACCCTTTATCCTTACTTTACTATAGATTTGCTATTCAATATCGATAGAAATCCACTTTATAATGATGTCTAATGATCCTGGGCAGAATAAATAGAACTTGTACTTGCCATCCTCCTGAATCTCAAACTCTATTTTTTTTTCACCATCAACCTCAAATTGTATCTGCTTTTCATTGTCAATATTGAATGGCTTTATATCAATGCATTCATCATCCTTCATATATCCAAATATAAGATTTCCCTTAGCAGCAATTTCTCTGCCACTCACTGACTCCACTTCACTAGGTGCAAGCCGATTTATATCCGCATATATATTTAGCTTGACAATCTGACCCTTCTTTAATTTCCACGGTTTGCCGGAGTCCGATGAATAGATTGCCCTATCGCCGTTTCCTAAAATATGTGGTTGTATACAGTTATTTACTGCGGTAAAATGGGAGTCAAACTGTGACAAATCAAAATCAGGTAAAACCTGAGCTGGCGGCTCCATTCCTACTAATGCATATACCTCATAGATATCATAATTCCCCTCTTCATCCATGACGCGAGCCACTAGTTCTTCAATGTTATCTATATCCTTATACGGAATATTTTTCTCTGCAAGCCTTGCTTTTCTGCTAGCTGCTTTATCACTAATTGCCTTTTCTAGTAACTGCTGATATTCTGAACTATTAAAATCAGGCACATCATGATCATTGGTATATGCAAAGCCACTGAACGCCACCATAATGGCTAATGCTCCTAAAAAAATAATACCGCCTTTTCTTTTTTTACTATTGAAAATACTTCTAAGCCTTTCTTCCATAGTCTTTTTATCGCTACCCATACAGGCAAACAATGCTCCTTTAAATTGGTTACGGTTTATAATTTCCCCCATAATTACATCACTATAATCTGATCTAAATTCTTTATTCTTTCCTTTTATAGCATCCTGATCACAGCACAATTCCATATCCTTGCTTGCAGCTTTCGTCATAATATGAACAAAAGGATTATACCAATGCAGAATAAGCGCCACTATAAATAGTCCTTTGTACAGCAAGTCATGCCTCAGGTAATGAGTTAACTCGTGAGTTAAAATTATTTGCAAATCTTCCACGGTATAATCTCTTTTGGGGATAAAGATTACAGGTTTGAAGATTCCGACAATCATTGGCGATGGAAACTTATTACACTGGTATACTTGAAGGAACTTCTTTCCTTTGCGCTTTGACAAAATCTCAGCTTGGGTTTTATCAATATAATCATTCCGAACAGGTTCGCTGTTTTTCCTAATATTACGAATAAAAAAGATATAGACACTTATTAAGTAAATCGTTACTACGCAAACCCCCACGCTCCAGATGATTGGAACCCACTGTGGCCCCATATCAACAAGTTTTATCCATATAGACGACTGCTGCTTTTCGGCAATCATTTGAAAATTAGCTGTCTGAGTGGAATCGGTCGCTACTGCTGCTACACTGTGCTTAATAGTCGTTACACTATTTTGGATTTTTTCACTGTTCATCAACAACCGCAAAATAAACCCTACAGGTACAATCAGAAACATCATAAATACTTTCCAAATATTGAAACGCCAAACCGCATGATAGCGTTTATTTAGCGCTGGCGAAATAAGAAATACTACTAGGATTAAAGCCGATATAATCCCCCCCGTTAATAAGGTATTATAAAACAAAGTGTTAATCACTTGTATCACCGCCCTTAAGTTTAGTCAGAAGCATCTGCAAGTCTTTTACTTCTTTTTCCGTCATATCGTTGCTACTGCATACCGATGCAACAAACATTTTTATTGAATTACTATATAAATTTTTTAAAATACTTTTGCCTGCAAATGCCATATATTCTTCTTTTGTTATAAGTGGACTATATACATATTCCTTTCCCTTATGTTCAACCTTCAAAAACCCACTCTGACTCAATCTATTTAAAAAAGTATTGAGGGTTGTTGTCTTCCATCGATTCTCTGGCAATCTTTTTTGAATTTCATTTCTTGCCACTGGGTTTTCTGCATCCCAAATGGCAATCATTACTTCAAGTTGTGCTTCTGGTAAATGCTTCATATCTCTTCTCCTTCTACCTATGTTTACTTTTTACAATATAACCTTTTACTAAATACTACATTAGTAGTATTTGAATGTCAATATAAATTTTCTATATTTTTAACCCTACTCGATCCTGCTACCCTAGGCTATCTGTCTACCTTAAACTTCTCCACCGTTGAAAATAACCAACCCCTTTCGGGTTGTACACCTAATCTCATTTATAAGGCAAATGTCCGGTAGGTGCCATACGGGAATCCCCTAGCTTTAGCTAGGCAATTATCAATATTATGGAATTCTTCCGTTCGATTCCCTCTTTTCTATATTAAAAAAACACCCCCATTGATACATCCCTTGTCAAGTAGACAAAGAAAACAATTAAATTGTAGGTTCTAATATAACCAGCATTCATTAGAGTGCTGGTTATATTTTCATATTGCTTGTTGTAATGCCCGTTGTTTCTT
>JBKECQ010000097.1:0-13186 GCA_047974845.1 Aminipila sp. | reverse complement strand
GTTTAGTTGGTTCAATTGAAGCTGCAGATGCTATGGTAAAGGCTGCAAACGTTACTTTAATCGGTAAAGAATTTGTTGGTGGTGGTCTTGTAACAGTAATGGTAAGAGGAGACGTTGGAGCTGTTAAAGCTGCAACAGATGCTGGTGCTGCTGCTGCTCAGAGAGTTGGAGAATTAGTGTCAGTACACGTAATTCCAAGACCACACGCAGAAGTTGAAACTATTCTTCCTGCAACAAAATAAAACAATGGTGGTACCCGCCTAAAAAACTGGTTTTGCTAAGGATTTATAAGGCGAGAATTAAAGGTTTAAGCATAACAACATTTTTAATAATCCCCTGTTCGCAATTTTCGATGGACAGGGGATTTAAAGCTGGAAAAAGCGACACCGCCATATATGTTCCAAAATCGTTATAAATATTTATAATAATTTTGCTAGTCATGTTGTGTATGACAGTAATTAATGACATAACATGGCGACACTGTGTGCTAATAAACAGGAGGAGATTATGGAAAAAAGAAGAAACAATGCTACAAGCAAACAAAATGTTGCAACGAGATTAACTTGCATGATTTTATTAGTATTAATGGTAATATTTGCGGCTATGATAAGTTTATCCTCTGTAAATACTTATTCACAAATGAATAGTTCTGTTATATCTGAAATATCGGGTACAGCAAAAACCAATGCAATTATTTCAGATGGAGTTATGAAAGAGTCACAAAAAGTAACGGAGCTGCTTGCACTGTATATTGCTGGTGAGTTAGCAGAAAATACACCATCTGATATTACTACAGACAATAATAAAAACTTGAGCAAAGTTTATAATGTTGCCATATCAGAAAGGTCAAGAAATATAGAGCAATATACAATAGAAACATTACAAAACAATATTGAAAACAGTACAGAAATTGTAGGGATGGGAGTATATTTTGAACCATACGCATTCGATAAAAACATTAGAGATTATACCATGTATATTGCAGAAGGGGATGTAGCTACAAACAAGATAAGCTCTTTTGGAAAATATGAAGAATATTGCAATGAAGAGTATTATAAAGCACCCTTTAATTCAAAAAAACTTCACTTAAGTGAGACTTATGAATATGAGGGCATTAATATGATTACTGTTTCTCAGCCAATTTTAGTAGGCGGAAAGGCTGTTGGAGTTGTAACTGCAGATATAGATATAAATGTATTTTCTGCTTTCAATTTAGACAGAGAAGATAAATATTCCACTATTGATTTTGATATATTAAGTGATAGATATAATGTTATTTATGATCCTGACAACAGCGAAAATGTAGGGAAGAACTTATCTCAAGACTATTCAAATGATAAGGAATTATCATCAACATTAGAAAGCTTAAATAAAAACGAGCCATTTTATAATATATCTTCTAATATTGAAGATAAAAAGGTGATTCGTTTCTTTTACCCAATAAAGACTGAAGTACAGACATGGTGGTCTGTAGTAACCATAGCGCAAAATGAAATCACTTCAACCATAATAAGGTTTGTTATTATGCAGGTAATAGGGATGGCAATAGGAATTGCAGTTGTCAGCTTTATGATTTTTATGTTAATAAACAAAGCTCTAAGACCTCTAAATAACATGGTCATAGCAGCAAACAAAATAACTGGCGGAGACTTTCAATTAGATTTAAACAAGGAAAGAAATGATGAAATAGGCCAGCTAACAGAGGCATTTAATAATATGTCTAATAATACTAGAGAAATTATAAATGATGTAGCAGTAACATTAGAACTTATTTCTAATGGGGATTTTACGGCAAGAAGTCAATGCCCGGGAAAATACGTAGGTGAATACACTAAGCTTTATAATATGTATGACAGTATAGAAGAAAATTTAACATCTGCGATTATAGAAATTAGCCAAGCCTCTGATCAAGTTAATACAGGAAGTGAACAAGTTTCTGATGGAGCACAGGCACTTTCTCATGGAGCGGCCAAGCAGGCATCTTCAATTGAAGAGTTATCAGCAACCATTACTGAGGTGGCAAATGAAATCAAGGAAACTGCACAGTATGCCCAAAACTCCAATACTATAGCCAGTGAAGCCGGACAAGCATTAAAAGCAGGAACAGCACAGATGTCAGAAATGACAAATGCTATGTCGAATATTTCAGATTCTGCAAATGAAATCAGTAAGATAATTAAGACAATTGACGATATAGCCTTCCAGACCAATATACTGGCACTTAATGCAGCTGTTGAAGCGGCTCGTGCAGGTGCGGCGGGAAAAGGATTTGCTGTTGTTGCCGATGAAGTAAGAAATCTTGCTCAAAAAAGTGCTGAAGCGGCTAAAAATACCACAGAGCTTATTGAAAACACAATTTCAGCAATTCAAAATGGCTCTAGGATTGCTGTAGAAACGGTAAATACGATTTGTGAGGTGGCATCCTCAACCGGCAAGCTAGTAGAATCTGCTGGCAAGATTGCACAGGCATCTGAGAATCAGGCAAATCGAATAGAACAGATAACCTTAGGGATTGATCAAATTGCAGGTATTGTTCAAACAAATTCAGCAACAGCAGAGGAGAGTGCGGCAACAAGTGAAGAACTTACGGGTCAAGCTAATATGCTGAAAGAATTGGTAAATAAATTTAAAATTTTATCTGATATATAAAAATAGGAAAAGTTAAATTACATATTATTAATGCAAATATACACATAAAATCTCAACAGATAAACTATGTGGATTTTTGGGGATTGGTAGTTTTTTTCAGCTAATTTGACACGACTATCGAGAACAAATGTATTGACATTATGTACAAGCCATTGTATTATAAAGATAAATAAACTACATGGTGAAATGAGTTTATGGTGTATTGATGCGACGGAGCACGCCTAATAGTTTGGGTGTGCTTTTTTTGTCGAATGTGAAAGGATTATGTTGTAATTTGGACAAGAAGGTGCTATTGGCAGTGTTGGATAGCTTAGAACGAACTAGGCTTAAGGAACTGCTAGACTTTGAAGGATATATTGTAGTTGATGAGGCAGACAATGCCATAGAAGCAATGTTAAAATGTGAGAATAAGACTCCTGATATACTTATAATTGATTTAGACTTATTTCGTTTTGATGGAATAAGTACAATTAAATATATCTCAGAACATAGATGGGCCGAAGTTATTATCGCAATAGACAGTGACTGGAATACAAGCATATTTAAAGTAGATATGTACGAGATAGATGCTTTTGTGGGTAGACCGATAAACCGAAGGAATCTGATTCCCTCTTTAGCCATGGCACAGGCTCGAAAAGAAAGAGAAGTTAAACTCCAAAATGAATATGAAAAAGTTGAAAAGGAGTTTTATGATAAACGCTCAATGGACTATACGAAGCATATCCTCATGCAACAAAATAAGATGGAAGAAAAAGAGATTATGCAATATCTTGAAAGACTAAGTTTGGAAAATGGCAAAAATATTACTGAAATAGCCAATATGATTTATTCAGTATCATGCGAAGGAAAAGATAAACCCATAAGATAATGTTGATGTTAAAAGCTATTTTTTAGGAGGAGTGTTATGGCTAATGAGCAGCTTAAGACAGTCGTTATAGCAGATGATGATAAAAACATTAGAGAGTCATTAAAGAAATTTTTTCAAGGTACTATGTATCATGTTGTAGCAGAAGCCTCCAATGGGTTGGATGTTGTTGAAAATTGCAAGAAATATACTCCTGATATTGCAATTGTTGATATTCAAATGCCTATTATGAACGGACTTCAGGCTTCAGAAGCTATAGTAGTGGAAAAAAGTGCAAAGTGTGTTATTATGCTTACTTCGTTTGATGATAAGGAATATGTAGATCAAGCTATTCAGGTAGGCGCAATGGGATATTTAACAAAGCCGGTTGAATTAGGTGTTGTTATTCCTACAATGGAAGTTTGTTTAGCAAAGAGTAAGGAATATTATCTTCTAAATAAAGATGTAAAAAAATTGAAGAGAAGAAGTAATACTAGGGATATTATAGATAAGGCAAAACTAGTAATCATGGAACGAAAGGATGTTTCAGAAGATAAGGCTTACGAAATTATAAGGGAGCTAAGCAGCAGGAAACAGATTTCTATGGATCGTATAGCACAATATTTGCTTGGTGATCAGGGGCATGAATATGAATGATGTTAATAGTACATTATGTAGAAGGTTTACAAACTTAAATGAAGAAGAAATAGCATATCTGCATAAATACATTGATAGAATGCAGAAAATGGCAGATGATGAAAAAGCAGATGTTTTTATAGATTGTAAGACATATACGGGTAGGACAATGGTTATTGTAGCCGAATCCAAACCCACAACAATAAAATCGGCATATGAAGAAAGTTTATTAGGTATGCTTATTAAATGGGAGAATGAACCTGCACTTGACAGAACATTTCACCTGAAACTGCCTACCATCGGTGTAAAGGCATTACTTGTGCCAAATAATGTTAATGTTGTACAATCAGCTTATCCTATTATTTTTAAAGACAAGGTTATAGCAGTTTTAATATATGAGAAAAGGATTGAGGATGATATTAAGAACCATGAAGATGAATCCTTAGCCTTAAACTTAAACTCAACTACTAAAGAAGATTTATTGGAATTTATTCGAGATGCCGTGGTTTTGATTAATTATAACAATGAAATTTGTTATGGAAACAGAGCCGCCGTTTCCCTTTTTAAAGACTTGGGTTATGTAGATAATTTACTCGGGATGCATATTGGCAATCTTTGGTGTGATTATGAATTAGAGTCAGATAATATGAAAGACAGTACTTTAACAATAAGTTCACATACGTTAAAGGGCAAGAAAATAGATATGGGTATCTACGGAGTAAAATATGCTTTGATTATTGAAAACATGACGGGTATGCTCCAAATGGAAAAGGACATTAATGCTATAAAAACCTCCTATAGAGAACTGAAGCACAGGATAAAGAACAGTTTACAATTGGTGTATTCAATATGTGACGAAAAGGCTTGGAAATCGGACTCTGGTGAAGTTGCAGATGCCTATAAGGATGTAGCAGGCAGATTAAGGTCTATGCTGGCAACCTTAGACGAAAGAATGGTTGATTCTTATAAAGATGAAATAGAAATAAAAGAAATAATAAATAGAATTGGCAAAGATGTAATTAGAAGTGAGGCAAGCCCTTATATATCAATTAATTTTAGCGTAAGCGGGGATCAGATATACGTTTCGGGAGAAAGAGCAGTAACTATTGGACTAATTATAAATGAATTAATCCATAATGCACTGAAATATGCCTTTAAAGGAAGAACTGAAGGGGAGATTTCAGTCCATATAAAAAAAGATTTTTTATGTTCTTCTATTATTGTAGAAGATAATGGTATCGGTTTTAAGGTTGGTATCAAGAATAAAAAGTCCATGGGTCTTGAACTGGTTAACGTTATGGTACTGGAAAGACTTAATGGTCAAGTTTCTATAGACAGTAGCCATAAAGGCACAAGAATAGAATTTGATTTTGTAGAATAGAATAATTAAAGCCTGTAATTCCGAGTTGGAATATAGGTTCAAATATTTTGAAGCGAAGAAGCTCAGAAGTGGTCATATGGCTATTTCTGGGCTTTTGTATTATATATTAGCATTAGCGGCGGCTCAGATGGAGTACAAAATCACGATGTATATAAGATTTTATACTTATTTTATATATAAATATTTTATGTATATAGGCGTTGGGATATCTTTATAAAAACGCATTATATAGAATTCAAAAGAAAGGATAAATAATATGAAATTAAAAACAACACTCAATGGAGAAACATTTCAATTTCGTGACATTAAAGATGTTTTAGCAAAAGCAAACGAGCCAAAATCAGGTGACCGTTTGCAGGGAATAGCTGCAAACAACGAGACTGAGAGAGTCGCGGCGAAAGTTGTTCTTGCCAATTTAACGATTGAGGATTTAGTAGAAAATCCAACTATACCTTATGAGGAAGATGAAGTTACAAGAGTTAATGTTGATGGATTAAATCGCCGTACATATGACAAAATGAAATACATGACAATAGGTCAGCTACGAGAATGGATTCTTGACCACAAAACAAGTGGAGAAGATTTAAAAAGAGCATCTAAAGCTTTTACCGGTGAGGTTGTAGCCGGTGTTACTAAACTTATGGGCTCTATGGACTTAGTATATGGTGCAAGCAAGATTAACCTTACTACTCGTTGTAATACTGAAATTGGTCAAGTTGGTACACTATCTTATCGTTGTCAAGCAAACAGCACAACAGATGACCCGGAAACAATTCTTTTAGGTGTTATGGAAGGCGTAAGCTACGGAAGTGGTGATGCCTGCTTAGGAATAAATCCGGTTGAGGATAACCTTGACAGTACAAGAAGAATTTCAGATGCCTTGTATGAATTCATGATTAAGAATGATATTCCTACGCAGATTACAGTGCTTTCTCATATAACAACTCAGATGGATGCGATAAAAAAGGGAGCACCGCTTTCTATGATTTTCCAATCAATTGCTGGAAATCAGTTAACAAATGAGAACTTTGGCGTTAATAAGGCAATGGTGCAGGAGGCTTATCATGTGGCACATGAATTTGGTGTAAATTCGGGGCCAAACCTTCTATACTTTGAAACCGGTCAGGGATCAGAAGTTTCAGTTGGATGTGATTGTGGTGTCGATGAAATGACGTTGGAAGCGCGTACTTATGGTTTTGCCAGATTTTTTAAACCTTTTATGGTTAATAACGTATCGGGATTTATAGGACCTGAGACTATTTTCGATGGTAAAGAAATGATTCGTGCCAACCTTGAAGACCACTTTATGGGCAAATTAATAGGTCTTCCTATGGGAATGGCTCCTTGCTTCACCAATCATACCTCAATAACAATGGATGATCAGCAGATTGCAACTATGCTTCTTGCAATGGCAGGGGCTAACTATTATATGGGAGTACCGGGTGGTGATGATGTAATGTTAGCGTATATGGATACCAGTTACCATGACGACGCAGCGTTACGTGAATTAACTAACCGTAAGCCTGCTCCTGAATTTCATCAATGGATGATTAAGAAGGGTTTAATTGATGAAAATGGCCGATTAACCGAATTAGCCGGCGATGGTTCTATTTTCTTAAAGTAGGAGGGGATAAATAATGAATGAAGAACAGTTAAAAATTTTATTACAACAGATTATTGAAAAAGTGGCTGTTGAAAGTAATCAGACTTCTACAGATAATAGTAGAAACTGTGATAATGTTTGCCAAGGTAAATATAGTGCAGTAGTTTCTGGTGAGACAATTCCTGATATAACTCAGTATGATTATACCAAAAACCTTGATATTCCTAATGCCGCAAACCCTGAAGAATACTTGAGAATTAAGGCAAAAACAGATGCCCGTATAGGAATAGGAAGAAGCGGTCCAAGATACACAACTAGGTCGTACTTGAGAATTCTTGCAGACCATGCAGGTGCTATGGATGCAGTATTAAATGAAGTACCTGAATCATTAGCTATAGAAAATAATCTACTTTCAATATCTACTGTATGTAAGTCTAAATATGAATATATGACACGTCCGGATCTTGGAAGATTATTTTCTGATGAGACAAAGAAGATTATTAGCAGCAAATGCCAAAAAAATCCGGATGTACAAGTAATTGTGGCAGATGGACTTTCAAGCACAGCTGTTGAATCTAACATTAAAGATTTATTACCATCACTAGAACAAGGATTTAAGGTGGAAGGTTTAACTTCGGGTACACCACTATTCGTAAAATACTGTCGTGTTCCGGCGATGGATGTTATTACAGAGGTTATTAAACCAAAAGTAACAATCATTTTACTGGGAGAAAGACCCGGTTTGTCTACATATGCATCACTAAGTGCTTATATTACTTATGAAGGATATGTGGGCATGCCGGAAGCAAATAGAACGGTTGTTTCAAACATTCATAAAAATGGAACAAACCCTGTTGAAGCGGGAGCACATATTGCGGGAGTAGTTAAGAAAATGATTCAGCAGAAGGCTTCAGGTACAAATTTACAGTTATAAGGTATTTATATAGTCAATTAAAACAATATAAGGAGGCAAGTATGGCTGCTAGTCAAGAAATAATTCAGAAAATTGTAGAAACTATTATTGCGGAATCTTCTGTTACTGCAGACGAAAACGGAATAAAAAAGCACAAAGACAAAAGTGGTGTTATGGTTATTAAGACTAAATCCATTAAAGTTGAGCCTTGGGAACAACCGGGAATATATTTAAAGCAAGCAACAAGCTTGGAGGAAGCACCTCGCATGGGTTGTGGTGTTATGGAGCTTGATGGAACCGGTAGTTTAGAATGGACGTTAACATATGATGAATACGATTACATAATAGATGGTATTTTACAAATTGAGATTGATGGAAAATCAGTTATTGGTTGTGCTGGTGATATTATTTTAATTCCTCGCGATTCTCATGTTATTTTCAAGACACCTTGTTCAACTAGGTTTGCATATTTTGTTTATCCTGCGGCTACTGTTGATGAAATTGTTTAGGCAAATTGTTTGGACAAATCATTTAGGCAAATTGTTTAGGCAAATTGGTTGGATAATGCTATAATGATATATGTGAAGATAATGTAGTAGTAAGAGTGTGCTGTTTTAGTAAGTTCGATTTGCTAAGACAACTATTGGAGGAATAAGATGTCAGTGAAAAAATCTACTTTTGAGTATTGTAATCAGATGGTGCAGGATTTTGAAAAAGCTATAAAAAAACCAATTAAGGGAAAATCGGCGGTTTATTATACTGGCGTGGATCTTGGAACAGCGTGTGTTGTAATTGCTGTTTTAGATGAAAATTATAGACCTGTAGCAGGAGCTTACAAATATTCAGATGTAGTTCGAGATGGAATGATTGTGGATTATATTGGAGCGATAAACATAGTGAGGCAAATGAAACAAGAGCTTGAGGAAAAATTGGACACAGAGTTGATTTATGCAGCAGCGGCTATTCCTCCGGGCACTGATGCTCTGGATTCTGGCGCAATCAAAAATGTGGTGCAAGCCGCAGGTTTTGAGCTTACAAATTTACTGGATGAACCTACAGCGGCAAATGAGGTACTAAAAATTCAAAATGGTGCAGTTGTAGATATTGGTGGAGGTACTACAGGTATCTCGATTCTTAAGGATGGAAAGGTTCTTTCTGTAATGGACGAGCCCACAGGTGGTACTCATTTTTCACTGGTAATTTCCGGAGCATACGGAATGTCTTTTGAAAATGCAGATATATATAAGCGTGATGAAAAAAATCACAAGGAGCTTTTACCCGTTGTAAAACCGGTAGTGGAGAAGGTGGCTTCTATTATAGGTCAGCATATTAAAGACTATAATGTTCAAGAAATTATTTTGGTAGGAGGTACCTGCTGTCTAAGCGGAATCGAAGATATTATTGAAAAGCAAGTGGGCATTACTACATATAAGCCGAATAATCCATTCTTTGTGACTCCATTAGGTATTGCTCTTAGTTGTAAGCAAGAAATCATGTACTAAAGCAGTAACAATTATTTAAAATATGTAAATGTTATTTATACCATGTAAATGTTATTTACACCATGGATGATATACTTGAAATAAAACTCAACAATAAAATTTGGCCCTGTAAAATAGATACTTGATAAAGTATTTATTTCACAGGGCCATTGATTTTTAGATTGATTATGCTTAGAGTGAGGCATTAACTAAATCTTGCGCACTTTTGATAGTGGCATCTGTTATGTTTAGCCCTCCGAGCAACCTTGCAATTTCTTGTATTTTTTCTTCCTCTGATAAAGGAACAACTGTAGTATATGTCATTTCAGCATCAGAGTTTTTTATTATTTTGTAATTGTGCTTACCACAGGCTGTTATTTGTGGCAAGTGGGTGATACATATAATCTGATGATTGTCTGCTATTTCCTTTAGTTTCCTACCGACAATACTTGCGGCAATACCACTTATTCCACTATCAATTTCATCAAATATCATAGTTGGTATATCATCATAATCGCCGATTATCTTTTTAAAGGCAAGCATTATACGTGACATTTCACCACCGGAAGCTATTTTAGCTAAAGGTTTTAGTGGTTCACCTCTATTGGTGCTGATAAGAAATTCAACTACGTCTGTACCGTTTGGGCTATATCCGTTAGGGTTGTTAGAAAATGCAATCTTAAACTCAGAATTATTAAAGCTTAATTCTTGTAACTGCTCTTTGATTTTCTTTTCAAGCTCAATTGCAGAATTTTTTCTTAAGTTTGAAAGTCTATCTGACGAAAGCTTTAGCTGCTCTTCACATATTGATAACTCATGAGAAAGATTATCTTTAGAACTATCTATGTTTTCTATTACCGATAAATCGGATTCAAGTTTATTACGATATTCCAATATTTTTTCTATTGAGCCACCATATTTTCTTTTTAGTTTGTCGATTGTATCAAGCCTAGCAATAGCAAAGTCCAGTTCGTCAGCAGAAAAATTTATATTGCTTTTAATATTTCTAATCTCCGTACTTATATCTTCAAGCTTATAATAAGCATCATTAAAATCTGCCAAAATATCTAAAACAGGCCTTGAATAATCACTGATTTCTTGAAGATGATTTTGTACTTTTGCTAAAAGTTCCAATGCGGAGGGTGTTCCACAGTATATTTCTTCATAGGACTCAGACAAGTTGCCATATATTTTCTCACTGTTTTCTAAAAGCATTATTTGTTCTTGGAGTGCGGAATCTTCACCTATGATAAGCTTCGCATTATCTATTTCCGCAAGTTCAAAGGACATAAAATCAAGTTTTCTTTGATTCTCCGATGCATTTGAAATAAGCCGATTTAATTCGGCCGATAATCTTTTATATTCAGCGTAGAATTTTTCAGTCAATTCCTTTACAGGTGCAATTTCGTAACTATTATATAGGTCTAAAAGATTAATATGTAACTCGGGATCCAGCAAAGATTGATGATCATATTGTCCATGAATATCAGCTAATTTTTTACATAGCATATTCAGAAAAGAAACAGAGACAATTTGATTATTTACTCTACAAACACTTTTTCCCAAAGATGAAATTTCACGTTTAATTATTATTTGATTGTCGTCCATAGTAATATCATTTTCAGATAGAAAGGATATGGACTTTGGTGAACAATCGTCAAATAAGAGTTCAATAATTGCTTTTTCTTTTCCAGATCGAACAAATGCGGTGTCTGCTCTGCTACCTAAAGCAAGGCTAATCGCTTCTATGATAATAGATTTGCCGGCTCCTGTTTCACCTGTGATAATATTAAGTCCAGATTTAAAATCAACATTTAATTCATCAATGATAGCAAAATCTTTTATGTGTAAGTGCGAAATCATAACATACAACCTCCATAAAAAGGTATCTATTGCAATAAATCATTAAATTTCTCTACGAGAGATTCAACGTGCTCCAAATCATCAACAATAATCATTAGGGTATTATCTCCAGCAATCGAACCAACTATATGCGGAAAATTTAAAGAATCAACGGCTTCACCGGCAGCATTTGCACAACCGGAAAGTGTTTTAACAACAATTATATTATATGATGGTGTAACACTGCGAATTGTTTCTTTAAAGATTTTTACAAATCTATCTGAAATGGGGGTTTCTATTGAATTTCCTAGTGCGTATTTATATTTTCCTGTATTTGATAAAACCTTGATTAGCTGTAATTCTTTAATGTCTCTAGAAATAGTAGCTTGAGTAACATCATATCCACTTTCTTTAAGGAGAGAAGCTAACTTTTCTTGAGTTTCAACTTCAAAGTTGTTAATAATCTCAAGAATTTTGTTTTGTCTAGAATAACGCATACATTTACCTCCAAAGTAAATTAAAATAAAATGAAATAATTAAACCAAGGAAAAGACCTGTAGCATATAGCTAAAAACAACTAAATTATACAAAGTTCTGTCCTTGGTACTACGTTTATATCGTATATAACGATACTTCCTACATATAAAAATACATTACGTGTATATTTTAACATGAATATTCACGGATATTCAACAGCTATTATTATTTATGCAAAATTTTCTTAGAGATAAGGTCTTTTATACAATAAGGCAAATGTATATACACAAGTAGACAAACATGTGTTTGTGTGATAAAATGGTAAGTAAAAAATGGTTAAATTGTTGGGTTATTTATGATATAATGAACACTGGAATAAGGCAGGAGATTGCTGGAAATAGGTGCTCATTGGATAACATTAACAATATGTTTGTATGTTTTAATAACAATGCGGAGTATTTATGAGAATTTTAGGAATTGACCCAGGTTATGCAATCTTGGGGTATGGTATAGTTGAAATGAAGGGCAATAAATTTCAGGTATGCGGATATGGTGCTATTACTACTGAAGCATCAATGGAAATGACAGATAGACTTAAGTGTATATACAATTCTTTAACAGAGATTATTGCAGAATATGAGCCGGATGTTGCATCTATTGAAGAATTATTTTTTAATACAAATACAAAGACTGCAATCATGGTAGGACAGGCTAGAGGGGTTGCAATTTTAGCATGTGCCAATTCAGGTATGGAAATAGATGAATATACGCCACTTCAAATAAAACAAGCAATAGTTGGGTATGGAAGAGCAGAGAAAAAGCAGGTGCAAAATATGGTTAAAACCATATTAAACCTAAAGGAAGTCCCAAAACCGGATGACACTGCGGATGCCTTAGCGGCGGCAATATGCCACGGGCATTCAGCTAATGCAAACAAAAGATTAGCAAAAGTAATGAATTTAAAATAGGAGCATATAAAATCAATCAACATGGATTAATGAATTAGATGTAAATTATAAGAGATAAAAAATCAATAGATTAATAGATAAATTAATCAATATGAATTAGATGTAAATTGTAAGAGATAAAAAATCAATAAATTAATAGATAAATTAATCAATATGGATTAGATGTAAATTAAATAGATAAATCAATCAATAAATTAATAGATGAAATAAAGAATAAATGAAAAATGAATAAATGAATGTGAATAAATAAAATAGAGGGGGAATATATGCTTCACTATATAAAGGGAACACTGGCAATGCAGTTTGCAGGCGGTGTAGTCGTGGAAACCGGTGGATTAGGCTATGAGGTCTATGTACCGGATAATTCGTCTGTATACTTAGCAAAAGAAGGG
>JBKECQ010000022.1:0-51758 GCA_047974845.1 Aminipila sp. | reverse complement strand
AAATTAATAATATCTTCTATTTACACTGAATACAATAAAATCAAAGGGGGTGTGTTTTGTGACAAAGGATAACATGGTGTATACAAAACAAAATGATATGGAAAACCTAGCTCTTAGATGGAGATTTTTATGGCAACATTTAAGTTACTGGATCCGTGAATATATGGTTGCGAAGAGTTTAAAAGCAGATCCTGTATATCTAAATGAAATAAAAGAAAAAATATTAACCATTATAGATGAATTCGGAGATATGATGAGAACTTTTTTCGGGGATATAGTTGCAGATGAATACCTAAAATTATTTACATCTTATATAATGCTTTTTATTAGCTTTATTGATGCTTTGTCTGAAAATAATATCAGCAAGGCAAACGAAGTTGTAAAAGAACTATATGAAAGTGTAGAGCAAAGAGCAAAATATCTATTTAATGTAAATCCATATTGGGATAGGGCTACATTGGACGAATATATTTTTACCTTTACAAGTATGACAATCCAGGAAATAACCACTTTTATGTCAAAACAATATAAGGAAAGTGTAGATTTGTATGAGAAGATTCTTTCATATTCTATTGCACAAAGTGATTTCTTGGCACAGGGTGCAAAAAAATACTTAACTTATAAAACATAAAATAGAATTTTAATAATAAAAATAAAGTAGCGCTCATTTAATGGGCGCTACTATAATTATTTAATGTTTTTTATCTGTAACAACATCTGCAGCAGCATCTACAACGACACCTACAATAACAGTAACAGTGACAGCAACAATATCCTCTATGTGCACAACACCTACGATTATTACATAGTGAAAACATATTCATACCTCCTTTCAAATAAAAGGTAAGTACTAATATCATATTATGTAATGGGTGTAGAATAAGTGAAAGCTATTTTGTTATGTTCTAAATCATATTTTAAAGCTTCCAGCCTATTGCCTTTTTGCGACCAAGAACGAAATCTGCATAGATTCCCTTTTGACCCAGCAATTGTTCATGGGTGCCACGCTGTACAAGAGCTCCGTTTTCAACTACTAAAATCTGATCTGCATTGCGGACTGTTTTAAGACGATGGGCAATCATTATAATAGTTTTATTTCTGGTCAGCTCTTCAATTGCCTTTTGTAGTCGATCTTCATTTTCAGGGTCAACATTTGCAGTGGCCTCGTCTAAAATAACGATGGGAGCATCTTTAAGCATAGCGCGTGCAATGGACAGGCGTTGTCTTTCTCCTCCTGAAAGGGAGGCACCCCCTTCGCCGATTACAGTGTTATAACCTTGTGGAAGGGCTTCAATAAATTCTTCACAGCAAGCCTTTTTAGCAACGGCAACTACCTCTGAATGTGTGGCATTGGGTTTGCCGAACTTAATATTATTTTCAATTGTATCGGCAAATAGATACACATTTTGAAATACCATGCTAATTTGATTCATTAAAGATTCAAGAGTATATTCCGTTACATCATGTCCGCCAACTATAATATTGCCCTTATCTACATCCCAAAAACGTGCAATTAAGTTGCACAAAGTTGTTTTCCCTGAACCGCTGGGACCTACAATTGCAGTGGTAGTTTTGTCAGGAATGCTAAGACTAATGTTATGTAATATTTCCCTTTTATCATAAGAAAAAGAAACATTGTCAAAGGTGATTTCATGATGTTTAGGCGAAATTTCTCTGCCTTTTTCATCTAACTGTGGCATTGAATCCATTTTTTCTGCGTGTTCAATGGAACTGCTGACTACTCTAAGCAAGGCCAAGCCACTTCCGGCAGATTGAATTTGAGCAAATACCAAGAAGGATATAATAACCGTCATAAGTGCATCAACGGTGTTTAAGGTGCCGGATAGCCAAAGGTGAACAGCCACTATAACCATGCAAATACTGAATGCTTGCAAGATAATTCCCTGTAACATGGTATAAGGGGTGAAAAGATGTTCCAAAGCTAAGTTACTGTTTTTATTAAATTCAAGAGCATCCTGCACATTTTTATCACCCTTGCCATTTAAATTAAAAGCCTTTATAACGCTCATCCCCTGTATATATTCAAGAACGGCGCTAACAAGTATTGCTTCGGATTTTTGTCTATTAGGGGCAAGGCTTCTGGATTTTCTCTCCATTAGGGAGGTTACCTGCAAATATAGAGCTGTGCCCAAAATTACTATAATGCCAATACGCCAATCCCAGCATAAAATCATTAGAGTAAATACCAAAGAATTAATAAGTCCGCCTAGTATATTAACTAATACCATTGGCGCAACCGTTTCCACATTGTCTAGTACGGTTGTGCATACACCTGTGACTTCACCCAAACTATTTTCATTAAAATAGCCCATAGGTACGCTTTTTAAACGGTTAGCAATATTAATTCGCTTGTTTGCCGCCATAAAATATCCGGCATGAGTCTGCTGTAGCTGAGAAAAATATTTTGTAATAGCCGTCCCAAGGATGCTTATAACTATTAGCCCAAGTGCTAGCCAAGCGGGAGCATTATCCGTTCTTCCGTTAACAAGTGCAGTGACCACTACATAAATAGCACCAATTTCGCACATTCGTAAAATAGCGTTTATAAAACTGAGAAATACTGACTTATTAATATTTTTTCTCTCGGCTCCTGCAAACTGCCATATTTTTCTTAAGGTTTCAATCATGCTACGTCACCATCCTTTGTTCCTAAGTGTGCCTGCCACATAGATTTATATAGAGGGCAAGCCATTAATAATTTATCATGAGTGCCTATAGCTTCAATATGTCCGCCTTTTATAACGACAATTTGGTCTGCATCTGTAATGGTAGACAGCCTATGGGCTATAATGATAACCGTTTTACCTTTCACAAGCTTTGCAACGGCTTTTTGAATAATGGACTCATTTTCAGGGTCAATGTAAGCGGTGGCTTCATCTAATATGACAATTGGTGCATTCTTTAGCATAGCGCGGGCAATTGCAATACGCTGACGCTCTCCACCTGATAGATGAGCACCTCCACCTCCAACTTTTGTTTCGTATCCATGTTCAAGCTCTTCAATGAAGCTGTCGCAACCGGACAATTTGGCAACAGCTTTAACCTCCTCGTCGGTAGCAGAAATCCGGCCCATACGGATATTTTCTAAAATAGTATCATCAAATAAATAATTATCTTGGGAAACAAATGCGGTCTGTTCATAAAGCTGATTTAAAGGTATTCTTTTTTCGTCTACACCGCCTAATGTAATTGTTCCGCTATCAACGTCCCAAAAACCTGCAATTAGCTTGGCAATTGTAGATTTGCCACCACCGGAAGGACCCACCAATGCTGTCATGCTACCGTCGGGAATGGTCAAGTCCACTCCATGTAAAATTTGTTTATCCTTGTTATAACCGAAGGACACACTTTTTAAAGAAATATTAGGCTCTCCCAGCTTAACCGGCATAGTCTCATGCTGTTGCTCTATACCGTTTAAAAATTCATCTACAGAGGCAACGGTAGTGCTTATTTTTGCCAAATTATCTATGAATCCCATTGCGGCAAGTAGTGGAGTCACTAAGCCTAGGGATAAAATAACACATATTAAAAAGGTTTCAATATCTAAACTATCCTTAGCGTATAAAAGCCAGCCGGCAGGTAAAATAGTTACCAATGTGGTTGGTGCTATGGAATATGACAAGGACATATTAAATTGGCACCTTTTCATCCAGTTGTAATAGTAGGAAGCATTTGCTTTAACTTTATTTGAAAACTTAATATAGGAGTGTTTCCCTTGGTTAAAGGCTTTAATTACCTCAATGCCGCCGATATATTCTACAATAGTCTCGTTCATTTCCTGCGTGGCTTTAACGGCACCTGCCCAATCATTGCCATAATTCTTCATAATTGCCATCATAAAAAGCATTCCGATTGGCAAAGAAACTAATGAAAGCAATGCCATGCGCCAATCAAGTATAAATAGATAAACCAGCACACAAACGGGACCGACAATATTTGAGGTCATTTCCGGGAGTAAGTGTGCAAGCGTGGTTTCCATAGTTTCTACTTGATCTACAATTATTTGCTTTAACTTACCGCTCTTTGTATCCATTATGGTTCCCAAAGGAAGTTTAGGCAGTTTTTCTAATACCTTGCACCTGATATCCTTTAAAATAGAAAATGCAGCTTGGTGTGACAGGGCTAGTGCAAAATTGTATAGTAAAGTACGTATCAAGTAGCCTACCAGCCCATATAAACACCACATTAGATAATATGTAGGATTTTGTTTTGAATTTACCATTGCGATTATAATATGTGCGGCGGCAACATAGGGAACAAGACCTCCTAGAACTCCAATAAGCGCACTTATGATAGCACCAATTAGTCGAGGATGCTCAGATGCTCCAAGCTCCCAAATACGGAGCAGTGGACTTTTTTGTTTCATATTAACTCTCCTTTTTAATAAATAACAGTCAGCAAAGTTTATAGCTGTTAGGTTAGGCAGAGGCTACAGGGTTTGCCTATTTCTCAAACTGTTAAACTCTTTTTTAACAAGTATCATTGTCCAAAGGACAATGACAACGTCTATTGCAAAAGAACCGTAATATATGCCGCTTACCCCAATTAAACTTGGCAATAAAAGCATAACCGGTACATAGAAAACAAATTGTCTTGCCATGCCAATAAGCATAGCCGGTTTGCTTTTGTCTATTGCAGGGAAGAATGTCATAGCCATAAAGATAAATGACAAAGCGGGAAGAATTGCCATATAAACTCTAAAATATAGAAAATGTGTATTGGTGAATACTGTTTCTTTTAGCATTAAACCTAATATGGAGCCGGGCGCAATAAGTGATGCAAACCAGAAGGGCAGGGTTAAAATCAACGCGGCAATAGAAAAGACCTTATATGCGCTAATAACTCTGTGGTATTGCTTTGCTCCGTAATTGATGCCGATTACCGGCTGCAGCGCCCTAAATAACCCAAATATAGGTGTTAGAAGAAACTGAAATACTCGATAAACCACACCATAAAAGGCTATATCGGCAGTAGTACCATATCGCGCAAGAGCATTAAATACCACTAAACCTTGAATCAAGCTCATAAGAGACATAACCAGCGATGGCATACCAAGACGAATAACATTTGCGGTAATTTTTTTATAACCTTTTAGTGAAAGTAGCTTGGCTGGAAAGGTTGATTTACCACAACCGAAGTAAAGCCAGCTCATTAGAGTGTAAACGAACATACCTATGTTTGTTCCCCATGCGGCACCTTCTACTCCAAGATTAAGAATCCCCATAAGTATGTAGTTGGAAATAGCGTTTACCACAAGTCCTACACCCATCATCCATGCGGCGGTCTTCATCTTACCTTCAGCGCGAATAATCATGTTTCCCGCAAGCCCGTAAATCCAGAAAAATGAACCTATAGTGCAAATTCTGAAATAGCTTACGCCATAAACGAGGGCTTCACCCTTGCCTCCCATCATAGCAATGAGTGGCTCAGAAAACACAAGGGCAACAATCATGTAAATTACTGTACAAATGATTGTCAGGCGATTGACTACACCCATCAAATGTTGCTGTGTAATCCTATCCTTAGCACCTATGGCGATACTTAGCACCGAGCCGGCACCTACACCGATAAGGGAGCCAAAGGCAGTGCTTATTTGGGAAAGAGGGTAGGCAAGAGATACTCCTGCAAGGGCTGTATCATTTACAAATTGACCTACAAATATGGCATCAAGGACAGCGTTGAACCCATATAGAACCATTGCAATTACGGCTGGCCAAGAAAGCCTCACCATTATTTTCCACATTCCTTCAGTTAGAATGAACTTTTCTTCTTTTGCGATTATTGTGTCGCTCATAATATTTCCTCCTTATATAAAAATTGTTTAAATAGTTAGCATATTGATATTGCTAATTGGGTTAGCATAAGCTAACCTTAAGGTTTATTTTTAGGTTGTCATTTGCCTATGCAAAAAAACAACCTAGTTGATTTAACTTTATATTGTTTTAGGTGTAAAAATAGTTTCAAAGCCTGCTATGTGGTATATTCTTAGCATATTAATATATTTTTCTGCTTCATCTTTTGTCATATTGTGTCTAACTACTTCAAAGCAACCTTCAAGGTATGAAGTTACAATAATATGCAAAAAATCTTCGGTGACATCCCCTGACTGTATGCTTTGACATCCGATGACTTCCATGTATTTATAGGTATATTCAACTTCAAGGCGCACCATTTCATCTATAAAATTATGATATTTTGTTCCGTATGAAGAATCTAATAACAAACGGAATTCATCAAAATGATCATACACATAGACTAATAGTTCGTTCATACTTTTAGAGGAATTATCAGGCATACAACTT
Source organism: Aminipila sp. (assembly GCA_047974845.1). Taxonomy (GTDB): domain Bacteria; phylum Bacillota; class Clostridia; order Peptostreptococcales; family Anaerovoracaceae; genus Aminipila. The sequence goes on along the minus strand of JBKECQ010000022.1, from coordinate 45,435 downwards.
TTTTGTATTTCCTTGTCAAGAGAATGAAAGGCTTCCTGAGAATGACAAAATATATTTAGCATTCCTTGAACAGCTGGTTCCACAAGGGCATTAAACAATCCTTCCTTATCTCCAAAGCGAGTATAAATTGAGCCGGTTGTAGTTCCTGCATTTACTGCAATAACCCTTAAAGAGGCATCTTTATATCCATTGTTTAGAAATTCTATTTTAGCACATTTCAGCACACGCTCATAGACTCCTTCTATTTGCTTTGCCATATAATAACCTCCTTTCATAACGTTGTTATATAACGATGTTATGAATCTATCACAATAAAAGATATTTGTCAATTGGTCTTGAAGATTATTTTTGCGAAATCGGGCAAATATAAATATATTTTTGTTGGAATGGGATATCACTGTTTGACAGTGAAGTGGACGTAATCGGATTTTAAGTGTATTATAGCAATAATAGAATACAAGATGTATTATGGTGTTAAAAGAAAGTTAAGATGGATGTTGCATATTACAAAGGAGTGAAAATATGAAAAAGAGATTATTTTGTGGAGTGGCGTTAGTGTCAATGCTGATTTGTTTAATGGTAAGCGCTACAGTTACTTCATTTGCCTCGTCTGATGTAGTAAATATTACATTGCCCAATTTTAAGGTTACTATGAATGGACAAGAGGTAAATAACAATTACAGCAGGTTCCCATTAATAGTTTATAAGGAAATTACATATTTCCCAATGACCTTTAGTGATTGCAGATATTTGGGCATTGAGTCCACATGGACAGGTAATAAAACAGGACTTAATGTAGAAGCAACAGGGGTTACAGCTGCATATAATCCTTACATATATCCTGCCAGAAATGGAAAGAGGTATATAGCCAAAATAGTGAGTTTCCCAATTAAAGTAAATGGCAAAACTGTAGACAACAATAAGGAGGAATATCCTCTTCTTTTATTCCGTGACATTACATATTTTCCAATGACCTGGAAGTATGGTGTTGATGAGTTTGGTTGGGAGTATAAGTTTGATACGAAAACAGGATTGATTATTAAATCTAAAAATCCAAAGCTAGAGCAGATTCAAATACCTGAAAACAGGTTGGTTGAACCATATGGAAGTTTTGCAGGGAAAAAGAGTACTTCTGTAATGGCTAAAAATGAGCTTGTGTATTACGTGGATAATAAGGGGGCAGTTATGCAAGCTTCCTTATCAGATATGAGCAAGGCAAAGAAAATATTTCAGCTTGGAATTTGGTCATATGGAGACGGAAAGCAATTTGATCAGCACAGCTTATATGAAGAGAGCGGAAAACCTATGATGTATTTTCATTCAGGTGGCGCCGTAATGGGGTCAGATCATAGATTTTTATTAAAGGAAGATGGGTCAGTACAGAAAATTCAAGGTAGCTATTATGAAACTGCCTTGATAGGAGATAAGCTTTATATGTATTGGGCAGGGCCAGCGCCGGGGCCGGGGAATTTAAAAGTTATTGATAATAATACTTTAGAAGGCAGTGAAAGAAGATTGGGTCCTAACGACTATTTTTACTACTCTCTAACCAATATAAACGGTTTGCCAATTTATCAGCTTATAGGGGATGAACTTTATGTGAGAGCAGCAAAAGTTTTACCAAAAAAAGAGGGAGATAACAGTAGTTATAGTTTAGATAATACTGCTGTATATAAAGTGAATACATCCACAAATGAAATTGTAAGGGTGAGCAAATCTAATGAAAAGGTTGTTAATGCTCAGATTGCAGGAAACTGGCTCTATTATATGTGCTCTAAAGAAGAAGGGCAACAAAGAGTTTACAGTATATATAAGCATTCATTAAAAGATGGAACAGAAGCTTTGGTTGGCAATTTTAAAGGTGATGACACTGAACAAGACAAATTTGCAGTAGTAGGTGATAGTGTTTTCTATGTGAATAAGGGTGCTCTATACCGCGTAGGGAGCAATGAAAGCTTAAACCCAAAATCAGAAGTGGTTTTCATGAATATCACAGGAGATAAACAGGAATATTTGGCATGTACGTTTATAGAAACCCCGGATTCAAAATATAGAATAATGGTTTTCGATAAATCGGGAAAGGTTGTATTTAAAACCTCAGATGTAGGTGCAAACATTATAGTAGAGGGCAATACCTTATATTTCTATAACATAACAACAGGAACTCTTTGCAAAACTACCATTGGAGATTAGTATGGGCAGAAAAAAACAGGTAAAAAGGAAGGCTATAAATGAATATACAAATATATGGAACAACAAAGTGTTTTGACACTAAAAAGGCGCAAAGATATTTTAAAGAGCGTGGTGTAAAGTGCCAATTTATAGATATGAAAGAAAAAGGCATGAGTAAGGGCGAGTATAATAGTGTTAAGCAAGCGGTTGGTGGGCTTGAGCATATGGTAAATCAAAACTGCAAAGATAAAGATGCGCTGGCTCTAATCAAGTATATAGCGGATGACAATAAAGATGAAAAAGTGCTGGAGAACCAGCAGGTACTTCTCACTCCTATTGTAAGAAATGGAAAACAAGCTACTGTGGGCTATAAACCGGAAATATGGAAAGACTGGAAATAAAGCCTTAATAAACAAAGGTATGGGACGATAGAACTCATATAAAATGGAGACTAATTAATGAGAAGTAATCAATATATATATAACGTAAACTACAATGAGCAGGATTATAATTTATGCAACTTTGAAATAGGTATACTTTTTGGACAAGAGATTGAAGATAAAGTATTGTTTACGGATAAGGAGGTAGATCCATCTGTTAGTCCTTTTCTAAAGAACAGGATAAAAATTATATATAAGGAAGAAGCTTTTAATAACATTTTGGATTTAATTGTAAGGGATCAATTTAAAGCCGATGATTTTATGGTTAAGTACGTTCCCATGTATAACAGAGATCCTAATATTGGACAGGGAAAAAAGCTGTCAAAGGAAGTAGGGCTTAGGGTATGTGGATTCCCCTGTTTTAAATCTCCTAAAAATATGCTAGGTATTACATATTATCAAGGGTATTGGTACTTTGGCTGCTTAATGCAAAACAATTATGAGTGGCGGGCGCATAAGCAAAAGCCCTACTCCTTTTCCAGTTCATTAGGGGTGGATATGGCTAAAGTTCTCATTAATGCGGCAGGAAGAGGAGATAAATCAAAGCGATTGTTGGACGCTTGCTGTGGTGTGGGTACGGTTATTTTAGAGGGTGTTTTTGCAGGATACCATATATGTGGGTGGGAGATAAACCCTAAAATTGCAGAACTTGCTCGTCTAAACTTACAACACTATAATTATCAAGCTGAAATAGTAACGGGAGACATGAAAGCTATAGACAATCATTATGATGCTGTTATTGTTGATTTGCCATATAACAACTTTAGCCATTATGATGAGGAAGAGCAGTGGGATATTATCAGACATTCAAAGGATATTGCCCATAGATTGGTTCTTGTTACCTCGGCGGATATAAAAGAGAGGCTACATGAAGAGGAGCTAAAGCTAATAGATTGTTGCCGAGCGGAAAAAACTATTAAGGGAAACTTTACTCGGTATATATGGATATGCGAAAAATAAAAAATAAGTAAGGAAGAATAACCCTGTAGATGAAACACTGTTAGTGCTATTTCTACAGGGTTTATTTTATGTAATGTATTGCTACAGAAAGGAATATTTATATAGGATATAGAGATTTAGGTGGTGAAAGTAATGGATAGTAGAAATGAGAAGGTTACTAAGGAATACATCATAGAAAACAATGTAATTACTGTAGAAAGTACTTATTCTGATGAAAGAAACATAAATGATTTGTTAAAGGAGCACTTGCAGTCAAAGATAATTAAGGCAGTTGCGGCATCATGCAAATAAGGTTTGCTACTACAATAATCACTTAAATATAGATTGTTGTAGGTTTCCGTTGTAAGGGGGGAATGCTTTGGAAACCATGGGCAAAATTTATAAAGCAGCACTGTATATGCGGTTATCTAAAGAGGATGAGGGAAGTGGTGAGAGCTCCAGCATTGCAACTCAAAGGAAAATGCTACGCGCCTTTGCTACTGAAAAAAACTATATTATTTATGATGAGTATATAGATGATGGGGTTTCCGGAACTACATTTGAAAGACCGGGATTTCTTAGAATGAAAGGTGACATAGAGGAAGGGAATATCAATCTTGTTATTACAAAGGATTTATCTCGCTTAGGTAGGGACTATATCAGCACAGGAAATCTTACAGAGATATACTTTCCATCCAAAGGGGTTAGATACATTGCAATTAACGATGGATATGATTCGGAAAATGCGTTTACAGATATTGCTCCTTTTAGGAATGTTATAAATGAAATGTATGCAAGGGATACTTCTAAAAAAATAAAAAGTGCATTTGAAGTAAAAAGAAAAGCGGGAGAATATATCAGTAGTTTTGCTCCTTATGGGTATAAAAAGAATCCCAACAATAAAAATCAGTTGATTGTAGACCAAGATGCATCTCTCAATATTGTGGAGATGTTTAATCTGGCGGCAGAGGGTAAAAGTCCAAGGGAAATTGCAAGTATATTTAATAAAAGGGGGATACTTACCCCTGCGGAATATCGTTGTAAAAAGAAACCCTACCTAAATATAGATTGCTATTCAAAGAGGAGGGAATGGACTTCTTCTATGGTCTGTAAGATGCTGAATAATATAGTATATGTAGGGGATTTGGCACAAGGAAAAACATCAAAGGTATCCTTTAAAAGTAAAATTACCATATCTAAGCCAAAGGAGGATTGGTGTATCGTAAGAAGTACACATGAACCTCTGATTTCAAGAGAACTATTTGATATAGTTAAAAATAGGAGTATTTCAAGAAGAAACAGCCCCACTAATAAGTTTGAAAATATTTTTTCCGGTATTGCAAAGTGTATGGACTGTGGAAGAAATATGTCGTCTACAGCGACCGGAAAGAAAAATGCCTTAGCAAAGCTCACCTGTGGAGGGTATAAACTTTACGGCAAAAGGGAATGTACAAACCATTTTATTGATTATGACACGTTATATAATATCATCTTGCAAGAAATCAAAGAGCAAATTTGCCTTACTTATGAAGAGAAAAATCAGATGGTAAAAAAAATAGAGGAAGAGGCGAGAGAACAAAACAATAGAAAGAGATTAAGTATTGAGGAAAAGGAAATAAGCAATTTCACCTTAAGGCAAAAAGAAATAGATAAAATAGTAAAGAAGCTATATGAAGATAATGCCTCAGGCAATATCAGTGACGATAGATTAGAACGTATGCTTAAAGAATATAAACTTGAAGAGGAACAAATCAAGATAAAATTGCAGAAACTATTAAACTTTGCTGATCAAAGGAATAAAACCTCGTATATGAATTTGTTTACGCTTGTAGATAATATTACGGATATAAACATACTTACAAAGGATTTGCTAAATAAGCTTATTGAAAGGATAGAGATTGGTCAAGGTGTTTATGACGAATACCACAAAAAGCATCAAACAATAAGAATACATTACAAATTTACTGGCAATGTGGAAAATAAATAGCACATATTTCTCTGACCATGTGTATGGGGTTTGGATGCAATGCAGCGGGCATAACAGGGTGTAGGATAATAGATTCACCAAGAGAACGACTAATCGCAATTTTGACAAACAATTTTGTACCATGCAACGGTAGATTTCCAACCTTAATATCAATACTTACCATGTTTTTCGTATGCAATTTTGGGGTTTTACAGAGCTTTATGGCGGCGGCGCTTTTAACTATTGTTATTCTAATAGGAATATTAATGTCGATGCTAATGTCATACGTGTTATCTAAGACTGTGCTAAAAGGTGTTCCATCTTCATTTACACTGGAATTACCTCCGTACAGAAAACCACAGATTGCAAAGGTGTTAGTAAGGTCAATTTTTGACAAAACTCTATTTGTGCTAAGAAGAGCTGTGGCTGTTGCCGCACCGGCAGGGCTTTTAATTTGGGCTTTGGCAAACATTACTATTGGAGATAAGACCTTATTGGTTGTATGCTCTGATTTTCTTGACCCTTTTGCCAACCTAATGGGGCTTGATGGTGTAATTCTGTTAGCTTTCATAATAGGTATTCCGGCAAATGAGATTGTGGTTCCTATTATAATTATGTCTTATATGAACGGAACCAGTATATTTGAATTAAATGATTTGGATATGTTAAAAACTTTACTTGTGGATAATGGCTGGACCTTTATTACTGCAATTAGCATGATGTTGTTTTCATTAATGCATTGGCCATGTGCAACATCATTATTAACCATAAGAAAAGAGACGCAAAGTTGGAAATGGACTGCACTATCATTTGTCATTCCTACAGCCTGTGGAATTATAGTCTGCATATTATTTAATTTGATAGCGTCTTGCTTTATATGATTAGAATAACAACACTCCTTGACTTTTAAATGCCCAAATGCTATATTTAAGACTACTGGATATTGTAATAATTTGACAATATTCTACAAAAATTCCTATTAATCGACAAAATATGCCTTTTTATAAATAGCACTGATAACAAAGAGAGGTTTTTGTATGAGTTTTAAATCTATAGATAGCTTTAATTTAAATTTTGAAGTTGATCTAGTTAGTATGACAGCGGTATTAGTCAAAGATGGAAAACAGGGCAGAGCATATGACGCTGGACAGTATTTTCAATATTTTGTGGAATACGGAGTAAGAAAAGCGGATGTAGTTCAGTTAAAAGAACATTTTTCAATAGACTACTTTCAAAATCTTCTAGTTACGGGAAAAGAAAGCGAACTATTTGAGTTTTGTGTTAAGTTTGTTGGTGAGGATTACAAAATCCTTCAATGCAAAATGAAACCTGTTGAGAGCCAGAACAATAGCATTATTAAAATTGTACTGGAGGATATATCACATAAAAGAGTGCAACAGCTTAATTTTATTAAAAAGCACTTTGCACAGGATCAGTATAAATCTGACGCAAAATTTTTTGACATAAAGTTTGAAGAAGCCGATGCTGATGATTTGAGTAAAGAGAAATGGCATAAATATTTTATCCATTTTATTGCCGTTGTGTGCCTAGTTCTTTCCTTCGTATTTTTTAAGGATGTATATCTAAATAATCTAAATAAAACTGCTGAGGAAAACCTCAGCAGTTGCCAAAATACTAGTCAGTATATGGAACAGCAACTTAATTTTAATTTTGCTAATTTGGAGGGGTTTAGAACCTTTCTCTTAAATAATAGAACACAATGGAACGATATAGCTTTATTTGAAGCTATAGACGAACTAAGAGGTTATCATGGATATGAGACTATTGTCTTTGTGGACGAAAACGGGAAATTTATATCCACGTGTAAGGATACTAAGCAAAGTGATATTGAATACTTAATTAGTCTTATTGGGACAAAGCTTGAAGATAAAAAATCTGTAATAACTGAAATAATAGGGTACGAAACCTTTATAAATTGTGCAATACCAATTGATGGGGTAAAAATTAACGGCAAAGAGTACAGTACCATGATGGTTATTTATATATTTGATAATTTTTGTAATGATTTACAGAAAAAGCTTGTAGATAAAAAACAAGATAGTATTTTTATTAATGATGGCGGAGACATATTATGGTCAAGCAGAAGCCAAAATTCATTAATAATTAATCAAAGAAATATATTCGACTATTTTAACAAATCAAATATAAAAGTGGAAGATGATGAATGGGAGGACAATCTATCAAAAAATCTAAAGAGCAATACCCCGGGGACTTTTGCATATTTGGAGAATGGACAGAGACGATTTGTTACATATTGCCCTTTATCTACAGAAAATCTATATTTGTTAAGTGTTTCAAGGCCTGAGCATTTTGGGTTTGAAGCTATTAAAATGCTGTTATTGGTCATATCCATGTGGTTTATGCTAATGCTCATCCCGATTTTAATTATAACGTCACAAACCAGAGCGGCCAAAAAAGAACGGCAACATTTAGAGGAGCTTGCCTACATTGATGATGTTACGGGAGGAAAAAATGTAAACTGCTTTAAGGTTCAAGCTTGTCCAATTATTCGGGAAATGGAGTGGCATTATGCCCTTGTAGTTACAAACCTGCAAAACTTTAGTATTTATAATAAAAAATACGGAAATGTTAGGGGAGATGAGATTATAAGGCAAATTTTCCTTGAGATTTCTAAATACATAGATGAAGAAGAGGTTGTGTGTAGAGCATATGCTGAACACATGATGATTTTAATGAAATATGAGGGTGAAAAACAGCTAAACGAACGTTTAGTAGCAATTGGTAAGAGCATAATAGAGACAAACTTTAAGATGGAATTTGGAGTTTGTGTTATCAGAGATTCAACAATGGATTTAGAGGTGGCTATTGAACGTGCCAATATAGCTTTAGGAAATAATAAAAACAAGAAGATAAGCAATGTAATAATATCATATTATGATGTAAACCTTTTGGAAAGAATCCTATTTGAAAAAGAATTAGAAAATACCATGTACAATGCTTTTAGAAAAGGGGAATTAGAGATTTTCGTAGAACCTAGATATGATATAAATACAAGAGCTTTGTGCAATGGCGACGCTTATGCTGTTTGGAATCATCCTGAGAAAGGCGTTCTTGAACCAAAACAGTATGAGAGCGTATTTGAACGCAGAGGTCTTATAATATGGCTGGATAGTTTTATTTTTGAAAAGATTTGTATAACCATAAGGGAGCATTTAGATAATGGAAGGTCGTGTCTGCCAATAACCATAAAGCTGCACAGAAACCACTTTAATATAAGTGATTTTTTAAATAAGTTTATTAAAATCAAAGATAAATACGATATTCCGGGACAATGCTTATGCTTTGAAATCTCCGAAGAGACAATGTGTGAAAAATTGGGGCAGATTGAAAAGATAATAGATTCTATTCACAAAATGAAGTCGGTCTGTATTTTGGGTGAATACAAGGGAACATTCCTGCCGGTAGAGATTTTATCAAGGCTGGATATAGATGCAATAAAGTTTGCTCCGGGACTTATTGAGGGAGATTTATCACAAAATGTTGTAAAGGCGTTAATCAACTTAGGCAAGGCTATGGAGTTGAGAGTTGTGGCAACAGGAGTGGAAAACCAAGCCGAAATATTAAGGCTGAGCTCATATGGTTGCAATGAAGCAAAAGGAGATGTCTTTGCTAAAAACATCTCCCTTCAAGAATATATAAATATTATTTAACTATTAATATGTAGCTTAATACTAAGCTTTTAGCCTTTCTTCTTTTGACGGAAGTTGTGCAACGATAATAGCTACGAACATTAATACGCAACCAAGTACTTCTCTACCTGAAAGTACTTCATGTAATACAAGCATACCTGCCAGAACTGCAAATACCGATTCAAGACTTAGCAACAATGAAGCTATGGTTGGGTCGGTATCTTTTTGTGCAACAATCTGAAGCGTATATGCAACGCCTGAAGAAAGAACACCGGAATAAAGGATAGGCATCCAAGATTTTAAAATTAAGTCAAATTGTGGCGCTTCTATGGCAAACATAACGATGGCAGAAAGACCTGCTACAATGAAAAATTGAATACATGACATCTTTACACCATCAGTTTTAGGTGAAAAATGGTCAATAATCAAAATGTGAAGAGAAAAGCCAAGTGAGCAAAGCAATATTAGGAAATCTCCCATGCCTATGCTCAATCCTTCCTTGATACATAGCAGATAAAGTCCCAGTGCCGCAACTGCTACACAGCCCCAAATTACAGGACGAACTTTTTTCTTAAGGAATAATCCTAGGATTGGAACAATTACAATGTACAGTGAAGTAATAAATCCGGCTTTACCGGCTGTAGTGTACTGTAGGCCTACTTGTTGCAATGATCCTGCTACAAAAAGAGCAATACCACAAGCTATACCACCTGTAATAAGTATTTTTCTTTCGGCCTTTTTTTCATCTTCTGTCTTTTCTACAATATCATGCTCGGGCGTATTTTTCTTATCAAGTTTATCAAGCATAAAGATAACCGGAACAAGAAAAATTGCACCTACAAGGTTCCTGATACAAGCAAAGGTGAAAGGTCCCAAATAGTCCATTCCCTTTATCTGTGCAACAAAAGCAGAACCCCATATCAGGGCAGTCAAAAGAAGTAGAATGTTAGCTCTTAATTTCTTACTCATAATACACGTCCTTTACTAAATAAATATAATACCAACAAATAAAATTATTATATCATAGGGGCATTTGTGTTACAATAAAAGTTGTTAAAATACGGCGGAAAATAAATGGTTAGGAGTTATAGAGGTAAGTATGAATATTTTTATAAGTGGTGGCTGTAAAAATGGAAAATCTATGTATGCACAGGAGTTAGCCAAGAAAATGTCTTGCGAAAAAAAAGTGCAGTTATATTATTTAGCTACAATGAAACCCATGGACAATGAAGACTTAGATAGAATAAGTAGACATATAGAAGAAAGAAAGGGTTGGGGATTCAAAACCATAGAACAGAGTAACAATATTTGCCAATGCTTAAAAATGGCGGATAAAGATGGAAGCTTTCTATTGGATAGTGTTACAGCACTACTGTCAAATGAAATGTTTCATTCTGATGGAAGTATAGACTTTGGAGCACCACAAAGAGTCGCAAGAGAACTTGAAGAGTTTGCAGAACGTACAGGAAATACAGTGTTTGTATCGGACTACATATATTCCGATGCTGAGGTTTATGATGAAGTTACAGAAGCTTATAGGGAAGGGCTTGCTTTAATTGATAAAGCCCTTGCTAAAGTATGTCACAGAGTTATAGAATTTTGTGCAGGAAATGCAATTGAGTATAAATAGAAAGATTTAAAGATTAATTTAGGAGTTTTAGATGAGATATATAACAGCTTTTTTCATGGCATGGGGGAATTTTTTTGCAATTCCATGCCCTTGTAAATTATGGGATAACAACTTAAGGCGTTTACAGCTTGTGTTTTTTCCTCTCATAGGCATAATGATGGGAATTATTTGGTACTTTTTATATAAAGGAATGATGTTGCTAGGTCTGCCTGTTCCCATACAGTCTGCAATACTAACCGTATACCCGTTTATAATTAGTGGGTTTATTCATTTGGACGGTTTCATGGATTGCTGTGATGCTATTCTTTCAAGGAGAGATTTGGAGGAAAGACAAAGGATTTTAAAAGACTCACACGTGGGGGCCTTTTCTGTAATTTCTGTAGTAATTCTTTTCATGATGTTTTACTCGGCTATTTGGTCTGAAATGGGGGATTTAAACGGATTAGATCCAGTGGGAAAGGGACCTTTCAGCTGTCTTATAATAATCCCTTTTTTAACAAGGGCTTGTTCGGCATTTGGAGTCTTAAAATTTGTGCCCATTGGTCATAGTCAATATAAAGCCAGCTATGATAAAGATATAAATAAAGAATATTTAATCATTCTTACTCTTTTATTGGGAATCCCTTTGGTATTGTTGGCTATTGGGAGGTATTGGATGCCTTTACTTGTAGCTGTAATTACAATTGCATCACACTTTATTGTCATGTGGCACGGAAGAAAACAACTTGGTGGTATGAGTGGAGATATAGCGGGATATGCCTTAACAATAGCTGAGTGTGCTGGAGTTACGGCAATGGCGATATTATAAATCAAAGCTAGAGAATATAGGCTATTCAAGAAATATGTTTCTAAATATGGGAATGAGCACTGGAGGTATAAACATGGAAATAATAATTGGTGGAGCATATCAGGGTAAGCTTGATTATGTTAAACAAGTATATGATATAAATGAAGAAGATATTTTTTATTGCAATAAGGATATGGAAGAGCCAATAATAGACTTTACTAAAAAAGTTATTTATAGATTAGAAGAGTTTAGTTTGTTGTGCGTAAAAAAGGGTATTGAGGCTAAAGAGTACTTGCAGGAGAACTTGGAGCAACTAAAAGATAAGGTTATAGTTTGCACAGACATTTCTCAGGGTATTGTTCCCATGGAAAAGGAAAAGCGAGACTGGAGAGAAATGAATGGACGCACCATGATATATTTGAGCGGAGAGGCAGACAAAGTGACAAGGGTTTTCTGTGGCATACCACAAGTAGTAAAGGAATGTAAGAAAAAGTCAGGGTCTTATATTCACCTAATAAGACATGGCACTACAGAAGGAAATATAAAGCGTTGGTATTATGGAAGCAGTGATATTCCTTTGACAGAAGAAGGCAAGGAATTGGTTTCAAATCTAGTGACTGAGGGTATATACCCTAAAATAAAGAGCGGTAAGTTTTTCACATCGGGTCTATTGAGGACAGAGCAGACCTTCAATATTATCTTTGGTGATATAGAGCATAATGTTATTGAGAATTTAAAAGAGATGTGCTTTGGAGATTATGAAAAACACAGCTATGAGGATTTAAAAGATAAAGAAGATTATATAATCTGGATTAGTGATGAGAGCGGAAACACTGCTCCTCCGGGAGGAGAGAGTCCCACAGCCTTTAGAACTAGGGTACTTGAGGGTTTTAAAGAACTTATAGGGGCTCATAGGGTAAGTGAGCTATCCGTTAGACACTCGGGAGACGAATGCCACTCTGCTGTGGTTTGCCATGGTGGCGTTATTTCAGCCATAATGGCAGAGTGCTTTCCGGAAGAGGGAAAGAACTTTTTTGAGTGGATACCTGACCCCGGTCATGGATATACTATTGAGATTGAAGACGGTAGTGCAGTAAGATACAGCAAAATTTAGAATAAAAATATAGAATAAAAATATTGAAATTAAAGGACAAAGGGGGGAGAAAAAATGAAAAAAATATTGTCGTATTATAGACCATATATACCTGTAGTATTAATAATGATAGTCTTACTTTTTTTCCAGGCAATGGGTGAATTGGCTTTGCCGGCATATATGTCAAAAATTATTGATGAAGGCATAATAGTGGGTGACTTAAAGTATATTTTTCAAACAGGAATCAATATGCTTATGGTAGCATTTTTATTAATGCTTTGCTCTATTTTAGCAGGCTTTTTTGCAGCAAGAACGTCGGCTGCAACTACTAAAAAGATTAGAAGTGAAATTTTTACAAAGGTAACCTCATTTTCAAAAGCAGAACTGGACAATTTTTCTACGGCATCTTTAATAACTAGATCCACAAATGATATACAACAAATCCAGACTGCATCAGTAATGATTATGAGATTTGCTTTTTTTGCACCTGTTATGGGAGTTGGGGCATTAGTAAAGGCTATAACCACCAGTCCGGGTTTATCTTGGACCATTGCTCTTGCCATTGGTGCATTATCCTGTGTAATGCTATTTACTTTTAAAATTACTCTCCCTAAGTTTGGACAAGTTCAAAGGATGGTTGATAAACTAAACCTAATAATGAATGAAAGATTAACGGGAAGTTTAGTTATAAGAGCTTTCAATGCTGAAAAAAGAGAGGAAGACAGATTTGACCGGTCAAATAAAGAATTGATGGAGCTGAATCTTTTTGTAAATAGAGCAATGGCATTCAATATGCCGTTAATGATGCTTATTATGAACTTTACAGCGATGCTAATAGTATGGGCAGGGGCTTCCTTAGTTGACTTAGGAACATTACAAATAGGCAATATTTTGGCATTTATTCAATACTCTATGCAAGTAATAATGTCATTTTTGTTTATTTCAATGATGTTCATTATGATTCCAAGGGCGGTTGTTTCAGCTAAAAGAGTGGCAGAGGTTTTAGAGATAAAGCCAAAGATAATAGATGATGTACAACCGGAATTCCCAAATATAAAGGGAGAAATAGAATTTAAGAATGTTTCATTTAGATATGCAGATGCTGAAGCAAACGTATTATCTAATATTTCATTTACAGCTAAACCGGGTCAAATGACTGCGTTTATTGGAAGTACAGGAAGTGGCAAATCCACTTTAATTAACTTAATTCCTAGATTCTTTGATGTTACAGAAGGCGCTATTTTAATAGATGGAATAGACATACGTAAAATACCACAAAAATATCTGAGAAATTCCATTGGCTTGGTACCTCAAAAAGGAGTACTTTTTTCAGGGACTATTGAAAGCAATCTGAGGTTTGGTGCAGAAAATGCATCTTTTCAAGAACTAGAAAAAGCCGCAGAGATTGCACAGGCACTAGACTTTATAAGGGAAAAACCGGAAGGATTTGAGGACCCTATTTCTCAGGGTGGAACAAATGTATCCGGAGGTCAGAAGCAGAGGTTATCAATTGCAAGGGCTTTGGCAAAGAACCCTCCCATTTATATTTTTGATGACAGCTTTTCAGCCTTAGACTTTAAGACGGATGCTGCTTTGAGAAATGCTCTTAGGGAAAATGTAGGGGAAAGTACCATGCTAGTCGTAGCACAGAGAATAAATACTATCAAAGATGCTGAATCCATTATAGTACTAAATGATGGCGAGATTGCAGGGATTGGCACCCATTCTGAGCTTTTAAGAACCTGCGATGTTTATAGAGAAATCGCAGAATCACAATTAGATAAGGGGGAGATGTAAATGGCACAAAACGCAAAGACAACTTCACCTGTAGGTAGAGGAAAAGGTCCGGGGGCACATGGCCCTATGGGTATGATGCCGGGTCAAAAAGCAGAAGATTTTAAAGGTACAATGAAGAAATTAATGGCATACATTAAACCCTACAAACTTCACATGATAGGAGTAATTATATTTGCCATTTCCGGAACAATATTTTCCATTGTATCGCCTGTTATCTTAGGTAAAGCTACAGATACCATAGTACAGGGAGTCTTTGGTACGGGCATTGACTATGGTAGGCTCAAGACAATTATATTTTCATTAATAATAATTTATTTGATTAGCTTTATTTTTTCTATAATACAAAGCTATATTATGACAGGTGTTTCTCAAACTATCACATATAATTTGAGAAAAGAAATATCAGAAAAAATGGATAGATTACCACTTAAATATTTTGATAAAAAAACACATGGAGAAATATTAAGTAGGGTAACCAATGACATAGAAACTGTTAACCAATCCTTGTCACAGAGTATGACTCAGATTATAACCAGCGTAGTCACTATTATCGGTGTGCTGGTTATGATGATATATATATGTTTTACTATGACAGCGGCGGCTCTTATAGTGCTACCACTTTCACTTATATTGATTAAGCTTGTTATTAGATTTTCACAAGGACAGTTTAAGAAACAACAGAAATATTTGGGAGAGATAAACGGCCATATAGAAGAGATGTACACAGGACATTTAATTGTAAAAGCCTTCAATAAGGAAACGGCGTCAATTACTGCCTTTTCCGAAATAAATGAGAAGCTATACGATTCGGCATGGAAATCACAATTCTTATCGGGAATGATGATGCCTTTAGTTGGTTTTGCAGGTAACTTGGCCTATGTATTTGTTTGTGTAGTGGGTGGCTGGTTAGCAATTAAGGGAACAGTATCAATCGGGAATATTCAGGCATTTATGCAATATGTACGTTCGTTTAATCAACCTATAACGCAAATATCTAATATAGCTAATATTTTACAATCAACAGCAGCCGCGGCGGAACGAGTTTTTGAATTCTTAGAAGAGGAAGAAGAAGTAGAGCCTACTACTATTTCAGATGAGAAAACCATGGAAGAGGAAAGAAAAAAGGTGCTTGCAAAGGCAAAGGGCGCAGTGAAATTTGACCATGTTAAATTCGGATATAAACCGTCACGTATGCTAATAAAGGATTTTTCTTTTGAAGTGAAGCCGGGTCAAAAAATCGCTATTGTAGGACCTACAGGAGCAGGAAAGACTACAATTGTTAAACTTCTTTTAAGATTCTATGAACTTAATGGGGGAAACATATTTATAGACGGCAAGAACATTACAGACTATACAAGAAATGAGCTGAGGAGTTTGTTTAGCATGGTACTTCAAGATACTTGGCTATTCAATGGAACTGTAATGGAAAACATTCGTTATGGTAAGGAAAAAGCCACAGATGAAGAGGTATATAAGGCGGGTAAGGCCGCACATGTTCACCATTTCATTAAGACTCAACCAAAGGGTTATAATATGGAAGTGACTGAGGATGCAGGTAATATATCTCAGGGGCAAAAGCAGCTTATTACAATAGCAAGAGCTTTCTTAGCAGATGCGCCAATTCTTATTTTAGATGAAGCTACCAGTTCCGTAGATACCAGAACGGAATCACAAATCCAAAAAGCAATGGCAAATTTAATGGAAGATAGAACAAGCTTTGTTATAGCCCACCGACTATCCACAATTAAAGAAGCTGATGTGATTTTAGTAATCAATAACGGTGATATTGTGGAATACGGTACTCACAATGAACTTTTAGAGAAGAATGGCTTCTATGCCAGGATGTATAATAGCCAGTTTTAAGAACAAATTTATAATATGTAAAATAAAACAGTCGCTTGACAGAACCTTTACAATGTCAAATGACTGTTTTTAAATGTATAATTATATTCCTGCAATAGTTCTTATATCTACTTCCAAATACTTTAAATACTGCTTAGATAAATCGCTTAAAGGCTTTGATGGTAATGAAATATATCCAAGATGCAATGGTTCTGTAAAGTCAGACAATGGGATAGCGATAATTTCTCCCAGACCTTTATGAAATATATCTGCATTGCTGTTTGTTAAATCAGGGCCTATACTAAAACAATTACAATTGCGAACAAGCGCAATTTTACTACAACGGTCGCTGACATGGATATTTTTATTTAATAGTTTATAGAAAAGCATTTCTTCAGTAAAATGTGAAACATCCACCTCTTGATCATAAGTAATAAAAGGGTAAGGTTCTAACTCTTCCAATGAAATGCTTTGATTTTGAGCAAGGGGATGGTGTGTATTAATAAAAACATATGGTTTAAGCAAGCCTAGTTCATTAAATTTCAAACTGTACTTCAAAAGAACTTTATTGAGTGATTGAAGGTGTGTATCATGAATAGATAAAATACCTAGTTCGCTTTTTTGTGAGGACACATCCTGAATAACGGAGTGGGTTGGACATTCTCTGATAGCCATATCATAAGTAGATAAGCTCATATCTTGAATTAATTTTGTAAAAGAACGCACGGCAAAGGGCAACCTTTGAGTTGAAACTGAAAATCGCATAGGAAGATACTTTCTGGAACTATAACGTTGTTCCAGTTGTTCTGATTGGTAAACGATTTCTTTTGCGTATTTTATAAAGTCCTCACCGTCAGGAGTGAGTGTCGCACCTCTATTGTTGCGATAAAATAAAATAATACCTAAATCGTCTTCAACATCTTTTATGGCTGTAGACAAAGTAGATTGTGAAATAAAGAGAGCTTTTGCAGCCTCAGAAAAAGATTGATGTTTAGATGCTTCTATAATATATATCATAGCTTGTAATGTCATACGCAGATACCTCCATGTGGATGATTGCTAAGGTTATATAAAATTATGTTATCAAAAAAATCAATAGCTGGCAATGGGGAAAGTATATTGTTGATTTAATTGTATGTTTATAACTCTTATGATACAATTAATAAAAATAAATAAGGTTATTGTATGGAAATCGGTTGAAAGCCGATGCGGTACCGCCACTGTAATGAGGAGCAGATACATTATCAGTAAAACTGATGACACTGGAACTATGTTCTGGGAAGTTTTTGTATCATGTGTAGAGTCTAAGCCAGGATACTTCAATAACTTTAATTAACGACCTGACGGATTATTGGGGAAGTTGAATTTTGGCTTATTTTATTATGTTAAAAATATAATGTTTTTCATGTCAAAATAAATATGATTTAAACTCCGTATCCATAGGGTACGGAGTTTTTTGTTATTCCTTTCTTAATAAAGTGTAATAGGAAACTTAAACATAGTTGGAATGGAGGAGTAGATGAAAAATAAGGTTATTCGAATAGCATTTTATGGAAAGGGAGGTATTGGTAAATCTACGGTAGCATCTAACATAGCCGCATCCTTGTCCAATAAAGGATTAAAGGTTTTATACATAGGATGTGATCCTAAATCTGATTCAACCAGAAACCTAATAGGTTTTAAGATTCCCACTGTTCTGGAAATCATGTCAAAACAGCAAGAAATAAATAAAAGTGATATTCTGTTCAAAGGGTTTAAAGATGTATATTGTATCGAAGCAGGGGGACCCACACCGGGAACTGGATGTGCCGGAATGGGAATATCTATTATGGCTGAAGAAGTGGAACGAATTGGAATTTTAGATGAAGATTGGGATGCTATTATTTATGATGTTTTAGGAGATGTGGTCTGTGGGGGATTTTCTATACCAATAAGGAAACATTTTGTTGATAAAGTATATGTTGTGAGTTCCACGGAGTTAATGTCTTTATATGCCGCAAATAATATTATGAAAGGACTAAATGAGCTTTACTTAGAAAAGCCCATATTATACGGGATTATTCACAATAAATGCAGTGGAAGTAGTAGTATAGAACAGATAAAGGAATTTGGTAAAAAAACTAATACTAATATTATTTATTCAATTAAAGTAAGGAAAGAAATCCGAATGGCAGAGTGTCAAAGAATGACCACTATAGAAGGTTATCCATTAGGAGAGGCGTGTAGAGATTTTTCAAATTTAGCAGAAAAAATCCTAGAAAGCAATTCCACTACTGTGCCAACTCCACTCACAGATAAAGAAATAGATGAATTAGGATTACAAATTATGCAGGAGGAACTCCACCAATTAATGCAAGAGGAAGACATATGAGTAAACACTATATAAAAACGAACTGCATTGCAGAGGATACAGGGTGTAATTTGAATTTCTTACTTAGGATTCCGGAAGCTATGGTTTTAGCCATAGGGGCTCCCTCGTGTATAAGACAGCTTTATTTTTCAGCAGTAAAGCAAAATAAACAAGATAGCTTTTATATGTGCGTTGCAGATAAAGAAAAGTTGGTGATGGGTACACACCTTGAAGATATAAAAAAAGCAATTGATATTATACTGTTAAAGCGTCCTAAGATATTGATACTATACTTGTCTTGTATTGATACTCTTATTGGTTCAGATATGGACAATTTAATAATGCAAATACAAATTAACACTAAAAGTAAGATAATTCTTTTTAAGAGAGGTCCACTGGAGAAGAGAAGGTGCAAACCAAAAGAAAAAATCAAAAAAATTTTACATGAAATTATAAATGATACTTCTAACTCAAAAAAACAAATAGAAGAGATTAAGGCTATTATGGAGGATTTAGGAGATGAATAAAGGACCTTTTAACCGATTACCTCCCATTGCAGTGGACTTTTCAGGGGCGTGTTCGGTACTGGGATTGTGGAATGTAGACATTTTATTATTATCGCCGGGAAGCTGTGGGAAAGTGATTTCACAAGTTTATGAAAATCGTCTAGGGATGTCTTTCTTAGAGACTGAATTCAATGATATCGATATAGCACAAGGAATAACAGATATAGTTTTAGATAATATAGCAGAAGTAAGGGATAGGAACAAACCTTTGGTAATATTAGGAACACCTGTTATGTCGTTTGTAGGGTTGGATTATAGGCAATTTGAACACAAACTGAGAAATTGCTTAACTATAGAACTGGATGGATATTCTGATTATAAATATGGAATTTCACGAGCACTGTTTACAGTGGGCAATGCATTATTAAAACAACCAATAAAAACAGAAAAACATATAAATATTATAGGATATACACCATTGAGTTTAGGCAAACAGAGCAACTTTCAAGAACACATCAGTATTCTGAATCGGTTAGGGTACAACACCTCAATTATCGGAACTCAAAAAGATAAATTTGGAGAATCATTAAATTGGGTAGTATCGGAAGAAGGAATACAACTGGCTGAGTGGATGCAGAGTCACTATGGAGTACCATACATTTTAAATCTACCTATAGGTTTAAATAATAGCTATAAATGGCTGGAAGAACTAGGGGAAATTTTAGATATAAACGTGTCTGAAGAACAACGGAATTACGTATTAGAATATAGCAAGGTTATAAAGATAGATAAAACAATTGCAATTATCGGAGAAAATTATATTTCTGCAAAGCTACAGGAATGTTTAGAGAAAGATTTTGGATGTAAAGCTGTTATCATAATTGATTACGATGATGAGGACAAGGTGAAAGAAATAGCAAAATATATGGATATTTGTATTTGTGATGCAATATATGCAACTTTTTTTGAAGGAAGTCATGTGAAGGTTATAGAAGTACCTTATATGGCAGTAGGTGGAAGAACCACTAATTCAGAATTTAAATTAATGGGCAGAGAAGGTTATGAATATTTGTTAAAACACTTAATTTAGTTTTATGAGGAGTAGTATAAGATGAATAAAGATTTGAAAAACATAGTATATTTTATTTTGAGCATATGCCTGTGCATTGGGTTAGTTGGATGTGGAAGTAGTGACGAGAATGTTGACTCTTCAAATAAAACTCATATTATCATTGATGCAGCAGGTAATCAAGTTGAAGTATCAAAAGACATTAAGAAAATAGGAGTTGTCCCTATTCCATGGGCATCTGTTATTTATTGTATGGATAATTCTTCTGAGCGCTTGGTTACAATTAACCCTTCTTCTATGCAAGCATATAAGGGATACTTTTTAGAAAATATGGACAAGGGGTTTGGTGAAATATCAACAAGCTGTATAGGCAGTGATATGTCAATAAATATGGAGGAGGCTGTCAAAAGTGGAATAGAGGCTATGGTGATATGGGATTACCAAACCAATGAAGCAGAACAGTTAAAGGATTTGGGTATTACACCTATTATGATAAAAAATGAAACAATAGAAGAATTACAATCCAGTATGGAGATAATTGGGCAGTTACTTGGAAAAGAAGAACGTGCAAAACAATTCATAGACGCATATACCGAAACCTACGAATATATGCAGGAAAAGCAAGAAGAGCTTAATGATGTGACAAAACCAAGGGTATTATATTTAAGAAATCCTCAATTAAAAATTCAGGGAAATGATAATTTCATGAAAGAAGCTTTATCATTGGCAGGAGCTGATAATGTTGCATCCCATGCAAAGAATACGGTTACTATGGAGGAAATTCTGAAATGGAATCCGGAAATTATTTTCTTAAGCAATTTTGATAGTTTTGAACCAAAAGACTTATATGAGAATAAAATTCCGGGACAAGATTGGAGTAATGTTGAGGCGGTTAAAAATAAGAGGGTGTATAAAACTCCTTTGGGTATTTACAGGTGGGATGCACCGGGTGTTGAAACTCCATTGATGATGAAATGGATGGGAAAAATGATACAGCCAAAAGTTTTCGACGATTATGAATTTATTGAAGAACTAAAACAGTATTACAAAAGCTATTTCAATTATGAATTAACTATGGAAGATATAGACTTAATTATGAGTAAGACTGAAAATGACTTAAGCAAATAAAACTAAGAGGATATTGATATGAAGAAAGGCAAAATAAATAGTAAGTATTCAATGGTTATAGGAATACTAATTGCTATTTTAATCGTAGTGACCATCTTATCCGTTGGTGTAGGAAGATATTATATTCACCCTTATGAAGTAGTACATATTTTTATTTCAAAAATTTTCCCCGTACAACAAACATGGCCAGACCAGGCTGAAAGTGTTATCTTTACCTTGCGGCTACCCAGAATTATTGCTGCAATTTTAGTTGGGTCAGCACTATCCCTATCAGGGGTTACGTATCAGGGAGTATTTAAGAACCCTTTAATAGCACCAGATGTATTAGGCGTATCTTCGGGGGCTTGCATTGGGGCATCTTGTGCAATCCTTTATGGTACTGGGAACTGGGGAATACAATTAGCTGCTTTTTGTGGAGGTTTTTTAGCGGTAGTGCTGACAACGAGAATACCTAAGATATTAAAAAACAATTCAATGATCATGCTTGTTCTATCAGGAATTATAGTTGGGGGAATGATGAATTCTATTATGGGATTAATAAAATATGTGGCTGACCCAGATACACAATTGGCATCAATAGTATATTGGCAGCTAGGAAGCTTTGCACAGGTTACATCAAAGGATATATCTTTAGTAATGCCCATAATATTAATTTCAGCTGCAATTTTAGTTTTGCTTAGATGGAGAATTAATATTTTATCATTAGGAGAAAAAGAAGCTAAAACCTTGGGTATGGATATTACGGTTTTTAGAGGTATTTTAGTAATTTGTTCCACATTATTAACTGCTAGTGCAGTGTGTATAAGTGGGACTATTGGCTGGGTAGGTCTAGTAATTCCACATTTGGGGAGGATGGTAGTTGGTCCAGATAATGTGAAACTGATTCCTATATCAGCTATGCTTGGTTCGATTTTCATGGTAACAATAGATACCATGGCAAGGATATTAACTAGTGCAGAAATACCTTTGGGGATTTTAACTGGTATAATAGGAGCACCTTTTTATTTTTATTTATTATTGAGACAGAGGAAGACGATGCAATGGTGTTAGAAGTTAAAAGTCTTGAATTTTCATACGATAGAGGTAAGAAAATTTTTTCAAATGTAAGCTTTAATGTTCCAAAGGGTAGTATTTTCACAATTTTAGGACCAAATGGAGCAGGCAAATCAACCTTGATGAATTGTATATCAAACTTATTAGAACCAACTGGAGGCAATATTTGCTTGAATAACACCCATATGAATAAGATGAGCATAAATCAAATTTCTAAGGTTATGGCATACGTACCACAAACTCACATACCAACATATGAGTATACAGCCTTAGAATTTGTTTTAATGGGTAGAGCCCCATACTTGGGTCTATTTCAAAAACCATCCACCATTGATTATGAGATTGCAAAAAAAGCATTAAAGATGATAGGGGCAATTGAGTTGGAAAGTAAATTGTATACTAAATTAAGCGGTGGGGAGAGACAATTAGTAACAATTGCAAGAGCTATAGCGCAGGAACCTCAATTAATTATTTTAGATGAGCCTACAGCACATTTGGACTATGGAAATCAAATGAGAACTATTAAACTCGTGAAAGAATTAGCAAGACAAGGCTATGCTGTAATAATGACAACACACACTCCGGATCATGCAATAATAGCAGGAGGACAAGTTGGTGTATTAGACTATAATGGAAAATTAAGAGTGGGCTTAGAGGAAGAAGTGCTTAATGAGAAACTATTAAGTTTCATATATGGCGTAAATGTTAGAATAGTATATATTGAAGAACTCAATAGAAGAGTATGTATAACAGAGTAATCTAAAAAAACGACATAACTAGAAGAAGGTTTACAAAATTAAAATAATAACATAACTAAAAAAAGGTTTACAAAATTAAAAAATAAACTTTTTTCTTTTGTCATATAATAAGCCTGTAGGAAATAGGTTATATTTAATCTGAATAAATCAATAAAAAAGGTGATTTCTTTATTACGGAAATCACCTTTTATTATACTCGTCAGTGTATTTACAACCTTATACTTATTTCGCCTGTATTTAATACTTCACGCTTCCCATCGTCATATTCTACCAAAAGTCCGCCATCTTCATCTATATCTAAGGCGACGGCATTAATAGCATTACCATTACCAGTAGACAAATCCTTTTTATAATGCTTGACAACCTGAATATCACGTCCTAAAACCATGGAGCGCTCTTTATACTCATTTATATAATCTCGTGCTTCTATGTTTTCATATATTAACATAGCCTGATGGATTATTTCTGCTACAAGCTCATTTCTTGAAAATGCACATTGTATTGCACCTGCTTTTGCTTTTAATTCATCTGGAAATCCGGCCTCCGGTATTTTACAATTTACTCCGATTCCTAAAGCTATATACTCAATAGTACCGGTTTCAAAATCCGTTATAGCCTCTGTAAGTATTCCGCATATTTTTTGATTATTTAAATATACATCATTGACCCACTTAATCTGTGTTTCGGCATGACATACATTTTTTATGGCTCTTGATACGGCCACAGATGCGGCAGTTGTTATTAAAACGGCTTTTGATATATCAAAATTTGGCTTTAGCAAAATCGTTAGGTATACTCCCGTAGAAGATGGTGAGTAAAAATCTCTTCCCAATCTGCCTCGGCCTTTTGTTTGTTCATCAGCCACCACCACAGAACCATGGGGTATGCCCTCTAAAGCAAGACGTTTTGCTTCAAGATTTGTCGAATCAATTACCTTATAAACGTATAAATCAGATGAACGATTTAATTTGTCTAAATATAATCTAATTCCTTGCTCGGACAGCATATCACTGTCCTCAGCTAGAAGATACCCCTTATTGGTGGTTGCTAAAATGGGATATCCTTCTTTGCGAAGAGCTGTAATAGCTTTCCAAACCGCCGTTCGGGAAACTCCTAATGTACTGGCAAGGCCTTCTCCCGAAAAGCTTTGTCCTTTATTTATTTCTAGGGTCTTTAAAACCTCATCTTTAACAGACATATTACGCCTCCATATAGATTCTTAGTTTTATTATTTTACCTTAAAACCTTGAACTATTCAACTAATATGACGTAGTCAATCTTGGGCGAAGCTTTGTTACTAATATTGAACCGGCAACAATTTTGATAACATCACCGATTAAAAATGGGAATACGCATGAAACCAACGATGCCCAAAGTGGTGTGTGCGTGGAAAACATAAACCAAAGAGTACCTAGGATATAGCAAACTGATATTCCCAATAACATAGCTATAGCTGTCAACCAAAATGAAGGTTTCTCTTTTGACTTCTCTATGACAAGACCTACGATGTAGGCGGTCAAAATATATCCAATAATATAACCACCGGTTGGCCCCAGCAGTTTCCCCATACCTCCTGTATAGCCACTAAATACAGGGGCTCCAAAAGCTCCCAATAAGGTATACACAATCATACTAATAGCTCCGTATTTGCTTCCCAGAAGACCTCCGGCAAGCATGACAGCCAGAGTTGCCAATGTCATTGGAACAGGGGTGAAGGGAAGTGGTATAATAATTCCGGAAGTAATTCCTGTAACAGCGGCAAAAATGCCACATAGCAATAAATTTTTAGTGTTAGAGTATCTCATATGTTTCCTCCTATAGCTTTTAGATATTAACAATATATTTACTAGTAAATTTAAAAATAAGTTATAATTACATAGGTAGAGTATAGAAAAGTTTAAATAAAATGTCAACCATAAAATATTAAGAGTTTACAATTGGCGTCTGATGTTGTGATTTATGGTTTACTTCCTCAAGTAATATAATAGGAACTATGAAAAAAATATATACTTTTTATACAGTAAAGTGTATACTATGGAAGTTTCTATATAAAATCGGTTAATTAATATAAAATGAAAATCGGTATATAGAATTGGTTAATTAATATAGAGATGAAAATAGTATATAGAATCGGTTAATTAATATAAAATGAAAATCGGTATATAAAACAATTAACTAATATAGAAATGAAAATGAGAATAAAACTATGATTAAAATCCGAATAAGAATCTATTGCATATATGTTTTCTAAAAGAGGTAGTAAATATAATGGAAAAATTAGAAGAATTTAGAGGGATGTCATCAATACTAAAACTTTCGGGGCCAATTTTTATAGAACTTTTTCTACAAATGCTAGTAGGCAATGTAGATCAATTTATGGTAGGAAAATATTCTGATATAGGTGTGGCCGCCATAGGTAATGCAAACCAGGTTCTTAATATCGTAATTATCGTTTTCAGTGTTATAAGTGTATCTGCAACCATTAGAATATCGCTGTTTAAAGGATACAATGACGAGGAAAGAGCACAAGAGCTATATACCTTATCACTATTTGTAAATCTGATTCTAAGTGTAGTTGTAAGCATATTCTTAGTTGTGTTTTCACAGGATATTTTCGTATATATGAACGTTCCCAAGGATGTATTACCACAAGCAAGTCTGTACCTGTCTATAATTGGTGGCTTTATCATATTTCACGGTATACACCTAACCTTTACGGCAATTTTGAGAAGCAATGCCATGATGAAGGAATCAATGATTGTATCCTTGGTATTAAATATTGTTAACATTGGGGGAAATGCCTTACTGATACCGCATATGGGTCTGACCGGTGCAGCCATTAGCAGTGTTTTGGCAAGACTTATTGGAGTTATTATACTGGCAATTATATTTAAACGTAAGGTTGATGGTAAAATATCAATTAAATACTTATCACCTTTTCCTTTTGAACAATTGCGTAAACTACTTTCTATAGGTATACCCTCTGGAGGGGAGAGCCTATCATATACCGTGTCACAGTTGGCAATACAAACCATGTCCAATGGCTTTGGCAAGGCAGTAATTGTCACAAAAACATACGCTTCTATGATTGCAATGGTTTCATATTTATATACAAATGCTTTGTCACAAGCTTCACAAATAATAGTGGGATATTTATTGGGAGCGGGAGATGAAAAAAATGTAAAACTACAAGTGAAGAGAACGCTAATCTTATCAATTCTAGTGTCCCTGACTGTGTCAACAATCATTTATATTTTTAGCAGGCAGATATTTAGTTTTTTTACTGACAACGAATTCATTATTGAATTGGGAAGTACAATTATGTTCTTAGACATATTTGTTGAACTTGGGCGGGCTGTAAATATGGTAATGGTCAGAGACTTACAAGCTGTAGGCGATATTACTTTTCCAATTACAATAGGAATAATATGTATGTGGCTTATAGCCACATTAGGAGGCTACATATTGGGAGTGGTTTGTGAAATGGGGCTTGCAGGATTTTGGATTGCCATGGCTTGCGATGAATGTTTACGTGCATTATTGTTTATACTTAGATGGAGAAGTGGTAAATGGAAAGGGAAAAATCTTATTTCCCAGTAGTTTTTGTGACCTATTTATGGTAAAATAAATAATTATACAAATATAATGCCATATAAATTAGCTATTATATGCTTAGAATATGGAATGCTTATGTCGGGGGTACTGTTATGAAACAGAGAATAGTTACTATAAGCCGAACTTATGGAAGCGGCGGAAGAATAATTGGACAAAAATTGGCAGAAGATATGGGTGTACCTTTTTATGATAAGGCACTACTTGACAGAATTGCTGAAGAGAGTGGCTTTTCTAAAGAAATGATTGAACAAGCTGAGATGAAGGCATCAAATGGCTTTTTATATACACTGGCAACAAGTCTAGGCGGAAATGGAGAAGCCGGAGTTGATGGACTTTCATTAAACGATAAATTCTTTTTAGCCCAGATGAATTCAATTAGAAAAATTGCAGATGAAGGCCCTTGTGTTATTGTGGGGCGCTGTGCAGACTATATCTTGAAAGACAGACATGATGCAACAAAGATTTTTATCTGTGCAGAAATGCACAATAGAATTGAGCGTGCTGTAAAAGAGTACGGCATGGAACCGGAGGTTGCAGAAGCAGAGATTAAAAAAATTGATAAAGCTAGGAACAATTACTACAATCATCATACCGGACGCAAATGGGGAGATCTTTTAAACTATCATTTAACACTGGACAGTGGATATATTGGGGTTGAAGATGCCATTGTATTGATTGAGGAGTTCTTAGAACGTAGAAAATATTAGTATTAAATAACGCCTTTTCATCATTTGAGGCGACTGAGAAAGGAATAGATATTTATGAGTAAAGCAAAAGGCACATATTATATTACAACGCCTATATATTACCCTAGTTCAAACCTGCATATAGGACATACTTATTGTACTGTTATGACGGACGCAATGGCTCGTTTTAAAAGGCTACAGGGCTTTGATGTAAGATTCTTAACAGGAACTGACGAACATGGACAAAAAATACAGACAATAGCAGAGAAAGAAGGCGTAAGCCCTCAGGAATATGTAGACAAAGTCGTTGATGGGATTAAAGAACTGTGGAAAACAATGGAAATATCTTATGATGATTTTATTAGAACCACAGAGCCTAGACACGTGGAAAGAGTTCAGAAGATATTTATGCAGCTTTATGAAAAGGGAGATATTTATAAAGGTGAATATGAAGGGCTTTATTGTACTCCTTGTGAATCATTTTGGACAGAAAGTCAGTTAGTGGACGGTAATTGTCCTGACTGTGGAAGACCTGTACAAAAGGCAAAGGAAGAAGCATATTTCTTTAAACTATCAAAATATCAAGACAGACTTGTTGAATTATTTGAGAATAATCCAGAATTTTTACAACCGGAATCAAGAAGAAATGAAATGCTTGCTTTTGTAAAACAGGGGTTGGAAGATTTATGTATATCTCGTTCAACTTTCGATTGGGGTGTACCGGTTCCAATTGATGAAAAGCACGTTATTTATGTATGGCTAGATGCACTTTCAAACTATATTACGGCTCTTGGATATGGCAGTGATGATACAACACTTTACGATAAATTTTGGCCTGCAAATGTTCACCTAGTGGGAAAAGAAATCGTTAGATTCCATACTGTTATTTGGCCTGCTATGCTTATGTCTATGGAAGTTCCTCTTCCAACTAAAGTTTTAGGACATGGATGGCTGTTACTTGAAGGCGGAAAGATGTCAAAATCTAAGGGTAATGTTGTGGATCCCGTTAAGCTTATTGAAAGATACGGCGTTGATGCACTAAAATACTTCCTACTAAGAGAATATACATTTGGACAAGATGGTGTGTTTACTAATGAGGTTATGTTAAAGAGAATGAATTATGACCTTGCAAATGACCTTGGAAACCTTGTATCAAGAACAGTTTCAATGATCGAAAAATACAATAATGGTATTGTTCCGGATGCAATAGAGGGCGGAGCAGAAGAAGCTTTATTGGCAACGGATGCGGATTTAAAAGCTATTGCTGTAGGAGCTGCTAAAAAGGTTGAAGATTACATGGATAAATTCCAATTTAACCTTGCACTTGAAGAAATATGGATTGTGGTTAGAAGAGCTAACAAATATATTGATGAAAATGCTCCTTGGGTACTTGCAAAAGAAGAAGCCACAAAGGGCAGACTTGATACAGTACTTCATAACTTAGCAGAGGCAATTAGAATTGTATCTGTTCTTATATATCCATTTATGCACACAACTTCTAAAGCAATCAGAAAACAAATGGGATTATGGTTTGCAGATCCAATTTGGGAGGATGCATTGGAATTTGAAATGATGAGTGGAGAACAAGTTAAAAAGGGTGAAGCTATTTTCCCAAGACTGGACATTGAGAAGGAACTGGAAGAACTTGAAGAAATGCAGAAGGCAGCAAGCCCTGAGGCAGAAAATATTCCTCTTGAATTAAAACCTGAAATAGAGTTTGATGATTTTGATAAGATAGATTTTAGAGTAGGAACTATTTTAGAGGCGGAAAAACACCCTAAGGCTGATAAACTTCTTGTATTTAAGGTTAAAATGGGTACTGAAACAAGACAAATTATATCCGGAGTTGCAGCACACTTTAAGCCGGAAGAATGTGTAGGCAGAAAAGTTGTAGTCGTTGCAAATTTAAAACCTAGAGCATTAAGAGGTCTTGAATCTAAAGGTATGATTATGTTTGCTGACAATGGAGAAAGACTGGAATTTGTAAGTACAGATGCGGAAGATGGAAACTCAGTAAGCTAATTTGTAATTTATAAACAGGTAAAATATCTAATGTAAAATATTTAATAATAAGAAAAGGGTGTAGTTAAAATGCTACGCCCTTTTTTATAAACTTATTTATAGCCTTCAGCCCAAAGTTTTGCCGCTTCAGTTGAAGCAGCGGTAGTATCTTTAAGAGGGTTTGTAAAGTTGGTTTGTCCAACGAACCTATTTCCCTCGAATATACTCTTTAGGTCTGATATACATTTTTCAGTAGAACCTCCCCCGCTACAAGCAAAAAATGCTATTTCCTTGTTTTCCAAATGGGCAGAAGATGCAAAGGTACGAATGGCAGGAGCAAAAGTTCCCGCCCAAACAGGAGAACCTATAAAGATTAAGTCATATTCACTTAAGTCCGGTATAGTAGTTGCTAATTCTGGGGAAGCCTTGGTCATTGCACTTCTTCCTCCGATTAGGAATTTCAATGGACCTTTTTTAGGCACTTCTTTTTTTAGCTTTAATTCTAATATATCTGATGACAAAACTTTAGAAATAGCATTAGCAATTAATTTACAATTGCCTTCAAGGGAATAAAATATTACTATACTTTTCATAAAACACCTCCGAAATGACAAATTTCACTTTGGAATAACGTATAAATTAAACCAAGAGAATTGCCATATAAAAAGTTTAATTAATAATAGGATTAAAATCAAGTCTTTATATTACTTTATGTTTAATCTAAATAATAAATTGTAGTATAATAACTTTGGGACACATTTATATGGCTTAAGAAATGTTAAACATATATATGTAGAAAAGAAAAACAGCTTTTGTATTTAAAGCTATAATGTAAGTGTAATAATATATATGAAAGAAATGCAACCGTAAATAATATAAATACGGAAAAAATGCAACTGTAAACAATATATATACGGAAGAAATGCAACAGTAAACAATATATTTGAAAGAATAGATATGAGAGGGAAAAAGATGTTATTTGATTCACATACACATTTAAATAATGAAAATATAACAGAAGAAAAAAGGGGAGAAATTGCAAAGAAGATAGAGGAATCAATGGTTTCATATGTTATGGATGTCGGTTTTAATTTGGAAAGTTCAGTGTTGGCAGTGCAGCACGCTCAAAAATATCCATGGTGTTACGCTGTGGTAGGCTGTCATCCTCACGATGCAAAAGACATGGACGAGATGCAGCTAATGATGATAAAGGGATTAGCAAAGAAGAACAAAGTTATGGCAATTGGGGAAATCGGACTTGATTTTCACTACGACTTTTCGGATAGAGATGTTCAAGAGGAATGGTTCAGAAAGCAGATACAGCTTGCAAATGAATTAAAAATGCCAATTGTTATACATTCAAGGGAGGCTGACCAATTGGTTATGGATATCCTTAGAGAAGAGGGGGCATTTTCAAATGAGAGACTAAGCTGGTTCCCTAAAAGACCGGGGCCAGATGGGGAACTGCTACCGGATGCAAGGGTATTACTTCATTGCTTCTCAGGAAGCAAAGAAGTTGCAAAACAATATATAAAACTGGGTGCAACCCTATCTGTTGCAGGTCCCATAACATATAAGAATTCTAAAAAAGGTGTTGAGGTGGTAGATTCAACACCCATAGAATTTCTATTAGTTGAGACTGATGCTCCATATCTTACACCGGAACCTTTTAGAGGGAAGACAAATATGTCTCCATATGTAGAATATACTGCAAGAAAAGTTGCAGAGATAAAGGGTATGGAATATGAGAAAGTTGCAGAAATAACCTGTATTAATGCAAAAAGCTTTTTTGGTATTGAAATATAGAAAAAATTAAAATATTTTAGAAATATTTTAAATGATATTAAAATAATATGGAACAAATCATAAACAGATTCTGTCATAAATTAAAAAAGGAATAATATGGAGGGAAAAATGAGAAGAGTAGTGAGTGTGATTATGACAGTTATTTTAATTATGTCCAGCATAATACTGTCCACAGGAATGGGTTATGCAGGGGAAGAAAACAGTGAAGCATTAAAAATGGCAATAACCACAGTGAAAAAAGTTGTGGATATTCCAACTACTATGGATAAGTTCAACTATTATTATGTGGAAGATGAGATTGATAGTGAAATTAATCTTAACTGGTCGGATGATGAAAACAATGAATATATTTCTGCCAGGGTGGATTCCAACGGGTTAATAAAATCATTTAACAGTTATTTTAGAAGCTTTGAAGCTAATGGCCTTGCTAAGATATCCAAAAAACAGGCTGAAAAAGTAGCAGATAGTTATTTAAAAGCATTTTTGCCTAAAAGCATTGGTACCTTTAAAATCCAAAATGACTACGAAAATTCATATGGGTCAGACTATGTATTTAATTATAGGATGTATGTAAATGATATACCTTGTGACTTTGTAAATATAAATATAACCATAAACAAATATTCCGGGAAGTTATCAAACTATAATTGCAATGCGCAGTATAAGGAGCTTGTGGACAATAGTTACCCTAAGGAAAGCACATTAATCGGTGAGGATAAAGCAAGGGCGATATACCTTGAAAACTTTGGGCCGGAGCTTAAATTTACTTCTTTCTATGACTATGATAAAGAAGACTTGAAGATATTTGCCGCTTATTTATCCAACTATAAAAATAAAGCTATAAATGCAACGACAGGAGAAATTACAGAGCTCTTCAATGATATAATTCTTTATAAGGAAAAGGGTCCAGTGGCAGGTTACGGGGAAAATGCTAAGGTCGCAGCCGATGAGAGCGAAGTGGTATTCAGTGATGCTGAAATAAAGGAGATGCAAGCCACTAAAAATTTAATAAGTAAGTCTGAGGCTGATAAAATAGCAAGGAATCAAATCTCAAATATATCAAAAATGAAACTGAACGGATCATCACTAAATGTGGAGAGAGGTCCCAGCCAAAACTATATTTGGTTTTTAAACTATGAAGATGCTTACGTTAGAGTAAACGCAAAAGACGGAAGTCTAGTTGGTTTTAATGTTTATACTGAAAGAAAAGAAAATGATAAGAGAGACATTGGCTTAGAAAAAGCCAAAACCATTGCTGAAAGTTTTATAGCTAAGGTTTGCTCCGATAAAAAAGAATTGCTGGATGTGGCTGATATTGACGATAATAAATATATGAACAGCTATAACTTCACATACGAACGTAAAACGGATTATATAAACTTTAGAGATAACGGGGTAAATTTCTCTATTGATAAAGCCACCGGAAATGTTATTAATTACTCACAAACATGGTACGATAAAGCAAAGTTTGTAAAGAAGGGCGAATTTATTAGTGGGGAGAAGGCCTTTGATGAAATGGATAAGCTGGGTCGATTTGAACTGATTTATAAGAAAGATAAAGATGGAAAAGTCGTATTGGTATATGATTTCAGCAAAAAAGACAACTATATTTTAGATGCATATAGTGGCAGTAGGCTTGATTATAGAGGGACAATATACCAAACCAAAGCCGACTACACAGATATTAAAGGTCATTGGGCAGAAAACACAATTTTAAGCCTAAAAGAAAATGGATATTACTTGCAAGGGGATAAGTTCCTTCCAAAGTCAGCAACCACTCAATTAGAATTTTTCCAATACTTATATTCTCAGGAAAGAGAGTACTATACAGATATGGATCAGTTTTATAAAATGCTGATAGATAATAAAATTATATTGAAATCTGAAGTAAACCCGGAAGCAAATCTTACAAGACAAGATGCTGCAAAGTTTGTAGCAAGGTATATGGGAATAGATAAGCTTGCAAGGGAAGCTTCAATATTTAAAAATGTTTATACTGATAAGGTTCAGGCAGAATATGTTGGATATGCAACAGCCGCATATGCTATGGGCATTATGACAGGGGATAGCAAGGGAAGATTTAATGGAACGAAAACATTAAATCATGCTGAAACAGCCTGCATGATATTTAATCTGTTAAACAAAAATTAAATACTATATGTAAATACTATATGTAGGATAATAGAAAAATTATTGTCTAAATATAGTCGGGTTGTATTAAAAAATTTTATACGACTTAATGTTTACGACATCAAAAAATAAC
Source organism: Aminipila sp. (assembly GCA_047974845.1). GTDB lineage: Bacteria > Bacillota > Clostridia > Peptostreptococcales > Anaerovoracaceae > Aminipila. The sequence continues at coordinate 11,863 of JBKECQ010000022.1, read as the reverse complement.
TCTAAAATACCTGTTTCGAGCAAATTAAACTCGTAAATAGGTATTTTTTTTGCTTAACTGTCGGAAAATAGGCAAAAAAATAGAATGTTTTCAAACAATCACTACACAATTGGACAAAAATTACCAGCCATCATGTCTATAATTAATTAAATGGAAGATAAGGTGAATTTCGGACAAGCTATTTTATGACTATTTGTCGGGGGTGGAATAATGGAATTGGTAAGAACAAGAGAAAAATCAGGAGCGGGCATAATACCAATAGTAGGGCTTGCAGTGATGTCATTTCTTGTGTGTAGGGTTGTTTTTTTAAACAGTATATTTCCTTGCGGAATAGCACTTATAACTGTATTGATGTATCGGAATAGGCTAAATTTGTATCTGGTTATCCCGATGTTCCTGGGAAGCATTACATACTATGGAAGCAATTATCTTTTCTATGGAGATATTGCGGCATTATTGATTTGCGCTTTGGCGTTTTCCTTATTTAAAAATAGGAGAATTGATTTGCCGGCTAGAGCAGTTATTGCATCTATAATAGCAATAACTTGTAATTGCTCATATTACATATTAAAGCATATGTTTTACAGACTAAGCGTGTTTGGGTTATTATCGGAAGTCGTATTAATTTTTGTATTAATATTTACGTTCAATACTTTTTTTTCTTTTTTTAAAGTGATGAAGCATTCGGAAATCAAGATACAAAAAAGAAATGAACTTTGTGCAGAAAAGGCAGTGGCGGCTTCTACAGCGGTATTTACTCTAATGCTATGTGGAAGCGGTATATGGAGCTTGGATCCATCTAAATTTTCTATACCTCTGATAGGGGGCTTGTTCTTCACACTTCTGTTCGGATATGCAGCAGGTGTGGGTGCCGGCGTAATAGCCGCGGCAAGCGTTTCTATTGTGGTGGTATTATGCACTGGACTGCCACCGGCAATTACAATGGTATTCTTAGCAGGAGGGTTGACTGCCGGTGTGTTTTCACAAGAGTCCAAGACAATGGCGGCAGTTTGCTTTAGTGGAGCTTGCTTGGTATTAGGTATGATAACTACTTATCCAGAACTATTTATTCCTCCCTATGAGCCACTTGCGGCTTCTGCTGCAATGGCTCTGATTCCAAGAGGATTTCTGGTAGAAATAAGAAAAGCTTTTGCAACAATAAGAAGAGAAAATGCAGGAAGTGAGGCTACGGCTAAACAAGAAATTGTTAAAGTACTTGAAGAACATGGTAAGACCTTTGATCGGTTAGCAAACTTATATGGAAATGCTAGGAGTAGCAGATCAATTATTTCTTATCAATTCAGGGGGATGTCGCAAGTGGCAGAAAAACTAAAAAATGAAGTAGAAGCTATCAAGGTTGCAAATTCATGGACTGATGCACAACCCAAATTTGCGGTAAAAGTAGCACATTCAGCTTATGGACAAGTGGCAGGAGTATCCGGGGATAGCTTCCAATATAAAGATATTTCAAGAAGTGAGTATGGCATATTAATTAGTGACGGAATGGGAAAAGGTCAAATTGCCTCCGGAGAAAGTAGTTTGGCAGTGTCCACCTTAATGGATTTAATCTGCTCAGGATTTGATGTGAAACTGGCATTAAAGACAATTAACAATATTTTATTGCAACAGGACAATCAAGAAATCTTCTCAACTATTGATTTGGCTTTGATAGACAGACTGAGCGGAAAGCTCAGGTTGTTTAAGATAGGCGCAGCAGCCACCTTCATTAAACGTGGAGAAAAGGTGGCATCCGTCAAAATGGCAGCGTTGCCTATGGGGATAGTTGACGGATTGCACATTGATTTTATCAATGTGCGGCTGCGCCCGGGAGATCAGATAATTATGATTTCAGATGGAGTGTCAGATGCAAATAGAAATGATATTGAAATGGATTGGCTAAAGGAGACTATTAGAAACATAAAGTCTACAGACCCGCACACAATATCAGACCTGATTATGAACAAAGCTGTTGAGGCATACGGGATAAGAGAAAAAGATGATATGACAATAATTACTGCGGTTCTTGAATAGAAATTGCAAATACGGATATGGAGTACTAAGCATAGATTAACAATCCTATATTTTTTATTAGACATATAAAAACACCGGAGAGCTTATTTTGCAACCCGGTGTTTTTGTATTATCACATTATATTGCAAAAAACCTTACATTGCTGTAAACTTAAAAAATCAGACGAAAGATTAGATGGAGGCAAGTATGATATTACTAAATGCAACAAATATTTCAAAATCATATACGGAAAACCCACTGCTGGTGGAGCTATCCTTTAGCATACATGAAGGTGATAAAATAGGATTTATTGGTGTAAACGGAACAGGTAAATCAACTTTACTTAAGATAGCGGCGGGGCTTGAAACTCCTGATGAAGGAAGCGTAACTATGACAAAAGGGGTTAGAACAGGTTTTTTGCCTCAGATGCCAAAGTTTGATAATGATAATACTATATTGGAACAAGTTTTTGACATCCTTAAGGAAAATAATAAAGAAGTGTCTGAATATGAGTGCAAAGCTATGCTTATGGAACTTGGAATAAATCAGTTTGACACACCCGTAAGGACTCTGTCAGGAGGAGAACAAAAAAGAGTGGCAATGGCGGCTGTTTTAGTTACCGAAATAGAACTGCTTATTTTGGACGAACCGACTAACCACCTGGATAGTGATGTTATTGAGTGGTTGGAAAAATATTTAAAAGCTTTTAAGGGTGCTATTTTTATGGTTACCCATGACAGATATTTTTTGGATAGAGTATCAAATAGGATATTAGAGTTATGTGATGGTAAATTGTATAGGCATGAGGGGAATTACTCCGCTTATTTAGAGAACAAGTCTACCAGAGAAGAAATGGCTTTAGCAACAGAAAGAAAAAGAAAAACTTTGTACAAAAGAGAGTTAGAATGGATTAGAAGGGGAGCACAAGCAAGGTCTACAAAAGCAAAGGGTAGAATTGAGCGATTTGAAGAACTGGCTAAGAATAAACTGACAATTGATGAATCTAAAGTTCAAATGAGCTCCGTTTCAAGCAGATTAGGAAAGAAAGTAATTGAAATTAATAATATAACAAAATCATATGGAAACAGAGTCCTTATAGATAATTTTTCCTACACTGTGCTTAGAGATGACAGGATAGCTATTGTAGGGAAAAATGGTTGCGGTAAATCAACATTGCTGAGGATGATTATGGGAACAGAGTCTCCGGACAGCGGAAGCATAGAAATTGGTGAAACAGTAAAAGTTGGATACTTTTCACAAAATAGTGAGGATATGGACGATTCCATGAGAATTATAGATTATGTGCAAAGTATTGCTTATAATGTTTCAACTACAGAAGGTGTCATTACTGCATCTCAGATGTTAGAACGATTCCTATTCCCTAGGCATATTCACTCCGTAAGGATAAATAAGCTATCCGGAGGTGAAAAAAGAAGACTTTATCTTCTTGGGATTTTAATGATGGCTCCCAATGTTTTACTTCTTGATGAACCTACCAATGATTTAGACATAGATACATTGACAATTTTAGAGGATTATTTGGATAGCTTTGCAGGAGTTGTGATTGTAGTAACACATGACCGATATTTTGCAGATAGAATTGCTATAAGAACTTTTGCCTATGAGGAAGACGGAAAAATTGGGCATTATCCGGGTGGATATACCGATTATATGGAAGTTAGAAAGTTTGAAGAAGAACAATTAAAGGAAAATAAGAAGTTAAATTCCGAAAAAAATAGCTCTTTAGATAAGGAAGAAGGCAGTGCGGGAAGTGAAGGACGAAATAATGCTCCTAAAAAGTTAAAATTTTCGTATAATGAACAAAGAGAGTTCAATACTATAGATGATGACATTGCGGTGCTTGAAAGTAAGATAGAGAACATAGAAATATCTATCTCTAAAGAAACAAGTAACTATACGAAGCTTCAAGAGCTGATGAATGAAAAACAATCATTGGAAAATCAACTTTCTGAAAAAATGGACAGATGGGTTTATCTAAATGATTTAGCAGAAAAAATTGAGGAGCAGTCTACAAGATAACGTAAAATAGGTTTATGTTAACAAAAAACAAAGGGAAAACATATAAATTTTTTAAAAAAAAGATAGCCATGTGATGAAAATATGTTTTAAAATAAAACCTCTGTGAAGCTGCTGTGAAGTTTTACATTCATAGTGAAATTCTAAAAGAGATATGTTATACTAAGACCTATGGTAGAGAATAAAATAAAAGATACGATTTTAAATAAAAAATTAATTGGAAGAAATGAGCACATCATTGTGGGCCTTTCAGGTGGGCCTGATTCGGTGTGCCTTTTTAATGCGTTAATGAACTTGTCCGATGAACTTAATTTTACAATTTCAGCAGTGCATATAAATCACAAATTTAGGCCTATCGCAGCAGAGGAGGATCAGGCATATGTGGAAGCATTGTGTAAAAGCAAAGATATCGAATGTTATAGCTTTGTATATGACTGTAATGCCATAGCTGCTGAAAAAGGTATTAGTGGAGAGGAAGCGGGCAGATTGATTAGGTATGAATCTTTCTATAATGTAGCTAAGCAACTAATCGACAATAAACGATATGACTCGTCACAAATAAAAATTGCAGTGGCTCACAACCTTAATGACCAAGCCGAAACCCTACTGATGAGAATTATAAGGGGAACAGGAACAGAAGGATTGGCGGGAATAGAATATTCCAGATCGGGAGAATATGGCACAAGAGTTATACGACCTTTATTGGATGTAAGTAGGGACGAGATAGAAGACTATTGTGAAAAAAACAATTTAAATCCCAGGATAGACCATACAAACAGTGAGGCCATATATACCAGAAATAAAATAAGATTAAATTTAATTCCTTTAATTGAAAAAGAATTTAATTCAAATGTCATAGAAGCATTAAACAGATTAAGCAAAATTGCTAAAGAGGACAAGGAATACTTTGATTTGAAGGTAAATGAGGCCATGGAAGAAGCGGCAATGCTTCCAAATGGTATATCTTTTGGATTGGGTTATTTAAGGGAAATGCAACCATCTATTAGGCACAGAGTAGTAAAGCGTGCCTTTGAATCACTGGGGCTTGAACAGGGAATAGCATCTATACATCTGGAAGCCGTGGATAAACTTATTGATGGTAGTAGCGACTCTTCCAGTACAGAACTACCTAAAGGATATGGAGCGGTGTCTTCATATGGCGAAGTAAGATTCTTTAAAAATGACCCTGTTACACTTGGGTATGTTTCACATTCTGAATTAAAATCAAAATTGATGATAAGAATAGTAAGGAATGGCGGAACCCTAAAGGATATTTCTCAGAATGGAACAAAGCGATTTGCGGCAATGGATTTAAATAAACTTTTAGAAAAGTTATGGAGCAGTGATACACCATATTTGGAGCAGGTTGAAAATTCCACAATTACTAATAAGGATTTTGAGGAACGAATGTCTGAAGAAATTCATATGATGGTTCAAATCAGAACCAGAAGACAAGGAGATTGGATTGTACCGCTTGGCATGAAAGGTACAAAAAAAATACAAGATTTGTTTGTTGACGAAAAGGTATACAAAGAATGTAGAGATATAGTCCCCTTAGTTTGCATTGGCGATGAAGTAATTTGGATAATTGGTGATGATGTAAGTGGATTTAAAACAGGAATGAAAAAGGGAAGAATTAGTGAGAATTACAAGTTATGCAATGATACAAAGGATATAGTTCTTCTTGAATATTTAGAGTAAATATGATAAAATTATTAAACTATATTGTGTTCATACATCAAAATTGTTGTACGTGCACAATTAAAACATAGTTTTGAATGAAAACACACAAAAAATATATAGGGGGAAATTAGACCGTTGAAAAAATTAGCAAAAAATATGGGGATATACGTAGCCATCTTTGCGGTGGTACTGTTAATGGCTTGGGCTTACCAAGGTATTCCCCAGGAGAAAGAAGTAAAGACGATAGAATTTTCAAACTTTGTAACCCAACTTCAAAAAGAAAATGTTAAAGAAGTAAATATTGTTGACAGAACAATAAAAGCAACATTAAAAAGCGGTGATAAAGTTATTGCATACGCACCTTCTGTATTTGATATAAGTACAATCGGAGAGTTGTATATATATCCTCAGATGGAAAAAGGGGTTATCTATAACGGAGAAAAACCAAAAGAAACACCTTGGTATGTTTCCATGATACCTACGCTTATAATGATACTGGCATTAGTAGTATTTTGGTTCTTTATGATGAATCAAAGCGGCGGTGGTGGAAAAGTAATGTCCTTTGGAAAAAGCAGAGCAAGAATGCACAAAGAGGACGAGTTGAAAAAAGTAACTTACAAAGAGGTTGCAGGGCTTGATGAGGAAAAAGAAGAACTTGCAGAAGTTGTTGATTTCCTTAGAAACCCAAAGAAATATCGTGATTTAGGAGCAAGAATTCCAAAAGGAATTTTATTAGTAGGCCCTCCGGGAACCGGTAAAACTTATTTATCAAAGGCTACAGCAGGAGAAGCAGGCGTACCGTTTTTCAGTATAAGTGGTTCTGACTTCGTTGAAATGTTCGTAGGTGTGGGAGCTTCCAGAGTAAGAGATTTATTTGAACAGGCAAAGAAAAGTGCACCTTGTATCATTTTCATAGATGAAATTGATGCAGTTGGTAGAAAAAGAGGAGCCGGCATAGGCGGCGGACATGATGAAAGAGAACAAACTCTAAATCAGTTGCTTGTTGAAATGGACGGCTTTGGAGAAAACACAGGAATTATAATCTTAGCGGCAACCAATAGACCTGATATATTAGACCCTGCGCTTTTAAGACCGGGAAGATTTGACAGGCAGGTTGTTATTGGGGTTCCTGATGTAAAAGGCAGAGAAGCGATTTTTGAAGTTCATTCAAAGAATAAACCATTGGATGAATCTGTAAATCCTAAGGTTCTTGCAAGAAGAACTCCGGGATTTACACCTGCTGATATTGAAAATCTTCTAAATGAAGCGGCATTGTTAGCGGCTAGAAGAAACGGCAGAAAGATTAGAATGGACGAAATAGAAGAAGCTGTTACAAAAGTAATTGCTGGACCTGAAAAGAAGAGTAGGGTTATAAATGAAAATGAAAGAAGGCTAACTGCTTACCATGAAGCAGGTCATGCGATTGTTGCAAGAGCATTACCTAAGACTGACCCGGTTCATCAAATTACTATTATACCAAGAGGCAGAGCCGGTGGATTTACAATGATTCTGCCTAAGGAAGACAGATCATATGGAACTAAGATTACAATGACAGAGCAAGTGATTCATCTTTTAGGCGGCCGTGTGGCAGAAAAGCTTACACTGGATGATATCAGTACCGGTGCCAGCAATGACATAATGAGAGCCACTGAAATTGCCAGAGATATGGTTACAAAATATGGGTTTAGTGAAAAACTTGGACCTATCAACTATAGCTCCACAGATGAAGTATTCTTAGGAAATGACTATCAGACGAAAAAGAATTACTCTGAAGAAATAGCTAGAGAAATTGATGATGAAATAAAGGCTGTCATAGAAAATGCATTTAAAAAAGCAGAAGAAATTTTAACAGAGCATATGGATAAGCTTCATATTGTTGCAAAGGCTCTGCTTGAGATTGAAACTCTTGATGGCGACCAATTCGAAGCTTTATTTACTGGTAAATTAAATGCGGAACAATTGGTTGAAAACGTGAGAGAAAAAGAAGAATCCAAGAAACAGGCAAATGCGGAAGAAGCAGCAGAAACAGAAAGATTATTAAAGGAAGAAGAAGAAAAGGAAAAAGCTTTGCTTGCAGCCTTTGATACTGACTATATGAATGATGGTTCTTCGGAAAACAAAGACGATGACTTTGAGCTTGAACTTGAAATTGATGATGAAGGTGACGACGAGTTGAATTTTGGGGAAAGCAATGATGACGCAAGTGGTAAAGTTGAAGATAATGACAAGGAAGAAAAGAAATAGGTATTAATTATGAAGGTTACGGTAAAAGATTGTCTTGCATTAGAAATTTTTAAGAATGCAAGAATAGTAGCAGGGACCAAAAAAATTGAAGGACGAGTAAGAGCGGTTTCGGTTTTAGAGACAACAGAGATTGATGAAGTAAGAAACCATTTTGCCCATGATGGTGAGATGGTGTTATCTGGATTCTTTAATACAAGAGCTGATGAGCAAAAACAGATAGAGATAATTAGAACTTTATCAGAAGCAGGAACAGCGGCATTGGTATTATTTTATATCAATGCACCTGAACTGGAAATTAGTAAAGAAGTATTATCTACAGCAGATAGAGTTGGTTTGCCTATTATTGTTATGCCAAAAAGTAATGAAATAAAATATGCAGATGTAATTAACCAAGTGTTAGAAAATATTATGTATGGTGACAACTTTGGCAATAGGCTTATAAGTAATACTATTTTCCATTTGCTAAACTTTGAAAAGCATAGTAACTTCCAGTCAGCAGTAAGAGAAGCGGCTATTAATAATGACTTTCAACTAATATTGCTAAGTGAGGACTTTAATCCTATTCTTTCAATTGAAACTAGACATAAAGCAACTATACAAGATGCTATTAATCTGGGAAGAGAAAGAGATGTTGAACGCTCAGCAGTATATACAATGATTGATGTTAATGGCGTTTTAACATACTGGGGTCCTGTTATGATTAACGGTGAAAAATATTTCATGTTTATTGTAGACAATGAGGATTCTTACTCCGCCGGTGAAATAACTAAGCTTGCAGAAATAATAGAGCTGGCAATGGGAATGTGGAAGTATACTCCTGAAAGAGATTCCAGAGCTGAATTTATTAAGGCGCTTAGAAGAGGAAACAAAAGTCTGGCTTATACACTTAAAGAAGAGGCAGGCATTAATGGAGAGGACATACTAAGTGTGTTTTTTGCCAGAGGCATAGAAAATGAAGCTGGATATAAGGTTCTAATGAACTTTGAAAAAGAAGAAGAATTAGGCATTATGAAGATTACTGAGGGTGAAGAAACTTATGGTATGATTCTAAATAGAAAGCTTCAAGGTGAAGACCATATTTCAGCTAAGAGGGCAAGCTGTATCAGCTTGTTCAACAAACTGAAAGAAGAAAAAACAGTTAGAATTTTTCATGTTACAGGGCTTGATGGTATTGAAGGCGCAGCAGATGCCTATAGACTAATTAGTGAATCTTGGGGATTTGTTCAAAATGTATTCCCTTATAAGAGAGTATTTACTAAATACGAATTGGCGCTTGTTAGCAATTGCATCAATATACAACTTCAAGGTGGATATGTAAAGAAGAACTATATAGAATTGTTGGAACCGTTTAAAGAGGCTAAGGAAAATAAGGGCAGACAGCTTTTAGAAACCTTAGAAACCTTTGTACTTGATGCAGGTATGAACAGCGCAAAAACATCTGAGTTTATGGGTATACATACCAATACGGTACAATACAGACTTAAGAAGATAAATGAAGTTTTAGATGTTGAAATAACCGGTAATCGTGTAATACCCGGATTAACAATAGCATTAGCACTGAAAAGACTAGAGAGAGTAGTTCATTAGTTAGGAAAAGTAGAAATAAAATGAGTAGTAAAAATTTTGACCGTATAAAAAAATATTTACGACAAACAATTGTAGTAGCCGTTGCATTAGCGATAGCTACTACTTTAACGTTTGCAGAAACTAAAGTAGATGACAGTAAACAGGAAAAAAAGGATTACATAGAAAGGGAAAGAACCTACGAAAGAATCATAGCCCATGGGGGCGGTTCCATTGAAGGCTTTGACACATCAAGCTCAGTAGAAGCTGTTATGCAAGCTATTAAAAATGGATTTAAGGTGATTGAACTGGATATGGAATTTTCAAGTGACAATAAGATAGTTATGCTTCATGACTGGGATAGGACAATTACAACTTATTTAGGCAGAAAGTTTGATGACAGATTAAGTCTGAATCAGTTTAATGGACAATTAATTTGTGGGAAATTTAAGCCCCTTACCTTTGAAAAGTTAACAAAGATTCTTGATGCATATCTAGAAGTAAGGATTGTAACTGATACTAAGGGAGACAACATTAAACTTCTTACCCAAATAGCAAAAAATTATCCCGATTATATTAACAGAATGATACCTCAAATTTATGATTATAGTGAATTTGACCGTGTTTCGGAACTTGGATACAAGGATATTATTTTCACACTTTATACCCAAAGCACTATTGATTATGATAAATTGATAAAATTTGTTAAAGAAAATGATATTTATGCTGTTACAGTTGCCAAAGATTATTGGGTAAAAGGTTTACCTAAAAGGCTTTCAAAGGATGGGGTTGTTGTTTATACTCATCCCATTTCAACGGTTGAAGAAGCAAAAATAGAATTTTCTAAGGGTGCATTTGGTATATATTCAAGCAATTTAATTCCTAAGGAATTAGAAGATAACGCACTAGAGCACTATTTACTTCAGGCCGACCAAGACGGTGAAGAAGTAAAGCTAACGGACTTAGTGATAAGTGAAAATAATATAAGAAAAATTAAAAATCATGGGAATATGGACTATAAAGCTTTCAAATATAAGCTTGACGGCAAAGTGCTGGAAGAAAGATTGAAAGAAATTGAAGATTCACCTACAGAAAAACATTTGTTAAATATAGAAATTTGGGATATAAGTGGCATTAATAAAGATAATTCTAAGCCCATTTATACTATGGAATATCTTTTAACAAAAAATAAGGGCAAGGTTAGAATTTTAGATAAAAAATATGAATATAGAATTGATGAATTGAAGGAACCCCCTGCGTTTGAAAGCCTAATTCCTCAAGGGGAAAAATCAGGTGAGGAAGAAAAAATTATAGATATTCTTTCAAAATCATTTATTGCTAAGGCTGGGCAGTATTATTATTTCAATGATGGAGACAGAGGGAATTTTACTATAGGAGATGAACTTTTGCTTCCGCAAAAAACAATAAATGGCAATGTTATAATTCCTTTGGCAGATGCCATCAATGCAATTGGTGCTGAAAGCATAACCATGGACTCAGGGAGATATATTTATATAAATATAGGACAAAATAGAATTGTCAGCCAAGCTTATAGTAATTATGTAAGAAAGAATACATACAATAAGAGGATTTCAGAGCCAATTTCTTTATATAGAAGCAAGGCCATGGCAGGAGGAGAGTTTATAGAGACAGCTACGGGAAGAGAATATATTCAAGAAGAAGATTTGATGATAATACTACCTGAGGGAATAAAAGTTCCTGAAAAGCTAAAAATAAAGCTGGCTAAAACAGCTGAGTTATTGTATAAACATTAAAGGCTACTTGCAAAAAACTAGAATATAGGATATATTTATTTTTATGTATGTATTACTTTTTGTAATACATATCGCACTACAAAAAAATAACGCACTATCAATTACCCAAAAAGCCTACCTTACTTGTGAAGGAGGAAGACAAATGAATAAGCTTGATGAACTGTTAAAGTTCAAAGCAGAAATTGCACTGGGCGGAGGTCAAAAAAGAATTGATGCCCAGCACGCAAGCGGAAAACTTACAGCCAGAGAAAGAATTAATATTCTTTTTGATGAAGATAGTTTTATTGAAGTCGACGTATTTGTGTCCCATAGATGTCATAACTTTGACATGGAAGGAAAGAAAGCACCGGGTGACGGAGTAGTTACAGGATACGGCACAGTAGACGGAAGATTGGTGTTTGCATATTCCCAAGACTTCACAGTATTAGGAGGATCTCTTGGTGAATATCATGCAGAAAAAATAGTAAAAGTACAAAACATGGCTCTTAAAATGGGAGCGCCGATTGTAGGATTAAACGATTCGGGTGGAGCAAGAATTCAAGAAGGAGTAA
>JBKECQ010000088.1:0-14737 GCA_047974845.1 Aminipila sp. | reverse complement strand
ATTATTTTGCTCTGTACTAAATCCTCCGTTTTTCAATTCAAAAAACTTTTTCTCTATATGAAATTTAAGTGCATTTGCTGGTTCTGAGTTAATCCATATTGCGATACCACTTCCCGTCAGTAAAACACACATTACAATTACTGCAATACGCGTTGCTGCATGAACAAAACCCTTTTTACTATTCTTTCTTTTTCTATTGCAATCTAAAACGATACGACTCTTCTTTCCGGTCTCACCTTGTTTTTGATTTTTTTCTATCTCATATTCATCTATACATTTTTCAAAAGACGGTATGGATGGTACTCCTTCTTCCTCTTCTTCTATGCACAAATTATCATCATTCATATCTAAAAAACTATAGTCAACACTCTTTTTCCGTTCCGGGTATTCGAAGTCATCTTCAGACATCATCGACTGTAATAACTCCTTAAATTTTTCATCTAATTCTGTCCAATCGTCATTTTTATTTAATGGTGCCATCAACTTCCCCCCTCTCTATCTGGTCACGTATCTCTCTCACCTTTTTTAATGCCCTTACCAAGTTTACTCTTACTGTACTATGATTCTGGTCTAAAATATCCGCTATTTCCCTTTGGTTCAAACCTTGAAAGTAATGCATCATTATCAACTTTTTATATTTTCCATCAAGCATTTGCAATGCCCTTCTCATAGAGTTCATATCAAAATCTCTGACTAAACTCTCTAGTACATCACTCTTTTCTCTTGCTAGTTCTAAACTATTATCATATTTTCCATCCATCTCATCTATATAAAAATATGTATTTTCACTATTCCTATAATGCTGATTGGCTTCATTCCTAGCAATAGAAAAAAGCCAACTTTTTGCCTTTGATGGCTCCCTAAGTTGGCCTAATTTCCCCCAAGCTTTTTCCATAGTATTCTGCAATAAATCTTCAGAAATCTGTGGTTCACCCGTGATTGATATTAGATATCTATATACATCTTTCTCATAAATTATAATATGTTCAATAAAAAACTTTTTCTTTTGCACGTATTGACTCATTGCTATATTACTATCCTCTAAGACTGTCTATTATTCCCAGGTATCCATTAAAGCCTTTATTGTCTTATTTAGTTTACGATACTGGTCTTCATCACAATCCTTTATCATTAAACTATATTCCAATTGATAAGCATTACCGGAATTGCGAAGACTATCACACATCAAGTCATTCAAAGAAACATCCAAAGTATTTGCAATATCTGTCAGAGTACCAAGGCTAACCTTTGTATGTGCTCTTTCAATGTTTGAGATATGTTGAACTGTTTTCTCAATACTAGTTGCTAACTCTTCTTGAGTAATACCTTTTTCTTTTCTCCATTTTCTAATTCTTGTGCCTAATGCTTTGTAGTCTATTGCCTTTTTTTCCATTGATTTACTCCCCCAGGATGTTATAAAAATATTATATAGTTTATGAAGTCTTATCGTAATGGATTCTATAAATAATTTATTTACACAGTTTAATATATCCCACGTTTTTTTTATTTATACAGTTTAACAATATAGCTTTTTTATACTATGCAAAAAATATTTTCTTTAATTATTAAAACAATACTCCTTTTTTAACCTCATCATATGCGATCATTTTGCCTTTAACTGAACCCAATTTTAAAGCTATATATAAGTTGCCTGACTCAATTACCTTCTCTTCTAAAGGTCTTGCAATGTAAGAAAATTTCATTGTATTATCCTCCTAAAATCCTAAACACATAAATAATCAATAATGTCAGCACTTAAATTCCAGCCAAATTCGTTTTCAAGCCTAAGCCAGTTTCCGTTTGGGTTTATGTCTAAAAAATAAAATTCCTCCTCTCTTACCAAAAAATGAAATGTACCGAGCCTTAGATTCATGTTCTTCATAAATAAGTTGCATTTTTCTACTACTTCATTTGGAAGTGACATAGTACTGTAACTTAGCACCTCCTCATTTAGCCCCATTTTTTTCGTTCTGTCTACATCTACTCTAACGGTATAATATTTTCCGCAAATATAGGTTGCCTTAACTTCATAGTCTTTCTGTTTTGCGTGCTGAAAATATGTCGGACTAATTTCCAACCCTACAATAGGTTCCTTATACTCAATCAAGTTGACTTTCTTTGCATACGAATAACCAGAAAAGCTTACTTTTCCCATACCCAAGGGCTTAATAAAACTTTTCTTCCCCTCACAAAAACTTCTTATGCACCTACTATTATTTGTAACCAAACTGTCAGGCATCATAAAACCACTTTTTCTTGCCAAATACATTTGATATACTTTATTTTCTGCATGTTCTAAAATGTATGGCTTAGTTAAGCATTTACCTTCAAATGTCCCCACAATTCCCTTGATAAGTCCTACGATATCTTTTTTCATTAGTTGCTGAGAGTGGCTATCATATTTCCTAAAGTTAGGAAAACTAGGTTTTCTATAATAGATAGAATAAACAGATTGATCTGTAACAAAGTTTCTATAATTATCTATGCTCCAGCCATATTGATTAACCTGAAAACTGTAGTCTCCTAACCTATCCACATCTAGCCTAAAGAAAAAACACCTATCACCGTATATGGTTGTTAAGTAGTCCACAACATTATCATATGAACTGGTTATAACTAAAACGGTTTTCATTTTTATCTCTCCTTTTGGTTAACGTACATTTCCCCTATTACGTAGATGCAAAAAAAGCTAAAGTGCTACAAAAAAAGACAAAAAGAAATGTTTTATTTCTAAAACATTTCTTTGTTTGCTATTGTTTTTCGATAATAAGTATTAGTTTGTTATAAGAATATTATCTTCCCTTTTCTAACTTTTCAAGAATTTTATTCAGCTCTTCTTTTGATGGTGCTTTTGGATTAGTTGTTGTACAAATATCACCCATTGCTGCCTCCAAGATATCTTCTCTTGTTTCATTGAAAATATTTAAATCAGCTCCCTGTTCAACTAAATTTGTTGGAATCTTTAACTGTTTCTGTAATTCAACAATTTTTCTAACAAAATTACTCACACCAACATGACCATTATTGGCAGGCAAATCTAATAACTTAGCAAGTCTTTGATATTTTCTAGCGGCCAAACTAAATTCTGAATTGTATCCTTTTTTATCTAAGTCAGCATTATACTCTACAACGCATGGTAAAAGCATAGCATTACTTCTTCCATGGGAAATATGCAGTTTTCCTCCTACAGCATGAGCTAAGCTATGAGTTATACCTAATCCTGCTGAGTTAAATGCCATTCCTGCTAAGCAAGATGCATTATGCATTTTTTCTCTGGCAAGAAGGTCTTTTCCATCCTTAAATGCTATAGGTAAGAATCTAAATACAAGAGTAATTGCTTTTTCAGCAAGTGCATCTGAAAAGTCTGTGGCATCTTTTGAAACATAAGCTTCAATAGCATGAGTAAGAACATCCATACCTGTATCAGCGGTAATAAAATCCGGAACAGACGTTACCAGCTCAGGGTCTAATATTGCAACCATTGGAATAAGAGACTTATTGGCCATTGGATATTTTAACCCTTCCTGTGCATTGGTTATAACAGAAAATTGAGTAACTTCTGATCCTGTTCCACTTGTTGTTGGGATTGCATAGCACTCTTCCACTTCAATACAAATTTCAGGTATTCTACCTGCAAATTCTCTAATTGCCTTAGCTGCATCTATAGAAGATCCACCTCCCAAAGCAATCATCACGTTTGCCTTGCATTCCTTAAGAGCCATCATCCCTGCTGCAATAATTTCTACGGGAGGATCCGGAACTACATCACTAAAAACAGTAACTGAACAGTTGTTAAGCTTGGATTTAATCATATCAACCATTCCAGATTTAACCATGAAGCTGTCGCATACAATCATTACGTTTTTATTCTGTATCTGATTTAGCCTATCTAAAGATCCTTCTCCGAAAAATACATTTGTACTAATACTAAATTCCTTCATCTTTTTACTTCTCCATATCTAATCATCTTTTATTTTAATCCGTCATTAAATCACGCATTTTGCTCCTCAGTGTGATTTATAACAAATTCATTGCAGTTGTACTATATTTTTATTAATTTATTATTATACCACAAAGAAACATCATTGCAATAGTTTAGAGAAAACTTTGATATATTATTAACAATTCTGTAAAATCAGTCAAGTTAAAATCCCACTTGCAGTTTCGTTACGC
The DNA here is from genome assembly GCA_047974845.1 of Aminipila sp. GTDB lineage: Bacteria > Bacillota > Clostridia > Peptostreptococcales > Anaerovoracaceae > Aminipila. The sequence continues at coordinate 10,564 of JBKECQ010000088.1, read as the reverse complement.
TTTGTTGTTATTATAACTCTTACATCAAATATCTAGGTGCATTGAAACAGGGCAATGATCACTGCCAAAAATATCACTTCTCAGCTCTACCTTCTGAATTTTTTCTTTAATTCTATCAGATACTAAAAAGTAGTCAATTCTCCACCCTGCATTATTTGCCCTTGCATTAAATCTATAAGACCACCATGTATAAGCGCCCTCTTTTTCCGGATTCAGATATCTGTAGCTATCAGTAAATCCTAATTCCAAGAGCTTTCCAAAAGCCTCTCTTTCTTCATCTGAAAATCCTGCATTGCCCCTATTAGTTTTTGGATTCTTTAAATCTATTTCTGTGTGAGCTACATTTAAGTCTCCGCACAGGATTACCGGCTTTTTTTTATCAAGCTCTCTGATATAATCTCGTCTTGCGGCTTCCCATTCTAACCTATAGTCAATTCTAGCAAGCTTGTCTTGTGCATTAGGAGTATATTCTGTAACTAGGAAGAAATCTTCATATTCTAAGGTTATTGCTCTCCCCTCTGTATCATGCCCATGGGCATCAATATGGTAATTAACTGATATTGGCTCTTTTTTTGTGAAAATAGCAGTGCCTGAATACCCTTTCTTATGTGCACTATTCCAAAATTGTAAATACCCGTCAAGAGGAACCTCTGCTTGTCCTTCTTGCATTTTAGTCTCTTGCAAACATATAAAATCCGGGTTCTCATGATTTATAAAATCAATAAACCCTTTACCCATACAGGCTCTTAACCCATTTACATTCCACGTAATAAATTTCATATCTATTTCTTCCCCCTTTATCTACTAATTTAATCTTTTATATTTATAATCATCGTTTATAATCATTATTTAAAACCATCGTTTATAACCATTATTTATAGTCATTGTTATTTTACTGTTTTATATATTAAATATTTAGCTAATTCTAATATTTGTTTGAGAACATTAAAGAATAAGTGAAATTATTATCTTTTTATTATAATATAAGTGATAGAATAAATTACAATATTACCTTAACAAAATATATATCTATAAAGTAGGTATATACTTGTTTAGCTCACTCAATATTAAAGTAATACTAAATTATTTATACCTCAAAAACTATTTATTAATAGTTTATTTATTATATAATGTGCTCAATTATCATAATTGACCAAGATATTGTATAATTTGCAAGAGAATCCCTTAATTAACTCTCAGTAATTTCAATTAAACTGTGTATAGTAATTTTTATTGTACCATATCTATTTTATAAAATTAAATACAAAACCAAATGGTATCTATAGATGAAATCTATTATATGAATAAACAAGGTGTATTTTGAGAATTTAAAAATGGAGGTAATAAAATGTTAGAAAAAAGTCAATTTGCAAAACAAAGCGGGGCATGGTGTAGTTTGAATAAGCCGGAAATGTCTGAAAAAGAAGCAGATTTAGTTATTTTCGGAATTCCATTTGATAAAGGAGTCAGTTATCGTGGGGGAGCCTCTAAAGGGCCTTCTGTGCTACGAGAAAACACATTTTGCTCCACACCATTTACTGAAAAATTTGAAAGCTTTGCCAGTTTAAACGTATACGATGCAGGAGATTTTAAAGGCGATAATCGAGAGGAATTATTTGAAGAGATTACAGAGTATGTATGCGAACTAGTAAAAAATAATACTTTCTTTACAGCTGTTGGCGGAGACCACTCAGTGACTATCCCAATTGAAGCTGGTATAGATAGAGCTCTAAATGAGCAATTCGGAATTATTCATATTGATGCACATTTTGATTTGTGTGACACACTTAACGGCGACCCTCTTTCACATGGTTCTGTTGAAAGGAGAGCCTTGGATTTAAAAAATATTGCCGGAACCGATAATCTATACTTTGTAGGTATACGGTCAATTGAGCCGGATGAATTTGAATTTAAGAAAAGGAATCATATTAATGTACAAAGTGCATTTACCTGCCATAAGATTGGTATTGAAAAAGTAGCAGAAGATATTGTAGCTAAAATGAGTAAGTTTAATAAAGTGTATATTACCCTTGATATTGACTGTCTTGATCCTGCTTTCGCTGCCGGTACAGGTACACCGCAGTTTGGGGGACTATATAGCAGACAAGTCCTTGAACTACTTGATACTTTATTTAACAGGCTAAATATCATTGCTTTTGATGTGGTTGAAGTAGCTCCTGAATTAGATCCGTCCTTAACATCAATGTTTGCGGCACGTAGAATCATTACGGAAAGCTGGGGACATTATGCTGGAAAAATAGGGAAACTTGAGAAATAAAAATCAAAATACATTACATATAAGAATAATAAAGCCTACGAAAATAATAAAACATATGAAAAAGTACAATATATGAAAAAGCACAATATATGAAAATAATAAAGCTTTGGTTTCCTTACATATCATAGGTAAATTTTGTAAATTTGAACGTATGAATTGGCAGACAAGGCCTAACCTGTCTGCCAATTACTGTTTATGATACTTTTACCAAGTTTTGCTTTACTAACATAAAAAGTGATGGCATTATATGCACAATGCCATCACAAATTAACACTACCCAGATCTGGGTGATATGTCTTTTTTATTGAAAGTCTATTTAATAAATTTTTAATTCTTATTTCTTAATATTTAATTTTTATTCTTTATTAGCTCTTAAAAATATAAGTATAGTTCAGTAAAAATTTATATTCTTTTTCTATCTAGGCTGAGGTCTATCAAATTCAGGATTTATTGCATAGAAGTTCTTACTATTTAAGTTATCTTGCACCACTCTTAGGGCTTCACCAAACCTCTGGAAGTGAACTACTTCACGTTCTCTTAAGAATCTAATTGGATCTATTACATCAGGATCATCACACAGTCTTAGTATGTTATCATAAGTAGTTCGTGCTTTTTGTTCTGCTGCCATATCCTCCATTAAATCTGTGATAGCATCACCCTTAGAAGCAAAGCAAGTAGCATCAAACGGAACTCCGGATGCTGCAACAGTATAAATACCTGTTGTGTGATCTACGAAGTAATCACCAAATCCTGATTGTTTAATCTGATCAATAGTTAAATCTCTGGTAAGTTGATGTACAATAGTAGCGATCATTTCAAAGTGCCCAATTTCCTCGGTACCAATATCATTTAATACACCAATGCACTGTTTATATGGCATTGTATATCTCTGAGATAAGTAACGTAATGTTGCTCCCAATTCACCATCAGGTCCCCCAAATGGCAAGTGAGTATAATAAAAAAGACTACTAACATCCTATTAATAATTAGTAGCTTCTTATGCCCTGTTCTCCTGTTTATATACTTATATATACTTATACTCTTTTGTTACTCTTCTTAAAAAAAATAATTTCCACTATAACCGTTGCAATCATAAAACCCAATGCTGTGGAAATAAATACTCCATTAATATATGGTTCTTTTGTAATTAAAACATAAATCGCTCTTAAAATTAATATTAGCAAAAACACTAATGCTCCCTTTTTTAAAATCCTTTTCTTCACTTTACCCCTCCAAAATATATAATTAATGCTTATAGACTATAATACTATCAATTTTATCAACTATCAACATCCCGTTACAAAAGTTTATTTTTAGTAAAATTCGAAAATTATTGTATTAAAGATTTTAGGTAACTATACTTGTATAGAAGGAGATTAATAACACATATGAATAAACCATTAATTTTAAGTTATGCACTGAGCATATTAACATTATTTTTACTCTTAATATATTCTTTATTAAAGTTACCTTTATATAAAATTTCTCTATATACCCTTATGATATCAACAATTCTAATTTCATTTGGTCTTTTCCGTAAGTCTATTACGGAAAGAAAGAACGAATTTATAATATTTTTTTATGGCCTAATCTTTATATTATTATTGCTTTGCAATTTACTTTTATTATTTTTGTTATATTAAAACCCCATATATTTACATATTAATTAGCCTGTTATTATATAATACAATTTAAATAATAATAACTTATTCTTATTTTTAATTAAGCAACATATATTAATAGTAGCAGTAGTGTCGCGACACATTACCAACAAGCGTTTCGGACGTGGGCTGTGGGGGGATTTCCATATTCAGCAGTTGGTCTGCATTTTAGTGCTGATTCGCCGGGTAAGTCGCCGATACTGTTGTTGGGGTTCCCCGGGATAAAACGTATCAGCACTATTTTTTATTGCGCCCATTTTGCGGGCGCAACTTTATTTTTTTGTATTTATATAATATTATTAAAATATTTCTTTGTACCTTGGGCTAAGTAATCGCCAATCATCATTGTATATTTTAAAATTCTGTCATATATAGCTATGCTGTTTTTATAATCCTTTTCCATAAACGTGATTATTTGCTGGATTGTCATATTGGTAAGATAAAATATGTACTCATTAAGTTTAGATCTAACCCAATATGGATTTAATTCAAAAAGATACTTTGACCTTTCCTCTATTCCCTGATAAATTTCTAAGGCTATTTGATTTACTCTACTAGTATCATCTTCAGATAAAGCATCAATTAAACTTATAAAAAGACCAACTGCCTTTTTCATTACTTCCTCATATTGGCCTACCACCTTATCCCCAAAAAAAATTTTAAACAGGTATATATATTCTTCGATAATACTCGATATCTTTGCAATGATTTCATTTAAGTACTCTTCATCTGCCTTTAAAGTCTTATTAATCAGGTATTCACGTAACCATGAATTCACTTGCTGCCATAAAAATTTCCATTTAAAATTTACATTGTCAATTTCCCATTCTTTCATATCAACCATTTGGTCTATTAGCACACAACACGCCCCCTTCTTTGTATAGTATTCATTCATTATTAAAGTTGTTATTATATCCTGCCTTTACACTTAAAGCCCTTGCTTTTAATAGACTCCATAAAAACTAGCTTGTCCTTTTTACTTAATGGTAGCCTCCAGTTTAAAGAAGGCACCACACGCTTACAAAATAGAAGCCTTTTTATTATTTATGTTTCTATTCATACATTTTCTTCTCTTGTGTAATTATTGTTTTTAAGATCCACTTCTCACGTACCCAGCGGCTTTCATAGCATTATCAGTCAGTTTAATTCTTAATAATTCCTTTTCATCTTCAGATATATCCGTCCATAGCCTTTCAGTTGTATTACCTTTTGTATCCTCTGTTACGAGTACGCCTATTACCGTTAAAGGTCTTCTTTTTGTCATATTTATCACCCTTATATATGTATTGTTTTAATGGAATGTCCTATACCTAGAGAAAAAATCATTGCTAATATTTTACTTTTTTCTACTGTTATAATTGGTATTAAAGTCATGTTAAAATATAGCATTGCAAAAGCAGAGGAAATTGTAAATGCCTTAGCAAGAATACAAAATAAAGCTATGCCATTACACCCCCGAAAATTGAATTTTTAATGTTCATGGGTATTTTTATACTTATTGTTCAATAAAATTAGGTAAGAATGTGAAGGATGTGATGGTATGAGAATAGGCGCTGCATATATAAGAGTGTCTACCGATGATCAGTTAGAATATTCTCCTGATGCTCAGCTTAGAGAAATAAAAAATTATGCTGAAAAGCATGGTATTATTTTAAATGATAAATTTATTTTTGTTGATGAGGGTATAACAGGCAGGAGTACTAAAAAACGTGATGAATTTAATCGCATGATTGGGGTATCCAAGCAAACACCTAAACCTTTTGATATTATTCTTCTATGGAAATTCTCACGTTTTGCAAGAAATCAGGAAGAAAGTATAGTATATAAGTCTATGCTTAGAAAGCAACTTGGTATTGATGTGGAAAGTGTATCTGAACCCTTGATTGATGGTCCCTTTGGCTCGTTAATTGAAAGAATTATAGAGTGGATGGATGAATATTACAGTATTAACTTAAGTGGTGAAGTAGTAAGAGGGATGACTGAAAAAGCCCTACGTGGCGAGATACAGGCTACCCCTTCTTTTGGGTATGATAAGATACCCGGTCAGCCAATGACTATTAATAAGGATGAATCAAAAATAGTTAAATATATATTTGAGAGGTATTTAAGCGGCGTAGGTATTACTACCATCGCAAGAAATCTAAATGATCTGGGAGTAAAAACAAAGCGTGGAAATGCCATAGAGAATAGATTTGTAAAAAGGATACTTACTAACCAAGTTTATATTGGAAGAGCTGTCTGGAATGGTATAAATGAAAAATCAGATTTTACTCCAATTATATCTGAGAAACTATTTGATAAAGTTCAGAAAAAGCTATATTTAGAAAAAAAAGTAATCAGGAAGAATGATAAGCCTAGAGATGTAAAAAAACATTATCTGTCCGGGCTGGTTAAATGCGGAAACTGTGGTGCTACCATGTCATACTCTAAAATCCATGATGGTTTCCAGTGTATAAATTATGCGCATGGTAAATGCAACATTTCACATTTTATACAAGCATCTAAATTGGAGCAGGCAGTAATTGAATTCCTATCTGACATTGACAGTAAAGGTTATTATGAGCTAGATACAACACCCGTAGTCCATAATGGCTTAGTAGATGAAAAAGGACTCCTAATAAAAGAGTTACAAAGATATAAAGGAATGCTTGAAAACGCAAAACTTGCTTTTTTAGAGGGTATTGACACCTCTAAGGAATATTCTATCAATAAGACTAAATTAAATGCTTTAATAGAAGATTTACAGAATAAAATTGATAATATTAAGGAGCCGGAATTAAACAGCACGAAACCCATTGAAAATGTCAAAGGGCTTAATTCCGTCCTAAAGCTTACAGATGCTTTCACTCAAGACCTCTTTAACACCAAATATGCGGCTATTAGAGGGTGCATACAAAAGATTGAACTTTCAAAACCGGAGGGGGTTTTAAAAATATTTGTTTATGTTTAATCATACTCACTTGCAGTATGGTCCGCCATACTGAGTTATAATATACTTAGCCAAGGCAGGATTAGTTTTCTTGATGTTAACAGGATACTGTAATTTCTTGTCATAAGTCCACATACTTAAACCTCCTTCTGCCAAGGCCATGGTTCATCTATCCATGACCAGCTATTTGTATCATTAGTTCCTGTTATTGTTATAGGTCCGTAATTTTTTTCATAATCTGCCTTTGCACTCTGATATAATGCATTGTATTTATTGAAAAAACCTATTGCTGCTTTATCTGTTGGATGAGTGTCTAAATACAAATTTACATCGGTAAGTACAAACCCTAACATTTGCACACGTCTCATTAATTCGTTTCTATTCATTTTCCTGCACCTCCCAAAAACGGTAAGTCTAAACAAGGAAAAATAGTGCCTACGGAAAAACCTTCTTCCGGCTCATAAGTTTCTTCCCACATCTGCCAAGGAACATATGCCATTGCCACTGGGCAACCCTTTACACAATCTGTAGGTTTTTGTGCTCCCATGTCTGGCTTACTGCCACCAGGTTTCTGTGTTCCCATATCTGGCATACTTCCGCCAGGCTTCTGTGTTCCCATATCCGGCATACTTCCGCCGGGTTTCTGTGTTCCCATGTCCGGCATACTTCCACCAGGTTTTTGTGTTCCTGTGTCTGGCTTGGTTCCACCAGGTTTATTATTGCTTCCATTATCAGGTTTTGTCCCTATACCCGGCTTCATATCATCTTCCATTATGCAGTCCAACTCTATATCTTCGCTTACAAATTGGAAGAAATTATCATCCAAATATATGGGCATACCTACATATGGTTCAGCATTGTGTTCCATGCGCTTTTCGGGAACACCCTGTGACTGAGTTTCAGGTGCAGGTCTGCTAGTATTGTTTTCCAAAACAAAATCCCCTTTCATAGTCATAATCTTATAAAATATACTATGTCGGGGGATTAATAAAGGTCACACAAAATAAATATATTTAGTTAATCTAAACAAGCAACTCCAATAACTTCTCACACGCAATCTTTTGTGCATAGCTAGAAATTGCAAGCTCCAAAACAATCTCAGAAATATCCTCTTTGGTCATATCTTCTTGAATTTTATTAGCCACTTCCGTATATATACCATCTAATTTTGTACAATATTTCTCATAGAAGGTCTTAATATCTGCAACTTTTAACTGATTATCTAATAAATCTTTTGCAGCATCTACAGAAAGAACTTGTTTAAACAAGCATATAGCAGTTAAATAGGCTATATGTGTCCTTTCATATCTCTTTCCCTTTGCTCTTGGCAAAACTTCTTTTTTAATATAGTTGTTTACCATTGCAGAAGTAAGCGATTCTCCGCTCTCAAGCCCAATATGCTGTCTTTTCATATAGCTAAGTACCTGATCCATATATAAGTCAATATCGGGAATGTCCTCCCAGTTATTTGGCCTTTCCTCTTTTAACAGTTCTTTCAGTTTCTTTAGTTCTTCCATCTCTATTAATTTCCTCCACAAATCCCGCTGTAACTATTCCAGCAGGCAATGTAATAATTATTAAGCCAAACAAAGAAGATATCATACTAATAAGTCTACCCACTGTTGTCATGGGGTAAATGTCTCCATAGCCTATAGTCGTTAATGCTGTGGTGGCCCAGTATAAGGCCTCAAAAAAGTCATCAAATATTTGCGGTTCATTTTGAAATAACAATAACGCAGAAATAAAAATATATACAACAGTTATAATCATTACAGAGTATAAAGTTTTTAGTTCCTTTCTAAACACATTACATATATGCCTCATACATTCCGAGTATAAAAAAAGTTTAAATACCCTTAGCAATCTTAATAGCATAAAATTGTTTCCGACTAAACCTAATGATGGCAATAACGCCAATAACTCTACCATGGCAAATGGTGTAAATGGATATTTTAAAAAATCCATATTTTTTGTTCCACGTTTCCTGTGATTGGTTTGTAAATCGCAAGTAAACCACCTTAAAAAATAGTCTAAAAAAAGCACCGATACTGTGGCTCTATCAATAAGAATTAATTCTTGCCCTTGCTCCTTAAACATTAATGGGACTAAGCTTATTACCGCCGCTAGCATCACCAAAATATTATATAGCTTGCTTATACAATCCTCTTTAAAAGTTCTATTAACAATTTCAAAAATTCGCTGTCTCATACATCTATCAGTAAGCAAATATGTGTTTTTATTTTTGATGTACAATATTACTGCAACTCTAGTATTACCTAATATCAATTTTCTTACTATTTTAGTTTTGCAACTATTATACCACATAATATTAAAGATTTATGATATAATTTTTCAAATTACATTAAAATTGCTTACTCTCTCCCTAAAACAAAGCTATTCACTTTTTTGTACTTTTATTATTAAAATTCTTTGACATAATAAAATATTTGTTATATAATAATTAACGTGCCTTAAAAAGTATTAAGAGCACATAAAATCTGCGCTATTAGCTCAGCTGGATAGAGTAGCATACTACGAATATGAAGGTCGGGGGTTCGAATCCCTCATGGCGCACCAAACAAGAAACACCCATTAGGGTGTTTTTTTGTTTGAATAAAAAAGAGGGTTCGAACGGAAGAATTCCATAATTTTAATAATTCCCTAGCTAAAGCTAGGGAATTCACGTATGGCACCTACCGGACATTTGCCTTACAAATGAGGTTAGGTGTACAACCCGAAAGGGCATGGAATGTAATAAAACCTACCATAAGGGTTCCATTATTATGCACTAAGACCAAATGTATTGAGCTAAATTTTTAGACCCTTTATCTCACATAGAATATTTTTTTAATTCGCCAAAATACGACAGTATTAATTTATTAAATAGTGTAATATAAATACGTATTTTAATAAATTAAGGAGAAAATTATGAAAAAGAAAAAAATATTGCAAATTATTATTGTTATTGCCCTATGTATTTGTATGCCAATTGTTGTACTTGCCCATTCGGGTCGCACAGATTCTGCTGGGGGACATCGTGATAACAAAAATGTCAGTGGTCTAGGTAGCTATCATTATCATTGTGGCGGTCACCCGGCACATTTGCACGCAAACGGAATTTGCCCTTATAGCTCTGTCTCTACAGAAAAACCAGTTACCAAATCTATAACTAAAACAAATTATAATAAGCCTTCTTTTCCTGTTATAGTTAATGGTACTAACTTAAATGCTACAACTTCAAATTATGGACCTGTAGTTATTAATGATGTAACTTATGTTCCTCTTTCATCCGAAGTTATAAAGGCATTAGGTTTAACCGGCGGATGGGTAGATTCAAATACGGGACTAGTATTAAATTCTAATTAAAAAATTTCTTTAAAAAATTCCTTCATTTTATTGAAGTTAAAAAACATCTTATTTTAAATAATGATGTTTGATTTATAGTCCTTCATAGCTCACAATAAAAATAAGATAGGATTTGTGCCGACCTCCAATCGTTGCATTTTTGATCTAACTTTTGGTAATCACATCATTCCCTGTCTTATTTTTATTGCTAAATGCTCACGCATATTATCTATGATACAATCCCACTTAAGTAGACATATGAAATAATTAAATTTCATTTATCTATGGAGGTGGGATTTTATTATGTCCAGAAAATCAAGTTATACAGTTGAAGAAAAAATAAAAGCATGT
>JBKECQ010000027.1:0-5764 GCA_047974845.1 Aminipila sp. | reverse complement strand
AGAAAAGCTAGGCTGGATGAGTCCTGTGCAATACAGACTCAACCTCTTGGCTGCATAAAGATTGCGTAGCAGTTAAAAACTACTACGCAATAAAGTCTAACTTATTGGGGTCACATCAATTAGCTACAGACTCTTTTTCTTTTAATATAAAATTTATTTATTTCTTATATGCGTCCATAATTGAAACAGAAGCACTTGCGCCTATTCTGTCAGCACCTGCCTCAATCATCTTCAATGTAGTTTCTAAATCTCTTATAGCACCGGAAGCCTTTACTTTTGCCTTATCCCCTACAGTTTTACGCATAAGTTCAACATGGTGCTCGGTTGCTCCTCCTGTGGAAAATCCCGTAGAAGTTTTTACAAACTCTGCTCCAGCCTCAACAGAAAGTTCGCACGCTTTAACAATTTCTTCATCTGTAAGCATACAAGTTTCTAATATTACTTTTACAGTAGAGCCGTACTCTTCAGCTACTCCAACGACCGCACAGATATCATCTAGTACATACTCGTATCTTTGTTCTTTTAAAGCCCCTACGTTAATAACCATGTCCACTTCTTTTGCACCTAAGCTACAAGCCCAATCAGCTTCAAATGCTTTTGCTTCTGTAGCCATAGCCCCTAGAGGGAAACCTACTACTACAGCAACCTCAACATCCGTTCCTTTAAGTTCCTCTGTTGCAAGAGGTACATAGCAACCATTTACACAAACTGAATAAAAGTCATACTCCCTTGCCTCAGCACAAAGTTTTTTCACATCTGCTTCTGTTGCATCAGCCTTTAGAATTGTGTGATCAAAATATTTATTTAAATTATTTACAGTGCTCATTTTGTTCCTCCTAAACCCTCATTTTAGTAGTATTATGTAGTATTATTTTTAGTAGTATTATATAGTTTTAATTTCATTATTATTAATACAATTATTACTTTATATAGTATCACATAATTGTACAAATAAAACAACTATTAAAATATTAACGGAAAAATTATTAATAAATATGCCTTTAAAAATAGTGCATTTATCATTACCGTGGACATAAAGAAAGAGAGCTTATTCAAAAGCTCCCTTTCTTAAATTTTTTCCGTTTAATTTTAAAATTTTACCCTTAGACAAAACTGTATCTATTTCTAATGTATTTTTATCAGCTAATACAAGATCCGCATCATAGCCTTCCTTTATGAAACCTTTTTTGGAAAGTCCATATATAACTGCGGGATTTGAAGTAATTAAACTAATTGCATTTTCAATTGAAACACCTTTTTCAATACATTCCTTGACAGCTCCGTATAAAGACGTTACTCTGCCGATTTCTATTCCTATTACATTTCCAACTTTATCAAATACAGGGAGTGAACCCTGTCCATCAGAAGAAAATGTTACTTTTGATAAATCTAAGCCCTCTTCAATAATCCTAAGAATACCGTCAACACAAGCAACCTCACCTTCTTCTAAAAACAATGGTGTAGTACTTGTTGTAAAATCTATTGTACCTCCAAGCTTCAGATACTCTATACCATCTTCAAATACCTCATGGCTTCTGTTGATATGAGTTGGATGAAAATGTTTTTTATATGCCTTGCACTTAGAAATAATAGCCTTAATCTTTTCTAAACGCTCCGGCTCATCACCAATATGAACGTTTACGATTCCCAGTTTCCCGGAAAGCATTGCTGCTACTCTAACTTCTGACACAATCTTCTCCAGTTGCTCAATGGTTGGGCAGGATGAGCGGTGGTCTGATACTGCGATTTCTCCTACACCTACTATCTTTTCAACAAACATAATATCGTTGGAAATAGAATCAGTAAATGTCCTTACCGGTATTTGATACGAACCCGTATTTACAAAAACTGTTATTCCTTCACTTTCTAAACCACTAGCCTTAGCCAGAAGGTTTGCCATACTTCTTCCCAGTCCATCGGTACCTAGCGTTCCGATTATTGTTGTTATACCACCATCAATTATGTCGGTAAGGCCTATTTCCGGTGTCCTTGTTCCAAATCCGCCTTCACCCCCACCACCGGTGATGTGTACATGATTGTCAATGAACCCGGGGAAAAGAATTTTCCCCGAACCATCAATTATTTCTAAGTCAATATTTCCATCAACATTAATATCTTTAGAAATCTGACAAATTTCATTGCCCGCTATTAATACATCGCCTACGCCCATAGGTTTAGGTAAATATATTTCTGCATTTTTTATTAGTCTTAACATAATGCAACCCCTCTTTAAATACTAGCTAAATCCAATCATTGATGCAATAATCATAACAAGAATTGAAGCCACAAATAGGACTAAGAAGAACTTAATTGCAAATTTAATCCATTTTGAATAGTCAACTCTCGCAATTGCCAACATACCCATTAGACAGCCTGAAGTTGGAACAATAATATTCGCAAATCCATCACCTAACTGATATGCAAGTACTGCAATCTGCCTTGAAACTCCAAGTAAATCTGCAAGAGGTGCCATAATAGGCATGGTCAATGCAGCTTGCCCTGAACCTGATACAACAAAGAAATTGAATATTGTTTGGAAAATATACATAAATACGGCAGCAATTGTAGCCGGTAAACCGATAAATGCTCCGCTTATTCCATTTAGTATTGTATTTAATACTGTTCCGGTTGTAGGATCTGACCCTCCAAGTACCAACATAATACCCTGAGCCATACCAACGACCATTGCAGCACCAACTAAATCGCCTACACCTTGTTTAAATGAAGATGCCATATCATCAACTGTCATATCATTCAGCTTAAAGATTACACCTACAATACCTGCGGCAAGACCCATTACTAAGAACTGTGATGCGATTTCAGGAATATAGAAGCCCTTTGTCATTACACCCCAAACAACCCATATCATTCCAAGAAGAATTGTTATTAATACTAGAGCATGTCCCAACCCAAAATGAACATTAATTTCTGACTGCTCACTTAAATCCTTTCTAAAGAATTCATCGCTTTCGTATGAAACAGACTTAAGAGGGTCTTTTTTAACCCTTGCAGCATATATCATGGTTAAAATAACACCTATAGCTGTAAATACCACCCATAATGTAATTCTGAAAGTAGCTCCGGAAAATACCGGTATACCTGCAACGCCTTGCGCAATAGCTACAGAGAACGGATTCATCCAAGATGTAGCAAAACCAAGCTGTGTTGCCACATAAGTAATTAGGATACCCACAATAGCATCATATCCCATAGCAATCACTAACGGAATTAATATCATAGCGAACGGTAAGGCTTCTTCTCCCATACCAAAAACTGCTCCGCCTAAAGAAAACAGTACAAACAGAATCGGAATAAGAATTTTTTCCCTACCGTTTGTTTTTCTTATCATATTTAAAATACCAGCCTCAACAGCCCCTGTTCTAAGTATGATACCAAAGGCTCCGCCAATAACTAATATAAATGCAACTACACCAACTGCGGATCCCCACTTATCACCAGAAGTAAGACCTTCAAAAATATAGTTTACAAAACCTGTTCTTCCACCGAAATCATCGGTTGCAAAGAGAGGAACACCACTTTTTACTGGATTACCCTCTTCATCAAGAACATATTGGAAGCTTCCTTCCTGTATAACTGTTCTCGTCTTTTCTACGCCGTCTACGACGTAAGTCACCTCTTCAGTTGAATAAAAACCCTGCGGTATAATATAAGTTAATATTGCCGCAAATAATACAACAAAAAAGATAATTACATAGGTATCAGGAATTCGGAGACCCCTATTTAGGCTTTCACCCTTATCTTTACCTTTCATTATGTTTTCCTCCTCAAAAAATAAATTATTGCTTAAGAATGATTCTTAATATTCTATATTTACGCAAAATTTATGCCAACATTAGTATTCCCCAAATAAAGCTTTTTTAGGTAAAAAAAAAGCCTAAATTAATCCTCAATTTAGGCTTGATTATCTAATTGGTTAACTTTATGGTTATTAAAGGTTTTTTATGGTGTTTTTTGTTTCCGAAATACTCTGCTTATTTAATGCTTACTCAACCTGTTTACATATTTCCTCCCCTTTTCCGTAAGGGTAGTCCCAAGTTTTCCTTTATTTACTATAACATAATTGTTTAATTGTAAAATTTCTATTCTTTTTCTTACTTGATTTTCCGTAAGCATTATATTTTGCTCTTTTAGCCTGCCGGCTATTAGACTTCTACCGGCATTGTTTCCCTCTAGGTTTATCTCATGTATTTTTTTTAATATACATTCCATATGAAAGTCTATTATTTCTTCTTGTTTGTCCTCATTAATGCCCTCATGGAAAAAGTGGTAATCGGGAAGATCATTGGCTGTAATCTTTAATTGATTTTCACGTATGGCCAGCATATATTTTATAGTATTTCTTAACTCCCTTATATTTCCTCTCCAATCATATTTATAAAAGGTATCATAAACTTCATCATCAATTAAAATATCCGCGCTTTCTTCTTTTTCTATAAAAAATTTTACAAGGCATTTTATATCTTCTTTTCTCTCTCTTAGTGCCGGTACATTTATATATCCAATCTTTAACCTATAATATAAATCATCTCTAAAAGTTCCATTACTGACCATTTGCTTTAAGTCTTTATTTGTTGCGGCTATTATTCTAATATCAACTTTTTTAATATTGCCTCCACCAACCGGCATAATTTCCTTTTCTTGCAGAACTCTAAGAAGTTTTGTTTGCATTCTAGGTGAAATATCTCCTATTTCATCAAGAAAAATAGTTCCTCCGTCCGCTTGCTCAAATAAGCCTATTTTTCCTCCTTTTTTTGCCCCTGTAAATGCACCCTCTTCATATCCAAACAATTCGCTTTCTACTAATTCTTCCGGTAATGCGCTAAAATTTACAGCCAAAAATGGGCCATTTTTTCTATTGGAAGCATTGTGTATTGCTGATGCAAATAGTTCCTTACCTGTGCCACTTTCACCTTCAATTAGAACGGTTAAATCTGTGCGTGCCAGTTTTTCAGCTTTATACTTTATCTCTTCCAAACTGCTACTTACGCCTTTAATGCTATTAAAATCATATAGTGCCGTATGGCCTTTGCTCTCAAGCTTTTCCTTTAGGATATTTTTAATGCCTTCAACCTCTACGTTTACCAATGCCATTTTTTTGGATATTTCAATTATTTTATCTGTATATGGCTTAACTATATTACCCGTTTCAAAAGCTTTGAGTCCTAATAAATCCACTATTTTCAAAAGTGATGGCATATCAATGTGCCTAGGACCTAAGTCTACAATTGTCTCGACATCCTTGGGAACAAGCCAAACCTCTCCTGCCGTAATACCATATTTATATTTTTCTGCAATTTCAATTCCGGGATAGAAGGGTACATATTGAATGTGATCAATGCCGATGTCATTTAAATTCTCAATACTTAACTCCGTTGTTTCCCTTGTGTCATTTACAAATAGCGCAACTTCCCCCTTAGGAATGCGTAAAACGCTCTCAATATTATCAAAATTTATTCTTCTGCCACAAATAAAATAGTCTTTAAACTGATCTAAGAATCCACTTTCACGTAATTCATCTTCCACGCTAACACTTGAAAGTATAGTTAAATCTGTATTCTCATATCTTGGTTCCTCTTCATCTATGGCGTAAGAAAGAATATGTATATTTTCTCCTAATACCTCTTGTAGCTGTTTGCACAAAACCATTTTTGTCCTACTAGAGCCAGTATAGAGACAAAGTGTTTTTCTATCTTCTATAATAATCATACTATTCCCTTAATCCTACTTTACTATCTTAATAGTT
>JBKECQ010000015.1:0-69848 GCA_047974845.1 Aminipila sp. | reverse complement strand
AACCAATCGCCTTGAGCCATTCGCTAAAAAAGTATTGATAATACTTTTTAAAAATGCTCATGCCCTTTCGGGTTCGATTCCCTTTATATTGGAGTAATAAAAAAACGCCTTAATGGCGTTTTTTTTGGTACCCCCGGCGGGAATCGAACCCACAATTATTCTTTAGGAGAGAATTGGTATATCCATTTACCTACGGAGGCGCATATTCAACTTGTATAGTGTAGCATAAATATACAACAGTTTCAAGTGGTTAGTTGGAACCATAATATATCAACATATAAGATTAAATAAGCCCTTGACCAAAACCATAATAAGAAAGTAGACGATTTACCATTTTACCGTATGTTTTCACGCCACCTTCTTGCGCATTGGCTTTGAGGTAGATATCATTTGCAGTATTAGAAATTTCAGCAACCTGACTTCTATAGTTTTCCCAGTACATTTGATTAGCGACTAAATCATTTATTGCAACTTGTGGAACCAAAGATAGAATTTGGCTATACTCTTCCTGACTACTATCCTTGTATAATTCATTTAATGTATAACTTAGAGCATTTAAAGCACCGCTGTATTGTAAGGTAAGATTATCTGATTGCGAACAGGCCAAATATGCAACAAAGCCGGCATCATCTTCTCGAATGTAGCCCTTTAAATGAGCCAGTTCATGACAAATTGTATAAGGCTTGATATAGTCTAAAACATCACGATTATAGTTTGCCTCAATGGTAAAAGGTGAAAAAATTCCGGTTAAATTTACTCGTGACATAAGTTTGGAAGAAATAATTGGTTTTGGGTTAGGATAATACCCGTTTAACGTTGGAATGTCCTCCCCCAGTTTTTGCATGGCGGTCTTGGTATTTTGGTGTAAATCTTCCGTAGTTAAGGTGGATGAAAAGCCGGGATTGCTTGTTATTTCTTTCACATCGTCAATAAGCAATAGACATAGTGAAACTAAGCCTTCATGGCTATAACTGGTAATAGGCAGATTCATACTATCTGCCAGATTAGCACGGTAATAGTTCAGGGTACAGGTAAGCGTTAATATTAAGAATCCTGTACTAACTGTACATAACAACAAAACTATGGCTTTAGGCAATTTATTTATAATACGTTTTCTGCCCGCCTTACTAAATAAGTTTTTTATAAACAAAACAAGAAGAACCGATAACAAAACAAGAATTGCTATAATCCCTACTTCAAAGAAAGAAAAGGGGAAGATAGAAAGTAACCTGCCTAAAGAGTTAGGAAAAATACTAAAAATATTAGAAGAATACCATTCAACATATGTAAGATTTCTTTTTCCCACAAATATTAAAAAAAGGCAGACTATTGGTAGGGAAATCGAATACAATAGAAAATATTTATACTGATTGAAAAATAATAATAAATTTTTATACATATCAGATCCTTTATAATTTTTTTAATGAATTACTTAACATATTAAGTATATTATACAAGAATAAAGTCGATTCATCGAGAAAATAACAAAAAAATAATATTGTAAATTACTGGACATGCTTAGGTAGTGAAGTGGTATAATTATACTTGAAAAATTGACAGGAGGGCGAGGACTTAAATGAGTCGTTTTTTTACTGAAAAATATAATGAACTAATATCAAACATCACAGAGGAAAAGAAACAAACTAAAAAGACTATTAAGCTTGACACAAATGAAAGCCCATATCCGGCTAGTCAGTTTGTGTATAGATCAATAGACCAGTTTGAGATTGATAACCTAAGAATGTACTCAGACCCGTCAGCAAACAAGCTTGTGTCAGCCATAGCTGAGAACTTTGGCGTAGAATCTAATAAGGTTGCTGTTGGGAACGGCTCTGATGAACTCTTATCCTTTGTATTCATGGCGTTTCAAAATAAGGAGAGAAAATTTTACTTTCCAAAGATAAGCTATGGATTTTATCCGGTATTTGCGGCCATAGCCAATGCAAACAGTGTAGAAATCCCAATGGGTGAAGCGTTAGAAATAGTCCCTGAAAGATTCTATAGCTTAGATGGAACTATTGTAATTGCAAACCCTAATACACCTACAGGCTTAACCCTTTCAATTGAACAAATTGAACAAATAGTATCTTCAAATGCAGATAACCTAGTTGTTATTGATGAAGCCTATGTAGATTTTGGTGCAGAAAGTTGCAGTTCTTTAGTGGATAAGTATGATAATCTTTTAGTGATACAAACATTTTCAAAATCCAGAAATTTAGCGGGGGCAAGAATTGGGTTTGCCATAGGTAGCCCTGATGTTATATCAGACTTAAATAAAATAAAATTATCATTTAACAGACATAATATAAATAGTCTATCTATTTTGGCAGGTACATCTGCTATGAAAGATAAGGACTATTTCAAAAAATGTACAAATGATATTAAAAAGACAAGAGTTCGTTTCAAAAAAGAAATGCAAGAACTTGGGTTTGAAATTTTAGATTCTAAAGCAAACTTCTTATTTGTTAGACATCCTGAGCTAAGGGGAGAACAATACCATAAGAGCTTGCTTGAAAATAATATAATAGTAAAGCACTATCCCAGTGATGAACTAAAGGAGTACGTAAGAATAAGTATAGGATTGCCTGACTCTATGGATACTTTAATAAAGGTGACCAAGAAGCTTTTAGGAATAGAAGAATCAAGAGGAGAATAAACATATATATAAGGCCTTGTTATAAAACTTGTAAATAAAGTACAAGTATTTAACAAGGCTTTTTTATTTAAAAGTAAAGGCTTTTACATAAATAAAAGGGTAAATATAAAGGATTTATTATTGACAACATGGGGAAAGAAGAATATATTAAAGATATATCGAATAATGATATATCGAATAACAGAATGAAGTTTAGGGGGATTTAAATTGAAGTATACATACAGATTTTTCAATTACGGAGTATATGATTACAAGAATGCCGAAATAATGCTAAACAGCATGGCTGAAAGGGGATACATATTTAAAACTACTGGTCATGGCTGGTATAAATTTATTGCATGGTTTGAGAAAGATGACAGTGCAAAAAAAACTAAATTTGGTGTGGATGTGAGATGCGGTTTAGGAAAGACGGAAAAGGAAGAATACTATAGATTTTATGAAGACATTGGATGGAAAAATATTGACTGTTTTAAAAGCAAGTTACACATCTTTGTAAATACAGGAAATGAGGATAACGAAATATATACCGACCCGTCTACAGAGTTTGAAAACCTAAAAGAAGCCATTAAGGATGACATACCAAACATAAAAAAACTGTTATTAATGACATTTTGCTTAGCACTTACATTTTTTGTGGGTAGGGCAGGGGCAGCCGTATTAGACAGAAATCTTACATTTGCTTATATATTTATAATGTTCTTACTCATACTTAATTATATGGCAGAGATTGTTGGAAATTTCATATATAAAAGGCAGAGCAGCTCGTTAGTGGATGAAAATAAATTTATTTCAGAAAACTCTGTGGCAAAGGAGCTTAGGCTTTATGAGAAAATTAGTAACATTATTTTTTTGCCTATTCTGTGGGTAGCAATAATGATTTTTTATGGACGCAATTTATGGGGGCAATGGCTAATTAACGGGAGCCAAATTGATATAGTAACAGGTTTGTATATTGCACCGTTTATAGGGTTGTGCTTTTCATTGCCGGGGATAGCACTATTTACTTACCTAGTATTTAGAAAACCAGAAAAAGACATATATAAAGTGATGTCATGGTTTTTTTCATTTTTATTTTATTTTGGCTTTATATCAGCTTTACAGCAATACAGTTTAGGTTATTAAGGAGGATGAAATGGCAAGAGAACAATTAAAAAGTTTAACAGAACCCATGTATTATGTTTTACTTTCACTAATAAAGGAAAATCATGGATATGGAATCATGCAAATGATAAATGAGTTTACAGAAGGAAGAGTAACGGTTGGTGCAGGGACACTATATGCACTATTAGCCAGATTTGAAAAAGAACAAATAATAGAACAGACAGCAGAAAGAGATAGGAGAAAATTATACCAGCTTACAGCAAAAGGGCAAGGGTTGTTACAAGAAGAATTTGAAAGATTAAATAAAATGGTTAGCGATGGACAAAAATTTATGTCTTTTGATGGTGATATCAAAAACCCTCCAAGTGATAACACAGGTAGTGGAATAACTATGCCAATAGAAGAAACTGAAAGCTCTTTAGATAACCTTTCTGAAAAAGACGGTGTTGACACAGAAACACCAGCCCACAAAAATGAAAAAAGGAAAAACAAAGAGGAGCAGGAGGACAAGAAGCTTAGTTTTGGAGGATTAGGCAAGGGCTTACTATTACCGACATAAAGGGTCAGAGAATAATTGGGGGACAGTATGAAAAAGATATGGTTGATAAGATTTATGGTTCTGAGCTTTATAATATGTGCAGGTGTTGGTGGTTACATTGCTTGGGATAAATATTTGGATGCACAGGAAGTGCTGGTAGGAGCAACATGGGAAGTTCCATTGAGTGAAGATTACAATAGGGATCAATTCTATGATGATAAATTAAGAAGTGAGTTGTCTGATTTAGGGCTAACACTTTTGATAGATAAAAACCCAAACTATAAAGATAAGTGGGATAACAAATATGTATACGGAGTAGGTGGTAAGAATGGACAGAAATTAATCCCTCCGATTTATGAAAGCCTTTGGATTTGTGAAAAAGAGGGGTTAAATGATGAAAACCTGTCAGATTATATTATTGCAAAAGACTTCACAAAGAAAATTGCCCACTATTACAAATTAAACGGAGAAGATTTTATAGAAGGAGATTTTGAGTATGCAAGTGAGTTTGAAAATGGTATTGCTTGTGTAAGCAAAGGGGGAAAAAGCAAGGTTATAGAGGCAAGGGGCAATGTAATTTTAGATGGAGGTGAATTTTCTTTATCCATATATGGATCTGATACAAGAGATGGAAAAGAGGATGGATATTTATTTGAATATAGCACACCATATGACGAAAAAACTGACGTATGGAATAGCAAAAGAGGATTAATGGACTTAGATGGAAATATAGTATTGGAACCTGAATATGACATTATAGAAAAGCCAGTTAAAAATAAAATTTTAGTAGCACTTAGCAATGGGCAGTTTGACCAGAAATGGCAGTATTTTGATAATAATTTTAAACTGGTATCAGATAAAATGTATGAAGATGCAACGAATTATTATGAAGGGGTTGCTATAGTACAGGACTCAGAAGGATGGAAACTCATAGATGAACAGGAAAATACAATAAAGAAATTTATTGGTTGCTCCAGTGCATATAACTTTAGTGAAGGTCTGGCAATATTAGAATATGACAACAAATATCAATTTATTGATACACAAGGGAATAATGCATTTTCAATTAGAAATGAGAATATAGGGTATGAAGTCCCCCAATTTAGAAATGGCATAGTGCCATATGTAAGCAAGAATAAAAAGATAGGACTAATGGATAAAGAAGGAAACGTAGTTGTCGAACCTATTTTTACAGATGTTGATATTGATGAGGATGGCTTAGTTTTTGTGAAGGTTGGAAGAAAAGCAGGAGTAATAAGAATAGGCAATTACAAAACAGAATTGTAGGTAAACTTAATTTTATAAATTGATACTTAAGCATTAAATATATTGTCACATAATTTGTATCAGTACAATGGAGAGTATCTTAAATTTCCAACTAAAGGCTTTATATAAAGGAGATTAACTGATAGAATATAAAAAATAAAACAATGGAAAACTAATATTTTATATAAACAAATATTAAAACGAGGCAAATATGAAAGATTTATGGAAGTTATTTAGTGGATTTTTTAAAATAGGACTATTTACCATTGGCGGAGGCTTAGCAATGCTTCCGCTTATTCAGCGTATGGTAGTTGATGATTACGAATGGCTTGATGATGATGAGATGATAGACTGTATTGCCGTATGTCAGTCTCTACCGGGGGTTATAGCTATTAATACAGCAACCTTTGTAGGGTTTAGACGTAAAGGTTTTATTGGTTCGGTTGCGGCAACCTTAGGTACAGTTTTGCCGTCATTTACCATAATTATTTTAGCAGTGGTCTTTTTAGGAGCTATAGGTGAAAACCCCTATGTAAATGGTGCGTTTAATGCCATCAAGGCGGCTTCGTGTGCCTTGATTTTATACTCTGCTGTCAAGCTTGGTAAAAAGATATTAAAGGATAAATTGACTTGGATAGTAGCTTGCATATCATTTGTTATGATTGCAATATTTGATGTGTCTGCCATTTGGGCGGTTATTTTAGGCGCCATATCAGGATTAATTCCATATTGGAAAAAAGGACAAGATATGGGAGGTGAGGTTTAAATGATTTATTTAACTTTATTTCTCACTTTTTTTAAAATAGGAATTTTTAGCTTTGGTGGTGGGCTTGCAATGCTTCCACTTATTTTTCAAACCGTTCAATCCTTTGGTTTTATGTCGGCAGAGGAATTTTCCAACCTAGTGGCATTATCACAAGTGACACCGGGTCCGGTGGCAGTAAATGCGGCAACCTTTGTAGGCTTTAGCTTTGCAGGCATTATAGGTGCAATATGTGCAACTTTCGGAGTGGCATTACCTTCATTTTTATTAATTATTGTAGTTATTCGATTCTTAGACAAATTTAGTGAGAATCAAGGATTAGAGGCTGCGTTTAAAGGAATACGACCGGCAACAGTTGGTCTTATTGCAGCGGCAGCGGTATTTGTAGGGGAGACATCACTAATAAATAAAGAAGAGAGTTTTTTATGGAACGGAGCCATACCGGCATTACCAAGGGATGAAATGCTCAATAATATAAAATGGGTCATTTCGGACTTACTTTCCGGTATACAAATCATTCCTCTTATAGTATTTATAGTCACAATAATACTAATCGGTAAGTTTAAATTTAGCCCGGTAAAAATTATATTAATAATGGGCATAGTTGGTGCAGTATTTTGCCGTTAATGCGAAAACTGCCCAAATCCCAATGTATCATAGGGAGTTGTCTGTTTAAAAAAACTTAAAAAATATCTCTGAATAAAAGCAAGACTAAATTATTTTTATAAAGATCCATGGCGAAATTGGAATTGTGTAAACTGTTAGCTAAAAAGTTTAATACCTCTGTGTTTATAAGTGAAGCTAATGGAAACATACAAGCAAGACATATAAAAACGTAAATAATTCCTTTGACAAAACCAAAGACTAGACCAAAAGCCCCATCTGTGAAGCCTAAAATATTATTGTTATGTTCTCTGGAAAACGTTCTTAAAACCACCTTAAACACAAGATTTATTAAAGATGTAACAATTATAAAACATAAAACCGTAATAATAAAAGACGTAACCCCATCGGCAACGGAGTTGGACAGTGATAAAAAAGGATCGTATATAAAAGATGAAATGTCAGCTTGTCCCTGTTCAGGTAAAAGCATACCCTCTGTCTTACTGCTAATTTTTGTATAAATAGTAGTGTACAAATTTGTATTATCTAAAATAAGCTCATTTATTTTAGGAGATAAAATAAATCCTAAACCAAGAGCAATTAACCAGCCTAAAGTATTCAAGAATGTATGAAGCAACCCATGTCTATACCCCTGAACCATGGTAGCAATAACTATAAATACAACTATAATGTCAAGTATCATAAATTAAACCCCTTCCCCATATATATGTATATAGTACTAAAAATGCTGAGGGAGGGCAATATGGAATACACAAAATATAATAAATCAATGGTGCTTCTTTCCGAGGAAAATCGAGACTTTGCTGCAAAACGCGATCAGGCTATATATGGTAATTTGAGACTGGAAACCGGAAATAATAAGGGGGCAGTTTCATTAACCGTACAAAACCTGAGACCCTTTGAACGAAATAAGTACATATATAAACTGATTTTATTCGGAGAAAAAAAGGAGAGAACCATTCACACGGTTATTGGGTCATTAATCGTAAATCGATTTGGCACGGGTGAAAATTATTTTAGGTTTGACCCAAACAATGTTGATGGTAAAGGTGGTCGGCTATCGGAATATTCGGTAGCAATAGTTGCGGCAGTATCCATGAGGGACAATAAGGAACCGTTGCATCCGGTATTACAAGGAAGAATTGGTGCTCAGGGTAATGTAGTTGCTGCCAGAGCTGAAAAAAGGGAGCAAAACACAGCACAAACCAATGTGAAGAACAAAGATGAAGAAACCCAAGAATCGGAAAAAGAAAGAACAAGAAGAGAGCCATTTGATGTTAATGAAAGTAGAGCAGATAACAGAAGGCAGGGACATTATAGGGAGGAAAAAACAAATTTTAATCGGTTTTACAATGATTATTTAAAAGAAATATGTGAGAAAACTGTTAAAAATGGAGAGTTCTATGACACGGTTACACCATTCAGCAAAGACAAAACCGGTGCAAAGTGGAAAAGAGTAGCCAATACTAAAAATTTGCCCATAGTCTCTCCGGGTGCTATGTATGGTGCAACCAAATATAGGCATTACATATTTGGAGAGGATGCAAACCTTTACTATTTAGGAATCCCGGGAAGATATATTAATGAAGAACAGCCTGAATCAGGCAGGTCGGGTTTCGTTTTATGGCAACCCATTGTTGGAGCAGAATCTTTGGAAGCCACTAAGGCCGAATGCTCTTTAGAAAATAGGATGACAGCATATGGCTATTGGATTGCGGCTATTGATAAAACAAGTGGAGATATAGTTGAACCACTTCAAAAATTTTAGAATAAAAAAGCCTTGGCATGAACGCTAAAAAAGTGTTTTGCCCGGGCTTTTTAAATTTTACTATTTATTTAAGTAATCCTTTTCTATCTAAAATCTTAATTCCCTTCCTACTGACGGATATGTAGCCTTCGTTTGCTAAATATTTCAATGTTCTGGAAACCACCTCTCTGGCAGTTCCGAGATGACCCGCAATCTGTTCGTGAGTAATGGTAATAGTGTCACTGCCATCCAGTGCGGATTGGTCAATAAGAAACATTGCAACTCTTTTATCCATCTTCATGAATAGAACCTGTTCAATAATCCACATTACCTCAGAAAAACGCATGGAAATAATTTCATTCATAAAATTTGCCGCAGTGGTATTTTCTTTTGAAATCTTATCGTAGGCAGAGGCGTTTATAATTATTAATTCTGTCTCAGTTTCCGCAGAAACATGAATATCAAAAGAAATGTTTTTTATCATGCAAGAAGCGGAAAGCATACAGCAATCCCCTTCAACTAATCTGAATAAAGTAATTTCTTTGCCCTCATCAGACAACATAAATGCTCTCAGTCTACCCTTAACTACAGCTAAGACACCGGTGCATTCCAGCCCTCCGCCGTGAACGCAATCCCCAGATTTAAAGCTTTGGAGTTGTGAATGATTAACCAGATATTGTTTCTGTGAAGGTGATAAATTGCTCCAGAACGGGTATAAATCTTTCATAAAATCTTCAATTGACATTTAAACCCTCCCATTTATAATAATATACCAAAAATTATATAAAATAATATTTAAATCAGTATATCACAGATTATCACGTATATGTTATTGCTTATGTGACTTTGTCACAGAATTATACGGGAAAGTGTGGTATTATCTTCGCAACAAATTAAAAAAATGTAAAGTTTATTATATCTAAATAACCGAAAGGAAGATAAGTTATGAGCGAAAGAGTTATTATAATTGGTGGAGTTGCCGGGGGAGCAACTACAGCAGCTAGATTAAGAAGACTTGATGAAAATATAGAAATTATTGTTTTGGAAAAAGGAGATTATATTTCTTATGCTAACTGTGGATTGCCATACTATATAGGTGATGTGATTAAACAAAGGGAGTCTTTGCTACTTCAAACACCGGAGGCAATGAAAAAGAAGTTTAATATTGATGTGAGAACAGGCAATGAAGCAATAGAAATAGATACAAAAAATAAAGTTGTTAAAGTAAAAAATGTAAAGGACGATTCCATAACAGAAGAAAGCTATGACCGCTTAGTAATATCAACAGGATCATCACCAATAGTACCCCCTATTGAGGGCATAAACGGCGAAGGCATTTTTACGCTTTGGAATATACCGGATACAGACAGAATTAAAAAATATGTTGAAAATAAAAAACCAAGAACGGCAGCTGTAATAGGCGGAGGCTTTATCGGTCTTGAAATGGCTGAAAATTTAAGTAAAGCGGGTTGTAAAGTTTCTATAATTGAAATGCAAAATCAAGTAATGGCTCCGCTGGACTTTGAAATGGCTGAGATTGTACATGAAAATATAGAAAGCAATAACACGGAGCTTATACTATCTGACGGAGTAAAGAAATTTGAAGGAAACAAAATTGTGCTGTCCAGTGGAAGAGTGGTAGAAGCAGATATAATAATACTGGCTATAGGCATTAGGCCAAACAGTAGCCTTGCAAAGGCCGCAGGTCTTGAGCTTAATGAAAGAGGAGGTATTAAGGTAAATGAATACCTAAAAACCTCGGATGAAAACATCTACGCAGTGGGAGATGTAATCGAAGTTGAAGAGTTTGTGGAAAAAGGAAAGACTATGATTCCTTTAGCAGGCCCTGCAAACAAACAGGCTAGAATTTGTGCAAACAATATTGCAAAAGAGCTTGGAGCAAACTCTGGAGAAACTGTAGGAATAAAAGAAAGTGCAACAGAAAATATAGCTGAAGCCTATAAGGGTACTCAAGGAACCTCCGTGGCTAAAATATTTGATTTAACAGTGTCCACCACCGGACTAAATGAAAAAAACCTAATACGCATGGGCAAAGAGTTAAACAAGGATTATTTTGTAGCGATTATAAATCAGAAATCCCATGCAGGGTACTATCCGGATGCAACTCAGATAATGTTAAAGCTGATTTTTTCTGATAAGGGGAAAATACTTGGAGCGCAAGCGGTAGGTCAAGATGGAGTAGACAAGAGAATTGATGTAATTGCAACGGCAATGAGGTTTGGAGCCAACGTGTTGGATTTAAAGGAGCTTGAACTTGCATATGCTCCACCATACTCCTCGGCTAAGGATCCCGTAAATATGTTGGGTTTTGTAGCTGAAAATATGTTAAAGGGTAAGGTTGCCTTTACAAAGTGGGATGATTTAGAAGACAGAGCCGCATTGGCAGATAAATATGGTGTATCAAAAGTGACGGTTCTTGATGTAACTGAAGAGTTTGAAAGAATGGCTTTTTCCATAGAGGATTCAGTACACATACCTCTTGGGCAGATTAGAAATAGAATAAAGGAACTTGATAAAAATGACTTAATTGTAGTTTACTGTGCAGTGGGCGTTCGTTCATATAATGCCGCAAGAATACTACAAAATAATGGATATAAAAATGTTGCGGTATATCCGGGGGGGACAGCATTTTATAAAACATTATT
The DNA here is from genome assembly GCA_047974845.1 of Aminipila sp. Lineage (GTDB taxonomy): Bacteria > Bacillota > Clostridia > Peptostreptococcales > Anaerovoracaceae > Aminipila. The sequence goes on along the minus strand of JBKECQ010000015.1, from coordinate 58,487 downwards.
CAGAAAAAGAATTTATAATGTTACACCAAAAGGAGAAATCCCTAAGATTTCATTTGCCCAAAATGTGCAAAACATTATAGAGGAACAGACCGGTAATATAGTTGGAGGAAGTGAAATGGACGTAAATAATATAGTCATAACTAAAAACTTGGATTGCAGTGGATTGCAGTGTCCCGGACCCATCATGAAAGTGTTTAATGCAATAAACGAAATTGAAGAGGGTCAAATAATAAAGGTATCAGCAACAGATATGGGCTTTATTAAGGACGTGGAATCATGGTGTAAGAGAACAGGAAACACATTAGTAAAAAACTGCAGGGAGGGAAAACAAAATATTGCTTATATACAAAAAGGCTTAAACAATAAAGATTTTGTAATATCACAAAATTGTACGGAAAATGGGCTTACAATGGGAGCAGAACTACCTCAGGGTAAAACCCTAATAGTTTTTAGTGGGGATTTAGATAAGGTGTTGGCTTCATTTATTATTGCAAATGGAGCAGCAGCAATGGGAAGACCTGTTACTATGTTCTTTACATTCTGGGGACTAAATGCTCTAAGAAAGGCAGAGAAGCAAAAAGTTAAAAAACCTGTTATGGATAGTATGTTTGGTATGATGATGCCAAGAGGAACCTCGAAATTAAAACTATCCAAAATGAACATGGGAGGTATGGGAACACAGATGATGAAAAAGGTCATGAACGATAAAAATGTGGATTCCTTGGAAGATTTAATGAAGAATGCAATGAGCAACGGAGTAAAGCTTGTTGCCTGCACCATGTCAATGGATGTAATGGGTATTAAGAAAGAGGAACTAATAGACGGCATAGAATATGCAGGCGTAGCGGCATATTTAGGTGATGCTGAACAATCCAATGTAAATCTATTTATATAAATGTGTATATTTTGTGAAATTTGGCTAGCCACAATACCGAAACATTGATTGTGTCCTTTAAGTGAAGAGTCTGTGTCAACTAAGAGGAATTTAAGCTATAACTATTGTTTTTTAGCGATTGTTGGGATATAGTAACAGCATTAAGTAAAGGAAATTTATAGCTAGAAGGAATAAGATAATTTGGCATACATTACTAAGTACAAAAAATTTTATTCATTAGCCGAAATGGAGGAAAAAATGAGACTGAAAAATAAAGTTGCTATAGTAACAGCTTCCACTAGGGGAATAGGTTATGCTTGTGTTGAACGTTTTGCTCAAGAAGGTGCAATCGTATACATGGGTGCCAGAAATTTAGAAAAAGCACAAGAACGGGCAGATGAATTGAATAAGCAAGGGTTTTGTGTAAAAACTGTATATAATGATGCTACGGATAAGGAAAGTTATAAAACAATGATTGAAGAGGTTGTTAAGCAAGAGGGTCGTTTAGACATACTTGTTAATAACTTTGGAGGTTCAAATCCAAAACAGGATTTAGATATAAAATCGACGGAATACGATTACTTTATGAGTACCATTGATTTAAACTTAAGCAGTGTATTTTTAACGGCTCAAACAGCTATACCTCATATGGCAGCTAACGGGGGCGGAAGTATTATAAATATTTCTTCTGTGGCAGGTATCGTTCCGGATATATCTCAAATTGCATACGGCACTACAAAAGCGGCTATAAACTATTTAACAAAACTTATAGCGGTGCAGGCAGGACGAGACAATATAAGATGTAATGCAGTATTACCGGGGATGACGGCGACTGAAGCTGTTCAGGGAAATTTAAGCGAGGAATTCAGAGATTTCTTCTTAAAGCATTTACCAATAAAAAGAATGGCAAAACCTGAGGAAATAGCAGCAGCAGCCTTGTATTTTGCAAGCGATGATGCGGCTTACACCACAGGACAAATCATGGATATCTCAGGTGGATTTGGTATGCCAAATCCAGTTTATGGCGATATGGCAGAGATGGAAAGCAAAAGATAAAAATTCATAGTGAAACTTCGAGATAAAAACGACCCTAATGGGTCGTTTTTATCTTGAATAATATCAATGATTGTGATAACATTGTAAGGTATATGAGAAATTACATGGAAGAAGCTCTTGCTGAAGCAAAAAAAGCCTATGCCTGCGGTGAGATACCAATTGGTGCTGTAATAGAACAAAATGGTAGAATTGTAGGCAGGGGATATAACCAGACGGAAACTTTAAAGGATCCAACGGCACATGCTGAAATGATTGCCATAAGAGAAGCGGCGAAAACTTTAGGAGGATGGAGACTGCTGAATTGCAATTTATATGTGACTTGCGAGCCTTGTAGTATGTGCACCGGAGCTATGATTTGGGCACGTATAAATAAAGTATTCATTGGAACAATGGACCCTAAGGGAGGGGCTTGTGGCTCAGTGTTTAATATTGCTCAAGAAAAGAAACTAAATCATTTTATTGAAATAGAAACAGGAGTTATGGAAGAGGAATGCTCTAGCATTATAAAAAACTTCTTTAGAGAATTGCGAAATAAGAAATCGGAGGAATTTAAATGAAAAAAAGAATAGGTGCAATAGTAGCACTTGCATTACTTACAGTATTCATGACTACATCTGTTTGTTTTGCAGGAACTTTGGAAATTACAGACTCTTATCCTAGAAATGAGGACAAGGGTATGCAAGTTGAAAATTCAGGTGTAAAGCTTTATTTTAATCAAAACATGATAAGCAAAAATCATGAAAAGTTAAATGAAGGAAACTTTAAGCTAACTGATTCCAAAGGTAAGGAGATTCCGACGAGAGTTCTATACAGCCCAAAAGAAAAGGGACTGGTTCTAGTACTTGTTGATAACAAAACTCTTGAATCAGACAGCAAATATAAACTATGGATATCAGGAGATGTTGTTGCAGCATCAGGTGACACCCTAGGGGAAGACCAGTCAATCGAATTTAATACAATTGATACAAGCACAGCCGTAAAAGCCAATATGATTATGATGGGTGTAATGATGGTTGGTATCATTTGGGCTTCCAGCAGAAGCGTGAAGAAGCAGGAAGAAAAAGAAAAGAAAGAAGCGTTGGTGGATGAAAAGGTTAACCCTTATAAGGTTGCAAAGGAAACCGGAAAATCTGTAGAAGAGATTATCGCAAAAACAGAAAAAGAAAAAGAAAAACAACGTAAAAAGATGGAAAGAAAGCTTGCTAAAGGTAGTAGTGACGATGATTACGATGATGAAGAAGACGAAATCGTTGATAACGGCAACAAAAAGGTAAAGGCACCTAGACCTATCTCAGCGGGAGGAAGCACATATATTACCGGAAGAAAGGCTCTTGCAGAAGAAGCGGCTAAAAGAAAAGCTCAGGCAGGAACTACAAGGCCAAAAAATAAGGGTAAAAAGAAAAAATAATTAACAGTAATTAATAGAAAAATAAGATGCAAATTAGCGGCTCACTTTAAAAATCTAAAGTGAGCTGTTTTGTTATTATTTAAGGAGGACGCATGAATAGTATAGTCTTAAAATCATATGCAAAAATTAACCTATCCCTAGATGTATTAGGCCTATTGCCAAACGGGTATCATTTAGTTGAAATGATTATGCAACAGGTGGAATTACATGATCTTGTAACTATTGAATGGGACGAAACAAATGAAAAGTCCAATATTGAACTGGCTGTTAACAAAACCACACTTCCATTGGACAATAACAACATTGCATATAGAGCGGCAGAGATTATGAGAGAGCGTTTTAAGAAAAAAGGCGTTATAAGAATAAACATAGAAAAAAATATCCCCATTGCGGCAGGCTTGGCAGGAGGAAGCGGCAATGGTGCGGCAGTCATTCATGGGCTGAACTATCTTTGGGGAACAAAATTGGATGTGAAAGAATTATGTAATATTGGAGTTAAGCTTGGTGCTGATGTGCCATTTTGCATTATGGGACAAGCGAAGTCCAATAAAATATTAAACTTATATGAAGACATATTGGCATCTACTTGTGCTCTTGCTCAAGGGATTGGTGATGAGCTTACTCCTGTTGAACCATTAGAAGCTACAATATTGCTAAGCAAACCAAGCATAGGAATATCCACGGCAGAGGTATATAAGGGAATAGATAAAGAGATGGGTTTTAGCTTACCCGCTGAAAACGAAAGCATACGCATTGAGCATCACATCAATACAAAAAGTATAATAAATGGTCTAAACGAAAAAAAATACAATAAAATTCTGTGCGAAATGACAAATTTGCTTGAAATATTTAGCATAAAGAGGTATCCTATTATTATGTATACAAAAGACATGATTCAGAATGCAAGTAGGGCACAAAAAGTTCTTATGAGTGGAAGCGGACCTACTGTTTTTTGCATATACTCTGCAAGAAACCTTGCTGAACTGGATTTTGAGGTTTTAAGAAGAGTTAATGAAGAAACTTATATTACAAACACTTCGTTATAAAAATGGGAATAGTCCTAAAGTGATATTTAGTAATTTAAAAAAGTTAAATTGGCTGGATAGCGGAAATGGAGATAGAATATGTTAAATTTTGATATTCAAAATCATAGACCTCTTAGAGAGATAGTTTATGAAGAATTAAAGGTACAAATCCTTACAGGGAAAATTGCACCGGGAACAAGAATGATGGAAGTTGAACTTGCTGACGATATGGGAGTTAGCAGAACTCCGATTAGAGAAGCTATTAGAAAGCTGGAGAAGGAAGGGCTTGTAAGAATAGAACCTAGAAGGGGTGCATATGCATCACAAATTTCTACGGATGATATGGTTGAAGTTTTAGAAGTAAGACAGACCATGGAGGGGCTGGCAGCCTCACTTGCAGCAGAAAGAATGCAAGCGGATCAGCTAAAGAAAATAGAGGAAGCAGAAGAGCAATACAATAAGGCTGTAGTCTGCGGTGATACTGCAAATATGATATTTTATGATTCTCAGTTTCATAAGCTAATTGTTGAAGCAAGTAATAATAAGACCTTGTTGCAGTTAATAGAACCATTGCAGGAAATGGCACTTAGATTCAGATACTTATATTATGATGATTTTAAGAGAGCAGAAAATATGCCACATGAACATCAAATAATCATTGAGGCTATTGCACAAAAGGATTCAGACGGTGCTAGAGATGCTGCAAACCTTCATATACAAAAGCTTAAAGAATTTGTTATTACCGAGGGTTTAGTATAGCCATATACAATATAAAACAGACATTAAAAAATAATAAAAGCTAATGCCCTTTTTCTAAAACTGCAAGGTGAAAAAGGGCATTAGCTTTTATTATATAGGTTATATAGGGGTCTTAAGTAATTGGATGCATTTTTCGCATCTCCTCTAATATAGCCTCACAGATATCACTACTCATGACGGTAACAAATTTAGTTGATAAAAAATCTTCAACCTCAAGGATAAATGTTACTGTCATAACACTCTCATATTGTCCGTACATAAAGTTTTTATAACTTGTAGTGTCTTGTATTTCTCCTAGCTTTGGAGTAGAGATATCTATTTCTTTATTTAAAAATCCGGCTAGAGCTGTAGAAGAAGAACCCATCATTTGATTCATCAACTCGCAGATAGCACTTTTTGAAATCTCATCTATTTCAGTTATGTCCATATAGGTCATCTGACTGACTAATTTTAGTATATCCTGTTTTTTTAATATAAGAGAATTAGTTCCTCTTAGGCCTTTGGTATAGTCAACACTAATACCATAAGCGGGTTCTAAATAGGAAATATCCAATTCCCTAGGTGTAACAACCTGAACTTCAGGTACTGAAATTTTTACCACTTTACTTAATATGGTAGAAAGAGCAGTTGCAGAAGAACCTGTCCCGATATTAAAAAGTTCGCCGATAGCATCTATTTCTTTTTTAGTTACATCCATTAGTAGTTTTCTCCTTGAATAAAATTGCATTAGTTATACTATCAAAAATATAGTAACATAAAATTCCGAATTATTCAATTCTTTTCGTGACTATTGTGTTTTTTGTAATGTCAGATACTTTTGCACCCTTATATTTACTTTGAAAATTAACTTTATTGGCATACATTGCATTGTCCGCACGTTTAAGGAGATCTGCCAGGGAATCAAATTTAGGTTCAAGGAAATCATGGAAAGCATGGCCGAGAGAAAGTTCCACCGGCACTGATGAGGTATTTTTTGATAAGGCATTGACATTGTTGGTTTCTATGCGAAATCTATTCAACAAGTAATTGCACTTTTCACGGGTGATGCCTTCACAAATAATACAAAATTCATCGCCACCTACACGATAAGCAGTGCCATAATTTCTAAAGGTCTTTTTAATGATTTGTCCCGCCTTATAAATAGCGATATCCCCTTCCTCATGTCCATAAGTATCGTTAATATCTTTTAAATTATTAATATCTGCCATAAAAATACCCATGCTATCAAGCTCGTGAAGGTTGGTATCATACTTATTTTTTAAGGCCTCAGAATACGCAGTTCTGTTGTATAAACCTGTTAATACATCAACAAAAGCAAGCTCTTCAAGAAATTGATTTCTATGAGTTATTTTTTTTATGTTATAGAATTTCACTGAACTATCAAACAGAAGGCAGAAAATAAAAATTACCATTCCAATGCAAACTGCCAGTGTATTCCAATGAAAATTAGGGTTGTTATGATACACTATAAAACCCAATGTGCCGCAAAAAATAAAGATTAGCTGCCCTAAGACAGTAACTTTCAATCGGGTAAAATGCCTATTTGCAATATAAGATTTAACTTCAAATACAAAGCTGTAGATAAAAATAACCGCTATAAGTATCTTGGTAAAAATAACAGTTTCCATAAAATCAGCTTTTCCAAGAATCTGAAGCAAAAAAATTGTCCATAAATTAATCACTGATAATATGGAAAAAAATTTAAAGGATACCAGCTCTTTATACGGGGATGTACTTTGTAAATAAAAGCAAAATGCACAGGGAATAGAGGCAAGGGATAAAAAATTAAAAAAGTCTATTAGAGGTGTGTTCCCTAAAAAAAATTGAAACATACTGCTTTCAATACTTATCCATAAACCACACAAGATACAGAAGATACCAAAAAATCCGGTATCGGTTTCAGAGCGGGAAGAGCGTAGCAATAAGGATAAAAATATTAAGACAAAACCTACTATTGATATGGTTACCCCAATGATAAAGGGAAACATAATATGCCTCAGAATATTAAAAATCAGGGAAGTTTTGGTTCCTAGGTATACTTCGGGGATAAGACCGGAATATGATTTATATGGAGACTGCAATGTAATAATAATGCTTCCCCCTTGATCCGCGCCGTTTAAGCTGACAAGGTGCCAGTTTTTACCGGATAGACTTTCTACACCGGAAGCACTTGGACACTTGTAACAATATCCTAAAACATCATCATAGTAAACTGTAGTATATTGCTCAGAAGTTAAAAATGAAAAATTATAGCTAGAATCCAGCCCATCTGGAAGTTTTTTTTCTAAAGTTATGGTCTCATTGTTTGGATTTTTTATCTTAGCGGGAAGGTTCATGACAACCGGCACAGAATCACCGACAGATACGTTCCAGTCAGAAGAAAAGTTTATTAGACTTTCCTGACCTAAGGTGTTTGGAATAGAATGGAAACTGGTAAAAATAATGGAAGAAGTTAAAAAAAGTAGGATGATGGACAAGATACACACCGTAGATATTCGCTTATTTGTTAAAAAGGTTCTCATTATTTTTCCCCAATATAATAATAAAAATATTTATAATAAATTAGAATAATATTAATTACAAATCTAAATACGCAAACATTAGTATACACTTTTTTATAAAATCAAACAAGTAGTAATACAAATTAACCCCTGCGAATAAAATATATTGAGTTTAATGTATTTAAGGCGGACAATGCCGTAGAACAGATCTTTAAAATATAACGTATAAGGGGGATAATATCATGACCTATGATAAGGATATACCTGATTTTGCACTTCAGCCTGCAAGAGATCCGGATGCTGAGGATCAGTTTGATCCATCACCATATGATCGTCTACTAAATTTTTATGCACAGGATACCAAAAATGATGACGGGTTTGACCCACTACAAGAAAGTAAAGGACTAGATGTAGAGGCAAAAGAAGAATTTGACCAAGTGGAAACTGAAGATAGAGAATTTAATGAATTTCCGCCATTGCAAGGTTTTTCTGGAAAGGAAAGTGAAGAAGAACAGGAGTCTGTGTATGAAGAATCACTTAAGACGCCAGACTTTGTGGCAGAAGAGGTTCCTAGCGAAGCACAAGTTGTTGAAGAAAAAGAAGAAGTCGTTGAAACTATTGCACACAATGAAGAAGAATTATATTTTGAAATGGATTCAGAGGAAAGTGAACCGGTAGTGGAAGTAGATGCAGAAGAAGCCTCCGCCACATTTGAAGCGGGGAACTCGAAAACCGTAGTGCCAACTGTTTCTCCGGTAAATGGGGATGTGGCACTTATTGTTCCGGCACCGGGAACTTTAATGACAAATGAATTAAAGATGACAGATATCAGAGAAAAGCCTGAAATAAAGGTTTACGTGGAAGAGGACATTTTAGTGCCGGACACTAAAGAAGACTTGGCATCCATTCTTTCTATGACTGGAAAAGCAAGGCTTTCCGATTCTGAGATTAGAATTACACAGCCTGGTCAGGATTTAGTAAAGGTAAATGGGGAAATAGATTTACATACTTTATATATTCCGGAAAACTATGAGGGTGAACATCACATTATTAACATACAATCTAGACTTCCTTTCAAAACTGACTGGAGCGTTGATGTTGGACCTCAGTCAAGATTAGTGATTAAGCCTTATATCGAAAGTATAGATTATACAGTTATAAATGAGAGAAAATTTAGGGCAAAACTTACGGTAAGACTTGCAATGCGTGAATATGCAAACGTTGAAATGCAGGTTTTCCAAGGAATAAAAGGTGAAAAATTACAACTGTTAAAGGAAAAAATTCAGATGACTCATGTATCAGAACGAAAAACTGATACTATTGAAATAGATGAAGTCCTTCCTCTAAAAGACACGCAACCAAAGCCGGAACGTATATTAAAATACGATATTGACATTGTTGAAAATCATAAGCAGATTACAGAGGATAAAGCTGTAATCAATGCTACCATTTACTGCAATGTGCTATATTTGGGTTCTCAGGTTGAGGGTGAAAGAGCAGATGAAGATGCAGATGACATCACAAAATTAGTACCTCAGCTATTCCAAGGCAAGACAGAATTTACACAGTTTATTCCGTTGTCAAACCCAGCGGAGGGAAGCAAGATAGCATTTAACTATAATAACTTAAATGTAAAAATTAAGTCTCCCACTGAAGAAGAGCCTATGGAAAATGCATTCTCAATTCAAGGAGATGTAGAAACCTCAATAGAGATATATAAGAACCTTGAAAGAGAAATCGTAACAGATATTTACCATAGGACAAAAGACATTGTATGTGACAAGGTAGAACTGGAAGCCATGTCTTTAGGAGGAAGTGGTGTAACAGAGGCAGCAGTAAGAGAAATAATAAATGTTCCTGAAAAGTATGGTGAAGTTAAAAAAGTAATTTATATTTTCGGTACTATAAAAAATAGCCAGAGCTTCTTAGAACAAAATAAAAATATAGTTGAAGGCGTAGTTGATATTACTTTACTATGCTTACCGGAAGATGAGAAGAAGCCGGCCTTTACTCTGAACAAGGATATTAATTTTAGAGGCTCAATGGAAATTCCTATGGGTAGAGGAGATACAAAGGCAAACAGTGAAATCGCAATAAAGGAATTGTGGTTTGATAGAATAAATACAAAGCAAATCGAAGTAAATGCAAACCTATTTATTTCTTCATCCGTATATGGGCAAGACAAATATCAGGTAATACAAAATGTTTGTTTTGTGGAATCCAAGGAAGAACAAGGAGCAAAACCTGGAATGGTAGTTTATATTACTAAGGCAGGGGATACTCTATGGGATATTGCAAAAAAATACAGAACAACAACAGATATGATAACTGAAATTAATGAACTGGCAGAAGAACAGCCATTAAAACCAGGCATGAAACTTTTAATCGTAAAATAAAGGGGATATGGTGAAAATTTTGAAAATGTGAATAAAAAGCCTCTTGTTGGTAATAATCGGGAATAAGAACGATAACCACACAGGGAGGGGTTTTATGAGATTTGATAGGCGACAGATGCAAATAATGCTATTTATACTGATTTGTATGCTTTTATATACGGGATTTTATATACAGAAAAATAATACGGCGAATACGGCACCGGGAATTATAAGATTTCATGTATTAGCCAATAGTAATTCACCGCAGGATCAAGAGCTTAAACTTAAAGTTAGGGATGGTGTACTAGAAGCTGTAAATCAAAAGCTTATCAAAGAAACCATGCAAAAGTACGATTCTGTAGAGCCTCAAGAGCAAAATATTAAATCTGAAGAGACAACTGAAAGTGAAGAGGGCGACAGTATAAATACTATGGCAGGACTATATGACGAGGCTACAGCACAGGTCTCTCTGAATGTTGATGAGTCCAGAGAATACTTAAAAGATAATTTGGACTTAATTGAGGAAATCGCGGAAAATATTATAAAAGAAAACGGTTATAAATATGGGGTTACAGCGGAACTGGGAGTGAGATGGATTCCCGAAAAAACTTATGGAGATATGACCTTCCCTGCAGGAAACTATGAAGCGCTTAATATAACAATAGGTGCGGGAGAAGGTAACAATTGGTGGTGTGTTTTATTTCCGCCCCTTTGCTTAATAGATGGTTCAGATAATCCTAATAAGCCGGAGCCATTTACTCCTGCCACTTATGCGGCCATTGGAATGACCGATGAATTGATGATACTTCGCCAAAACAATAAGGAAGACGTATCAACACAAACAGCAATCAAGCTTAAATTCAAAACTTTAGAATTGTTACAAAAATAGTCAGAAAGCAGAGCTTTTGCGAAAACCGCAAAATGCTCTGCTTTTTGGCTGTTAAAAATTTATTGCTCAGAGGTTGTTTTCTCTCCGAGAACAAGCTTAAGTTGTTTCATTTCATTGTCTCTAACAACTGTTATATCAACGGTATCACCGACTTTGTAATCATCAAAGGAACTTGTCAATTCAGAGGCAGTGGTAATTCGGGTTTCACCGATGTAATAAATCATATCACCACTTTGCAAACCAGAACTCTTGGCAAGGTCTGTATCTACACTTTTAATGTAAATACCAAGATTTCTGACTCCATAGAATATAGCGTTCTTCATTGAAGTTAGGTCAACAAATGTTAGCCCTGTATCTATTCTGCCGCGTACATATCCGTAATCGGCAAGTTCCTGAACAATATCTTTTACCTTGTTAACCGGTATTGCGAAACCCAGTCCTTCTACATCAGAACCGGCAGATTTTGCAACTACAACACCGACAAGCTCTCCGTTTTGGTTGAAAAGACCTCCTCCGGAGTTACCCGGATTAATAGAAGCATCCGTTTGAAGTAAAGTCATTGGCTTTCCTTCAATGGTTATGGAACGGTCAAGAGCGCTGATAATACCGGCAGTTACCGTACCTCCAAGACTTCCTAAAGGATTACCTATAACCACAGCTAAATCGCCGACTTCTAAGGAATTACTGTTACCGTATACAACCGGGGTAAGCCCTGTTGCGTTAATCTTTATGACAGCTAAATCGGTTTCATCGTCTCGCCCTGTAAGCTTTGCTTCATATGACTTTCCGTTTTTTAGAGTAACGGAAATCTTATTTGAGCCCTCAATTACGTGGTTATTGGTGACAATATATCCATCTGAGGATATGATTACGCCACTACCGGCACCCTGAGTTACATATTGCATCATCCAAGAATCAGTAGTTACCGATTCTGTTTTTATTTCTACTACAGAATTTGCATTGAGAGCTACAATTTCTTTAATTGTCAAATCTCCACCCGTTGCCTTTTCTAAGGTCGTTCCCGTAGTTGAAAGCTTTAACTCATCGCTTGAGTTATTACGTATACCAAAGTGGTTACTGTTTGGTTCTAGGTTATTTGCAAGCATAGCACCTCCAAAACCAAAAGCTGTGGATGTTACAATACACAAAACTACTGTAAGTGCAATACCAATATTCCTAGATGGCTTAAATGACCATTTTCGTTTTTTCTTTTTTCGCACCTTACCGGTATGTGATTCCTCAAACTTTGATTTATCCGATTCAGTTGTATCTTCTAGTATAACAAAGTTTACATCTTGAATAGGGTGATTATTATTTGATTCACCAGTCCCATAATTATTAAAATTATTCATATAATAAAATCCCCTCCTTTATATGTGATTTATCGGTTTAAAACCCGTTTATCGTTTCTATAGTCATATAATAACCACCAAATGTGATTTTTTTGTGAAAAAAATATGTTTATGTGGTAAAATATATTGTTAATAGTGTAAAATTGCATAAAACGAGCAATGTTTACTGTATAAAATAGGAGAAGTCTAGGATGAAACAGAGGTTTGAAGCTTGGAGTTTATTTTTAAATAAGGAACTAAAAAAAGAAGTTAAAGGTGAAAACCATGAAATAGTTAAAAAAATAAACCAGCAACTTATTGATGAACTTCATGAATGCATGAATGCGAAAAATGCAGATGAAGAAATCTATGAAAGATTTTATAAAGATGTGGAATTCGGTACCGGTGGACTTAGGGGAATCCTAGGTGTAGGTACAAATAGAATGAATATATACACTGTGTCAAAAGCAACACAGGGCATAGCAGAATATATTAATGCAGGACAATATTTAATAGACTCACCACTAAAAAATTGGGCGGTTCAAAAAAGGCCGTCGGTGGCTATAGCCTATGATAGCAGAATAAATTCCCGAGTTTTTGCAAAAACAGCCGCGGAAGTATTACTTGCAAATGATATTGATGTGTATTTATTTGATGAGCTTATGCCTACGCCGGCTCTTTCATACGCGGTGAGACATTTTAATTGTGCCATGGGCATAATGATTACAGCAAGTCATAATCCCGCAAAATACAATGGTTATAAGGTTTATGATAACTCTGGGTGCCAAGTTACATTGGAGGCGGCGCAGAAAATCTTTTCTTATATCCAAAACCTAGATATTTTTAATGATATAAAAAATACAGGGGGGCAGGGTAGCCTCAATATTATAAATAAAGGTGATGTAGATTCATACATTAATGCAGTTTTTTCTGAAAGCACAGGGGTTTTAGCTAATAACCTTACTGTTGTTTATACCCCCCTAAACGGTGCGGGAAATAAATGCGTAAGAGCTATTTTAGATAAAATTGGTGTTAGGAAGATAAATATAGTAGAGGAGCAAGAACTTCCCGATGGAAACTTTCCTACTTGCCCTTATCCGAATCCTGAAAAAAGGGAAGCACTTCAGCTTGGACTACAAAAGTGCGATAAATTAGCAAAAGAGGCCATTGCCAAAGGCAGTAAAGAAGATATCCCGGACTTACTATTAGCTACTGATCCTGACTGCGATAGGATTGGTATTGCAGTGTATTCCGCAGAAGAATACGGCGGGGACGATAAGTCTAATTATATGCTCTTAACAGGCAATGAAGTGGGAGTATTGCTTCTTGACTTCATGATTAAAACAAAGGTAAAAACAGATATAAAAAGAAACCCTTGCATTATAACTACTATTGTTTCCACTAAGATGGCAGAGGCGATGGCTTTAAAGCATGATATAAGGTTTATAGCTACATTAACAGGGTTTAAGTTTATCGGAGAACAAATAGGATTCCTTGAAAATGAAGGAAGGGAACACGAGTTTTTATTTGGATTTGAAGAGAGCTATGGTTACTTGTCAGGCAGCTATGTAAGAGATAAAGATGCTGTAAACGGAGCCATGCTTATTTGTGAAATGGCATCATACTATAAGGAAAAAGGCATGACTTTAATAGAGCGGTTACACCAGCTATATGAAGAATTTGGATACTTTAAAGAAAAACTCTTAGACTTTACTTTTGAGGGAGTTAAGGGAATGCAAATTATGTCTGATTTAATGAAAAGCTTTAGAGATAGCCTTCCTGATAGCATTTGCGGCAAAAAAATAATCCAGATAAACGATTATGAAAAAGGCATAAGGAATCTGCCAAAATCAGATGTGGTGGAAATTATTTTGGAAGGTGGAAGCTCATTTATTGTAAGACCTTCAGGAACAGAGCCTAAAATAAAGATTTACTTATCAGCAAAGGGAAACACTGCAAAGGATGCAGATGATATTATAGAAAAGTTAGAGGAAGAGTTAAAAACCTTTATAAAGACAGAATAATAATTAATCGCAAATAAACGATTTGATGTTTTAGTTTAAATTTATAAAAAAGGTGGCATTATAATATTTGCCGTGTCCTTACATGGAAAATAAGTTTTAAAAACAAAAAGGAGAAAATATAGTGGGAAAAGCATTAATTGCAATAGATAAAAGTAAAATGTATAGAGTATATCTGACCATTACTACGGATATGGTAGAAGAGGCAAGAAAAATTCATGAAACTACACCTTTGGCAACAGCCGGCTTAGGTCGTGTACTTACAGGGGCAGGACTGATGGGGATTATGTTGAAGGGTCAAAGAGACAAGCTGACTGTCAGCTTTAAAGGTGATGGCCCTGCAAAACAAATTTTAGCAACTGCCAACGCAAATGGCACTGTAAAGGGCTATATTGCAAACCCCAATGTTGATTTGCCTTTAACTAAGGAAGGGAAACTGGATGTTGGTGGCTCTTTGGGTATCGGTGAAATAAAGGTTATCAAGGATTTAGGTCTAAAGGAGCCTTACATGGGCAGTATTGCACTTGTTTCCGGAGAAATAGCGGATGATTTAACAGCATACTTTTTTATATCGGAGCAACAGAATTCGTCTGTGGCTTTAGGTGTAAAAATTGACAGGGATTTATCTGTACTTTGTGCAGGTGGAATGATTATTCAAATGCTACCGGGATTTGAAGATGCGGCTGTGGATGCACTGGAAGAGCTAATTGGAAAAATGAAGCCTTTGACTACTCTTATTGAAGAGGCTATGCTTAAATCAGTAGGAAAAACAGAAGAGGGTGTTCTAGAGGTATTGTTGAATGACATCTTTAAAGACATTCCGGAAGAATACAAGCCGGAGCCTCTGGACTTCAGAGAAATAAAATGGGAATGTGATTGTAATGAGGAGCGTCTTGAGCAGGCAGTAATGACAATAGGAAAAAAAGACTTAAATGAAATTATTGAACAAGATGGTCAGGCAGAACTTGTTTGTCAATTCTGCGAAAAAAAGTATTTTTTTGACAAGGAACACCTGACAGAACTTCTCTCAAGAATTTAATGCACAGAGGGAGGCATAATATGAAAAAAATAGGTGTTATTTTTGGTGGAAAGTCCGGTGAACATGAAATCTCTTTAATGTCCGCGGCTTCCTTAATAAATGCTATAGACAAAAACAAATTTGAGTTATATTATTTTGGTATAACCAAAGTAGGCAGATGGAAGCAATTTGAAGGGGCGGTAGCGGATATTGAAAGCGGCCAATGGGAACATAGTGCAGTAGACTTTAATATGGGAAATATTAAAGATGTAGTGGATTTTGTATTTCCGGTGTTACACGGACCCTATGGAGAAGATGGAACTATTCAAGGCTTGTTTGAAATGCTAGACGTTCCATATGCGGGTTGTGGGGTTTTAGCATCAGCAGCGGCAATGGATAAGGCAATAGCCAAGGATATATTTGCTAAGGCTGGTTTGCCAATTTGTAAACACGCATTGGTTTTCTCAGAACACTTTAAAGACAGAGATGGAAAATGTGACGAAAATCTAATGGCTTTGGAAGCGGAAGAGGTAGAAAAGAACGTGACTTACCCTATGTTTGTAAAACCTGCAAATATGGGATCAAGTGTTGGCATTTCCAAGGCAAAGGATAGGGAAAGCCTATATAAGGCAATTTTAGAAGCTTCTAAATATGATAGAAGAATAGTTATAGAAGAAGGCTTGGACTGTAGGGAACTGGAAACAGGCGTAATAGGAAACTGGAAGCCGGAAGCGGCAACGGTAGGAGAAATATTACCGTCAGCAGAATTTTATGATTATAAGGCTAAATATTTTGACGGTGGGCAATCAAAGATATGTGTTCCGGCAAATATTTCAGATGATATAAAAGAACAAATAAGGGAAATAGCTGTAAAGGCTTATATGGCACTTGACTGTGCAGGATTTGCAAGAGTAGATTTCTTTTTAGAAAAGTCAACAAACAAAGTTTACATAAATGAAATAAATACAATACCGGGATTTACGAAATTCAGCATGTTTGCAAAGCTATGGGAAGAGGCTGGTGTTGCGTATCCCCAGTTAATTGAAAGGATTATGGATTTTGGATATGAAAGATATTATGCTAAAAATAGTAGGTAAGCAAATTACTTCCGATTCAACAGACGAAGATCAAATAGAATTTATTACTGAAGGTAAAATGTATGAACGCAATGAAGCTTTGTATTTGGTTTATGAGGAAAGCGAAGTTTCCGGTATGCCGGGTTGTAAAACCAGCTTAAAGCTAAAGGGCGATACTATCAGAATGAAAAGATTCAGTGATAAAGTTGGTCTTGATACAGTGATTGAATTTCAAAAAGGCTGTAGATATGAGGGCTATTATGATACACCTTTTGGTGCAATTGAAATGGAAGTTCTTACAAACAATCTGGTGAACAATATTACACAAGACGGTAAGGGTACAATTGATATTGACTATCATGTGAGCTTAAAAGGGTTGTCTGAAGGACGTAGTAGCTTAAATATAGAAGTTATGTAAGTCTAAGGTGGGCGGATTTTATATAAATTCGCCCATAAAATATATTAAAAAATAGGGGGAAAAATGAGTAAAAAAGCAGTAAAGGTGATAGCGTTTATTATAGTTATTACTATGATTATTACATCGTTTTCTTTTGTAGTTTTCTTGCCGTCGGCTTTTGCGGAAACAAAAGAAGATACTACTTCCAGAGAGTATTTGCTAAACAGATTAGTGGTTATGGAAGAGTACATGGAGTTTTTAAAGAAATACTACAAGGACAAGGTAGATTATAAGGAACTTATGGATGCTGCTATGGAGGGAGCCACAGAATCATTAAATGATCCGTATAGTGAGTACTATGTAAAACATGAAGACAGTGATAGCTTTGTGGAAAATGTATCAGGGGAGTATGCCGGTATCGGGGTTACTATGCAAAATATGGACGGTAAACACAAGGTGGTTTCAGTGAATCCGGCAGGTCCGGCTATAAAAGCAGGAGTTGAAATAGGAGACATAGTTCTTAAAGTAGACAACAAAGACACTACGTCTTTGGCATTAGACCAGTTAGTTCTTTTAATGAGAGGCGAAGCGGGATCTAAGGTTACTCTGACAGTTGACAGAAATGGTACACAAAAAGATATAGTTATTAACAGAGAAATAGTTACCACAGCAAGCATTTCATACGAGCTTCTTGATGGTAAGATAGGATATATGTTAGTATCAGGCTTTGATTCAGATGTGGACAAAGAGTTTAGAATGGCTAAAATTGCTTTAGTAAATAAAGGTGCGGAATCCATTATTATTGATATGAGAAATAATCCCGGGGGCTATATTGATGGAGCTGTGGGTATTGCCAATGAACTGATTAATGATGGATACATAACACATTTTGTAAATAAGGGTAAAGTGATTCAAAGCGAGAAGGCTAAGGGAATTGCAGGAGAAAAATTACCTGTTGTAATGTTAGTAAATGAGGAAAGTGCAAGTGCTACAGAGCTGTTGGCAGGAGCGCTTCAGGATCATAAGGCCGCAACTATTGTAGGTACAACCACCTTTGGAAAGGGCGTGGCACAGCAACTTGTTACTTTATCCTCAGGAGATACTGCAAAAGTTTCTGTATTCTACTTTGTGACTCCAAACAAGAACGACATTGACCATGTAGGGATTACACCGGACTACGTTGTAAAAAATGGCTCTGCCGGAAATGAGGCGGCAAAAGCTAAATATGTAACCTTTGCACCTATGGGCGAAAATACAAAACCAAAGCTTGGAGATAAAGGGTTAAACGTTTATGGCGCACAGCAAAGACTGGCATTATTAGGATACTACAAGGGAAAGGTTGATGGCAATATGGATGCTACAACCGTGGAAGCGCTAAAGAAGTTCCAAAAAGATGAAGGCCTATATGCTTATGGTGTTTTAGACCTTACTTCAAGAAGTAAGCTTGAAATAGCGGCATATGGCTTGGCTTATGGAAACACTAAAAATGGTGAAGACCTACAATTAGCAAAAGCTATAGAGCTATTAAAAAAATAATAAACTAAAAATAAAAAGACATAGATCTTAACATAGTAAATATAATATTAAATTAAAAAACCTTGCTTCCTATTTTGGAAACAAGGTTTTTTTAGTAGTATAAATATAAGCCATAAGATACATTATATTGCATAGCATATGTTACGCAATTTTATAAGTACCCTTTTCTGCCATACATTCTTATTACTAACTTTCGAGCTATATCTATTGGAACTACAGAGAAAGCCAAAGCCAGCACTAAAAGTAGCTCAAATAAGGTTAAACCTGCTGTTCTAAACACTGAACCACCGAAGTAAATCATTAATATTTGAACCACGCAGATAATAGAGATAATTACTATAAAGGCTTTATTGCCTTTCAAATGAGCTAATAAGTTTAAGCGATGAGTTCTTGCATTAAAGCTATTAAATATACTTGCAAAAATAAATAGGCTGAAAAAGGCGGTCATAAAATATTTGGTTCCTTCTCCACCCCTAAACATATGACTGAAAATAGGAAGCTTTAAAAACAGTAAGCATAATACTGCGGTATAAGTTCCTGTGCAAAGAATTTGATTCCACATATATTTATTTATTATTTTTTCATCTCGTTTTTTAGGCCTTTCCTGCATATATTCATTAAGAGGTATTTCACCGGAAAATGCCAAGCCTGCTAAAGTATCCATAACCATATTAATCCAAAGCATTTGTATAACCGTAACAGGAGTATCTACACCTAAGAACGGACCCACTATTGATACAATAACGGCGCAAAGGTTTACAGTTAGCTGAAATACAATGAACTTTCTTATACTTTTAAAGATTGTTCTACCATATAAAATTGCTTTTGCAATAGATTGAAAGTTGTCGTCAAGAATAACAATATCTCCGGCCTCTTTTGCTATTTCTGTGCCACTGCCCATTGCAAAGCCCACATCTGCTTTCTTTAGTGCAGGGGCGTCGTTAACACCATCTCCCGTCATTCCTGCAACAAGTCCCATTTCTTGAGAGATACGAATGAGTCGGCTTTTATCAGAGGGTAATGCACGTGCTACAACTCTCAACTTTGGAAGTATTTCCTTTAGCTTACTGTCACTTATTTGTGCAAGCTCGCTACTGCTAATGATACTGCCATAATCACTTTCACGAATTAGGTGGACCTCCTTAGCAATTGCCGCCGCGGTTTCTTTGTTATCTCCTGTTATCATGACAACTTGAATACCTGCTTGTGTTACTTGTCTTATGGCGCTTATAGCCTCGGACCTAATTTCATCTCGTATACCTATTATTCCAACCAAAGTTAAATCCTTAAAATCTGCGGCACTGTTAATAGGGTCGGGTGAAGTGGCAATGGCCAATAAACGAACAGCCTTTGATGACATTACCTTTAAGGTTTTGTTTAGAGCAGATACACTGCTTAAAGGTACTGTTTTTCCAAATTCATCATAGTAGCTTGAGCATTTGCTTAAAATCTTTTCAGGAGCGCCCTTTATGAGTATTATTTGTGATCCTTTGTTATTTACTGTGGCAGATGAAAATTTATCTGTACTGTTAAAAGGAATTTTGGAAATAAGCTTGACATTTCGTGGGTCTATAATATTTTCTTTAAGAGTAAAATCAAGCAATGCTCTTTCCGTGGTGTTACCTCCTAAAGCTACTTTTTTACCTCCTTTTATTGAAACAGATGCGGTTGTATTATACAAAGAGGAAAGCTCTAATAAATTATAGAGTTCGGGTTTATGTACTATTTGATTTGTATCATATTCTTTATTGTCTCCGCTGACAAACGAAACAACCTGAAGCTTACCTTTTGTGATTGTTCCGGTTTTGTCGGAAAACAATATGTTCAAACTTCCCGAAGTTTCTATGCCTACAAGCTTTCTAACTAAAACGTTATCTTTAAGCATCCTGCTCATATTTGAGGATAGTACCACTGTTATCATCATAGGAAGACCCTCGGGAACCGCCACTACTATTACCGTAATCGCTAAAGTAAGAGCATGAAGCAAATTGCCTACTATGATTGAAGGTGTTGTAAAAGCTTCAATTATTCTATAAACATCATAGCCCTGATCCATTACCATTGAATTAAATAAATCAGCAATAGCAACAATAGCGGCGGCAATATATCCAAAGGTGCTTATGGTCTCTGCCAAATGCCTCAAGCGATGCTTTAAGGGGCTATCCCTAGTTTCGTCCTGAACTTCTTTTGCAATATTACCATAGAATGTGTTGGTGCCCACCTGTGTCACTTGCATTGCGGCTTCACCGGAGCATACAACACTGCCCCTAAAAAGCAAATTGGGCTGTAAGAAGTCTACGGAATCCATAGAGTCCATATTTTTTGCTGTAGCTAATTTAACGCTGCGGGGCACTTTATGAGCTTCTTTGGTTTCACCATTTAGAGCAGACTGGTCAACATTTAAATCTCCTGCAACAATAATACCATCGGCAGGAATTCTTTCACCGGCCTGTAAAAAAACTATATCATTAACAACTAATTGGTTTATGGGAAGCTCCGTTAGCCCTTCCTGACGTTTTACTCTACAAGAAGTAATGTCAGCTTCCTCCTGTAGCTTTTCAAATGCCGACTCGCTGCCATACTCGGACAAGGTAGAAACAAAAGTAGCCAGAAAAATTGCAATTGCAATTCCGGCAGACTCATACCAATCAAAATTATGAATAAGTAAAACTAGATTAATTGCTAATGCTATTAGTAGAATTTTTATAATAGGGTCATTGAAGTTTTGTAAAAATTGTTTAAAAAATTGGTTTTTCTTTCGTTCACCTAATTGATTATCTCCGTGTTTTTTTCGTGACAAGGCGACTTCTTCGGCGGTAAGACCTTTAAAATGGTCTGGAATTACTGTGCCTGTGCTTAACATGATTAAATTCACCTCCTACAAAAATAATATTCAGACAAGCCTATTTTATAACCGAATATTAACAGACAATTTTTAAAAAATTTCTTGTGTTGTTAGTTCCCAATTAACAGTAGTTGTGATATAATATGGGCTATTGTTTTAAAAAGAATTAGAAAGAGGTGAGGACCATGAAAAAGTTAGGCTTTAGTGCAGAAAGGTATATTGAGGAACAGTCGGAGCATATTTTAGAAAGAATAAATGCAGAAAAATGTGAAAGACTTTACCTTGAATTTGGTGGAAAGCTAGTACACGATAAGCATGCCATGAGAGTATTACCGGGATTTGATGAAAATGCAAAAATAAAGTTATTACAGAAAATGAAGGATCATGCGGAAATAATTATTTGTATTTACGCAGGTGATGTTACAACCAACAAGACCCGTCAGGATTTTGGCATAACATATGACCTAGAGGTTCTCAGATTAATTGACACATTCAGAAAATATGACTTATCTATTAATAGTGTAGTTGTAACAAGGTATGAGGAACAGCCGGCAGTAGATATGTTTATAAACAAGTTAAACCGAAGAGGGATTAAAACTTATAAACATAAATTTACAAAGGGATATCCAACTGATGTGGATACCATTGTTAGTGACGATGGGTATGGCGCAAACCCATACATTGAAGTTAGTAAACCACTTGTAGTAATTACAGGTCCGGGAGGGGGCAGCGGTAAGCTTGCGACTTGTTTGTCACAGCTTTACCATGACCATAGACAGGGTAAGAAAGTTAGATATGCTAAGTTTGAAACTTTTCCTGTATGGAACCTTCCACTGAAGCATCCTGTAAATGTAGCATACGAAGCAGCAACGGCAGACTTAAAGGACGTAAATATGATTGACTCATTCCACTTAGAAGCTTATGGCGAAAAGGCAATAAATTATAATAGAGATTTAGAAGTATTTCCAGTAGTAAAGAGAATTATAGAAAAAATAACAGGTGAAGAATCTGAGTATCAGTCACCAACAGATATGGGAGTTAATAGGGTTGGCTTTGGAATTACAGATGATGAAGTCTGTAGAGTAGCGGCGGCCCAGGAAGTTATAAGAAGATATTTTATAGCTGAATGTAATTATAAAAAAGGAAAAATTGACGAAGGAGCATTAGAGAGATGCAAACTTCTTATGGATGAGCTTAACGTAAAGCCTTCTGATAGAGCAGTAGTACAACCTGCAAGAGATTATGCAGAATATAAGAGAAATTGTGACCCTAGATATGAAAACGTAGTAGTAATGGCAATAGAGATGCCGGACGGAAGTTATGTGACAGGAAGAAGCTCTAGAAGAATGGTTGCGGCGGCGGCGGCAGTTTTAAATGCCATTAAAAATATGGCAGGAATTGCAGACGATATGCCTCTTATTTCACACACGGCTCTTGAAGCCATACAGCACTTAAGAAAGGATATTTTGAATCAAGATAGATCAAGTCTTAATTGCGAAGAAATACTTAGTGCACTGACCATTTCAGCAACAACTAATCCACCTGCGGAGATAGCAACTGAAAAGCTTTTATTATTAAAAGGCTGTAGAGCACATTGCACAGCTATTTTAAGTGATAAGGATGAGCAGCTACTTAACTCTTTAGGTTTAGATGTAACTTGTGACCCTGAGTATGTAACAACTAACTTATACTTTGGATAGAGTAAATAAAAAATAATAATTATTATTTTAGTATATATATAACTGAGAAAACCTTGTACACTATATTTCTTTTAATTAGGTGAAAGAGCATTTTGACTTTTATCTAAGGGAGCAAATATCGGTATTCAAGGTTTTTGTTTTGTAAGCAGATATTTTTATCATAATACCAATAACAGGAAATTTGAGTTTCTAAATTTACTGGAAATTGAACGCCAGAGGTGATATACTTATCTAGGCGAAGGCCTATTGGATGTAGTACTTATAGATTAGTAGTTGCAATCTTTTGTAAGAAATAATAATTACTGAATTTGTAAGATGTGTTAATTTTAGGAGGACTTAATATGGCAGGAATTAAAGGATTATTTAGTTCAATTGCTACAATGCAAGGAATGGTTTCAATTGCTATCGCGATTATACTTTGTTTAATAATTTTTTTCTTAGGTAAGAAAATGGGAAAACCAATGAGTACTAAAACTGTAGTTGCAGTTGGAATTGGTGCGGCTTTATATGCGGCACTTTCAACATTGGCAATTCCTATCGGCCCAAATACTTCTTTTAGAATAGCAATTATACTTTTACCTATTTTTGGAGCTTTTTTTGGACCAACCGCAGGATTCCTTGTAGGATTTATTGGTCACGCTTTGAACGATGCGTTCCTTTGGGGTAACGTGTGGTGGAGCTGGGTATTTATGTCAGCGATGTTAGGCTTCTTTGGTGGCTTTGTCCGCATGGATAGAAAGTTTGACCCACTTACAGGTATGTGCAGTAAATTAGATATGTTAAGTATGTATATTTGGTCTGCAGTAGGTATGTTTGTTGGAAGCCTTATGGCATATTTTGGAGATGTGTATTTGTACGGTGAACCCGCAGAAAAACTATTTATTCAAATTACCCTTGCAAATATAGCAAACTTATTAGTTATATTTGTTGTTGGTATTCCGGCAGTAGGATTAATTGCTGCTAGTAGGGCAAAAAGCAAAGGACTTGTAAAGGAAGAAGAATAATAAAGATGAACATTATTTCTTTTAAGAATGTTTCATTTAAGTATAGTAATTTAAATGAAAATACTTTAACGAATATAACCTTTGACATAAAAAAAGGTGAAAAGGTTTTAATAACAGGAAAGAGCGGAAGTGGTAAATCAACTATAGCCCATTGTATAAATGGGCTTATTCCGTTTAATTATAAAGGTGATATTACAGGTGAGATTTTAGTCAACGGAGTGGTTCCGTCAAAACTCTCATTATTTGAAATGGGCAGTCATGTGGGTACTATATTGCAGGATCAAGACTGTCAATTTGTAGGATTATCTGCGGCAGAAGATGTTGCTTTTGCTTTTGAAAATGATTGCGTACCAACGGAACAAATGAGGAAATGGGTAGATCAGGCTCTTAATCAAGTGGATATGCTCAAACAAAAAAATATTACTCCTCAGAGTCTTTCCGGTGGTCAAAAACAAAAGGTTGCCATAGCAGGGATACTTGCAATGCAGGCGCCTATTTTAGTATTTGATGAACCATTGGCAAACCTTGACCCGGCCAGTGGCTATAAAGCTATGGAAACCATCAATCAGCTACACTATAAAGATGGAAAGACAATTATAGTTATTGAACATAGAATAGAAGATGTATTAGAACATGATTTTGACAGAGTTATAGTTATTGATGATGGGGAAATCTGTTTTAACGGAACGCCGGATGAAATTTTAGCCTGTGGTCAACTTCCTAAAATGGGATTAAGGCAACCATTATATGTAGAAATGTTAAAATTATGCGGTGTAGAATTAAAGCCGGAGGATAAAATCTCTGACCTAAACAATACACTGAAATTTAAAGAACAAGTGATAAATAAATATATGTCGGAGCATTTTGAACATAAGGTCAGTGACGACGGGGCTTTGCTAAGCCTTAAAAATGTGGCATATAAATACTATAAGGAAGACCCTTATACTATAAAAAACATAACCTTTGATGTTAAAAAGGGAGAAATGCTTGCCATTGTTGGAAATAATGGTGCAGGAAAGTCAACTCTGCTAAAAGCTATTTCGGGTATTGCAAAATACCAAGAAGGCTCCATTACATATATGGGTGAATGTATCGACAATTGGACAGTAAAAAAACGAGCAGGAGCTATAGGTTTTGTCATGCAAAATCCAAATCATATGATTACAAAGAGCATGATTTTTGATGAAGTAGCATTTGGTCCCAGAAATATTGGCATGAAGGAAGAACAAGTTAAACAGTGTGTAGAAAAAGCTTTGAAGGTCTGTGGACTTTATGGGTATAGAAAGTGGCCTACATCATCTTTGAGTTACGGTCAAAAAAAGCGTTTAACCATAGCATCCATTTTAGCTATGGGGCCTAAGGTCATTATTTTAGATGAACCAACGGCAGGACAGGATTATACCAGTTACAGAGAATTTATGTCATACCTATCAAATATTAGAGAAGATGGCACAGCTATTATCATTATTACCCACGATATGCATTTGGCTCTTGAATATGCAGATAGGGGAGTTGTTTTGTCTGGGGGAACTGTTATTGCACAGGATACCATAGACAAAATTCTTTCTAATAATGAATTAATAAAAACAGCAAACTTAAAACACACCTCTATTGAGAGAATGGGAAAACTTTATAACGTAGAAGATTTAAGTAGTTTTATTACTTATTTTACACATAGGATTACAGGGGGTGAGGTGCATGACTAAAAGTGGCTCACTTTATATAGAACGTGATTCAATATTTCACCGAATGGATGGTAGTATTAAGTTGTTAATGTTGGTTGGGTGGACAGCATTTGTATTTGCATTTATGGATTTAAGAGTTTTTTGTGCAATTCTTGTTTTGGGATTAATAATGCTAAAGGTTTCTAAATTACCGAATAAGGCAATTTGGCCATTTTTTGCATTTATTATTGTGTTCACCATTTTTAACTCGGCTTTCTTAGTACTGGTGACACCTCAATACGGATCCAAGTTGACAGGAACCTATACGGAGCTGTTTTCTTTATTTGGAGTATACACAGTAACTTTTGAAACAATCTTTTATTGTTTAACATTAACTCTCAAATACATTGCAATATTGCCCATAACTATTTTGTTTATCTTTACAACGCATCCAAGCAGTTTTGCAGGGAGTATAAATAGGCTAGGCATTTCGTATAAGGTCTCATATGCTGTAAGCATAGCCCTAAGATATATTCCGGATGTGAAAGCTGAGGTTGAGCATATTATTAATGCTCAAGAAGCAAGAGGTGTTGCATTTAAAAAAGGCGATGCAAGTGCATTTGTAAGGTTAAAAAATTATGGAACTGTAATGGTTCCACTTCTAATGTCTTCTTTTAGTAGAATAGAGGCGGTCTCTAATGCTATGGATTTAAGAGGCTTTGGAAAGAGCAGAAAACGTACCTGGTATAACAGAGAGCCTTTTTCAGCAGTGGATATGGGCTTTGCTGTAATATCAATACTTGTTTTATTGGCAGGTATAGTCATTAAAACAGGTGGGCATACTGGATTCTGGTATCCATTTTATTAACTGGGGGAAAATATGTATTTAGTGCATAAAACGGTAAAATCAATAGGACAATTTAAAACATTTAAATATAGGCTTATGCTGGAAGGAGCAATTGTTGGAGCCCTAACGGGTATTTTAATAGTATTATTTCGAATTGGTGTTCAAAAAATGGAAGAAATAACAGGTCAAATATT
Organism: Aminipila sp.; assembly: GCA_047974845.1. Classification (GTDB taxonomy): domain Bacteria; phylum Bacillota; class Clostridia; order Peptostreptococcales; family Anaerovoracaceae; genus Aminipila. Next base: position 31,967 of record JBKECQ010000015.1, on the reverse strand, counting down.
AAAATACGCACATTATAGTGCGTATTTTCTTCTCGTTTGGGCTGTGGTTTTATTTCTTTTAGCTTTGCTCATTTCAGGCCTAGTAAAAATAGAACCCATGATATCAGGTAGTGGGATTCCACAGGCTAAGGCTGACGCCTCCGGCGAGCTTTCATTATGTTGGTGGAAGGTGATTATTTGTAAATTTACAGGGTGCTTACTGGCACTGGGTGGAGGTTTAAGCCTTGGAAGAGAGGGTCCCAGCGTACAGCTTGGGAGTATGATAGGTAAGGGTTTTTCTCGCATTACAAGACGCATAAAGTCTGAGGAGAGATTTCTAATGACCTGTGGAGCTGGTGCAGGACTGACTGCGGCATTTAATGCACCTATTGCAGGAGCAATTTTTTGCCTTGAGGAAATGAATCGTACCTTCTCTGAAAAAACATTACTTACAGCCATGGCTTCTACTATAACCGCTGACTTTGTTGCCAGCTATGTATTCGGTTTAAAACCAATATTTTCTTTAAAGGTCGGGCAGACAATGCCGTTAAAATATTATGTTCTTATTATTCTTGTTGGCATTGCTATGGGAATATTCGGTGTTATTTTCAACAAAAGTTTAGAACTGTTTCAATTCTTTTATTCCAGACCGATAATAAAAAAAGTAAGAATTTTTATTCCATTTACAATGGTGTTTGTACTTGGATTTATATATCCTAAGGCGCTTGGCGGAGGGAGTAGCTTAGTTGAAATGTCCAGCACAGGGAAAATGCTCATAGGTGCTATGTGTATGCTATTAGTTATTAGACTTGCATTTTTCATGTTTTGTTTTGGCTCAGGTGCTCCTGGTGGGATATTTATGCCTATGTTAGTATTTGGTGCTATTATAGGAGGTATATTAGGTCAGATTTTTGGAGATGCAATAGGTTTTGGTAATATATATTTAGAAACCTTTGTAATAATTGGAATGGCCGGTTGCTTTGCCGCAATTGTAAGGGCTCCTGTGACGGGAATAATTTTAATAAGTGAAATGACGGGAAGTTTATCACACTTATTGGCATTATCATTAGTTTCATTGGTGGCATATTTCGTAGCTGATATTTTAAAGGGAAGACCTGTGTATGAGCAGCTACTGGATAAAATTTTAAATGATGTAAAACACGGAGCAATATAGGTTTTATAGGCCGGAAAATTTTAAAATTAATAAAACGCCAACTTACTTTTAAGTTACATGATTTTTCATGAGAAAAGTAAGTTGGCGTTTTTATTTTATAAGTAAAGTCTATTAATGTTTATTATGGTGTAGGATTACTGCTACTGGAATCTACACCAGGGCTTCCGCCCGTATTAGTGCCACCTTCAGGAGGTGTAACCAAGGTACCGTCTCTTTTTGCAGAATTAAATGCATTTGTAGCATCGTTTAGCGTTGAAAGTGCAGAATCAACTTCAGACTGTGACACCTTATATGCTAATGAAACATTTCCTGCATTATCAATAGACGTTTTATAGGTGCTCTTATCAGAGGAAGACACCCATTTATTTGAAGGTAGTATATCAGACCCATCTACGCTGGTGGCTGTGGCTAATATATTGTTTCGTGCATTCCTAAGAGCAGAATCCAAGGAAGATTTATCTGCCTTACTTCCTCTAGTCCTGCTGGATTTAAAGGTAGTAGTTGCTCCTTCAAGTTCCATGGCGGCATCAAAGGCTTGATTTACATTAGACACCGTATCCTTTGCGGATTTTGCTTTGTTTATTGCCGCATTATATGCATTCATTACATCTTGTGTAACCCAGTATTTATTTGGATCAATATCATAACCATCCACACTTACAGCCACATCTGATAGTGCATTTGTAGCATTATTTAGAGCAGTATCTATAGCACTGGTATCAACTATTACCTTTGTGCCAAGGGCTTTTGCACTATTAAAAGCGGAAACAGCACTGTTTAATATATTTGCGGCATTATCAGCAAGAGCCGTTGTAGTAGCAGTAGACTTGGCATTTACAGCCGCGTTTATTGCATTGTTTAAGGTGTCAAGAGCTTGCTGTGTTACCCAATATACATTTGTATATATATCACTTCCGTTTGCACTAACTCTAATACCTGACTTAGCAGAATTAGCCGCGTTTATTGCAGTATCTAATTTTGAAAAATCTACGTTGCCAATAGCTCTAAATGTGGAGCTTGATCCGCTCACATAGGTGCCGGAACTGTTTTTAAACCTTGAGCCTATTACCGAGACCGTATAACTAATGCCCGGTTTAAGCGGTTCTGTCGGTCTTATTATAATTTGATATCCACTGCCATTATTTCCATAGCTGACTAAGTTATATGGAACGCTGGCTCCTGTTGAATCATTACGGAAATTAATATTACCTGTTATATAGCTGCTTGTCGGCGTGCTACTGCTGGTTGTGTATATAGCACTTGAAAACTGCATAGTAATATTTGTATTTAAGTTCACGTTTACGGCATTATTTGAAGGTGAAAAACTTACAGTTGGTGCCGATGGTGAAGTTACTGTCCAGGTTACACTAGAGCTGCCTATATTATTTGAACCAGACTGTGTTCTCAGTTTTCTGCTGGCTATTGCCAAATAATATTTTTGACCTTCTTTTAAGTTGGATCTAGGTTCTATGGTTATTGTTTTTTTAGAAGAGTTAATGCTGGCTCTAAAAGATACCCTAGAGCCGCTGGAATTGTTTTCTCTAAAAATAATAACGCTATCATCTAAATAAGAGCTTGTTATGCTTTTCCCGTTATAGGTTTCTATTGATTGCGAAAATGTAATTGTTGGACTTACATTCCTGCTAATATCTGAGGCTCCGTTCTTCGGAGAAAATCTAACCGTTCCATCGGATTCATCTCCTGTTGTGAAATAAGTTGTTTGAGCGGAGTTGCCCTTATCCCGTGAATCTAAAAACTCATTTTTATCTATAACTACATAATACTTGGTATCTTCATCTAAATCACTTTTTGGTGTTAAGGTTATAACCTTTTTGCTACTATTAATGCTTCCTGTTAATGATACTCTCGAACCGGAGCTTGAGTTTTTTCTTAGATAAATCATATCCGGTATATCGGAATCCCTAATAGTTGAACCGTTGTATTTTGTTACTGCAGTTTTAAAGGTCAAAGTTATGTCAGTATTAACCTTTACTTTGGTAGCCTTATGTTTAGGATCCACACTAATATCATAGTCGTCGTCATCATCAGTGTAGCCGGGTGTCTTAATCCCGGAACCAAGCTTAACGTATCGAGGCTTAGTTTCATAGGTGACATTATTTGAATTAACATTCATAGTATTAATACTTCCTGAACCTTTAAAAGCTACAGCAGCATCAACATTAGCCGTTCCGATGCTGGCCCTGTTATTTAAGTTGACTTCACTGTTTCGGCCTGAGCTTGTAACATTAAAAGTAGTAATGGCTCCGGATTCCACCTCTACGTCGGCAGAAGAACCAACAAGGTTGACTTTAACAAAACTTCCGCGTAATGTGGCATCTGCAGAACCCTTTATATCTACATCACTAAAACCGGTTCCGTTTATTCCGCCTGAAAGCCCTGAAGTCTCAAGTATTGCGGTATTTCCTACTGTGGTTTTATTGATAGTTGTTTGACCCTTTGCAAGAAGCCTTACAGAACTGGAACTCTTTTCTACATAGGCATTGGCTACCCTGGAATTAGAAACAATAATACTATTGTCCCCACCTCCATAAACATATAGATTTCCTAAAACAACACAATTTGAAAGTTCAGCTTCCCCTGTGCCTAAATCAGAGTGCATTGTTACATTATTTGTGTAAATTCTGTTTGATAAGGTTGTGCCTTTACTTTTTATGATTGTACTGGATGAAACAATGGTTTCCTTATCTAAGATGCTGCAAAGAATCTTTGCTGTTTGAGCTCGTGTTAAAGAATCCTGTGGATGGTATTTGCCATCATCGTATGCACCCATATAGCCCTTTCCATATATTCTGGCAACAGCATCACTGGCCCATGAAGAGATGGAAACCCTATCTTTAAAAGCGGAGACATTGCCTGAAGAACCGTATGTGGGAACAAATCTAGCAATCATTACGGCAGCCTCTTCCCTTGTGACAGCGGTATTGGGTCTAAACGTGTTATCGTCGTAACCACCAACGAAAGCCGCAGAAATACCTTTTGCTACATCATTGTAATACCATTCGTTGTAGGGAACGTCCTTAAATCCTACGCTGGTTGAAGCCGTATTTCCTAGAGCTTTGTTTACCATGCTGGTAAATTCGGCTCTGCTTACTGCGTTATCAGGCTTAAATGTTCCATCAGGATATCCTTTGACAAAACCATAAGATACAGCTTTATTTATGTATGAAGCAGCCCAGTGATCTCGTATATCACTGAAAGATGCAGCATAAGCTGTGTTTGGAATAGATATTAAAGGTATGGCAATAATAAATGCCAAAAAAATAGATAATACTTTTTTTGTAAAATCGTAAAGTACGACTTTCATAAAAATTTCCCCCTTTTAAACACCCTCTGGTGCAATTTGTCGAATTTTAAAAGTTATTGATATTTTAGCATCTGACGATACGAAAAACAAGTTTATAAGCTTCTATAAGTATGAAACCTATAACAAGGCTCACCACATATACAATAAGCGCATTTAAAGGCAAAGTCCAAGCCGTATCCGTTGGATATAGGATACCTAAAGCCCTACACTGCACTAAAATAAAAGGATGAACCAGATAAACCACAAGCATATATTGAGGAAGCCTGCAAATAAAAACTTTTAACCCTTTGAAAAAAAGCGTTTCTTTAAGCTTATAAAATAGCGGGACTTTTAAATTCCCCAGCTTTGCAAATAAAAGAAATATTGCAAAACTCATAAGAAATACTGTGGGTGAATAGTTGCTGAAAAATACTAAATTTGGTGTTTCAAAGCCAAACATAGGGTTTAGCAACCAAGTTTGTTCATAAGTAAATTTAAAGGATAAAAGACCTAAAGCAAAAACAATTACCGTAGTAATACGGCAGGGGGTGTACTTGCTTATAAGGTATCCTCCAATAAAATACCCAATATAACCAAAGAAAAATGAAAGTGCCATTTTTTGCATTATAGTCTCAAGCAAAGGTAATTTCCATAATTCTTCGTTTAACTTTGTTACAGAGGTAACTACTAAACACATTAAAGTAAAATAGGTAAGCTGTTGTTTCGAAGCGTGCTCTGATATGTGCTTTATAAGGGGGGTTAACAGATAAAGCCCGGCGAGCATATACAAATACCACATATGGTAATGCCCCTGTACAAAATCAATCCAAAAGTCATTCCAATCAATTATAGAAAAACTATTGGAAAACCCGATGTTAAAAACATTCTTCCAAAAGTCCTGCTCTGCAAGTGAATAGAAAAGGGACCAAAACATAAAAATTAAAAGCAATTTAGGTAAGTATTTTCTAAATATGCTATTTAGAGATACTTTTTTGTTTGGGTTAAGCAAAAAGGCCCCACTTAACATGATGAATATTGGCACGCCCACCCTGGAAAAGGTAGACAGCTTTATTGCTTGTTGCCACTGAAGATATTCGTCAACAGAAGCTGGCGCTTTATTTATATATTGTACGGAAAGGTGAAGCATTACAATAAGATATGCGGCTAATATACGTAAGATGTCGTAATTTACTAGCCTCTCCGATAAACCATTAGTTTTCATTAAAGCCTCCCACTTGTGCTAACTTTTTTGTTAACAATAATTGCTTAAATCAATAAATTGTTATTGATATTATAATGGTGGACAGCCTTTGTCGCAAGAGATATAATAAAAATGTATATAAAAAAATAAAAAATAGGCTGATATTAGATGTTTAGAATTAAATAGTAGTAATTATTTTGATGTTTTCACATTAAAAGCATACATGAGGAACAAAAATAATTTGATTTACGTCATAATAAGGTCAGAATGAAAGGGGAGGTAGAAACGGTGATAAGGAAAAAGATAATGGCTATGGCTTTGGTTGCCACCATGGTGTTTACCTCAAATGTAGGCATGGCACAGGCAAATACAGATAAATTTACTGATATTAAAGGACATTGGGGTCAAGCAATTATTAATGAGGCTGCAGCCATGGGCGTTGTAGGGGGTTATCCAGAAGGAAACTTTCTTCCAGATAACCTAATGAAAAGAGAGGAATTTTATAAACTGGTTACCAACGTACTAACTGAAATTCCCGACACCTCGAAGACTGTCATAACTTTTAAGGATGTCAATCCCATAGAATGGTACATACCTACGCTAAAGATTGCACTTGCAGCAGGCATAACTAAGGGCTATGAGAATGGCACCTTTGGTATAGGACAGATGATATCAAGACAAGAGGCGGCAAAGGTTGTAGCTACAATCATATCCACTGAAAACCTAGATACATCAAAAAATGCATCATCGGTAAAGGATGCCAGCCTAATTGGGGAATGGGCATTGCCATATGTTAACATAATGTTCCAAAAGGGATATATGAGAGGTGACGATCAAGGAAACTTTAGGCCGACGACGGCGCTAACTAGGGCAGAAGCTGCCACACTTCTTTTAAATGTAAAAAAGGGAGAAAAAGTAATTAAAGGTCCTGGGTCAAGTATAAATCCAACTAATCCAGAACCTGAGATACCAACAGGAACTGCCGGTTGCCAAAAACAACACTTAGTTACTGCCGGGGCATTTACCGTTGGTGCGGGAACACCAAAGGATCCATACGAAATCTCAACAGAAGCTCAACTTAACCATATGAGACAACATATGAAAGAGGGCGGCTACTATGTCCTTACCAAAGACATAAAGGTAACTACGGATTTTGCAACTAAGGCTCCGGCATCAAATACCAGTGAACCTAACTGGAGTGAGGGGAACTTTGAACCGATAGGTACACAAGAGAATCCTTTTATAGGAAATCTTGATGGTAATAATCATACTATTACGGGATTAGACATCACTGGTACACAAAGGGGTAGCTCTGACACCGGAAATATTGCGGGATATGCAGGACTGTTTGGATATTTAGATACTAAAAGCAGTGTAGAAAATCTCACAATAGATAAGTCTAAAATAAAGGGTTCTGTAAATGTTGGAGGCATAGCAGGTTACAGTAAGGGCAGCATCGAAAATTGTGTATTAGGTTCCGATGCCGCTGTTACCGGTCAAACAAATGTGGGCGGTATTACCGGAACTGCAGAGGAAAAATTAAAGAGCAACATAAACAGGGGCTATGTAGAAGGTATTACCAATACTGGAGGCATTGTTGGCACAATCAATATGGAAGGCGATGCTTTATACAGTTGTGTTAACAAGGGAATCGTAAAAGGCAAAACCAAAACAGGTGGTGTCATAGGATATTTGCCTGCACTAACAGCAACTGTAACAATTGAGAATTGTAGCAACTCAGGCAAGGTGAGCAGCACAGCAAATTATGCTGGCGGAGTTGTGGGACAAACAGATGGAAGCTCTTATGGTGTATATATAAACGAATGTTACAATACCGGAGAACTTTCAGGTGAAGGAGCAAATGGTGGTATTGTAGGATATGCCAAAGGCGATAGAACAAAAATTAATGATTGCTATAATACCGGAGAAATAAACGGTAAGCATGCAGGTGGCATAATTGCTAACAATGAAGCAGAAGTTAGCCAGTCATATAATAAAGGCAAAATAATAGCAGATACTGAAGCTGGAGGAATTGTTGCGTATCAGAATACCGGAGATGGCAAAATTCAAAAATGCTATAACGATGGAGCTGTTACAGCCAACTCAAATGCAGGGGGACTTGCAGGGTTAAGTAAAGACAAGATTTTTAACAGCTATAATACTGGAAAAGTCAAAGCTACGAATTCTGCAGGGGGACTTGTAGGACAAAACTATGCATATATACAGCGCTCGTACAATGCTGGAGAGGTTACCGGAAGTAATGGCATAGGATCGTTGACAGGCAGAAACAGATCTAAAATTATAGATAGTTTTTGGCTAGGAGGTACCTCTGATACAGATATAGGCTATGAAGATGCGGGATCGTCAAGAAGTATAGTTAAAAGGCTTACCAAAGAGCAGCTTTCCGGACAAATAAAGGTTAAGTTAGATAATGGATATCAGCTAATTACGAACTACTTAAATGACAAGGATGGGTCAAATGTATGGGTGTACACTTATAGAATTGTTGAGTCAGCATCAAATGAAAGCTCATCTATTATTTCTGATGGGGGTGGCATAGTGCCACCAATAGAAATAAATACAACAGATGAAAAAGGAAATACAATAAATGCAGCTGATTTAAACTCTGGATTTATTTATCCAAGCTTAATAGACAATAAGAGAAAATAAATTTTGTAATACTAGTGTAATGGATTTAAAAATACTCTTTGTTATAATTGAAGAGATTATAATTAATTTAATTGGGAGGAGAAAAAAATGATTAAGAGAAAAATTGCGGTATTTATTCTTTCTTTAACAATGGTTATCGGAGGCACAACAGCTGCTTTTGCTGACACAAATAGTTGGAACTCAGTAACCATATATCCACAGGATGTTATGAACACAGAATATTTAACTCCGGTAAAGTTCCTAATGGATAAGAAAGTTGTTACTGGAGATGATGATGGTAAATTTCATCCTGAGAAATCTATAACCAGGGCTGAATTCGCTACTATGATGGCTAAGGCCACAAATAATGTTAATGACTTAGATAACATAAAGAAAAAAAATACATTTACAGATTTAGCCGGATATGACTGGGCTAAGGGGTATATAAATGCTTGTGCAAAGGCAAACTTGATAAATGGTGTTGGGAATGATAAATTCGCACCGGGTAAAGAGGTTACATATGCAGAAGTAATTACAGTAATAATTAGAAGCAAGAACCCAACAGCGGTAAACTATGGAACATGGCCTGAAAACTATATTCAATATGCACAAATGAATATGAATAGTATGATTGGTGACAGAAATATAACAGATTGGTCTGCACCTGCTGACAAAGGTGATGTTGCTATGATGCTATATAGAAGTATGCCAAAAAACTAAGTTCTGCGAAGAAGTATTAAAATCAATTAATAATCATTAAAAATGAGTTTTTAGAAAGATGTTACGTGAAGTTATATAAATAAAGAACGGAGAGATAACAAATGATAAAATTAAATAGAGTTACTGCATTCATGCTGGCAACTATGTTAATGTCTAGTACAGCAAGTTTTGCTGGAGCTATGCCAACAGATATAAAAGGAACTAATTATGAAAAGGCAGTAGAGGCCTTAGCAGAGGCGGGAGCTGTTACAGGAGATACGGATGGGAATTTTTATCCGGAATCTAATTTAACAAGAGCGCAGGCTTGCGTAATAATAGTTAAGACCATTGATCCAAAGGCATCTTTAGTAAATGGTACTGCGACACAGCCTATATCAAAGGTAAGTTTTACAGATCTTAAAGGATATAGCTGGGCATCAGGGTATATTGCATATGCAGTAGAACATGGTATAGTAAAGGGGTATCCGGATGGAACCTTTAAACCTGGAGTGAATGTGAGTACAGATGAGATGCTTACAATGGTATTAAGAGCAGCCGGGTATACTGAAGATAAGATTGGGGCAAATTGGCCGGAAGACTATATAACAAAAGCAAAAGAAGTAGGTATGTTTGCGGGAATAGATGAAAATTATCCTGCTATAGCAACAAAGGGAATTGCTGCTCAAATGACATATAACCAAATGAAAGAGTTAAAAGCTATGGCTCCTGAAGTTAAAGATGAGCCACAAGGAACTGAAAATGATAAAGCAGAGGGTGTGCCGTCAACAAGTGGAATGGTATTTACTACAGCAAGCTTTGATGATAACTTAACTTCATTTTCTGGTAAGCCGCTTTCAAAGGGTGTAGAAGTTTATACATATGGAGAAAAGAAAGAATATGGCAAGGACATGAAGTTATCTGAAAAAGCAGACGACTTTAGACAAGAGACCATATATAAGTTTAAGGGTGCGAAGACACCAGCGTGGTATCTAATAGAAGATGGAAAGATTACTAAAATGATATTGCCAAGAGATACAGGATTTACAGGAAATGTGTATTGTGTAATTAATGGTACATTAAAAGATGTTAATGCATCAGGAGAAGCTGTAACAGGGTTTGAAACGCTTACAGCTACAAAAGGCATTACATGGTTTGGGAAAAAAGGATTGAATTTTGATGCTTTTGACTCCAAAAATATTGCTGATGGGCAGCTTTACGAGTTAAAGGTCTCGGATGGTATAGTTCAAAATGTTGCTACTACCGCCGGGGCAAAGGGGAAAGTGTTTGTGGAATTGACAAAAGAAAAAAAGTGGAGCACTATTTCAGAATATAAAAATGATGCAATGATTATTAATGATGAAGTTATTGGAATTAGGAATAATGCATCTATATATGTTTGGGATGATAAGAAGAAAGAATATAGATCAGGAAATCTTTCTAGTATAAAGTCTGGCAAAGAGGTTAGGGCTTATGATGTAAGCGATGATGACTTAATACAGGCTGATGTAGTTATATTAAGATAAAATATTAAATTCTAGAAACATAAAAATAAGATTAGATTAAAACAGCTGCTAGATATTATCTAAGCGGCTGTTTTATTTTACTGTTTCGAGTATAAAAGTGTTGGGAATTTAAGATTTTCTACAAATATTAACAGACCTGTAACATTGCTGTAATAGACATTTCAATTATATTTGATATAATAAAAATATACCGAGCAAAGGGGCTGTATAGGGTGTAGGCGTTAACCTATTTGTGTATTACAGTTTTGTTACATTTGCCTAGTGGACTTGACTACGCTACTTGCAACAAGGTATAATTCAGTGTGATAAGTCGCGTACAAAACTTTAGATTTGTGTTGCACTTACTCATAACGTCAAATTATCTTCGGAAGGGGAAGGTGATTTGCTCACAGAAAACAATAGAACCCCTTCGAAGAACAATTCTAAAGGAGGAATATTAGAAATGAAAAAAGTACTTTCATTTGTACTAGTACTATCATTAGTACTATCAAGTTTCTCAATGGCATTCGCTGGTTCATCAACAGAGCTTAAGACTTTAAGTGATATTGCTGGTAACAAGAATGAAGAAGCTATTGAAGTAAACTATGACCTTGGTATCATAACTGGTAATCCAGATGGTACATTCCAACCAGAAAAGGCTGTAACAAGAGCAGAATTTGCTGCTATGATTACAAGAGCTTTAGCTATCCCTCAGAGTGCTCTTGCAGGCTATGCAAGCACTAACTTTAAGGATACAAACGGATACAGTTGGGCTGTTCCTTATCTTGCATTCTGTAACTCAAAGGGCATCATGCTTGGAGACGGAGCAGGAAATGCTATGCCTGGTAAGACAATCACTGTTAACGAAGCTGTAACTATGGCTTTAAGAGCAATTGGTTACACTGCAAACAGTTCAGAACTTACTGGCGTTTGGCCTTCAAACTACGTTACTAAGGCTCAGGAATTAGAACTTTATGATGACGTAGCTAAAGATGCTACTGGCGTTGACAAGGCTAATGCTGCTCAGGTTATTTACAACACACTAACTGTACAGAAAGTTGCTGTAAACTCAGACGGTAAGACAGAAAAGCTTTGGGACAAATATGATGATAAAACAAAAGAATATGTAGAAACTACACTTCTTTCTTCAGGTCTTAACTGCACAAAAGAAGACAAGGCAGTTGTAGAAATTTCAGACATTGAAGATTCTGTTATCAATATGGCTAAGCACATCGGTAGATATGGTAATGTTTACAAGAACGATGGTGGAAAAGGCGATATCGTTGCTTTTATTCCAGATAGTGAACAGTTAGTTGGTAGATTTACAGAAGCTGATACTTTTGTAACTACAGCTGATTCAAAAGAATATAGCCTAAAGACAGGAGTAACTACTATTGGTGCTTTATTAGCAAACAATGCTAGTGATAAGACTAAGGATGCAACAATCACAGATGCTGCAGTTAAATTTGGCATGGACGGTAGAGAATTAGTTCTTAACGTTGACCTTTCAGGTAAGACTATTAAAGAAATCTACTCTGCTGTAGAATGGACAGTTAAGGCTGGACAGCAGGTAGATGCTGATGACATCGCTGAAATCAAGGACGATCAAGAATTATTAGGATTCGATTTCGTATTAGATGATAACGATGAAATTGACTACACTCAGTTTGCTCTAGTTGGTGTTAACAGCATCAAAGACATCAAGGCTGACAATGTAGTATATGTATACGCAGATAAAGAAAAGGAAATTAGAAGAATTGAAGTTGGTACTGAAGTTGCTGAAGGCATCATCAAGACCTTCAGGGAAGCTAAATCTGATGTAGCAACAACATTTGCAATTGGTGCTAACACTTACAAGAACGCTAACGAAGTTGTTAACGGTGTTGATGCATTAGCTGATGATAACAAAGTTACAGACAAAGAAGTATCTGAAACAGTTAAGGCTGCATTAGACGCTAGAGGATTTGTATTTGACTTTGATTCAACAGATTCAGTTGACAACTATGCTGTAGTTATCGACAAGAATACTACATTTAACAAGGAAGTAAAAGTTCTTCTTGCTGACGGAAATGAAAAGGTTCTAACTGTTGATGAAAAGGACGATTTTGCGGCTCTTACTAAGGGTGCTGTATTTGGTTATGCTTTAAATAAGGATGGCGAAATTTCAGAAATTGATCAGACTACTAATGGAGCTTTTGAAAATGTAATGACAACTACTGCTGGTGCTGTTAAAGTTAACTTCCCAACAAACAAGGTTATTAACTTTGATGTAGATACAGCTGGAGAAAACGCAACTTCTACTGCTACTATCTCTAAAGATGTTGTAGTATTCACATTTGATGGTACAGATTATGATACAACTACAATTGACAAGGTTGAGAAGAAGGCTGATCAGAAGCAGATAGGAGCAACTGTATTATTTGCAGAAGACGACACTACTGAAGTAGTTGCTATTATCGTTGATAGTGCAATGGCTAAGGGTGGAGATAAGGCTTACGCTGTTGTTAGCGAAAAGAACAGAGACGTTAATGCTGACGAAGACAGAGTATGGCACATTGTTGGTTACAAAGATGGCGAAAAGCTAGATGCATTAACTGATGACGGTTCTGGTCTATTTAAAGATTGGGCAACTCCAGTATATAAGACATCTAATGGCTTTGGTGATACAGTAAACGTTTACGAAGTAAAGGTTGATGCTAATGGCGTTATCACAACTGGTGATAAGGTTGAAGCTGGTGGAGACATCAAAATCGTTAAAGGAAATGTTACAGAAGCAAATGGAAGAGATTCTGTGAAGCTTGATACAGCTGGATTTACTGGATTACAGGCTCTTTCAGATAAGGTTGTAATCTATGAAGTAAGTAGCGATGAATATGATGTTTACAAGGGTTCTCTTAAGAAAGGTGACTTCGTTACTTTATACGAAGTTGACGATGACGAAGAAGGATTTGATATTGTAATCTTTGCTAGACCATAATTAAAATTATTAATCTAATTTTTACAAAAGACGAGTTTTACTCGTCTTTTGTTTTTGCTCTATGTCAAATGTTGGGGTGGGGTTCAATTGAATAAGATTTTTTATTGAGTATGGAAAATTTTCTGTACTCAGTTTTTCAATTCTACAATTAAAAGACTAAACTGACGCTGATTCATAGATATTAATATTCTCTTTCTAAATCTAGTAAATTCTCTTGTTGCATATAAATTTCTTTTAATAACCTTTATCTTGTTGTTGCAGCCTTCTGTATACCCACTTGTAAGTCCTGTGTCAAAGGCGTTTAATATTTCTTCCTGCCAATTGCTTAAAGTGCTGATGCATTTATTGGACACATCAATATTAGAAACACCAACTAGCAAATACCAGTTCTATAAAATCTTTTTAGCATCTATTCTACCTTTGGATTTCAAAAAACGATACAATTTTTTTTTAAGTAATATGTTAACGCAAGTTACTTAGATAAGGAAAGCATAACACAAACCTCGTCTAGTTGCGCAGGTGTCAATATATTAGGACACATGAGGAGTAACCTTCTATAACGCTTAAAATCCTTTCGTATTTCTTTACCAAAAGACTTTTCTATATGTTTTCTGACGTTCCCGTAAGCCCAAGTAACTTGTCTAACTATATTGTATTTGTGTGCAATAATAATAGCCCTTAGGAAGCAAAATCTAGCTATGCTTCTGAAGTTACTACTTATACCCCTTACAACATATTTACATTATTAGTATTATAAAACCTAGCAAAATAAGAATATAATTTTTATTAAAAGTATCTAAAACCTAGCATTTTTAGGATTTGTTAGGATGATTTGAAATAGTTGGTGATCAATATTGCCTCAAAAGCATCAATAGCAAGAAACTTGGGCAAGGGAATGAATATCATTAACCTTTAAACAATAATGTCTTTTAATCATAACGTTTTTCAGATAAACAATTAGTGAGCGTAATATAAGTTCCTTATGGAGAATATTTGACATAAACGTGGAAACAGGGGTATAATAATAAGATTAATGCACCTAGGGGAAGAACATTATATTGGTAACAGAGGAGTTTATGAATATTAAAAACAAAGTGTTAAATTCAGTTCAAATTGCTATGTTTATGGTAGTATTGACGATGGGTTCAAAGTTTATTGGATTTATTCGTGAGATGGTTCTAGCTGGATTTTTTGGGACAAGTTATATAGTAGATGTCTATGTGATGTCCTTTACCATATTATCTGTATTGTTTGGTGGGGTTATTTCTGCCATATCGATTGCATATATGCCACTATTTTCAAAGATTAGTGAGAGTGAAGGTGAAAAACAAGGAGACATATTTACTTCACAGATTATTAATTTATTCCTAATTATATCTTTAATTATATCAATAATAGGAATTTTATTTTCAGATCAAATTATCGCTATTTGCGCACAGGGTTTTTCTGGTGAAAAGTCTACACTAGGTAGCTTTTATATAAAGGTTCTGTTTTCATACATTATATTTTCATCAATAGCGGCTATTTTAGATTCATATTTGCAATATAAGGGTATCTTTCTGCCGCAGATTGTTAGTGGATATTTTATAAGTATTTCTATTATTATTGGAATAATAATAAGCGCATATACAAATCATTACTATCTAGCATTTGGAACGGTTATAGGATATGCACTTAGATGTATAACTATTTTTTATATAACCAAAAGAAACGGATATAATTATTGCAGAAGTATTCGTTTAGGGGATAACACAAAAGCACTTATAAAATTGGCATTACCAGTTTTTATAGGTAGCTATATAACCTCAATTAATCTTTTTATTGATAAGACTTTAGCTTCCAAATTAGTAGAAGGAAGTATTGCCGCATTAAATTATGCATCTCTCCTAAATGGAATGATTATATCAATAACAACTACAATACTATCAACAATTATTTATCCTAAATTAACTCAAGCAAATTCCATGGAGGAATATGGTAGATTTAATAGCATTACCTCTACAGGAATTACCATTATTGTAATTTTGGGGGTACCTTTTGCATTAGGAGCCATGGTCTATTCTGATCAGGTTATACAAATTGTGTATGAAAGGGGTGCCTTTGGAGAAGTTGCTACTGTGATGACAAGTTCAGCTTTTAAATTTTACGCAATAGGGCTTATTTTTACAGCGTTGAATGATTTCTCAATTAGGATTTATTACTCAATTCATGATATGAAGTCACCTATGTTTTTTGGAGCAATTAGTGTTGTGATTAACATAATATTAAATGTAATTTTAGTTAAAATTATGGGGCACAACGGGCTGGCACTAGCAACTAGTATTGCAGCAATATGTAATACAGTGTTACTTATTGGAGGAATCAAATATAAGTACCCCAAAATACAAATTGTTTCGTCTAAACAAAAATTAATTAAGATAATTTTATCTGCAATAATTGCAATAGGAATTTCTTATGTTGTGTATAGAATGGTCATTAATTATTTAGCTACTTATATATATCTGAGAATAATACAATTGTTAATAGCAATTATAATAGCAGTTTCAGCTTATGTGATATGTTTGAAAGTTGGCAAAATAGAAGAACTAGGGCTTGTCACTAAGGTGTTTAAAATGAAAAATATATAGGTGTGATTAATGAATATAGGAATAAAATTGTTTTTAAAAAAATTATTGCATAATAATTTAATAGGAATGATTATGCAATATTGGTATCAAATAAAAGAATATAAATCAAACAATAATTTGAAAAAAATTTTAGGGCAAAGACCTAGAGAAAGAGATAATGTTGCAATAGCGTTAGACAAAGGGAGGGGTGATTTCCTTTTGTTTGCGTATTATTTAGAGGAAATTATAAAATATTATGAGAAACAAGAAAAATATGTATATGTGATATGTGACAGCTATAGCAAGGAGTTTTTATCAATATGCAATCATAATATTAAAAACTTGATTATTGTTGAACGGAAAACAAAAAAATGTCTTTATGATGAAGAATTAGTATCAAAATACGGTAATTTTTTTGAAATTCTAATATTACCATTAGATACTATAAGTAAATATCATTGTAATTTAATAAGAAATTTAAATCCAGTATGTGTTTATTCTGTGGGTAAAAATATGCGCACAATAAGGGGAATTTCGAGGACAGATTTTAGAACTATAGACAAAATAACGATATTTGAAGATACTAATAGAGGACTATATGCAGAGAGGCATAGGATGTTCACGCAAAATTTAATTAATAAAAAGCAAGAATTAAAATTGATTAATATAGAGGTTGATACTAGGAAGGAAATCTGTGAAGAATATTACGTCGTTAATATAGGAGCAAGCTCCACAACAAAAGTTTGGCCATTGGAATATGTCAAAAAGCTATTAGAATTGATATCATCTTCCAGTAGTGCGAAAGCAATAGTTATAGGAAATGCCACAGAAGATAACGTTCGTTTTTTAAAAGATGCTAAAATATCATGTGATTATTTAAATATTTTTGATCTTGAAAAAACTATAGATATATGCAAGAATGCTAAATTTGTTATAACAAATGATACTGGCATATATCACCTATCAGTTTGTCTACAAGTTCCTACATATGTAATATCAGCAGGTAGCTATATAGAGCAGTTTATACCATATCCACAGGAACTTAGAAAAGAAAAAGTGTTTTATATTATGCCACATGAAACCTGCCAAACATGCCAAAAGCAGTTAAGCTGTTATTTAAGACGAAAACAAGGGAAAGTCTTATCATGTTTAGAAAGCATTTCACCAGAATATGTATTTCAATACTTAGAACCAAGTAAGTAAGGGGAAAAAACAATGAACATTTTAGTAGAAATACACCATGGATTAGGGGATATTGTGCAAATGCAGCCTATGATAGAAAAATTGAGAGAGACGTATGCTAATGCAAAAATTTCAATGCTGGTGGCTTCTTCTGAACACGCTATGGTTATTAACGGCAATAATCTAGTGGACAATTTTTACTTTTTAAACCTTAAACATATGAGCAAGGCAGAATTCTTGTGCCTAATATATAAACTGAGAAAAGAAAGGTTTGACATAGGGATTGTGTCACCTATGACTAATTTAAAAAAAGGTAAAGTACTAATGCATGTTATAGGATGCAGAAAGGTATTTTACCCGATTAAAGATTCTCGATATTATAAGAATAATTCCGTAATGCAAGGTTTGGAAATTTTAAATCAAATTGGCATTGAAACATCGATGAAGAACCCGAGGTTAACTATAACGGATGAAATAAAAGAGTTATCAAAAAAACTATTAAAGGACTTTAATTGTGAAAAATTGGTCTCTATATGCGTAGGTACAGGCATGGTATCATGTGGGAAAGGTAAGCATCTTAAAACTGTAAATGCTAAAAGTATAGATTTTAATATTTCAATAGAAATTGCTGAATATTTAATATGCAAAGGATTTAAAGTTTTATTGCTGGGAGGAAAGCAGGAAAAAGAATTTTTTCAAAAAGGCAATTATAAATTAGCTAAAGGTATAATTTCTTTTTTAGGGAAGACCAGTATTCAAGAATCAATGGCATTAATTAGTTCCTCTAGGTTAGTTATTGGAGGAGATACAGGACTAATACATATAGCGGGAGCTATGAATGTTGAAACAATAACCTATTATGCAGCATCAGGTCCAAATGTAGGGCCATTTTCAGAACAAAATCACATTATTACAGCTGGTTTAGACTGCCAATATTGTTATGGAACAGATAAGCTATTTGCATGTGAGGAACGAAAATGCTTAAAATATATAACAAGCAAAGTTATAATTAATGAAATTGAATCGATTCTTATATAATATAAAAGTAATAAGTTGATAAAATAAAATTAGAAAAGCAACGAATAATTGAAGATGAGTATCAGTTAGTTTGATGCCATTAAGATAAAGGGGATAAGTGAAACATGTATTTGTTTGAAATCAATATTTTAGGCAACAAAGGAATAGGTATTTGAAAATGAAGGATAAAAAAAGTATAAATAAAAATATATTAGTAATTGGTGACATAATGTTGGATAAATATATATATTGTGATGTTAATCGCATTTCTCCTGAAGCTCCAATTCCTGTTTTAAAGTACAAACAAACAAAATGCATTCCTGGTGGGGCAGCTAATGTGGCTAATAATCTAGTTGCTAATAATTGTAAGGTAAATATAATGTCTATAGTTGGAGATGATGAAAATGGTACTTATCTTCTAAAACTGTTGGATGACAGAGGTATCAATACAGAATTTGTATCTAGGGATAATAGTCGTGTGACTACTACTAAATCTAGATATGTATCCACAGGGCAACAAATTTTTAGATTTGATGAAGAAGATAATTTTAGTATAGATTATAAATTAGAGAATAAATGTTTAGAATTAGTCGAGTCTAATGTTAGAAAGTTTGATGTAATAGTTATATCCGACTATCTTAAGGGTTTTTTAACAGAACTGCTTACTCAAGGAGTTATAGAAATAGCTAAAAGAAATAAGATTCCAGTAATAGTAGATCCAAAAGCAAGCGATGAGAATAAATACAAGGGTTGTACTTTGATTAAACCAAATAAAAAAGAAATGGAAAATTTTTTAAATGGTAAAAAAATAGATCAAGAAGAACTACCTACTGAAGTTAAAAATTTAAAAAAACGCATTGATTGTAAGTACATATTGGCAACATTAGGTGCTGGAGGTATGTTTTTTATAGATGACGAGGATAGGGAATATCAAATTTTATCAGAGGCAAAAGAAGTTTTTGATGTTACGGGAGCCGGAGATACAGTTCTATCGTTTGTAGCCATGGGCTTTGATGGTATAAATCTAGCTTTTAGTCATGTTGAACTAGCAAATAAGGCAGCAGGCATAAAAGTAGGAAAATTTGGAACATCCGTTGTAAAATACCAAGAAATTGAAGAAAAATATCAAATTAATAAAAAAGTAATAGGTGATAAAGAAATAAAAAATATTATACAAAATCATAAAAAAAATGGTGAAAGAATTGTATTTACAAATGGTTGCTTTGATATTCTGCATGCTGGACATGTTAGATATCTAAGAGAAGCAAGGTTGCAAGGCGACATACTTGTGGTAGGCTTGAATTCGGACAGATCAGTTAAAAGGATAAAAGGGGACAATAGACCAATCCAAAACCAAGAAGAGAGAAGTGAAATTTTACAGGGCTTAAGTTTTGTAGATTATGTGGTGTTGTTTGAGGATGATACACCAATTGAGTTAATTAAACAAGTTATGCCTGACATTTTGGTAAAGGGCGGAGACTATATAGTGGAAGAGATTGTTGGATATAAAGAGGTTACTAAAAATGGTGGAGCAGTTATAACAATTCCTTTTATAAAGGGTAAATCTACAACTAATATAGTAGAACGCATAAAGACTTTGGATTAATTTAGTGATTTTAGATTAGATCTTGTAAGGAAAGATAAAAGGTAGAAATACATGGAAAGGATTAAAGAAATACTAAACACAAATATAAGCTTATATCAGAAAATGGTTAATAACGACAAAATACTGGAAAATATTTACGATGTGGGAATAGTTTGCACGAATGCATTAAGAGATAGGAAAAAACTAATGATTTGTGGCAACGGCGGAAGTGCTTCAGATGCACAGCACATGGCAGGAGAATTAGTTGGACGATTTCAAAAAGAACGGAAAGGGTTATCAGCGATAGCACTAAATACAGATACCGCTGTGATGACTGCATGGTCAAATGATTATGATTTTAATGGTGTGTTTCAAAGACAGGTTGAGGCACTGGGTCAATATGGGGATATATTGATTGGAATAAGCACTAGTGGAAATTCTAGAAATGTTTTGGAAGCATTTGAATATGCAAGAAACAATGGGATGATAACAGTTGGAATTTTAGGCAAGGATGGTGGAGCAGTTAAATCACTTTCGGACTATTTTATAGTTATTCCAGAAAATTGTACAGCAAGAGTTCAAGAAGCACATATTACAGTTATCCATATATTATGTGAGTTAATCGAAAATCTACATTGTGAAGAATAAAGGAATATGTAAATGAAAAAAAAAGCTTTTTTTTTAGATAGAGATGGGACTATTATTATAGACAAAGGATATTTAGACGACCCTAAAGATATTGAATTTATAGAAGGTATTCCTGAATTACTGATTCAAATAAAATCAAAAGGTTATTTGCTAGTGATTATTTCAAACCAATCAGGAGTTGCAAGGGGATACTTTGATGAAGAAAATGTGCAAATGATAAATTCTACATTGAAAGAAAAATTAATTAACGAGTACGACCTTGCTATAGATGGAATATACTATTGTCCTCATCACCCAGACAAGGGACATGGTAAATATAGACAAGAATGTGATTGCAGAAAACCAAAACCTGGCATGGTATTGCAAGCAATTAAAGACTTAGACATTGATGTCTCGCAATCAGTAATGGTTGGAGATAAAGATAGTGATGAAATAAGGTTGGAAGGATTAGATTTTATAAAGATATTAAAGGATACAAACTGGTCTTATGATAAAAAGATTTTAGACTACCTTTTAGAACCAGCAGATAAAGGAGTTCGTAATGTTTAACAATAAAGTTTTATTAATTACTGGTGGGACAGGCTCATTTGGGAATGCCGTAGTAGACCGATTTTTATATACAGAAATAAAAGAGATAAGAATTTTTAGTCGTGATGAAAAAAAACAGCATGATATGCGATTAAAATATAATAATGATAAATTGAAATTCTACATTGGCGATGTTAGAAATTTTGACAGCATAAATATAGCAATGAAGGGTGTAGATTTTGTGTTTCATGCAGCAGCATTAAAGCAGGTTCCTTCGTGCGAATTTTACCCTATGGAAGCAGTTCAAACAAATGTGGTAGGAACAGATAACACTTTAAAAGCAGCGATTCAAAATGAAGTTAAGAATGTTGTATGTTTAAGTACAGATAAGGCAGCATATCCAATAAATGCAATGGGTATTAGTAAAGCCATGATGGAAAAGGTAGCTACGGCAAAAGCTAGAATGTTAGGAAATGAAATACCTATTATATGTACCACTAGATATGGTAATGTTATGGGTTCTAGAGGATCTGTGATACCATTGTTTGAAGAACAAATAATGGAGGGAAAAGAACTAACGATTACTGACCCAAATATGACAAGATTTATGATGACGCTTGAAGATGCAGTGGATCTGGTTTTATATGCTTTTCAAAATGGAAATCAGGGTGATTTGTTTATTCAAAAAGCGCCTGCGGCAACAATTGGTGTTTTGGCAGAGGCAATAGCGGCATTAAAACAGAAAAAGTTAGCTACAAGGATAATTGGTACTAGGCATGGAGAAAAACTCTATGAAACACTTTTGACGAGAGAAGAAAAAGTCAAAGCAGAGGACTTGGACGGATATTATAGAGTTTCTATGGACGATAGAGATTTGAATTATGATAAGTATTTTGAAAAAGGAGTGGAATTACAGCCTGAGGTGGATTCATACACATCACACAATACTGAACAACTAGATGTTTTAGGTATGAAAAATCTTTTGAAACGATATGGAATGGAAGTATAGAATATGAAAATACTAATTACAGGAGCCAATGGATTTATAGGTAAAAACTTAACATGTGAATTAAAAAACAGAGGTTATAATGATCTCTGTTTTTGCAATAGAGATACAAATGAATATGAACTTGAAGATTATGTAAAAAATTGTGATGTAGTAGTTCATTTAGCAGGAGTAAATAGACCAATTAACGAAGAGGAATTTAAGGTGGGAAATGCAGATTTCACTGAAAAAATATTGCAATTATTAAAGAAAAATAATAGCAAGGCCATGTTAATAATGACATCTTCGACACAAGCTACATTAGACAATCCATATGGGAAAAGCAAATTAGAAGCAGAAAGACTATTAAGGCAATACCATGAGGATACAACGGCACCAACGATTACTCTTAGGCTTACAAATGTTTTTGGAAAGTGGTGTAAACCAAATTATAATTCTGTTGTGGCTACTTTTTGCAACAATATTGCAAACGATATGCCAATTCAGATACACAATAAAGAGAAGATGTTAAATTTGATATATATTGATGATGTAGTAAATGGTTTAATTGAAATTATAAACATATATGTAGAAAATAAAGAAACGAAAAATATAGAGAAATTCATAAGCAAAAGACAAGAATTATTAATTAGTTCAGACACAGAGTATAATGATATATATTTTATAAAAGAACAATATAGTATTTCTGTGGGAAATTTGGCAGAGGCACTATATGATTTTAAAGAGAGTAGAAAAAACTTAAATGTCTCAGATATGTCAAATGACTTTATTAAAAAGTTATACAGCACATATTTAAGTTACCTGCCGGTAGACTCGTTTTCATACCCGCTAAAAATGAATGTTGATGAACGAGGCTCATTTACTGAAATATTAAAAGCAGATAGTTTTGGACAAGTATCTGTTAATATTTCTAAACCAGGTATAACTAAAGGCAATCATTGGCATCATACAAAAAATGAAAAATTTCTTGTAGTTAGCGGACATGGGGTTATTAGATTTAGAAAGATATTAACAAATGAAGATGGGACTCAAGAAAATATAGAAGATAACCCAAAAGTTATAGAATATTATGTGAGTAGTGATAAAATGGAGGTTGTAGATATACCACCAGGATATACACATAATATTGAGAACTTAGGGAATACAGATTTGGTAACAATTATGTGGGTAAATGAAAGTTTTAATGAGGAGAAACCAGATACTTTTTTCTTGAAAATATAGAATACAAAATGTGAGTAATAGTGAAATCATAGGAAGGGCGATTATATGTCTAATAAATTAAAATTAATGACTGTAATAGGAACAAGACCAGAAATAATTAGGCTTTCAGAGGTAATTAAAGTGTGTGATAGATATTTTGAACACACACTTGTACACACAGGGCAAAATTGGGATTACACTCTTAATAAAGTGTTTTTTGAGGATTTAAAGTTAAAGGAGCCAGACTATTATCTAGATAGCGTTGGAAAACACTTAGGTGAGACGATGGGAAACATAATATCCAAATCTTATGATATAATGAGAGAAGTAAACCCAGATGCATTGCTTGTGTTAGGAGATACAAATTCAGCACTGTGTGCTATTTCAGCAAAAAGGTTGAAGATCCCAGTTTTTCATATGGAAGCAGGAAATAGATGTTTTGATCAAAATGTTCCAGAAGAGATCAATAGAAAGATTGTAGATCACATTTCAGATATAAATTTGCCATACACGGAGCATAGCAGAAGGTACTTGCTAAGTGAGGGCTTTAGAAAGGAACATATTTTTGTTACAGGCTCCCCTATGAGAGAAGTTCTTGAAGCTAATTTTGATGAAATAGAAGGAAGTGCTATTTTAGAAAAAATGGGACTTGAAGAAGGCAAATATATATTACTTTCTGCACATAGAGAAGAAAATGTTGATAATGAAGAAAACTTTTACTCTTTAATGACTGCAATAAATAATATAGCAGAAAAATATAACATGCCAATAATATATTCTACCCACCCAAGAAGTGAGAAAAGAATTTTAGAAAGGGGATTTGTTTTTAATTCACTGGTAAAGAATATAAAGCCCTTAGGATTTTTTGACTATAACAAATTACAAATGAGTGCATACTGCGTGTTATCAGATAGTGGGACATTATCTGAGGAGAGTGCTATGATGGGGTTTCCTGCAGTGTTGATAAGAACATCTACGGAACGACCAGAAGTGTTAGACAAGGGTACCATGGTTATTGGTGGTATTAAGGGTGAAGATATAGAACAATCCATTGAACTTGCAGTAAGTTTATGGGAAGAAGATTTGATTATGGAAAGTGTATGGGATTATGAAGATCGAAATGTTGGAACAAAGGTTTTAAAGATTATACAAAGTTACACAAAGATAATTAATAAGGTTATATGGGATAAATAGTATATTGCAATTATACGATAGGAAATAAAAATGAATGTACTTTTTTTAATGATTATATCTCCTGAGATTGAAAAAAATCCGAATCTATATACAGAACTTATGGAAGAATTTCGTGATAATGGTCACAATGTGTATGTAGCTGCTATTGATGAAAAAAGAAATGGTAGGCAAACTAGGATAACTGAAGAACTGGGGATAAAAATTCTACATGTTAAAACAGGAAATATGTTTGGTGTAAATCCTATAGAAAAGGGGCTTACAACAATTTCTTTAGGTTCAATATTTAAGAAAGAAATAAAAAGATATCTTAGTACTGTTAATTTTGAGCTTGTTTTAATGCCAACACCACCTATTACATTTGCACCAGTTATGAAATATGTACAGCAAAGGGATGGTGCAAAGGGATATTTGATTTTAAGAGATATATTTCCACAAAATGCAAAAGATATAGAACTTATGAGAAATGAGTTACTATTTAAATTCTTTAGACAAAAAGAAAAATACATGTATAAGGTGGCAGATTACATAGGGTGCATGAGTCAAGGAAATATTAATTATGTACTTGAACATAATCCAGAAGTAGATAAGAATAAACTAGAATTATTGCCAAACTGGTGTAAAGTGACAGATGAGGATTTGGTGGGTGAAAATATAGACTACAAACACAAGTATGGTTTAGATGGAAAATTTGTATGCATTTTTGGTGGGAATATTGGCTGGCCACAGGAACTAGAATTTTTGATAGAATTAGCTAATTCTGTCAAGGATGTAGAAGAAATAGTTTTTTTAATTGTAGGGAAGGGTATAAAAAAACCAACCATAGAAAAAATGATTAAAGATAAAAATTTATCAAATGTGATATTAAAAGATTTCTTACCAAAGGCAGACTATGAT
Organism: Aminipila sp.; assembly: GCA_047974845.1. Taxonomy (GTDB): domain Bacteria; phylum Bacillota; class Clostridia; order Peptostreptococcales; family Anaerovoracaceae; genus Aminipila. The sequence continues at coordinate 6,622 of JBKECQ010000015.1, read as the reverse complement.
GGATTGGTAAAGCAATGTGATCTTGGATTAATAAACCTTGATAGGCGATTTACGATTCCCAATATACCATCTAAAACCACTGGCTACTTTAAGGCAGGACTACCTATATTAGCATCAGTTGATGAAAACACAGATTACGGACGTATTTTAGAAGAATCTAAAGCGGGGCTATGGTCGGTTACAGGAGATTTGCAGAAATATAAGGATAACCTATTAAAACTTTTAGCAAATCCCACTGCCCTAAAAGCACAAGGGAATAATGGGAGAAGGTATCTTGAGAAGTATTTAACTGTGGAGATAGCATATAATACAATTATTAAACATTTTACTGACGATACACAAACAATTTAGATAAAGTAGGTTTTAAAATGAAATATATTATAAAAAGGATGACAGATATAATAGTATCTACTATTGCTATAATCTTGTTAATGCCAATTTTAGTGGTTGTGTATTTTCTGGTCACAATGAAACTTGGAACACCAGCGATTTTCAAGCAAGAAAGGCCAGGGCTAAACGAAAAAATTTTTACAATGTACAAGTTTAGAAGCATGACAGATGAGAAAGATATAAATGGAGAACTACTTTCAGATGAGATAAGACTGACTCAGTTTGGGAAGTTACTTCGAAAAACAAGTTTAGATGAACTGCCCGAACTATTTAATATCTTAAAAGGGGATATGAGTTTTATTGGACCAAGGCCTCTACTGGTTCGCTATTTGGACAGATATACAAAACATCAAGCAAGGCGCCATGAAGTGAGGCCAGGTTTGACCGGATGGGCACAGATAAATGGTAGGAATGCGATTAGCTGGGAAGAGAAATTTGAACTAGATGTTTGGTATGTGGACAACTGGAGTTTATGGTTAGATATAAAGATTTTTTTCAAAACATTTGCTAAAGTGTTTGAAAAGGAAGGTATTAGTTCTTCTGAACATGCCACTATGGAAGAATTTATGGGGAGTGAAGATGCAAATGGCAGACATTAATATGTTAATAACAAGTGCAGGAAGAAGAGTAGAACTAGTTAAATGCTTCAAGGCGGCAAAAGATAGGTTAGGCATAAAAGGTTCAATTGTTACCGCAGATGCGAGTGAGAGTGCTCCAGCCTGTTTTTTTTCGGATAAGAAATATAAAATCTGTAGAATTGATAATCCTGATTATATTGCGCAAATTATTGAGATTTGTAATAGAGAAAACATTAACTTGATTGTTCCAACGATTGATACTGAACTGATAAAACTATCTATATCTAAAGAAGAAATTGAGAAAAAAACATCTGCAAAAGTACTTATATCATCACAGGAAGTAATTAATATATGCAGAGATAAATACAAAACTGTAGATTTTTTTAGAAACAATGGTTTTAGGGCTCCCCAATATATAACAAGAGAGGAACTTAACAAGAAAAGCTATGAGTTTCCTATGTTTATAAAGCCTTTAAACGGAAGCTCAAGTGTAAATGCTTTTAAAGTACACAACGAAAAAGAATTAGACTTTTTTATGGATTATATACCAAACTATATTCTGCAAGAGTTTGCAGCGGGTGAAGAATATACTATTGATGCATTTTGCGATTTTAATAGTAGGCCCATAACAATTGTTCCAAGAAAAAGACTTGCTGTAAGGAGTGGAGAAATTCTAAAGGGAATAACGGAGAAAAATGAATTAATTATTAGAGAGGTTAAGCGTGTATTGGAGATATTAAAACCTGTAGGCCAGATAACTCTTCAGGGAATGCTTGACAAACAAGATTTTTCTTTTATTGAAATTAACCCTAGGTTTGGAGGGGGGGCACCTATGAGTATTGCAGCCGGAGCTGATAGCTGTGAAAATCTATATAGATTACTACAAGGGGAGCAATTAAAGGATAAAAATAAATTTGAAGAGGGATTATTAGCAGTTAGATTTGATCAAGCTGTTTTTATTGATAAAGAAGGGAATCTGAAATGATAAAGGCTGCAATATTTGATTTTGATGGAACTTTAAGCAGTGAACGCAAATATATCTATGGATGTTTTAATGGCATTGAAACTGATATAAAAGACAAGTTTGGAATCAATGATGCAGGCAACAAATTAATTTCTTTATTTAATGAATCGTGGGATGACACTTTTGAGAGATTATTAAAGTCTGAAAATGTCACTTATACAAAAGAAGATATTAAAGAATTGGTAAAATTATATAGGAATGTAGCCCCGATAGTTGAACTTTATAATGATTCTATTGATTTACTAGAAAAATTAAAGAAACAAGACATAAAGTTAGCATTACTAACAAATGGATATTATAATATCCAAAATGAAAAAATAAAATTGAGTGGAATTGAAAAGTTATTTGATGTTATAGAAATACCTGATTTATGTGGAAGAGATTTTTGGAAACCTGATATTCGCAGGGCTAAAATCATTTTAGATACATTAGGAGTTGAAGCAAAAGAGAGTATATACATTGGAGATTCAGACGGAGATTATTTATTAGCTAATTCACTAGGTATGAAAATGGCTTTTATTGAAAGAGAGGATTCTGTTAACAATTTTTCTTTCAGAAATGAATGCACCTATGTAGTAAAATCTTTAACGGATATTATTAAGTTGATAGGGAGATGAGCATAGAACATGGACAAACAAATACAGCTAAGTGTACCGAACTTAGATATAGAAATAGTCGACAACTTGAGGGAATGCATTGAGACCGGATGGGTCTCAACGGGTGGAAGATTTATTGCAGAATTTGAAAAACAAATTGCAAAATATGTTGGGACAAAAGATGCCGTTTCTGCTCAAAGTGGAACAGCAGGGCTCCATGTGGCGCTTAGAATATTTGGTGTAGAAGCCGGTGATGAAGTTATTGTTCCAACGCTTACTTTCGTAGCTGCCGTAAATCCGGTAAAATATTTAGGTGCAGATCCAATCTTTATTGACTGTGATGAGTCTCTGTGCATGGATATTGACAGGGTTAAGGAATTTTGTGAACAGGAATGTTCATTTAATGGACATAACTTAGTAAATAACGCAACAGGGAAGGTAATTAAGGCACTTGTAGCGGTCCATATCTTTGGTAATATGGTGGATATGGAAAAGTTGATGTTGCTTGCTGAAAAGTACAATCTTAGGGTTTTAGAAGATGCAACTGAAGCTTTAGGCTCATATTATACTGAAGGCAAATATAAAGGAATGTTTGCTGGAACGATTGGAGATATGGGAGTGTATTCTTTTAATGCAAATAAAATAATAACTACTGGAGGAGGGGGGATGATTGTTTCTCAAAACCAAAAGTATTTGGATAGAGCCCGATATTTAACAATAACAGCAAAGGAAACAAACCCCGAGGAAGCTTTATTTTTTGTGCATGGTGAAGTTGGATATAATTATAGGATGCTAAATATCCAAGCGGCATTGGGAGTAAGTCAGATTGAAAAATTAGAGAGCTTTATAACCACAAAAATATTAAACTATAATAGATATAAAGAAGAATTAAATTCTGTTGTGGGGGCTGAAGTCTTACCATTTGTTTCTGATATTAGGTCTAACCATTGGTTTTATTCCATCTATATTGATAATGAAAAGTTTGGCATTGATCGAAATAGCCTAATGAATGAATTAATTAGTAAGGGTATACAGTGTAGACCAATTTGGAAACTAATACACACTTTAAAGCCATATATGGGGGCACGGAGTTACAAAATAGAAAACGCTATTCACTATGCAAACAATATAATAAACGTGCCATGTTCAACTAGCTTAGAAGAAGAGGATGTAATATATATTTGTAATACCATTAAGGAAATACAATTAAAAAACATAAAGTAATTAAACTAAAAAGACCTTTACAAAAAGGTCTTTTTACATATCTATATTTAATTAGTATGGTTATTTCTTTTTAACATAATGTTGATTGATATACCGGTTCCGAGTAAACCATAGAACATAGGCATTACCGATACTGTGGAGTCATTTACAAGACCTGAGATAAGAAAGCCACATATACCTAAGAAAATTCCAAGACCTGTATATTCTATAAAACTTTTAAAGTCTCTTTTCCAAAAAATGTTTATGCTTTGAATTATATAAATTAACCATAATGCTAATAATGCAAGTACTGAAATACCACCGGTTCCAACCCAGGAACCCATATACATATTATGTGGCTTATCTACTATTGTATTAATACTTTCCCAATTTGCATTGTACTTTCCAGCGTAGTCATCTTGTGGGAAATATATACAATAAGTATCAGCTCCACGACCAATAAAAAATGTATCTTTCATCATTGGTATTGTTCTGGACCATATATATCCTCTTCCTGAACCAAAACCCTGATTATCTTCCCATCCAATAGCAGGAATTTTTTTAAGTGGCATTAGCTTACCTAAATCATTTCTATATCTAACATCATAACCTTCCATAATTGCAAAAGGCCACTCCTGATTGTCAGTTTTTATAATAAGATAATTAATGCCGGCGGAGTCTTTAACAGGGCCTAAGGTTATGTTGGGAAATCGTTCATCTAAAATAGTGAAAATATTAGCTTTTTCATCTGTAGGAGCTATGTCTAAATCTTTTCCAGAGGCATCAGTTAGTTTAACAGCCTTGGGGTTATTAGGATAAGTTGTAAAAGTAATCTTATTGCCATTATAGCTAAATATTACGTTATTTCCTGATGTTTCAATATAATCAATAATTCCTTTATTCTGATTGGGAGTACTTTCATCTAAAGAGGAAAATTCTTTCATACTAGAGTCGTCAAATGTAGAACTTCGCTCGATTCCCAGGACACTACTAATTGCGCCACTGATTTCTGGTAGCCATCTTTCATAAGTAAGTCCACCTACTAATATGGTAATTGTTAAAAGCATAGTAATTGGCTTCCACCAACTTATAATGGTTTTATTTAGTAGCAGTATAGCAATTAAAATAACTACTGCCATTCCTAAGAACCCTCCAGAGGATTTTGACCCAATCAAATTGTACATGGTTAGTGCGAACAGAAATCCCCAGACTACTTTATTAATTGTTTGTTGACCTTTACCAAATTGCGTATAGTGTATAAATAATAACCCGAAAAGCGGAATAAGTAGGGTCAAGTAAAATGAAACATAATTAATATTATATACTGTTTGATATATTTCTCCATCCTTAAAAGTAAATTGTAAAGTGTCTAAATTACTCCAAAACCAGCTTGGTGTTATAAGCTTTTTCCCTAATGTTGTTTGGAAAAAATCTTTTCCTAATGATTGAGAAACACCTAATAGGCATAATAAAAGGCTTGAAATAGCAGTTGGATATATAACCCATTTAACACTTTTTTCATCGTTCACAGTATTTATAATGTAAAAGAGCATAATCATATAAAAGATAAGGGGGATTGTCCCTTCAAACCTATCGTTAAAACCAAATAAAGCAAATTCTTTATAGTCAGACATTAAATAAGATAATAAAACAAACAAAGAATAAATTAATATTGGAATATAGAGTATTGATCGTTTAATAGCTAATGATTGACAAAATACTCGGTACATGATTATTAATATTGCAAAAACAGAGCAGATTATAATTGCTGACATTTTATAGTAGCTAAAGAATTCTACAAGATCATTACCGCCATTGGTCCAGTAGAATTGACTCATAGGCCTATTATATTGATAAAGCCTTACGATGATTATGATGAAGGCTGTAAAAAAAGCAATTGGCAACATTTGAAACCAATGTAAGCCCTCGTCAATCTTTGGGGACATACTCATAGAAAAAGAATATCCACTATTTTTTATGGATTCTATTGCATCAATAGTTTTTATTTTACTTTTAACATTTTTTTGCCCCGTTGTATTTTTCTTTGCCATTTACAAACCCCCCAAAAATTAAATTTATTATACTTATAAACCTTATCATTATATCCCAAAAAATAAAAAATAGCAACGCTGTTAAACTGACGAAGCATGAAATTAAATGCTCTGATTTATTACATTATACAATTAAGTTAAATAAAAAACCTACTCCTAACTTGGATTAAAACCATGCAGGAGTAGGTACTATTATTCTTTAGATTGATCACTAGATGTTTGGATGGACGAGCTCTTTACACCAACACCACTAGCAAATTCATATTGATGAACAGCTAGGTTATAATCCAAAATAGATTTAAAATATGCTTGCTCAGCATTAAATGTGGCTAAGTTTATACCGGATAAATCAGTTACAGTAATAAATCCATTCTCAAATTGAAGTTGCCCAAGTCTGGATGATTCCTTTGAATTTTCATATGCAACTTTGCCAGACTGAACTGCATCATATTTTTGCTTCATATCCATGTATTTTGTTCTAACATCAATCTCAACTTGACCAGGAGCACTCTTTAGACCCTGTTCTGCCATTTTTACGGAAAGATCAGCTTTTTTATAGGTAGCAGAGGAACGAGGGTATGCCTTAACGTTATTATAGGATAATGTAGAAACTTCAACGGCATATTTTGCTTCTGGAATTTCATTCCTTTTTTCTAATGCATCTTTAATTGAAGCATCGAGGCTTTTTGCAGGAAGTGCTAATGCTGTTAGACTATCTGTCAAAGTTAGTGGTTGATGAATATTATATCCCATGAAAAGATTAAAATTCATTTTCATTTG
>JBKECQ010000099.1:0-2708 GCA_047974845.1 Aminipila sp. | reverse complement strand
TATAGAAAAGATCCAGAAATAACATACTATACATTAGATAGAAACCAAGAACATACTGTAGTATTACAAGCGAATGGTGAAAGCAATGTATATGCAAATGAAGGAATTGTATTATCAGGAGAAGATAAACAAGTAGTAGGATTAAATGGGTCGGTTATAGCTGAAGTGGATGAAGATGAAGAAATTACCACTCATAGTTATAGTGACTATGGAGTTAGTAATACCAAAGAAGAAGGTCATGCTTACAATGGTGAGTATGTACAATCAAATGGATTAATCTACTTAAGAGCAAGATACTATGACCCAACTATAGGAAACTTTATTCAGATAGATAACAACTATGCAGGAGAAGCAGAGAATGTAGCTACACAGAATAGATATAACTATACATTAAGTAATCCATACAAATATGTGGATAGAGATGGGAATTCTTGGGCAAGTGACATGGTAAAAAAATATGGACATTTGTCGAAAGAAGAATTTGAAAAGAAGATTAAAAAAGGTAATGCAATCCAGATTATAGAAGCTATGGCTTTATATTTCGCTGAGCAAACTAAGAAAATGTTGGAGGATATAAAGAATAAGAATTCAAATAGTACAAATAATACAAATAATAATACAACTCCAAATCCAGATAATGATAAGTCGGGTTCAGATGATGTAAATAGTAGTACAAACCAAACATTTTATGACATAATAGATTGTCGTGAAGCAAATACATTACCTTATAGTGGGGTTTCATCAGGAGGTACTAGGTCATATTATGCTAGTGTAACAATATCTAGTAATTATTTGTATACAGAAGATACATTATTCTTAAGAGAATTAGATTATTCAAAAGGAATTTTAACAAAAGACGTTGTATTGAATGTATTAGAAATTCCAGATTGGATTCAAGCATATACAGAAGGTGGGCCAGCTTATTTATTATATTCAATTGGGTTATCTCAAGAAAGTACAGCACCATCGATGGCAGCAAATGCATATGAAAACTTTGTATTAAATACTGGAGCAAAATATATCAGTTATATGAAATGGAATAAGATGGAAAAAATTGTAACATTAGGAGGCTTACCAATTTTTTCTTCAGATTGGGTATATACTACTGCAGAAACATATAGTTTGACAAAGGATGGAAAAAAAGGAAGTTTTGTACATAGTAAAACACAAAGTAATCCAGCAACGAGTATAATTCATCATCCAAAATGGTTTGATGATAAAGATTTAGTAGAAGAAGTTGTAAAAAATTATCTTAAAACTAATTATATTGACCCATACCCAAAGTATAAATATCTTAATGAAAAAGGTCTGGATGGGAAAACGGTACAATATGCAGTTATAAAGAATTATGAATTACTATTTTATTAACAGAATAACTTATGTTATTGAGGAGGCACAATGAAAAAAAAGGTTGGGATTGCTCTTGTGATAAGTTTAATATTATTGATGTCATTAAATTTTTATATAAGAAACACTCTAAATTATCGTGAGGATCCTCATTTTACTACTGCTTTTCCAGCAGAGGGCGAGGTTCCTGATGATATGATTTCAGATGAGGAAAAAAACAAAATAGATGAATTCTATAATATTGCTCCCTCCTTGGTTTCAGTAGGAGAAATTTTTTATTTAAAATATTGTTGGTATAACGAATACAATCAAGAAGAAAGTAGTGAAATTCAGTTAGTATTTAAAGGTGAAACATATATTAATATAGATAAAGTAGAGATAGATTACAGTATTTTGTGGTATGGACAAGAATGGAAGAATGTAACTGTAGTAGAGAATTCACCAAAAATATATACAAATGTGATATCTGAGAACAATTATTATAGATTTGCACAATTTAATATATCAAATTGGATGGGAGATAAAGGGACAATAAATTTTCCAGAAGATTCAAGAGATGAAAAATGTAAAATAGGTATTGATACAAATTCGGAATGTCAAGAGAAAGTATATTCCAGTGAAGATAATACAACATATAATCTGCAAAATATAAAACTAAGAATATACTATCATAATGAAATGGAAGAATATACTCTATCATCTAATGAAATAGAGGAGTTTGACTTATATAAACTAGATTTTGATTTAGTACAACAAGTACAGGAATATGATGATAAATCTAAATTAGAAAGCAAGCAAAATGATATATTTATGTATTATCATTCTTTATATCAAGTAGATAAGGAACAGTATTATTTAGAAACTCTTAATTTAATAAAAGCAATAAATGAATCATCCAATAAAGAAAAACTACTTAAAGAGATACGATGGTATGAAATTTTCTTAGATGTAGCTATAAATGATATTGATGATGAAGTAACTAAAGATTTTATTTTCCATGCCATTGAAGATATGTATGCTAATAAAGAATTTAATGATAAAGAAAAAAATATAACAATTTATTCGATATTGAGTATTATAAATGAAAATGGAGGCTATTTTGATAAAGATAATTTTCTTAGATATGATCCCGAGCAGAATGATGAGTTTACAATAAATGAATTATATCAAAAGTATGCAAAGAATATTCAGTAAAATAAAGTGAACCGTGATAAAAGTTGTACATAAAACGTACAACTTTTATCTTATAGAAATTCATTAGAAACCAAACCAAATTATTTATATATAGGAAATAGATAAGCAAATCCATTTTTTATTATAAGCAAAATGTGAGATTCAAGTTGAAAGATACAACTAAAATG
>JBKECQ010000072.1:0-25963 GCA_047974845.1 Aminipila sp. | reverse complement strand
AAAGCAGATAATAGCCTAAAAAAAGCTGTAGAGGAGTTCGAAAAAGATATTATAAGGAGTGCTATCTCCGAGAACGGCTCAAAAAGAAAAGCCGCCACGGCACTTAAAGTTGACCATTCTACTCTTATAAAAAAATGTCAACGCTATAAAATTTAATTACAAATTCATACTTTTGAAAGGAGTTGTGTAAAAGCCATGTCTAGTAATTACAAAATCAAGGATATTCTGCTGGATTTAGTATCTGCACAAAGCGATACAGGTACTGCTCTTGAAGTAAACGTAGCTAATAAAATTTTATCCTATATTAAGGAGGATAGTTATTTTAGTAACCACCGGGAATATTTCGGTTATGAAATTGGTGGTGATATTTTTGATAGACCCGTTATATGGGCACTTAGAAAAGGTAAATGTAATAAGACCATTATACTTTCCGGACATTATGATGCGGTTGAAATTGATTGTTATGGAGAGCTTAAACCATATGCATTATCACCTGACTTATTAAAAGAAAAACTTCTTAAATTTCCACACAACAATGAATTGCTAAAAGAACAGATAAAGGATTCAAGCTGGCTGTTCGGCAGAGGAACTGCTGATATGAAAGCAGGGCTTGCTATTGCTCTACACACCCTACTTACCTATGAAGACCCCGAAGTAAATATCTTATTCACTGCTGTTTGTGATGAGGAAAATATATCTGCGGGAACATTAGTATCCTTACCTTTATATCTCAAATTAAAAGATAAGTTCAATCTTGACTACAAGCTTACGGTAATCTCTGAGCCTCAGTTTGATAAAAGCGATGGCTTTGTTGTGTACAACGGAGGCAGTGGGAAAATGTTACCTATGATCGTTGCTAAAGGTAAGGTAGCACATTGTGCTCAGCCCCTAAAAGGCCTAAACTCCGTTCATATGATGGCAGAAATAGTTAGAAATATTGACCTAAATCCCGAGTTAACTACAGAGGATTTAGGAGTTTCAACACAAGTTCCCGTAGTTCAAGTCATGAAAGACCTTAAGACAACATATGATGTTTCTATGGCAGACTTTACTTTTGCTTGTGTAAATGTCCTATTTTTAAATAGTAAAAATCCGCCTATTATAATGGAAAAAATAAAGAAAATATGTATGGATTCAATGGATGAATTGATGGCTAAATACGAGAAAAGCTATGCTTTTTCATTGGATAAAAATTTAATACACCCCGATGATAAGCCTAATTTTAATATTAAAGTTGTTTCTCTTAAGCAACTTGAAAATATTGTTAAAGAGATAAAACCTGATTATGAAGAATTTAAAAATGCATTGGAAAAGTATTTACAAGAAAAAGTCAAGGGGAAAGAATTTACTATTTTAAATGCAAGTGTGTATTATATGCAAGAGCTTATTAAAGCTTCATGCATAACAGAGCCTTTAGTGGTGGTAGGTCTGGCAGCTCCATATTATCCTGCCGTATGTAATGAATACCTGAATAAAGATATAACCTTTGCTAAGGAAAGCATTGCTAAAATTGTTGAGCAAAAATATAATTTGCCGCTTAACTTTACACCATACTTTACGGGGATGGGAGATATAAGCTACATGACTTGCCCAAACCCTGAGCTTGAGCGTGAACTTATGTCAAACATAACGCTCCCATCTTCTCTATATGATATACCTTTTGAAACTATTGCAGAGATTGATACACCTTGCTTATATTTAGGACCTAGATGTGAAGATGTTCATCAATGGGGAGAACGTGTTTATATGCCCGATGTAGAAAATATAGTTCCTGAAATATTAACAGAATTGATTAAATCAATGGCATATAAATAAACACTCTAACTTTTAAGGAGGATTTATATATGGATAATATATTAAGTTTGGTTGCCGGGGTTTCCGGCTGGCTTTGGAGCAAACCCATGCTTATTATTATGGTGGGGGGTGGAATCATCCTGACACTGCGCCTAGGCTTTTTTCAAATTTTATATTATCCTTACATATTGGGACAGACTTTTGGTTCTATTTTCAAAGGAAATAGGGGTCAGGGTACTGTCCCTCCTTTTCAAGCAGCTACAACAGCCTTGGCATCAACTGTGGGAGCTTCTAATATTGTAGGCGTTCCCATTGCCATTGCCTTTGGTGGTCCAGGAGCTGTTTTTTGGATGTGGATGGTTTCAATTATAGGATGTGCTACTAAGTTCTCAGAAATAGTTCTAGGTATGAAATATAGAGAAAAGAATGAGGATGGTCAGTATGTCGGAGGTCCTATGTATTATCTTTCAAAAGGGTTATCAAATAAATCCTTAGGAAGATTCCTAGCCATTATGTACACGTTTTTTACCATGATAATCATGTTTGCATCTGTAGCTGCTCAAACCGTATCTGCTACTCATACAGTTGAAGTCATGGGAGTCAGCAAGAGCATTACAGGTCTATTACTTACTATATTTATAGCTATTATTGCTTATGGAGGAATAACCAGAATTGCCAACGTAACCTCAAAGCTAGTTCCTGTCATGGCACTTATTTATATAATTGGTGCATTAATAGTAATCTCAGCTAATATCACACAAGTTCCTAAAGTTTTTTCCTTAATCTTTTCTTCCGCACTAAATACATCTTCTGCTGTAGGTGGTGTTGCAGGTTATAGTGTTGCTGCCGCCATGCGATTTGGTATAGCTAGGGGCACGTACTCCTGTGAAGCCGGTATGGGTTCTGCACCAATGGCACACTCTGCCGCCGCCACTGATCATCCGGTGAGACAAGGCTTTTGGGGTATTTTTGAAATAACTGTATCCAGCTTTATTATCTGTACCTTATCTGCACTGGTAGTCCTAACAACAGGTGTGTGGACTGAAGTCGCTCCTTCTTCCGCCGCAATAATGCCAACACTAGCTTTCTCTTCAGTGCTTGGTGCTCACTTAGGAGGTACTATTGTATCAATATCCATGCTACTTTTTGTAATATCTACATTAATTGTTGAGGTGTTTTATGGTGAAAAACAGTGTGAGTTTCTATTTGGTACAAAAACAGCTAAATTTTTAAAGATATTTTATATATTAGCCATTCCACTGGGCGCCATGGGCGGAGTCGAGATTATTTTTGGATTCTTGGATATCATCTTAGCCGCAACCATACTTCCCAATATGTTAGGCCTTATTTTGATGAGCGGTCAAGTTTCCGATTTAAAAAAAGAATTCTTTTCAAGCAGTAAATACTATAATTAAGCCTCCCTCTTTACCCTACTCAATAATACAGACAATATTGATAAGGATATCTGTGTTGCGGGATATGCAAGCCAAATGCCTGTTATTCCGCATATTTTCGGTAAGAGTAATAAATATAATGGTGTAAATAAAAATGGATCTGCATAAACCAGTATGGAAGAGTTTTTCCCATCATCTATGGCATAAAAATAAGCTGACATAATTCTTGCAATGGCAATAAAAGGTATAGCCAAAACAAGTGAAATCATTGCTGGAATAGAAGCTATTGCCACCTCATGCGAGACTCCATACGCAATAGGAAATTCATACCTCGCTAATGATATAAGCAACATCAAAACTGTACTTATACAAGCTGCCGTAACAAAAGTTTTTTTCAAAACTCTGTGCATTGTATCGGTATAATCCGCACCTTTACAAAAACTGATTATGGGCTGTACACCATCGGCTAAGCCTTGCATTAGACTATACACAACATAAGCCGCGTAAGACATAACTGTATAGATTGCAACCCCCGCAGTTCCGCCATAATTTAGGGATTGTAAGTTGGTAAAGATAATAACCACTCCCGGAGCCATGGTTAGACCAAATGGAGATGCACCTATTTTTAATATTTCTTTTGTAAATCGTTTATCTAATATGTACCACTTTGAACATAATTTCTCTTTTAACACAACTGCCACTGCCAACACGGAAACCGTCGCTTGTCCTGTGCAAGTCGCCAAGGCTATTCCGCCTAAGCCCCAATCAAAAACATATAGTGCCACCCAGTCAAGGATAATGTTTACACACATACCCACAACCATTATTACCATTGCGTATACAGGTCTTCCAAGATTTTTTAATATTGGTGTTAGTCCTGCACCCATTATCTGAAAAAAAGCACCCCAGGTTACAACCTTCATATAACTCAAACCATATTCATATAAAATTCCTTCTGCACCTAATAGGGTTAAAAGCTTTGGTGAAAAAATAAAATATATTAATGTAAAAATAATTGAGCTAAAGAAAAGTAGAATAATTGTAGTTCCCTCTGCCTTCTTTGCCTCATCTAACATACCACTGCCCTTCTTTATGGACATAATAATAGCTCCGCCGGTTCCGATACCAATTCCCACTGAAGAAATCAAACTCAGTAGGGGCCACGCTATATTTATTGCTGCCAATCCGTCATCACCCATAACCTGCCCAATAAAAAAGCCGTCTACTATTCCATAAAATCCCGCTAAAATCATTGTAAAAATTGATGGAATTACATATTTTGCAAATTGGTGTATTATATCCTTTTCTTCCACAAGTCTTCTCCCTCTAATCATCTTTTATCTTTTACTTTTGTCTTATATTTTTCTATTACCTCTTAAATTGTACCTATAGGCTATGTCTTTTCAAATTAGACACCATTGGTTTAAGGTAATGGCACTATATAGCCGTTTCCTTAGTAATTTTATAGTTTTGTTAAGAGGTTGTCAATATATGCATCGCTTGCGTACAGACAATAAAATAATGCTAATAGCTCTCCTTCTTAGCATTACTTTTTATGCAAATAAAAAGTTGCCTCCTATGAGGCAACTTTTATTTTATATATTCAAGTTAGATGTATTTTACATCATTCCTGGCATACCACCCATTGGAGGCATTGCCGGTTCATCTTTCTTAATATCTACGATACCAGCTTCTGTAGTAAGAAGCATAGCTGATGCAGATGAAGCATTTTGAAGAGCTGATCTAGTTACCTTAGCAGGGTCAACGATACCTGCGCTAATCATATCAACATAGTCTTCTGTTGAAGCATTAAATCCAACACCGATATTGCTATTCTTTACTTCAGCAACAACAACAGAACCTTCAAATCCCGCATTTTCAGCAATCTGTCTAACCGGTTCTTCAAGTGCTCTCATAATAATTGTTGCACCTGTCTTTTCGTCTCCGGAAAGAGTATCCACATATTTCTTAACAGCCGGGATTGCATTTACAAGAGCAACTCCACCACCAGCAACGATACCTTCTTCAACAGCTGCCTTTGTTGCATTTAGAGCATCTTCAATTCTTAACTTTCTTTCTTTAAGTTCAGTTTCTGTTGCAGCACCAACCTGAATAACAGCTACTCCACCTGAAAGTTTTGCAAGTCTTTCTTGAAGCTTTTCTTTATCAAAATCAGAAGTTGATTCTTCATACTGTAATTTAATTTGTTTTACTCTGTTTTGAATTTCTCCAGGAGCTCCTGAACCATCCACTATAACTGTATTTTCTTTTGTTACCTTAACAGAAGCTGCAGTACCAAGCATGTCTAAAGTTGCTTCTTTAATGTCATATCCCAATTCTTCGGAAATAACTGTACCGCCTGTTAAAATAGCGATGTCTTCCATCATAGCTTTTCTTCTTTCGCCAAAACCAGGAGCCTTAACTGCTACGCAGTCAAATGTACCTCTAAGTTTGTTTACAACAAGAGTAGCCAATGCTTCACCATCAACATCTTCAGCTATGATTAATAGCTTTCTTCCCTGCTGAACAATCTGTTCTAGGATAGGAAGTAAGTCCTGAATGTTAGAAATTTTCTTATCTGTTAACAAGATATATGGATTCTGCATATTTGCTTCCATTTTATCTGTATCATTTACCATGTAAGCTGATAGGTATCCTCTATCAAACTGCATTCCTTCAACTACTTCAAGAGTTGTGCCCATAGATTTTGATTCTTCTACAGTAATAACTCCGTCTTTTCCAACCTTTTCCATTGCTTCTGCAATAAGTTTTCCAATTGTGTCATCTGCTGCTGAAACTGAAGCAACCTGAGCAATGCTTTCCTTGCTATCTACAATTTTAGAAATATTTTTGATTTCTTCAACTGCTACATCAACAGCTCCCTGAATACCCTTTTTAAGTACCATTGGGTTTGCACCAGCTGCTACATTTTTAAAGCCTTCTTTAATAATAATCTGAGCAAGAAGTGTAGCTGTAGTAGTGCCGTCACCAGCAACATCATTTGTCTTTGTAGCAACTTCCTTTACTAACTGTGCTCCCATATTTTCTACTGCATCTTCAAGTTCTATTTCTCTAGCAATAGTTACACCATCATTAGTAATAAGCGGTGAACCGAATTTCTTTTCAATAAGAACATTTCTGCCCTTAGGTCCAAGAGTAATTTTAACTGTATCAGCAAGCTGATCAACACCTGCTTGTAATTTTCTTCTAGCTTCTTCACTATAATAGATTTCTTTAGCCATTTTAAAATCCCCCTCTTTCTATTACTCTACAATTGCCAAAATATCTTTTTGACCCATAATTGTGTATTCTACGCCATCATACTTAATTTCTGTACCTGCATATTTTGAGAATACAACTTTATCTCCAGCTTTTAATTCCATTTTTTCTTCATCAGTACCAGGACCTACAGCAATAACTTCTGCCATCTGTGGTTGTTCCTTTGCCTGACCGGGAAGAACAATACCGCTTTTAGTCTTTTCTTCTGCTTCTACCATCTTAATAACTACTCTAGCGCCAAGTGGCTTAATTCCAAAACTCATTTTCTATACCTCCTGTTTGATATATATTATTTTTTAATATCTAGGGAAAAGTATAATATTAATTCCCCTTTTCTATCTTTTTAATTTGTTAGCACTCATTATTCCTGAGTGCTAATTACATTTTAACCCATTCTTATTCAAAGTCAATACTTTTTTTTAATTTTCTTCAAACATTCCTTCGACGGCAACAAACAAATGGCTTAAGCCTAATACTTGTATGTAATGGCATTATAATTCTTTAGAAATTTGCCTAATATGATAAAATAGGTATTGCTGAGCAATACCACCATATTCACCGAAATAAGATTCAGCATATTTAGCCATGGATTTCATGTCGTTTTCTTCTATGCCATATAACCTATTCATCACTCTTCTAACCCAAACATCAATGGGAAAAGTCTCATGTTTACCCAATCCAAATAACAAAATACAATTGGCTACCTTTGGTCCTACTCCACACAAACTAGTCAAATACTCATAGCCCTCTGCTGTCGAGCCCTCTCTTAAATGTTCTAGGTTTACTTTATCAGTCACTATACGTTTTGATGTCTCAATAATGTATTTTGACCTATATCCAAGCTTTATTGGTTCTAAGTCCTCTTCTGTCAGCTGTGCTAAAGTCTCTGCCTTAGGAAATTCAAACCAATTTTTACCGGCATATTCACCCGCAGGCTCTCCAAAGTTTTCACAAAGACCCTCTATGCATTTTTTAATTCTTGGAATATTATTGTTTTGTGAAATAATAAAAGAAATCAATGTTTCCCATGCTTCTTGCCTTAAGAGTCTTATACCTTGTCCGGATTTTATTGCCTCAGACATGACAGAATCCTTCAAGGAAAGAGAATTCTTTATGTCCCCGTAGTTTTTATTTAAATCTAAATAATCTTTCCACAAGGAGTTAAACTCTGCTTCGTCTATATTATCTATAGTGAGCTTTCCTTCAAAAGGATTTTCCTCGCTTGACTCAAATCTCATTTCAACGGGTTTTCCAAACGCAATTCCTAAATAACTCTCATCTTCTTGTTTTGTCCACCTAAAACATTGGCCACAATCAAAAATTTGTTCTAAGTTAAAATCCTTTATGTTTCCTATTTCAACCATCGATTTTACACCAATCCTCTAACCTCTACATCTACAGAATGAATGTTAAAGGCTGTCATAGCCGCAACATTGTCTGTAATCTCTCTTTGTAATGCTTTTGCACATTCCATTACCTTTTGTCCATATTTTATATTCACTAATACGGTCATTTCTATACCTGTATTTGTATTTTTGGTCATTACCTTTAGAACAGAATGAACACCTTTGTTCTTGTTGCCTAAATGAAATACAATATCGTTAACAACCTTATCAGAAATAAAAAATTCTCCAAGATAGCTGTAAGTAGGCCTTACAACAGATCTTTCCGGAATTGTTTCCTTATTTCCGAAACCAAAAACTTTAATCATACGAATAGGATGCAAAAAATAGCCCGAAAAATCGGTTTTTAATTGCCCAGCCGGAGCCGGAATAACGTGCTTACCTAAATCGTATCTCTGTTTTCTAGCCGCTTCTCTTTGTGCCTCAGTTGTTATATCTTCAATAAATATTCGTTCTTCAATAGGAGGGAGTTCCAATCTCTCACAAATTTTATCTACCATTCCTGTAGACGTACCAAGCAATAATATTTTGTCAGGATTTATTTCCTTTATTTTTTTTGCTACAGATGCTCTATGTCCCTCATCTGTGAAAAGTGCTGTCTTTATAGCACCTATTTTGGTCAATTCCCGCTTAGCTGAATGTCCTTGTATTATTCGACTTTCATATATAAACAAGCCATCATCAATAATCGCAGGAATCTCTTTTTTCCCGCATAAAGTCATGGCTTGATAACTTTTCCCTGTTCCGCTTTTTCCGACAAGAGAATAAACTTTCATCTTTACTTCTCCATTCCATTTTGATATAATCTAGTTGGCTTTTAAGTACTTTAAAAAAGGAGGATCATCACAATGGCTTACAAAATTACTGATGCTTGCATCAACTGTGGAGCTTGTGCTTCAGAATGCCCTGTAGAAGCTATTTCTGAGGGAGATGGCGCACACGTAATCGATGCTGAAAAGTGCATTGACTGTGGAGCTTGTGCAAATACATGCCCTACTGAAGCTATCGTAGAAGCTTAGTCTTTAATAAATTCTACTATATAAATAACCGTTTCGCAAGGAAACGGTTATTTTAATACAAGCTTATTTTTTATTTATCCCTATCGTTTTGACCTTCTCTATTAATATGATATGCTATTGAATGTAATCCATCGCTAAGATGCACATTTTCTACTGCAATGTGGTCAGGTACTTCCAAATCCACAGGCGCAAAGTTCCAAATACCTTTTACCCCAGCAAAAGACATCTTGTCTGCCACTTCTTGTGCTGTATCCTTAGTGGTACAAATGATACCAATATCGATTTTATTGTCTTCAATATATTCTACCAAATTTTCATAATCTAAAACGTTTATATCATTTATTTTAAGTCCTATTAATTTTGGGTTTACCTCAAATAAAGAACACACGACAAACCCCGCTTTATAATAGTATGTATGATTGGCTATTGCTTGACCCAAATTACCTGCGCCAACAATCACCATCTTATATTCTTTGTCTAAACCTAAGATGTTACTTATCTCATTATATAAAGCCTCAACATTATAACCGTAGCCTTGCTGTCCAAAGCCACCGAAATTGTTAAGGTCTTGTCTTATTTGTGAAGCTGTGTATCCAATTAAATCACTCAACTCTCTTGAAGAGATTTTGTCTACACCCTTTTTTCTAAGCTCGTTAAGATATCGTCTATATCTGGGCAATCTTTTAATTACTGCATTTGATATTTTTGAACCTTTTTTCATTTTTTAATTTCCCTCTTACTCTATACTATACATATATCTAAGAATAAAAAACCTGCAAAGCTTTATATAGATTATATCAATATTTCATGATTTTCTCTATAATAACGAAAACCCGCTATTGGCGCGGGCTTTCATCTTATGATTAGTTTAATTTTTCTTCAACATACTTAACAATGTCGCCGATGCACTGGAACTTTTCAGCATCTTCATCCGGAACTTCTATATCAAATTCATCTTCAATCGCCATAATAATTTCTACAGCATCAAGTGAATCCGCTTCAAGATCTTTCATAAGATGAGTCTCCATAGTAATCTGATCTTCTTCAACGCTTAATTGCTCCATAATAATTTCTTTTATTTTGTCAAATGTCATTTAACTAACCTCCATAATTTTTTCGAAACTATATTCCTATACATTTCATTTAATTTCATTTTATATGTCCTACATGACTAAAACCCATTATAAGTTACTGTTTTAATATATGCAATAGCATTTTTAAAAAAATTTTACATAAAATTTAACACAAAATTTTCTGTCTACTCTTCTTGTATTGTCAGCCACCTATTATAAATTTCTTCTAACAAAAGCTTAGATTCCTCACTTTTTTTGTGATAATCAGCAAGAAGAACATGGTCACTGAAGATTTCTTCTTTGCACATTTCACCCTCTAACTGGGTAATTTCAGTTTCAAGCCGCTCAATTTCTTCTTCTAATTTTTTCTGCTCTCTGGCTTTTCTTCTTTCTTTTGCTTCTGCTTCTTTATTGATTTTTCTCTGCTCATTTGCGGAAAGTTTACTAAACTCTTCGCTGTCACTAGGCTCTTCGCCCTTCATTTGTTGTGAGGCATTAAGCCCACTTAAATATTTTTTACCGGACTCAATTTCTTGCTTTTTTTCCATATAATAGTCATATGTTCCCAAATAGGCTGTCATACCATTTTCATCCAGTTCTAAAATCCTAGTCGGTATTTTATTTAAGAAATATCTATCATGGGAAACGGCAACTACAGTTCCCGGAAAGTCTATTAAAGCTTCCTCAAACACCTCTTTTGATGTAATATCCAAATGGTTGGTAGGTTCGTCAAGTATAAGCACATTGGAGCCTGATAGCATTAACTTTAACAAGGAAAGTCTAGCCTTCTCTCCCCCACTTAGTGTGCCCACATTAAGAAATACACTCTCATTTTTAAATAAAAATCTTCCTAAAAAACTTCTCATTTCGGTATCTGTATAAAGTCTATATGACTCCTTCATTTCATCAAATACCGTATTTTGTGGATTAAGATATTGTTGCTCTTGGTCATAATATCCAAATTGTACGTTATGACCAATCTTTAGTCTTCCACCATCCGGAGAGACTTGGTCCATCAACATCTTTAGTAATGTTGTTTTGCCAATTCCATTTGCACCTACAATGCAAATCCTCTCGCCTCTTTTAATATCAAAATCTACATCTCTAAAAAGCTCTTTTCGCCTGTCACCATAGCCAAATCCTTTTTTTAAATGTTCACCAAGCAAAACATCATTTCCGCTCTTAAACTGTTGCTTAAAGTGTATTTTCATCTTACCAGAAACAGGCTCTGGCTTTTCCATCACCTCCACATGAGCAAGTCTTTTTTCTCTAGATGCTGCTCTCTTTGCAAGTTTCTCTGTGCCGTGCTGCTTAAATCTTCTAATTATTTCTTCTTGCCTTGATATCTCTTTTTGCTGACTATCATACTTTTTTAAGTCCTCTTCTCTTTTAAGCCTTTTCTTCTCTGCATATTCTGTATAACCACCTTGGTATGTATATAACTTGTGATTTTCCACTTCAAATATTCGATTCACTGTCTGATCTAAAAAGTATCTATCATGAGAGATCAAGATTACTGTTCCACTATATGCTTTTAAATATTGTTCTAACCACTTAAGAGTACCAATGTCCAGATGGTTAGTAGGTTCATCTAAAAACAAAATGTCCGGTTTCTTTAGAAGTAAGCAAGCTAACGCTAACCTTGTTTTTTCGCCTCCGCTTAAAGTGCCAATCTTCTTGTCATAAAAGTCTTCTGTAAAAGCCATGCTATTTAATATGCCGTTTATCTCACTTTTATAACTATAACCATTACTTCTATTATAAGATTCCATTAATTCATCATATCTTTTTAACTGTTTATCAACATTTTCGCCACTTGAAGATTTTTCTGAAATTTCATGAGAAAGCATTTCCATTTCCTTTTCCATATCAGAAATATGATTAAATATTCCATAAACCTCTTCAATAACAGTATTGTCAGAATTAAAATTTGAACTTTGTTTCAGATACCCTATGCTGGTATTTGCTGAAAGAAATATATTACCGCTATCATAATTCATTTCTCCGCATAGAATATTCAGCAATGTTGTCTTTCCTGCGCCATTATTCCCGACAATACCAACTCTCTCTCCCTCATTTACGTGAAAGGAGACATCTTTAAGTATTATGTCAACACCATAGCTTTTTGTTATATTTGTTGCTGAAAGTATTATCATTATAAAACTCCATCTTTACTTACTTTTTTATTATTTTAACAACATTAAAGCGCATAGATGATGCGCTTTAAATAATATTTTAAATTTCTAAAGGTTTTCCTGTGTCAATGGTAGATTCGGATAAGCATCTAAAGTCAAATCGTGCTTAAATCCTGCCTTATATTTATAGTAAGCAGCACATCCTATCATTGCTGCATTGTCTGTACATAAAATAGGGTCAGGGCAATAAAGCTTAATTCCATTCTTCGTGCATTCTTCTTCAAGCATTCCCCTCAGCTTACTGTTTGCCGCAACTCCACCAGCCAGTACAATCTTGTCCTTTTTCATTTGTTTAGCCGCTGTTATTGCCTTTGTAACTATTACATCCATAACCGCTTGCTGGAATCCGGCAGCCACGTCAGCCACATTTATTTCTCTTCCCGCTTGCTTCTCTGAATTAATATAGTTTAGAACTCCGGTTTTTATTCCGCTAAAACTAAAGTCATAGCTACCCTTTTCTAAAAAAACTCTTTTAAAGTAAACAGCCTCAGGATTACCCTCTTTGGCTATCTTATCTATTAATGGTCCTCCGGGATAACCTAACCCAAGAACCCTTGCAACCTTATCAAAGGCTTCCCCTGCGGCATCATCTCTTGTTTCACCAAGAACTTCAAAAGTATTGTAGTCCTTTACCTCCACAATGTTTGTATGACCACCGGAAACTACTAATGCCATAAACGGCGGTTCCAACTCAGGGTATTGTATGTAGTTGGCACTAATGTGCCCTTGTATATGATGTACCCCTACTAAAGGAATATTTTTTGCAAAAGCATATGTTTTTGCTGTAGCTAACCCTATCAGCAATGCGCCAACCAACCCCGGTCCATAAGTTACTCCTATTAAGTCAACGTCATCTAAAGTGACTCCAGCCTCTTCTAAGGCTTGTTCCACAACACTATTTACATTGTTTAGGTGATGTCTTGATGCAATTTCCGGCACTACACCACCAAACACTTGATGTATCTTAATTTGAGATGAGATTATGTTTGAAAGTACTTCTCTCCCATCTAGTAAAAGTGCCGCTGATGTTTCATCACAACTAGATTCAATTGCCAAGGTTAAAAATTTTCCATTTATCATTCCATTCTCCCAAAATGTGTACTATTTCCCGCTATGCATTTATTCTCAGCGGATAAATGTCTGCAATTTTCACAAGACATATAGTTTGACATATTAAAAGTATCAAAGTCATGTCTTCTCTCAAAACGATTGCATTTTGATACCGGGTTTGTCATGTCTCCATGAAAATCATTGTGAAAATATCCATTTTCATTACTGCTGTAATATACACTCATCTTTATACCTCCAAAAATACTGTTTATGTTAGTATTTCAAAGGTACATTGTTTTATTCATAAGTACGCCACATAATTATGGCATTTTCTCCGTTATCCAAATAATAGCCTTTTCTAATTCCGGCTGATTTAAAACCAAATTGCTGATATAGATTTTGAGCTATTAGATTTGATTCTCTTACTTCGAGGGTAAAACACGTAAGTCCATTTTCTTCTGCTACCTCTAACAATGTTGCCACAATTGCCTTACCGATACCTTTTTGCCGATATAAAGGATTGACTGCAACGTTTGTAATATGCCCTTCATCTAGTATTGCCCAAAGTCCCGCATATCCTACTACATTGTCATCAATTTCTGCAATAATATAAAGTGCTCTATCATTATCCCTTATTTCTGACATTAATGAGTCTTCACTCCACGGTTCAGCGAAGCACATTATTTCCAGTTCAGCCATTTGTTTCACATCACGCTCTTGCGCAGGCCTTATGATTAGCTGTGCCATTTTTCACCCTCTAACCTTTTCTGTTTTTTTGTGCTTCTTCCAGTTTTTGCTCCGCTTCTGCCTTTCTCATATAATTTGGTTCCAATGCTCCGAATTCACATATTTCACCTTTTTTATACAATTCTAAAGCAAATTTTGCTACTGAAGTGGCTGTCTGGTATCGAGTATTCTCCCCTGCAAAACAAACCTTTACATTTTCATTTAGATTTGAAGCTTGCCATTCCACTATTTCGTCTCTATATGCATCTACTCCATCCCCAAAGAAAAGAAGTTCTTCATCTGTTTTGTTATCTGTATTCTTGTTTGTATTCTTATCTGTATTGTTAATAGTACTTTTTAATAATTCTAAGTACTCCTGAAGCATATATGCACCGCCACGTACCTTTTCAATGTAAGCGCTATTTTCCCCAACCTTTTCAATGCAATCGCTATTTTCCCCAACCTTATATGCACCGCCATATACTTGGCTTCTTCTTGCATTAAATATAGGGCAAACAATACCCTTATATTCGTTTTCATTATATATGAAAGTTGGTAAAGTAGGTACCGCAATACATTTTATTTTCAAGGCTTGCCCCAATGCTCTTGCAGATGATACACCTATTCTAATTCCAGTAAATGATCCCGGCCCTTCAGATGCTGCCACTGCGGTAATATCACTTGTGGTTAAATTACTTTTTTCTAGGACTTTTCCTACCATAGGCATTAGATTTTGCAGATGATTTAAGCTCTCTGATGAGCTTTCCTCAAAAATTTCGTTTTTATTGTTTATCAGAACTACTGACGCTTTTGCACCTGTAGTCTCTATGGCTAATATATTCATCCCATTGCCTCCGGCTCTCTAATTTCGTAAATTCGTTCCCCTTCATTTTCACCATACGATATGTTTATTATGATGGACTCTTCCGGCATAATTTCTGAAATAAGGTCTGCCCATTCCACAATGGATACTCCTTTGCCAAAAAAGTACTCTTCATATCCTATTTCAAACATCTCCTCCACATCGTTAATTCTATACACATCAAAGTGATAAAGAGGTAATCTACCGTCTTCATATTCTCTAACAATAGTAAAAGTAGGACTTGTAATCATTTGTTTTACACCAAGCCCCTCTGCTATATATTTGGTAAGGGCTGTTTTTCCCGTGCCTAAATCCCCGATAAGTGCAACTACACTTCCGGGTTTTAACTTTTCAGCCAATGCCAGTCCAAATTTTTTTGTTTCGTTTTCATTTTTTATAATTATTTTATTCATACCTTTTATTTTACCACAACATTAATCTTATTCAAATACGAAAATAGCAACAAAGTTTTTGAAAACATTTAATTACAGCTGATTTTTCTGCTTATAATTGCTATAATTACACCCTTCTGCTATAATATAATAGCTTTGTTTTAAATCACTTTACAGTATTATTCTTTAAAATTAAAGTCATATTATACAAAAAGGGGAATGAACATGGAAAGTAGGAAAGTACTTTTAGAAAATGAATTAGAGTCTTATCGCTTTAGTACTATACCTAAAAAAATTTTTGACCTTTACAATGAATATGAATCTTTATGTCGTACAACTAATGATTTGCAAGGTCTATTATATCTTGAATTTTATAGAGGTGAAACAAACCTACGATTGGGAAATTATGAGGAAGCTCAAGACATTATCAATAAATGTCTTTTAAATCCCCCTGCGCCTGTAACACCTGCACTACGTGCAAAATGCCACAATATATTGGGGCTTATTTATACTGCCATGGGTTATCAAATGGTGGCTTTAGAAAACTTTCTTACAGGCTTAGATTTTGCTATTCAAGCGGAGGATTCCAGACAAAAAAATGTTATTCATGTAAATATGGGTTGTCTCTATCGTGATTTAGGAGATTATGACAAAGCACTTTTTTACTATTATCAAGCACTTAGAGAATTTACTTATCGAGAATCAAATTCTTTTTATAGTCTAAAGATATTGTGTTATTCCTATATATGTCAAATATATTTTAAAACCGCCAGATATAAAGAGGGTCTTGAAATTTTATCTGTTATAGACCATCTTATTTCAATAAATCCTGGTGAATTTTATTATATATCCATAAGTAATATACGGGTACGTGCCTTTCATTATTTGATGAAAGATGATGAAATAACTAAAATATTAGAGGAAGTCATTAAACAAGCACATGATACAGAAGACTTTCTCGAATTCAGTGCCGACTACTTAGATTTGTGTAACTTTATTATAGATTTTAATCCAAAATACTCAAGAATGCTTATTGATGTTCTTAGAAATAATATAAATAAAATTTCATTACCCTTCCTCTTGCTAAACCTTCAAAAACTAGAGGTAATATATAAACAAAACTATGCAAGCAAGGAAGAGTTTTTAGCCTCCTGTGGTGAATATGTAACTGCACAACAGCATTACGATATAATTAATCGCAGTTCCAAATTAAAAGGGCTGAATAATATTGAAGTCCTTAGGAAGGTTCAAAAGCAATGTGAAATTTATTTAGAGCAAAGTAAACTGGATTTAATGACGGGGCTATTAAACAAGTCCTCATTTGAAGATACAGTTTCAACTATTCTTCAAAAAAAATCTTCAAATTCTTCATGCTTATTTGCATTTGCTATTATTGATTTAGACCATTTCAAGAAGATTAATGATACGTATGGTCATATAGAGGGCGATAAAGCCTTATTGGAAATTGTCCACTTCATGACCGATGCCTTTGATGGCTCTGCAATATTGGGTAGAATTGGCGGAGATGAATTTGGAGTATTTTGGCCTTTTGTTGAATCTATTTCAGATATATATTTTCAAATATCCGAAATGCAAAAATCATTTAATAAGCATTGTAAAAAATCAGATGATATAAACTGTGATGCCAGCGTAAGTATAGGTATTATGTATTCTAAGAATAAACCTTTTTCTTACAAGGAGCTATTTCAGCGTGCCGACGATCAGCTATACAAGGCTAAGGCCGCAGGTAGAGGCACTATATCTATAGAAAATAATTGATGAACTTTAACTCAGATTTAAAATTTTCAGCTGTTTTTACGGTTATATTTCTAACCATTTTACAGTTATATTTCTAGGTATGAATTGAGCTATGTGTAACTAACATTGAGCTATGTGTAACTAAAAAAATATATATGATTATCTTATTAAAAATCCCGGAAAATTTAATGCTATACAGTATGCATTTAATTTTCCGGGATTTGTTTATATTCCTTATTTCTATTTGTGCAAGAATCCAGAAATTCTTTTATATAAAAAGAATGTAATCACTGAATTCACGCCTGCCTTTAAAACATTAAATGCTGCTATCAATGGCATAACTTTCATAACTTCACTTAATGGCCACCCCGTAAATACCGGTGTAATCACCATGTTTGCAAGCACCATCACTATTGTCATGGTAATGGTTCCCGCTACCAAAGCGCTGATTGCTTTTTTTCTACTCTTGTTCCCTTTATAAATTAGACCCGCTACCATTACAAACGCTCCGGTAGCTAATATATGCATTATAATACCATATATCCCACTGGCTGCACTTACAGTTACACCTTGTAAAATTGATGTAACAATTACAATCATTAGCCCTGCAAGGGGGCCAAATGCAAAGGTACCAATTATAATAGGAATATCTGCCGGGTCATATTCTAAAAAAGCTACAGCAGGAAATATTGGAAAGCGAATAAAAGATACAAGTACCACGGATATGGCTACCAGCATACCCATTTTGGCTAATCTTACAGTTTTGTTTTGTGATGTCATTTATTTATCCTCTCTATCTTTAAACTTCTTATTCTTTCAGGTAATAATCCGTAATTTAATTTTAAGCACTACTCACGCCAAGCTGAAACATTTTTCTTCGTCTTAATCCGGAGAATTTCTTTATAAGCTTTGCGCGCCGTATTAAAACTACGAATAAAGCACAATAAAAAACCCTGAGTTTAAGCTCAGGGTAAAATTTTACGAAATAAACATATACAAATAAAATATGTCTGCTTCTTTCATCCGGACTATACCGTCGGTATGGGAATCTAACCCATTCTGCCTTTTGGCTCGCGGACTCGTAGCAAAAGCTCTTTACCGCCGGTGAGGACTCACACCTCCCCTGAAACATTCTTTACAATTGCATATTATACACTTAATGTGTAAGCCTGTAAATAGCATCTGCATATATTTTAGCATTTAATATTAGCTTATCCACTTCAATAAATTCGTTTTTTTGATGTGCTAATTCTTTATCACCGGGAAACACAGGACCAAAAGCTATTATGTTTTTAGCCGCCCTAGCATAAGTGCCGCCACCGATTACTATAGGCTTACTTTCATTGTCTCCCGTATGGTGTGTATATATCTCCATTAGAGTTTTTACCATTGGATCGTCCGCCGGAATATAAATTGGTTCCTGAGATTTTAACTTTATTATCCCCATATTATACTTATTTATCACCGGCATCATAGTTTCATAAACAATGCTGTCTTTAAGTGTTACAGGGAATCTGATATTAATAGTTAATATCATGGCTTCCCCTTCTAATTCCAGCTTTCCCACATTAAAAACAAGCTTACCCGATGGTTCATCACAAAGCCCGCATCCCATAGATGCCCCATCAACCTCAAATCCTATATGTTGATTATAGAAATTTATAAATTCATTTACATCGTCGTTAACCAGATTAAGTTCTTTAAAAAAGTCCATTAATACTGAAATTGCATTTACCCCTAGCTCCGGTGTTGAGCCATGGGCTGATATTCCCTGAGTCAATATTTCCAGACTCTTACCTATCCCTTTGCAAGAAATCTTAGCGCCATAAGAAGGGTTTCCTTCTTTATTACACTTTTCTTTTCTGTAGTTGCTTGCAAGTTCACGTACTTTATCGTATGTTTCCATTTTTTCACAACGAATAACCGCTCTTGCGTAATCAGCTACCATATTAGGCGCATTGCCACATTTTAGGGATCTTAATTCTATCCCCTTGCCGGTAGACTTTGCTATTTTCTTAGCAAGCTGGAAAACCAAGATGCCCTTTTCTCCATGTATTGCAGGGAATTCCGCATCAGGTGTAAACCCAAAATCCGGTGCCTTTACTTTTGATAAGTAGTGTGACATCCCTTTCCAGTTTGTTTCTTCATCTAAGCCTAAAATTAGTCTTACCTTCTTTTCCGGTACATATCCACTTTCTTTAAGAGCCTTCATTGCATAATACGCCGCTACTACAGGCCCCTTGTTATCAATTGTACCTCTTCCGTAAATTTTACCTTCTACCAATGCACCACTATACGGATCATACGACCAATCAGAGCCTTCAGGAACAACATCAAGATGACCTATAATGCCCATAATCTCGTCGCTGGTTCCTATAATCTGACCCTGCTCGTCCATAAGGTATCCGCCAAATTCAATATGACCACCAAAATCGTCAACATTTTCAGTGTCAAATTGGTCAGCTTCTGCCTTATTCAGCATATATCCAAAGGCTTCTGCAACACCTCTCCCAAAAGGTGCTCCAATCTGCGCATTGTCCTCCACACTTTTTATTTCTATCAATTCTTGTAGTGTTTTTATCATTTCATCTTTATAGTCATCAATTAGTTTTAAGAATTCCATTCGCGTCCTCCAATGCTCTTTCTGCTCTTGACAAATGTCCTGAGGCCTTAAGAGTTTCGTTCTCCCTAAGCTTGTCATCCAGTGGTATTATTTCATATACTGGGCTTCCACCAAAGCTATATTTTTCTACCCATGTCGGTACAGCGGACATATTTATATCCACTATTGATTTTGTTGATTTTTGGTATTTTAAGTTTACCTTAGCTATTACACCTTGCTCTGTATATCTATTATCCAATGTCTCTTTCCTTTGGTTTGATATAAAGTTTCCCATACTATAAAATACCGGTACCGTCTTTCCTGTAGTTTCATTCTTTATATATTCCATTTCCTGTAGAACATGTGGGTGCGAACCAAAAATAACATCTACATTTGTGTTGTTAACAAAGTAATCTGCAATCTGTCTTTGCCACTGGTTTGCACTTGTGCTGTATTCTTCTCCCCAGTGAAAGTATAGAACTAAAATCTCTGCGCCTGCTTTTTCAGCGGATTCACAAGTATTTTTTATTTCTAATAAATCTTTCTCCAAGGTTTGGTAACTAAAAGAGTTAATTAGGTTAGCATTTTCTTCTGAAATTAATCTTCCGTTTATTGCGGTGCCTTCCGACGAAGGAGTCTCATAGGTATATGGAACTACCCCAACCTTAACACCCTTAACATCTGCAATAGTAAATCTGTCTTCCTCTTGATTTAGCCTGCTTCCCGCCGTCAAAAACCCTCTCTGTCTTAGGACATCCAGTGTTCTCTTTAGTCCATTGCCGCCTTTGTCCATCATATGGTTGTTTGATGTTATAGCCACATCAAACCCTGTGTCCTTCAGTGCATCTGCAAGTTCATCAGGAGCAGAGAAATCAGGGTATCCCGAATAAGGTGCCCCCGCAAAAGTAGTTTCTATATTACATAAAGCCAAATCGGCTGAACTTATATAATCTTTTACATATTTATAATTATTGGTATAGTCATATTTTCCAGTATTCTTATCATACTGACAGGCTATCTGTGATTTATGAACCATTACATCTCCAACGCAGAAAATGTTTAGTTCAACAGGCTGCTCTTCTTTTTGTATATCCCCTATCTGATTACTATCTTGCTGGTTATCTACTTTTGTGCAACCACTAAAAAGCAGTGGTAATGCCAGACACTCCACTGCGATTAAAACCATTATCAGAAGCGCTGTGAACTTTTTATTTCTTTCAGCGTTTTCCATAATATTACCTACTGTACGTTTTCTACTCCTGCTATTTCAGGATATGATTCCTTTAATAGTCTTTCAACAACTGACTTTAGTGTCATAGTAGCACCCGGACAACCTGCACAATGTCCCTGTAGTCTTACTTTAACTATATTATCCGGAGTAAGTTCTACAAATTCGATATCTCCTCCATCACGCTGTAAAAACGGTCTTATGTTTTCAAGTGCATCTTTAATCTTTTGTTCCATGGTATTTCTCCTTTTTTTCTACTTTTTATTATTTTACCACAAATATATTTTTTCCAACAGTAATATTTATAATCTTACTATTTTACAGCTCCCTGCTGTAAAGATAGCTCATATAAATTTACTAATGCAGGTTCCATAGTATATGCAGAGACTGCATTCCCTCCGGTTATTCTTTTAACTACTACTGACTTTATCGGATCTCCATTTATATCAAATGTAATTGTTCCTGACGAACCCGGGAATGATTGTGTTGAAGCTATGGCTTTTCTTACCGCTTCACCATCCAATGCGGTTCCCGCTTTATTTAATGAGTCTATAGCTATCATATATGCGTCAAATCCCAGCGCAACAGCACTATCGGGTACAGCATCTTCTCCATACTTAGATTTATATTTTTGGATAAAGCTTTCTGACATAACGGTTGTTCCGGTGTTTGGATCAAATACCGTCGAGAATGATACATTTTCTGAAGCACCGTCTCCCAGCAAAGTTATAAATTTATCAGAGTCCCATTGGTCTGTTCCTAGGAACAGCGCAGTCACTCCAAGCTTTTTAGCAGCTTTTATTATATCTGCGGCGTCTTCCATTTTTACAGGAAGAAAAACTACCTGTGCCCCTGATTCTTTTATCTTTTTAAGGTCTTCAATAACTGTGCTTTCATCTTTACCATAGTCGCAGGATATAACAACTGCACCTGGATTTGAAGTCATTTGCACAAATTTATCTGAAAACGTTTGAGAAACAGCTATAGCATAGTCATCATTTTCCGGTTTCATAATAGCCGCTGTTTGAGCCTTTAAATCCTCTACTGCATATTTGGCAAGAGCTACTCCCTGAAACGAATCAAGTAAACAAACTCTGAAATAATATGGATTATAGCTTGTCACCAATGGGTTTGTATTTGTTATAGCTATTGCAGGAATTTTAGCATCCTCAAAGATTTTTACTGCCGCCAATGAATTTGCACTGCCATAACTGCCAAGAACTATTGATACCCTCTTGTCCACCAGCTCGTGTGCCGCACTCTCTGCCACATACATATCCGAATTATTGTCTACTTTTACAAGTTCAACTTCTTTGCCCAGTGCCGTTGGAAACATTTCGTGGGCAAGTTCAATGCCTCTCAGTTCCAGTTCCCCCATGTCCTTATCTTTCCCACTTAGAGGCTCAAATACACCAATTCTTACTTTTGCCTCCGGTTCTTCATTTTTATCAATAAAGGCTTTTTTAAAATTATCAAATGTTACACATCCGGTTAAGCTTGTCCCAATCATTATCATTGCTGTTAAAAAGGCAACTTTCTTAACTAAACCTCTTGTATTCTTATTTTGTTTCATATATTTCAAACCTTGCATTATATTTTTCTCCCTTATACTGCCCTTATTAAATTACCTACAGTAATATAACATTCCTATAATATCAAATTTTACTCTTTTTTTCAAGACAAAGTAAGGTCCTGTACTGGTTGTAATATTCTGTTCTGCAATCCATAAAGCCATGTAGTGCTAACATTGCTACCGAAACCGCTACTATTAAAATAATATTGCAGGAAAATAAAATAAACTGTAGCCTCATGCTTATTATTACTTATAACGATAATATTGCCATGATAATTATCCATCAAAAGAAAATAATTTTATCTTTCTAGTCTTTTTTCTACACTAAATGCGTTAACAGCGGTCAAGTTATAGAAAAATATAATTGCCAGTGAAGGTTTGTTTTGTAAGCTATTATATGGTAATATTTAGTTAAAAGTTTGCTTTTATATTTAAGGGGGTTAGGTAGAAATTTATGGATGACACAAGGGATTTAACAGAACCAAAATTTTTAATTGTTACAGCAATGGAAAAAGAGGATTATAGACAGTTCCTGTATATATCTACTTTTTTAAAAAACAGCTTTACAATTCCGGGCTTGGCAGTTTTTGCAATGCTAGGCAGTATGCTAATTAATTTTAGCTTTGACTCATTTAGTCTGCTTAAATTTTTACTGACTGGATGTCTAATGTTTGCATTTATAATAGGAGTTCTAATATTTAAAATTCAAATGAGGTTTAAACAGCGTGTCTCAACTGATAACACCGGTACATTTGGAAGTTCCAGCACCTTAATGTTCTATGAGGATAAAGTAATCATAGTAAACAAGGCTTTTAATTCACATGGAGAGTTAGAGTATAATAAATTTTATAAACTAATAGAAAGTAATGATTTTTTTCTTTTCTATTTAACCGGTAATCAAGCGTCATTAATCAGAAAGAAAGACATTGCGAATGAGGAAGAATTCAAAGCTTTCATTTTGGATAAATTCAAGGGTAGATACAAGTGTATTTAAATTGTTTATTATTAGGTATTACCGTGCCAAAGTTTGATTCTATAGTTTCAAATGAATATTTTTTATATAAAATAAAAAATATTTTAAAAATTATTGTTTAAGGTATTATTTTTAAGGTATAAATGAAGTATAATTAATCAAATAAATTATCGCATTGTTCTTTTTTTATGTTGCAATGCGACACAATAATAATAGTGAAATGAAAATGGAGGATAAGAAATATGAAAAACGTAAAATGGACTTGTACAGTATGTGGTTATGTTCACGAAGGACCTGAGGCTCCAGCTCAATGTCCACAATGTAAAGTTGGTGCAGATAAATTTGTTAAAGCTGAAGAAGGTAAAAGAGAATGGGCTGACCAGCACGTTGTTGGTGTAGCACAGGGGGTTGACCCAGAAATAATCGAAGGCCTTAGAGCTAACTATATGGGAGAATGTACTGAAGTAGGTATGTACTTAGCTATGGCTAGAGTTGCTCATAGAGAAGGTTTCCCTGAAATCGGTCTTTACTGGGAAAAGGCTGCTTGGGAAGAAGCAGAACACGCAGCTAAGTTTGCAGAACTTCTAGGTGAAGTTGTAACTGACTCAACAAAGAAAAATCTAGAAATGAGAATTGATGCTGAAAACGGTGCTTGCGCTGGTAAAAAGGCTCTTGCTAAGATGGCAAAGGATCAGAACCTAGATGCTATCCACGATACAGTTCATGAAATGGCTAAAGACGAAGCTAGACACGGTTGTGCATTTGAAGGACTTTACAACAGATACTTCAAATAAGATGAAAGACTTATAATTTCAATATTCCAAAAGGGTTATAGCAAAATTGCTATAACCCTTTTTTATTGCTATACAGTACGTTTTTAAGCATAAATTTTGTACTTTTTTGTGTACTATAATTTTTAAATGTAAAAACCTCATAAAAGCTGTGATTTTATTTTTGTGTACTATTATATAGCTATAGTATATTCCCTAATCATTTATATTTCAATAGTTTAGGTGTCTCATAGAAATAACATAAAGAAAAAGAGGGCTTTATGTGCCCTCTTGAAATTCTTTATTATAGATTTCTTTTGTAATATGCTCTCTATACTTATAATTTTGAGTTAAAATCATGATAATGTACTAAATAACCGAGTAGGGAAATTAATAAAATTTTAACTTACATAATTACACTTGAAATATTCTAATTTCATTTTATATTATTATTTAAACTACACTACTCGATTCATTGGAATCTTATTATTTATGCCATTTGACATTAGTATTTGATGTAAGTCTATTATTCCATTCCAAAATGTAGCTGCACAAGAAGTCAAATATAGCTCCCACATACGAGTAAATTCATCGCCATGAGCTTTTTCTATCTCGTCCTTGTGGTCTAAAAAGTTATCTCTCCACATCAGGAGGGTTCTAGTATAATGTCGTCTTAAGCTTTCCACGTCTATACAGTGCATATCTTCATCTCCCATAAGGTTTACAACCTCACGCAAACTAGGCAGCATTCCTCCCGGAAAAATATATTTTTTCATGAATGGATCACCTGACAGTTCTTTCATACCACTTATATAATGCAATAGACATAACCCCCCCGGTTTTAATGAGGACTTTACATTTTTCATAAATAATTCATAGTTTTCTCTGCCAACGTGCTCTAACATTCCAACGCTTACAATACGGTCAAATTTTAAATCTTGTTTTTCTAATTCACGATAATCCATTAACTTTGCCTCTAAGACATCCTGTAGACCTTCCTTTTCAATATCTTCTTTAAACTTGGTATGTTGCTCTTTACTTAAGGTAATGCCTACACCTTTAACTCCATATTTTTTTGCAGCGTGCATTAGTAAGAAACCCCATCCGCACCCAATATCTAATAAAGTCATTCCGGGTTCTATATGAAGTTTCTGTAATATATGTTCAACCTTGTTAACCTGCGCCTGATATAAGGTGTCTGATCTGTGCTTAAAATATGCACAGGAATAACTCATTGTCTCATCTAACCAAAGTTTATAAAACTCATTTCCTATATCGTAATGGCTGGATACCTCATTCTTTTGATTTCTTTTAGATGTTGAGGTATTTAATAATCCCTTTAGTGCTTTACGATTTGTAGTAAACTTCCCCATCTCTCCCAAAAAGCTATTTAAAACTTCAAAAAGGTCCTCGTCCACCTCTATGTCTCTTTTCATATATGCTTCTGCTAAGGCTAGCGATGTACTTGTCATTAAATCCTTCTTCTTTGGAATTTTATTTATTTTAACAGTAAACTGCGGTTTATCCTCCCCTATGGTCACAAGTTCGTCTGCAACCTCCATATTAAAACTAACCGGAACAATATTTTTTACATACTTAACAAAAAAACGGTTCACTATAAATCTCTCCTTTTCCTATTAATACTTACATATGTGATATTTTCCGTTTTTATATCTTATTATTCACTTTTATCGTTATTTTCTCAAAAGTATATGCAAATTAAATAAAAAAGTGTACTTCTAAAAGTACACTTCAGACTGTAGACAAAATACCTTGCAAGATTGCATTTTCTATGCTTTCTGCAAGGTATTTTCTATTTTTTTCGTTTAACTTTTAAAATATAAAAAAATAGAAGGATATCCTTATGCTATT
>JBKECQ010000016.1:0-13528 GCA_047974845.1 Aminipila sp. | reverse complement strand
TTTTTCATTAGGTGGTGCCGGTGCAAATACCTTGTCAAAATAGCTCTTTGCTCCATGTAAAACACTGTCGCTGGTATACTCTTCATCCAAAGGAGGTTCACACCCCAAATATTGTCCAAACAAATCATTAGAAAACAAAATTTGTTCATTTTCAAAGTATGTAACCATATTATCATCCCAGTGTAATCCCGGAGTATGGATAAATCGAAACTGGAATGTTCCAATTTTCAATGTAGACAAATGCCCTACCTCTATAAAGTTTGCTTTTGGAAAAAGTGAAACCAATCGATGTTTGCAAGCTGATGTACAGTAAATTGGGACATCCGGCCTTTCAGACAACAATAGCCCAAGGGCTCCACTATGGTCTTCTTCGGAATGATTAAGAATTATGGCATCCAACTGGTCAAGTGATATTATTTGTTTTAATTCATCCATAAACATCTCTCCAGCTTTTTCAGGAACAGTATCAATGAGTACATTCTTTTCACCTCTCAGCAGATACGCTAAAATTGAAAAATTGCGATTAGTCCCTTGGATAACCTTTCCAATAACAGTACATATTTCTGAAATTGAATTATACATAAATCTTCCTCCTTTATTTATAATTGTTTTATATAGATTAATGATAGTTTTAATTCACATAAAAACTATAGATCCAAAATCAGAAAAGATAAAAAGCAGTAAACAGTAAAGGTGAAATTGTAAAAATGGTGAGAGCATATACGTTTGCTCTCACTAATTTTAATGCTTTTACAATCGAAACAAAATATTAATGTGGAAATCCAATATCAAACTTTTCTTTTCCATTGTGATTATCTTTTTATAATAATACTATCATTATAGTTTTTATAGTTTTATACCTTTTATGTTCTAATTGGCTGGTGGAAAAACAACGGTAAGCACCATTTTGAATGCTTCTTTAGCAAATACAGAATGAGGTTTTTTTGCAGGCATTATAAGGGTTTCACCTGCACTCAAAGTATATTCAGAACCATCCACTGTGAACTGTCCAGTACCCTCCAGTACCGAAACCATTGCATCACCACTAGAATCGTGGGAACTTATTTCCTCACCTTTTGAAAAAGCAAAAAGTGTAATACTTACATTTGGGTTTTGAGCAAGAGTTTTGCTTACAATTTGACCTTCTTGAACAGTAACTTCATCTTTTAAACTCAAAACTTTTTCACATTCAATATTTTTAATGTAACTCATCTTATAACCTCCTCAGTTAACATTCTCGATTGCATTAACCGGACAGCCACTTTGTGCATCTTCAGCTGCTTCCTGCGCTTCTACAGGAACGTGTTCTTTGGATGCAATTGCAACTCCTGAATCATTCATTTCGAAACACTCTGGACAGGTAACTGCACATAAACCGCACCCAATGCAACTGTCATTTACAAAATACTTCATAAAACCATCTCCTTTTCCGAACTACTTATTATAATTTTACTTATTTGTTAATACGATAATATCAGAGATTTTGCAACATTTACGTTGTTAAAACAACATAAACAAAAAATTTTAAAAATATTAATTTTTTTATGATACCGGCTCAAAGGGATAAACCTTAATCTTAAAATTTACTTGATTTAATTTCCCAAAATCATTATCGTAATAGTTATTATCCTTTGAATATGCTTTATTTATGCAAAAATTATACCTGCTTAATTGTAAGAAAACTTGTATTAACAATGACAAATGCTAATATTATGCTTTTCCATATATTTGTTTGACAGTTGAACGTGTAATTAACTATAATAGATGATAGTACTATCAAGGGAGGAAAATAGATGGACAAGTTAATGTGTGGATGCAATATTATTCACGAAGAAGTGGTTAAGGATGCCAAAGCGACTATGCTTCATAATGATGACCTTCTAGCCATTTCATCTGTTTTTAAAATCTTGGGAGATCCAACTCGCATAAATTTGGTTTGGGCTCTGGATCGCAGAGAAATGTGTGTTTGTGACCTAGCCGCAACTTTAGGTATGACAAAATCGGCTATTTCTCATCAACTTAAAACAATGAAAGATTTCCATGTTGTAAAGTCTCGACGGGAAGGTAAAAATATTTTTTATAGCTTAGATGATGAACATATTACAGAAATTATAGAGCTTGCTAAATTACACGTGAGTCATTCAAATAAATAGAAATCTCAGAAAATAACAAAGACGCGCAATTTAATCAATGTGTGTAGTTGTTATTTTTTTTATTTTTGTAAATTCCCTCTTGACAATTGAGCGTATGTTCAACTATAATGCAAGTACAGTTGAACATTTACTCAACTAACCTGTAATAGCATTTAATGAGCGGAGGAAATTGTCAATGCATCGCAAAATTTAAAATCCTCCCCTATGTCTGCCTTATCACATCATCTAAGTGTTTTGCGACATACAAATTTAGTAAAAAGTCGAAGAACGGGTAAACATATTATTTATAGCATATGGGATAAAACTATTGTGGATGTAATAAAACTATTTATGAATTGAACAAATTATGGAGGTATTTAAAATGAAAAAAACATTTAAGCTTGTAGGTCTTGATTGTGCAAACTGCGCAGCAAAAATTGAAAACGCTGTACAAAAAATCCCCGGAGTTACTACAGCAAGCGTAAACTTTATGACAACAAAAATGGTGTTAGAAGCAGATGATTCAAAGATAGATGAAGTTATTTTACAAGCGACAGCTATTGTTAAAAAGCTGGAGCCAGATGTGGAAGTTAAGAAAGCGTAGGTGATTATATGGACGCTAATAGGAAACGTTTAATTCGAATTCTTATTGGAGGGGCTCTTTTTGCTACCGCCTTATATGTAGAGGGAAATAATTCCACCATTGGACTTGGAATCTTTTTAGCGTCCTTTATAATTATAGGCGGAGATGTCATACTAAAGGCATCAAAAAATATTCTAAAGGGTCAGGTATTTGACGAAAACTTTTTGATGAGTATTGCCACCATTGGTGCATTTATTATTGGTGAGTACCCTGAGGGTGTTGCTGTAATGCTTTTTTATCAGGTAGGTGAGCTTTTCCAAACCTATGCAGTAGATAAGTCGAGAAAATCCATAGCAAGCTTAATGGATATAAGACCTGACTATGCAAATGTAGTACGGGACGGACAAACAGAAAAAGTTAGTCCCGATGAGGTACAGATTGGTGAAACTATCATAATTCGAGCCGGTGAAAAAATCCCTCTGGACGCTGTGGTTATTGAAGGTAACTCCATGGTTGACACAAAAGCATTGACCGGTGAATCCGTTCCACGTGAAGTTACAGTGGATGGTGAACTTTTAAGTGGATGCATTAATATTAATGGACTTCTTACGGCAAAAGTCACTAAAGAATTCGGTGAATCCACAGTTAGTAAAATCTTAGATTTGGTGGAAAATGCAAGCAGTAAAAAGTCCAACTCCGAAAACTTTATTACAAAATTTGCAAGATACTATACTCCGGTTGTGGTAATATTGGCAGCACTTTTGGCGATTGTACCACCTCTGGTAATCCCCGGTGCAACCTTCTCTGAATGGGTATACCGTGCTCTTACATTCCTTGTGATTTCCTGCCCTTGCGCCCTTGTAATATCTGTGCCAATGAGCTTTTTTGGCGGAATAGGTGCCGCCTCTTTAAACGGAGTTTTGATTAAAGGTAGCAACTACCTTGAAGCTTTAGCGCAGACAGAAACTATTGTATTTGACAAAACGGGAACACTTACGAAAGGCGTGTTTAAGGTACAAGAAATTGTCCCTAAGGGTATTTCATCTGATGAGTTGTTGGAACTTACTGCATATGCAGAAAATTATTCCAATCATCCAATTTCACTCTCATTAAAAAATTCATACGGTAAAGAAATTGACGATTCCCTAATCACTGATGTACAAGAAATAGCCGGGCATGGTGTCATTGCAACGGTTAAAGGTAAGCAAATTGCCGCCGGAAATGATAAAATGCTTTCAAGATTTGATATTCCAGCACAAAGTGTAGGTGATGCGGTAGGTACTATTATTTATGTGATTATTGACGGAGAATATAGAGGCTACATCGTTATAGCCGATGAAGTAAAGGAAGACTCTGCACAAGCAATACAATTACTGAAAAAAGAAAATGTAAAACAAACTATTATGCTTACCGGCGATGCCAAAGCCATCGGAGAAAAAGTTGCAAAAGAGTTGGGGCTCGACCAAGTATTTACACAACTGCTTCCCGGTGATAAGGTTGACAAAGTAGAAGAGCTGATGAAGCATAAGTCTGCCAAAGGAAAGCTTGTATTTGTTGGAGATGGTATCAACGATGCCCCTGTGCTTGCCCGTGCAGATCTTGGGATTGCAATGGGCGGGCTTGGTTCTGATGCCGCAATCGAGGCAGCAGACATTGTTATCATGACTGATGAACCGTCTAAAATTTCAACAGCAATGAAAATTTCACGAAAAACCTTAGGTGTAGTTCGCCAAAATATAGTTTTCTCTCTTTTAATAAAATTTGGTGTTTTAATTTTAGGTGCTTTAGGAATAGCAACCATGTGGGCCGCTGTTTTTGCAGATGTTGGTGTTTCTGTAATTGCGATACTCAATGCAATCCGCATACTAAGTGTAAAACAGTACCGTTCCTAATAAGAAAGCAGAGCCACATATGGGCTCTGCTTTCTCTTTTATATTCTTTTTACCACAACAAATGATATGTCTGTGCTACTACAGAACAAAGAGCTTTAAAAGCTCCATTTGACTGCGTATTTCATGGTTTTCCCAGCATAACCGGATTAATTTA
The DNA here is from genome assembly GCA_047974845.1 of Aminipila sp. Classification (GTDB taxonomy): domain Bacteria; phylum Bacillota; class Clostridia; order Peptostreptococcales; family Anaerovoracaceae; genus Aminipila. The sequence goes on along the minus strand of JBKECQ010000016.1, from coordinate 8,767 downwards.
TAATCCATTCACAAAGTTAATCAGCGAATCTATGGCACTTCTATCTTCAAAATTCACTTTTGAGTTAAAAGTATTAAGAAATTCTTCGTCCTCTGGTGCTCTGTCAGATTCCGGCTTTCTTTGAATCATGCCTTTCATCATAGTCATCATAACTCTGTGCATAGAGCTAAGTTTTTTATAGTCAATTCCTCCACGTAGATGGAAAAATTTTGTTTTTGAAATGAGCCCCGGCGTAAAATTCTTATTTATGATGGCACTGTAATCCGTTGTATTAGGGTCAGCTAATCCTACGGTAAACACAATAAGGTTTTTGCAGAAATTCTGGGTAACCAGCTTTACCCCTGCGATACCACTTGCGTACAAACCTCCCCCATATATAACCACATCGTATTGACTTAAGGCTTTTGGGTCAACTTTTTTGGCATCAAACAAATCTGCACTTACTGCCAAAGCAATCCATTCAGCATACTTACGGGTTGAACCATACTTGGATGTGTATACAACTAAAATCTTTTTAGGCATTTTATTCCTCCCTCTATATTATTTATATTATCAAATAATTTTGAATTTTGCAGTATTTCTATAACTTATGGCTTCAATTATACAACAAATTCTGTTATACTTCCAATATATAGAATATATTTGCATGAGTTGTGCAGTTTCAAAATCATTTTCCTAAGCATTCTCAATACATAAACAAGTAATTTTTTTAATTACTTTATTGTTATCTTACTTGCTTGACAATCTCTAATTGTTGTTTGAAACCCCATGCCTGCTTATTCTTTGCTCATGTCTAGCCTATTGTTACATAACAGTCCCAACTCACATTGCATTTCTATATCTTCGCGTATAACTTTAACACTCTGTATCAGCTATGTGATCATCATCTTATTCCAGAATTTCAATATAAATTGCGTTCTCCTTTCCTATAAAAGTAACAGAGTTCATACAAGTTGGCCTGAAAACTTTGCTTTAATTTTATGTGGTTTTATTTATAGAACCAAAAAACATTGTTGTTCCACTGTGCGGAACAATGATTCCGTATGGTGGGATAGTCGCCTTTCAATGCAATCCTCACAAATATATAATTTAATTATGCAAAAACGTATGCAAATTATTTAAAGGAGGAGAAGCGATGTTTAAAGCGAAAACTGGCTATAGCACCAATGCAAATGCGGAAAAAGCAGGTTGCGAGGCTGCTAAAATGCTAAAAGATGAACTTAGCAATATTTCAGTAGTGTATGCATATGCAAGCTGTATGTATGATCTGGATGAAATGCTTGGGGGTATAGCAACACTACTACCGGATGTGCCTGTAATAGGAAATACTTCTTTTACAGGAGTAATTGTGCCGGAGGGTTTTATTACCGGCGAACAGGGATTTTTGGGGGTAATGGGTTTGTCAGACCCAGATATGTCCGTCGGCGTAGCATCTATGGAGAAAAATAAATGCGCTGTGGCAGATGGCGAGAGTGTTGCACGAAAAGCAATGCACAGTGCAGGCAAAATATGCCCACCAGATTATTTTTATATGGTGGCTTCACCGGGTGAGGAAGAGTATTACCTAAAGGGAATTACGAATGTAATTGGTCGTGTGCCTTTCTTCGGTGGAAGTGCAGCCGATAACAGCATAGCTGGCCAATGGAAGCTTTATACTGATAACGGTGCATTTTCGGACGGTGTAGCCGTAGCATTTTTCTACTCGGATAAGAAAATATATAACACCTTCACCGGTGCATACCGTGAGACAAAAGATGTTGGCGTAATTACCAAAGTTGATGGTGACAGAACCCTAGTCGAGATTGATGGTAGACCAGCCATGGAGGTATATTCTGATTGGAGAAATATCAACTCCAGCACACTTATGGGAGGAAACTTGTTGGCTGAAACAATCGTTTCACCTTTGGGAGTGAAGGATCGCCTCGGGGATTTGGTTGCAATCCGCCACCCAATGAATGGCAATGCAGATGGCTCTATGGCAATGGGCAACAAGGTAACGGAAGCTACTGCCATCATACGCATGGAGGCTACCGTGGATGAATTGGTATCCTCTGTTGATGATACCCTGAGAGAACTGAAACATAAGATGACCTCCCCCGGTGCCTATCATCTGGTTCACTGTGGTGGAAGAAGAGCCGGCATTGGGGAACGCATTAATGAAGTGACAGAGCGTATACAAAAAGAGGCAGGAGATATTCCATTTATTGTTGAATTTACGTTCGGAGAATATGGGTATGAAGCAGATGGACTAAACACCTGTGGTGGACTAATGCTTTCGTTTTCGGGGTTTGAAGCAAAGTAAGGTAAAAAAGGAGAATAGATATGAAAATGATAATTGGTGGAGCTTTAGTTGATTCCTCAGATGGAAAAGTCATTGATGTAATAAATCCTGCAACCGGACAGGTAATTGATACAGAGCCATCGGCTACTAAAGCAGATGTAGATAAAGCTGTTGAGTTAGCAGTTAAAGCTCAGAAAAAATGGGCTAAAGTACCTGTTTATGAAAAAGTGAATATTATATACCGCTTCTTAGATCTGGTTGAAAATAGTAAAGAGGAATTGGCACGAATCTTATCACAAGAAACTGGGAAACCTATTACAGAAGCACGGGCTGAAATCAACAATATCCCCATTGCCTTTAAAGCTTTTTCGGAAAAGGCAAAGCATCTCTATGGAGAAACAATACCGGCAGGACTAGAAGCGGGACAGGATAAAAACATTCTAATCACCAAAAGAGAACCGATTGGAGTAGTTGCTTGCATCATTCCATTCAATTTCCCTTGTGACCTGTTTGATCAAAAAGTTGCCCCCGCCCTTCTCGCCGGAAATGCGGCAATAGTGAAACCATCTACCAATAATCCTTTGACATTATGTATGTTAACGGAAATGCTAGTCCGGGCAGGAGTAACACCTGGGGCAATTCAGATTGTAACCGGACGTGGCTCAGAGGTAGGTGTATGGCTATGCGAAAATAAAGATGTACAGGCTATTACCTTTACAGGCTCTACGGAAGTAGGTATCCAAACCGCAAAAGCGGCGGCGGGTCGGCTGGCACATACTGCGTTGGAGTTAGGCGGAAATGACGCTTTCATCGTATTGGAAGACGGTAACATAGGTTTAGCGGTAGAGGAGCTAATATGGGGTAGAATGTACAATACCGGTCAGGTTTGCTGTGCATCAAAGCGTTTCTTAGTTCACGAAAGCAAAGTGGCTGAATTTACTGAAAAAACCATAGAAAGAATCAAAATGCTAAAACAAGGGGATCCTTTGGACGAAAGTACGCAAATTGGCTGCTTAATCAGTGAGAAAGCGGCTATTGAAGCAGAAAGTCAGATTAAAACCACTGTTGAGGAAGGAGGAACAATTGTGCTGGGTGGAAACAGAAATGGAGCTTTTATCGAACCAACAGTTATTGCAAATGTTCCTAAAACAGCAAGTGTTGCCACAAACATGGAGATCTTTGCTCCAGTTGTTCCTATCATTTCATTTAGGGATACACAAGAAGCTCTTGAAATTGCAAACAGTTCTATATTTGGTCTGTGCGGATGTGTCTTTACCGAAAATATGAAGACAGCCGTGTATGTGTGCAATGAATTGGAATGTGGAGGAACAGTGATTAATGGTGCCAGCTTTTTTAGAAGCTTTGAAATGCCATTCGGCGGATATAAATATTCAGGCATCGGAACAGAAGGAGTTCTTTCTACATTTGATGAAGTGACTAAAACGAAAACGATTGTTTTAAAAAATATTTTAATATAAATTTAAGGAGGTTTAAAATGGCTCAAGTTCTTATTGCCCCAAACAAATATGTACAAGGTAACGGTGAATTGCAAAACATTGCTCAGCACGTTACAAAACTCGGTGAGAATGCACTTTGCTTAATTAGTGCAAGTGGATTAAAACGTTTTGAAAAAACTGTAAACACTAGTTTCGATAGTTCCCATGGGAAAATTGAGTATGTAGTATTTAACGGAGAATGCTCTGCCACCGAAATCAAACGTCTACAACAGCTCTGCAAAGACAAGGACATAATAATAGGCATTGGTGGTGGTAAAATTCATGATACCGTTAAAGCTGTTGGCTATTACGAGAATATCCCTGTAGTCATTGTTCCGACCATCGCCTCTACCGATGCACCATGCAGTTCCCTTTCTGTTATTTATACAGATGAAGGCGTGTTTGATCAGTACCTTTTCTTAAAGAAGAATCCAGATATTGTACTAGTGGACACAGACGTAATTGCAAAAGCCCCTGTTCGTTTGCTTGTTGCGGGGATGGGAGATGCTTTAGCAACATACTTCGAAGCTAGAGCCTGCCTCGTTTCCAATGCAGGTACTTGTGCATTTGGCACAACCACTATGGCGGCTCAAGCACTTGCTGAGCTTTGCTACGAAGCCTTAATCGAAGAAGGCTATAAAGCTAAGCTAGCTGTAGAGCAACAGGTATGCACAAAATCAGTGGAAAAGATTATAGAAGCAAACACTCTTTTAAGTGGTATCGGTTTTGAAAGCGGAGGCTTGGCTGGTGCTCATGCTGTGCATAATGGCTTAACGGTCCTCTCGGAATGCCATCATATGTACCATGGTGAAAAGGTTGCATTTGGTACTATTGTTCAACTGGTTTTGGAGAATGCATCTGTGGAAGAGTTAAACGAAGTTATGGATTTTTGTATTAGTGTTGGACTTCCTATCACTCTTGCAGAACTTGGTTTAGAGAATCCTACTTCAGAGCAAATAATGGAGGTTGCAAAAGCTGCATCAGCAGAAGGCGAAACCGTGCATAATATGCCATTTAAAGTTACCGCTAAAGATGTTTACGCTGCTATTATGGCGGCAGATAACTTAGGAAGAAAGCTCTATAAGTAAATGCTTGAAGCCACTAAAACATATACTTGTTTTAGTGGCTTCAACTATGAATACCAATTGCTATATTTTCATCGGATTATGTTGTGTATAATAAATTTAGAAAATTAAATATATGTAATCATTCTACATAGCCTAATCGACGTGATAATGCGGCGGCACTTAGCTTTACTGCCGTAATGACCGATTCTAATTTCTCATCAGTTAATGATACAGTGGAACCGCTGACACTAATTGCAGCAACCGGAGCACCCTTATAGTCAAAGACGGGAGCACCAACGCATCGGTGTCCATATCTATACTCTTCATTGTCAATAGCCCAACCCTGCTTACGAACTATACGTAGTATTCTTTTTAATTCACGCAAATCAGTGATGGTATTTTGGGTGTAAGAGGGAAAGGTGTAACCATACAACATTTCATCTAGCTCATCGCCAGATAGACAAGCCATAAGACATTTTCCAATGGATGAACAAACTGCCGGAGAACGATTACCTATTTGTGTATACAATTGTGGTCGAGGATACAAGTCTAATTCATCCAAATAGGTTACCTCACAATTATTTAGAATACCCAGGTGAGCAGTTAAACCTATGTCCCTTGTTAATTCATTTAAAAATGGCTTTGCTTCAGTTAGCAGTTCGAGGTTGTTGATATGAAAGCTTACTAACCCAATAAGTTTGTACCCAATAGAATAGGTGTTGTCAGAATTTTTTACTACATAGTTATTAGTACACATGGAAGAAATAAGTCGGTGCACAGTACTTTTGCTCATGCCCGTTGCTGTTGCAATTTCAGATAATTTCATTGCAGAACTGTGCTGTGACAATTGCTCTAAAATGTCAAAAATACGATTTACAACCCTAACATTATCTTCCATATCCTTTTCCTCCTTATATACTTTTATAATGTAATTATATTGTAGGGGAAAAACGATGTCAACAAATCCTACCAGTTTACATAATCTTAGTGAAAGTCTACTCACTCAATTGGCTTTTCTATTATCTTAAACCCGCACTAAGAGTTTCGTTGCGGTGCTGGTTTTGTAAGTTGAGCACAAGTACCACCATCTGTTCAAACTCCTGTAACCTTGTGTTGTCATAAATTATTTTGACATTCTCGTGGTCTCTTTCTTTTTGTTTTAGCATAAAAAATAGGTTGTGCTTTTCATGAATGAAGAACACAGCCTTATGGTTGTTTGCATATTGAAATTTATTAAATTATATTTATGATTTATTTAAAACGGAGACATTAAGATTTTCATTTCAGCATCTCTACATTTTCTCATTCAAATTTTATAGTTATCGTCACTATCATTTATCCGTTTCTCTGACATATCTTTTACCATATATATCTCATCAATATATATCTCATCAATCCTGTATCCTCTTAGCAGAAGTTACACTTTAGAAAAATATGCTCTTAATGCCTTCATTGCAATCCCAAGATTCTCATCGCCTCTTAGAAAGCTTCCTATATAAGTGGTAACAATATAGTTGACAATCTCAGTTCTTGTGCATTTTTCGCTCACTGCATTCAGTTCATCAACATGGAATTCAATCAACATTTCCACCCATGATCCTAGTTTTTCACTGATATGCTTCAATGGAAAAATAGTTTGAATCTCACTTTTTTTTGTTGTACTTAAAGAATTATAACTCATAGAACTATGCACTTTTTTAAAATTCTTAAAAAACACACTGTAAGACTGCTCTACATGGTTGATAAAATCTACAGAATTACAATTAAGGACGCTTTCTTGATTCATTACTAACTTCCAAAAGTAGCCTAAAACCTCTCTTTGAAGCTGCTCTTTGTTTCCAAAGTAATTATATAAAGTCCCTACTGAAACCCCCGTTTGGCTGGATAAATCTCTTAAGGTCAAAGTCCTGACATCTCCTGATGTTAACCGTTCTATACCGATTTTTAGGATATCTTCTCTTCCAACATCTATTTTCTTCATCTTATTACCTACTTTCGCCATATCATTAAATCAACTGTAAAAACATAGTGTCAATCCTTTCACCAGCAATATCCCATTTACCAATAACTAACCTCTCATACCTATAATCATACCAACAAGATATGGAATTAACCAAAATCCCCAAACAATCACGCTAAACCTATGGAAATTCTCTTTTGCCTTTTCTGATCCCTTTGCTAAAACATAAATTGCCCATAGGAAATGAACTAACATAAGCATAAGTGCTAACCCACCGGTAATTCTATGGATATAAAATGTAAATAAATTTAAGGCAGCCTTCTCTCCAGCAATTATAGACATTAAAGAAGTTCCTGTGGTATCGAATACAAGACCTAAACCGAAAAATAATAAATGTGTTTTCTTTAACACTTTTTCGCTATGTTCACGCCAAACACCAATTGAATAAAATACTAAAGCTAGAGATATTGTAGCAATTGCACCTATTAATAATCCGCTCATAAAATCACTCCCTCACATTTCTAAAATATATAAATACAAACTCAGTTGCACATAAAAAAGTGCATAGCAGTTCTTTCCCTCATCTCATTTTTGAACACGGTTCATTTGAACATTGTTCAGTGTACTACTAAGAAGACTATGTGTCAATATTTTTCTTTAAAATATTGAGCGCAAAATTTAATTATTGACATTGGAAAAAAGATAAATAGAAAGAATAAAAGCTATCTTCCCCCCTTGAGAGAAAATAGCTTAAATTAATTCATTATTGATTTTTGCTTGGGTCTATCCTTCCTGTTCCAATATTCTTAAGTATACAAATACATAATCATGATGCCTTCTTATTCTGTTTGAACCTAGATGAAGTCCTTTGGAAATAACCCTCACACCTGCATTACCTAATTCTTCATTGTACTTAACCATGGCTTCAATAATCTGTTGTTTATGAATACTTCCTTAATCAGTAGGTTTTATCATTTATAGTATATGATACATTTCATACTGCGAAATTGAGTCTTTAGTAAAATTCAAGTGTTGTATAAAACCTAACCGCTTTACGTTGTTAGAAAAATTTATTGCCAGCTTCTCTATATTAAGCTCTTTAACGCCGTGCTTGATAAGGCTCCTCCCTATCCCCTGACAACGAAACATTGAATTAATCCACAGAAAACTAATCTTTCCATTAGGGTGGATACTCATTCCTCCAATCAGCTTATCATCTTTAATTATTCCATAATGTACTTGGTCATCAATATGACTAATATAATCAAAATCATTCTGCCAATTTATATGAATGTCTTGTACCTCATGACTTAAGGTTCTTAGGGAATCCAAGTCTATCATATCTATTCTTAAGTCATCCGTTATATCAGCCTTAAGTTCTAATGGGTTATTGTGAGAATAATAAACCATATCATATACCTTCTCATAGCCTTGCTTCTTGTAAAAGTTAATTGCTCTGTCGTTCCCGACAAGAACCTCCAAAAACATCTGTTTGCAACCATTATCAATTGCTACTTCCTTATGAAGCGTGAACAATCTTTTACTAACTTCCGTTCCCCTATACTTAGGATGTATGCAAAGAGCCCCACATCGAAGTGTTTTTATTCCTTCATAGACTTTAATGCCGCCTAAATTAAGCCCTACTGGCTTATCTCCATCAAAAGCGATGAAAGAAAATTCCAGTGCATTACCCTCTTGACCAAAAAAGCGTTTCATAAAAAAATCCCTTGTCATTTCAGTCTGCACTATATAATCCGAAAATCCAATTTGAAAGGCTTGGAATATAGCACTTTCATTTACCTCTGTACATTTTTTGTAAGTTATCATTCGACGCACCTCCGATTTCTAACATTAATAAAAGATTAATTTTTTCCATTTAGCCCGGAGTTATGATTGTGACTCGTAGCAAATCTCCGATTATCCAATATAGCTATTTTTATTATACTACATTTTACCAGTATTT